>NHGV01000010.1 GCA_002171085.1 Pelagibacteraceae bacterium TMED146 | reverse complement strand
TCACATTTTATTTGTAATTGGTTTATTTTTATTTTCGCCAAAATTTAAACCGTTATTAATCCAGGTTTCTGCTTTTACGCTTGCTCATACGATTACAATTTTTTTAGGAGTTCTAAACATACTCTCTATTTCACCTCAGATTGTCGAACCTATTATTGCCTTGTCCATTGCATATGTTGCAATTGAGAATATTTTTTTAAAAAATATCTCACTATGGAGACCGATAGTTGTATTTGTTTTTGGACTGCTCCACGGACTTGGTTTTGCTGGTGTTATAAGTGAGATTGGTTTGTCACAAGCTCATTTTATCACGAGTTTAATTTCATTTAATGTTGGGGTTGAGATAGGACAGCTATTTGTCATTTTGGGTTGCTACTTTGGTTTTGCATACTGGATAAAAGAAAAACCTTGGTATAAAAAATATTTTACAAATACACTTTCAATAATAATTGCACTTGTTGGTGTATATTGGTTTATTGAGAGGGTAATTTAGTGGCGCTACATAAAACATTTTCAATTATTGTTATAGCTTCTAAAGATGAAAAAGATTTTTCATTATTAAAAAAATTAAAAGATAAATTTTCAGGCCATGAAATCATTTTAGCCATTGATGCTGATAACGAATTATCTATTGATACGTTAAATGATATTAATTTAAATATTAATAAATTAGTCAAAGTTCCGAATTCAACACGAGGAAAATCATTAAACGCTGGAGCCTTAAAGGCTGAGAATAATTATTTATGGTTTTTACACATTGATAGTCAGATTGATAAAATTCAAAGAGAAGACTTAGAGCGTGTTCAAAAAAAACAGTTAAATTATTTTAAACTCGCATTTGATAATAATAAAAATACTATTAATGCATCGGGTGCAAATTTTAGATCTAAGAACTTCGATTTACCCTTTGGAGATCAGTCTTTTTTAATACATAAAAATTTATTTAATTTAATTGGTAGATTTGATGAAAGCTTAAAAGAAGGTGAAGACCATAAATTTGTATGGGATGCAAAAGCTTTAGGTATTGAAATTAGAGAAATTACTAGAGAAATTATTACCTCAGCTAGAAAATATGAAAAAAGTTCATTTTGGCAAACAACTAAGACATTATTTAAAACAATAACTCAGGCCAGAAAATTTAAACAAAATAAAATTGAGAATATTTTTTGTTTTTTTATGAAAGATCCAAAATCAAAAAATTCTAAAACAAGACTTAGAGAAACTTTAAAAGACCAAGGACTAGTTGATCAGTTTAATCTTCATTGTTTAAACATTGTAAAATCAAATATTTTATCTCTAGATAAAAATGGGAATAAAATCGTTATTATTAACAACAGTCCAAATAGGCATTACATTGAAGAATTAGGCTTATCTAAATTTAGTATTCTAGATATTGATGAAGAAAACGTTGGTAAGTCGATGCACGAGGCTTATGAAATCTGTGCACCGTTTGCGGATAGAATAGTTTTATCTGGATCAGATATACCAGAACTCACATCAAAACATTTAAGTGACTCTGTAAATTATCTATCTAAATTTGATAGTTATATCATTGGCACTAAAGATGGCGGGTATTGTTGTTTTTCTACTAAATTAAAAAACTTAGAAGCTGAATTTACAAGAGTGAATTATTCTTCAAGTACAGTTTTAAATGATTTTACAAAACATTTATATAATTTAAAGAAAAGCGATTTTTTACTTTTCGATGTAGACACTTTAGATGATTTACAATCTATGTATACAGCTTTAAAGAATGCTAAAATGACCAAAGAACAAAGTGATTTAATCGGATTTATTGATAAAAGAAAATATTCATAAATGAACAAAAGAACATTTTTAAAAATTATTGCACAATCATTACTCCTTATAGGTTTTAGCCAAACCTCTGTATTTTCAGCTCTAAAAGAAATGATTAAAACAGATCAAGAATGGGAAAAAATTTTAACGCCTGAACAATTTAAAATTTTAAGAAAAGAGGGCACCGAAAGACCTTTTGCAAGTCCATTAAACAACGAAAAGCGTGAAGGTGAATATGTTTGTGTTGCATGTTATACAAAACTTTTTCATTCATCGATGAAATATGACTCTGGCACAGGATGGCCGTCTTTTTTTGATTTTTATAAAGGAAATTTAAAAACAAAAACAGATTACAAACTTTTATATCCAAGAACTGAATACCACTGTGCAACGTGCAAAGGTCACCATGGTCATGTTTTTAATGATGGCCCAAGACCAACTTTCAAACGATATTGTAATAATGGTGTTGCTTTAAAGTTTATTCCAAAGTCTTAAAGTTATTTTTTTTTTTAAATAAATAACTCAGTTTAAATGTTGCAGTCCATGCGATAAGAACTAGTCCAATTAATGCTTCTAAACCTGTTGCAATACGCATTGGCCCATTTGCAAAAATATCTCCTGTTCCAAGTGTTGTGTAACAATTTATTGAGTAGTAAAAAAAATCTAAAAAGTTACCTGATAAATTTCCCTCAAAAAGGTTTTGATCAAGGTTAGCCTGATAAAACATATAATAGTAGAAAGCGAATAAGATAATTTAGGCTAAATGAGACCCAATTAAACACGCAGAAATTTTTACAAAGTCTTTATAAATAAACTTTTTAGCTCTGTTTTGACTGAGATAGTTCAGCGTTAAACCATGAATTTTTAAACTTAAAGCTACTAAAATGACTGTAAAAATTATCGACCAAATCATTTTTGTAATATACATTGAGAATCAAATGATACCAGTAAGCAGAACATCAAGATATATCATTCGAAAACTCGATCCAGTGTATGAGTTATTCGGACCATTAGCTTATCCAATTATAAGAATAGCAGTTGGTGTCATGATGATCCCTCATGGTTATGGAAAATTATTTAACGAAGGTGGAATAGAAAGAACTGCAAAGTTTTTTTCATCTATTTCAATTGAACCATCTGTCTTTTTTGCATGGTACGTTGGTATTATAGAATTTGTTGGTGGAATATGTGTAGCAATTGGTTTGTTAACACGAATTTTTTCTGCACAGTTAGTTGGAGTTTTGTTTGTAGCAACTTTTGTTGTGCACTTTCAAAACGGATTTTTATGGGTCAAAGGTGGATACGAATATCCATTGATGTGGATGATTATAATGATTGCAATCACATTAAGAGGTGGTAGCACACTTTCCATTGATAACCAATTACCAAAAGAATTTTAATGAGCCTTTCAAATTTACCTCTTAATAAAGCAGTCCCCGTTTTACTTATAATTGTTGGTCTAGTTTTACTTTTGATAACATTTCTTGTGAATTAATTATTGAAGTGTGCCATGATAAAAGTACACGCCTAATCCAGATGTAAAAACTATATTTCCGTACACGGCATGTTCTAGAGTTACCCAAAAGGTTGAACGATGTTCATAGTAGTTCCATGCAAATATTAAACCGCCAATAAAAGTAAAAGAAATAACTATAGGATTTAAATAAATAATATGACCTAAAGAGAAAAATATAGCATTTAGGATAATAAATTTTGTTTTACCAGGAAAGGTTGTTTCATAACGTTCAAAAAAAAAATCTTCTATATAATATTTCTTGAGGCAAAGCGCTTAAAAANGGATATAATATTATTACTAAAATATAAATATTAAAGTTTTTTCTTGGAAAAGATAAAAAATTTTGTTCATCATAAAGAAAAGAAAAACTTAAAATTACAAAAGATACAAATACAATCCTAAATAAAACAAATTTTAAATTTTGAGGATTTTTGCTATGATAATTAACAATCTTTATTTTATTAAACTTTAAATATAAGCAAACCGCTAAACAACTTAAAATAACAGCAAATAAAACCTGAATATTAATTCTGGCGATTAGTAAAATTAATGGTATACCCAAAAAGAGTATAACTAATTCACTAAATTTCATTACTCGCATTAGATAAAAAATACAGTAAATTTAAAAATTAAATTGTTAATTTTTTATGAAATCAATTGAATTGGTTCAGATTTAAAATGAATTTCAACTGGTAATGATCCGTATTTTTCACCATCACATTGAACATTTATTTTTTCTTGTGATGAAATTTTAATATTTTGAGAAATTAATTTAGTTACTTTTTTAGATTTACTAAGATCGCCATAAAATATGATTAAAAAAATGCAGTATAAAAATCCNAGTCTACTTAAATCTCTAAATATATAGCAAACCATATTGTCTTCAAAAATATTTGTTGAGTTTGTAATTTTATAAGGCCCTGCGTAGTGTTTAGCATTTGTAACTAGCACCCAATTTCCTGATACTGAATGATAATCTGCTTCAACTTTAATATGATACTTTTTTAATNTAAAAAATTCGATCAATCCAAGTAAACCAAACATGGCTTTACCAAATATTTTTTTAAGAGATGGGTGCATCTTATGAACGATATCTCCATCATAACCAACNCCTGCCATTAAAAAAAATTTTTTATTATTAATATTAGAGACATAAATTTTTCTTGTTTTTCCTTCCTCAATTAATTTGCATATTGATTTCACATCAGTTTTAATACCAGCCTCAATTGCTAAAATATTTGCTGTACCAAGAGGAATAATTCCAAGTTTTGTATTTTTATCAATTCCATTAATAACTTCATTGATTGTTCCATCACCACCTGCAGCAACAATAACGTCAAAATTTTTATATTCTTTTCTGGCAATTTCCGTGGCATCCCCAGGTTTTTGAGTATCAAAAATGGTGACAGAATTATTTAAACTTAATNGCTCTTTGATTTGTAAAAGCTTTTTAATCTTGCTGTTTCCAGCGTTTGGGTTGTAAATAACTGCTATTTTATTCATTACGTCTTTTTTGTTTAAAAAATTTTTAACAGTTCTGTAACACAATTATGATTCAACTTAAACTAGAGATTCGTTTATGATAGATAAAAAAACAATACTAAAAGCAGTTGATGGCAAACTCCTTCAATACAAATCTATTTGGATTTCAGACATTCATTTAGGAACAAGGGGATGTCAGGCAGATATGGTTTTAGAATTTATCAAATATACGCGTTCTGAAAATTTATATTTAGTTGGCGATATTGTTGATGGATGGGCTTTAAAAAATAAATGGTATTGGCCTCAACAGCANAATGATGTTGTTCAAAAAATTTTGAGAAAAGCAAGACACGGTACGAGAGTTTTTTACGTAGCCGGAAATCACGATGAAATTTTAAGAAAATTTATTCCTATTAATCTTGGTAACGTTGAAATTTTAAATCAATTAATTCATGAAGGAATTAATGGAAAAAAATATTGGGTCGTTCACGGCGATCAATTTGACGGAATCATAAGATATGCAAAGTGGTTATCAAGATTAGGATCTATTGCTTATGAAGGATTAATCGCATTTAATCGGTATTTAAATTATTTTAGAAGACGCTTGGGCAAGGAATATTGGTCCTTATCAAAATATTTAAAATTTAAAGTTAAAAATGCTGTAAAATTTATTAGTGAGTTCGAAGAGTTAGTTGTTGACTCTGCAAAAAAACAAAAAGCAAATGGTGTTATCTGTGGTCATATTCACCATCCTGCGATGGAAAATATGAAAGATGTAGAATATAAAAATTGTGGTGACTGGGTTGAAAGTTGCACAGCTTTAGTTGAACATTTTAATGGAGAGTTTGAGCTTATTTACTGGTTAGATAAAAGAAAAGAAATCTTAGCCGATACTTATGTTGAAGAAGAATTTGAAGAGATTAGACAAGACAAAATTAGGATTGTATCTTAAATTTAGTGAGTCCTTATAAAATTTTAATTATTACNGACGCTTGGTATCCACAAACAAATGGTGTAGTCAGAACCATGGATAATCTAGGACAACAACTTCAAAAACGAGGTCATGAAGTAAAATATATTACNCCAAATGAATTTGTTACTGTTCCAATGCCAACGTATCCTGAAATTCGATTAGCATTAAATGCATGGCCAAAAATTAATAAAATGATTAAACAATATAATCCTCAAGTTGTTCATATTTCAACTGAGGGTCCCCTTGGTTTTTTCTGGAAGGAAATATTGTCTCAAAAATAATATTAAGTTTACAACTTCTTATCATACAAAATTTCCAGATTATGTTTATGCAAGGACAAAAATTCCTATTAAATTTTCTTATCGTTTTATGAGATTTTTTCATAAACATTCACAATCTATATTGGTTACAACACAAACTATGAAAAAAGAGTTGGCTGAAAATGGTTTTAATGAAGATCAACTTAAGGTTTGGACTAGAGGAGTTGAGCATGATGTTTTTGGAAATGGCATAAAAATTAAAGATTTTAAGGGACCTGTTTGGATTTATGTTGGAAGAGTAGCCGTTGAAAAAAATATTAAAGCATTTTTAGATTTAGATATTGAAGGTACAAAAATTGTTGTGGGTGATGGCCCCCAGATGAATGAAGTTAAAAAAAAATATCCTGATGTTATCTTTACAGGTATGTTGGGTGATAAGGATATTGCAAACTATTTAGCATCTAGCGATGTCTTTGTTTTCCCAAGCAAAACTGACACTTTTGGTATCGTTTTAATAGAAGCGCTATCTGCTGGACTTCCTATAGCCGGCTTTAAAGTTCCAGGTCCAATTGACATTACGGGTGGAACAGAAGTTGATGCCTTGGATAACGATTTAAAAACTTCAGCCCTTAAAGCATTGAAGATTAATAGAGAAAAATGTAAGGCATTAGCACAAAAATATACTTGGCAAGAGTGTGCAAAAATATTTGAAACCAGTTGNTCACCTAATTATTAAAAGATTGTTTGCCTTTTAAGGTATATTCTCTTAACTCATTTGAAATTTCAGAGTTACCTTTTCCTATAAATTGAGAACTATAATGGGTAGGTAAGCATACTGCTTTAAAAAATTTATTTTTTTTATTAATTAATTCTTTTGCAAAAAGAATTCTTCTTAATGGGTAATGTATTATTCCTAATACGTGAAATAAAAAACTATTTTCACCATTAAAATAAACGGGGCAAATTGTTGCTTCAGTTTTTCTAATTATTGCACCTAAAATAGATTGCCATTTTTTTTCAATTACTTTTCCAAATATTTTTTCTTTGGTTGCCACTTCACCGGATGGAAAAATGATTAAAGCACCACCATTTTGAACATGTCGGATGGCATCATTTTTTGATTTTAAATTAAACTTTACAGACTCTCTTTTTTCATCAAGTTTTAGAGGAAATAAATAAGGTCTTATGAGANCAACTTGTGATATTTCATCATTAATAAGTATTCGGTAATCTTTCCTTTTTTTAGAAATAGTATCGGCAATAATTAATCCATCTACTAGTCCAAATGGGTGGTTACAAACTACGATCACAGGACCAGTTTCAGGAATTTTTTCAGTATTTAAAATCGAGTATTTTATGTTGAAAAGTTCTAATGTTTTATTCCAAAAATTATTTTTCAATTCAAAATTGTCATAATGTTTTTGGTACAATTTTTTTAAATACGAAAAACCAAATAACCAAGCTATTAATGATTTCACTCTTACAGTTTATATAAATTTTTTAAGATAAGTCTTGCTAATATTTTTGTAAGGTAAATAAATAAAAATATCTGTTGTTTTGACTACATGGTCAACCACAGCTCCATCACCAATTTTAGCCCCTAATCTTAAATAAGCCTTCACTAAAGTTGGTAGATTTTTAACAATTGATAGTTCAGAAACATTATCTAAATTTGCGATATTCATATCTGTTTTGTGTTTTTCTAATGCTGAAACTCTAATTGACTCCTCCATTAGAAATTTCTGATACAGATAAGTTAACTCTGTTTTAATATCATCTGGTTTATCATTTAAAAAACTTGCCATGCCAAATAAGACATCAATATTATGATCTAAAATATAATGATGAATTTTTTTCCACATAAATTGTAATATATTTTTTTTTCTAAAATTTTTATGAATGCAAGAACGGCTTAATTCTAACAAATTATCGTTTTCATGATTATTTATCATTTGATCAATATTAAATTCTTGTTTTGAGTAAAATCCACATCGTTTAGCAGATTTGCTATTTAACAATCGATAGGTTCCAACGACTTTCGTTTTAGAAAATTTACCGTTTTGATGTGTAACTATTAAATGATCTGCAAATTGGTCATATTTGTCAGAATCTTTTTTAAAATATTTTAAACTTATAATTTTTTTATCTCGTTCTGAAAAAAAAACTTTATATCGTAGCCGTTGTGCAGCCTTGATATCTTTTTGATTTTCGGCAAAATAACAATTTAGCCTAGGAGCAAAAAAGTCAGAAGTTATAATATTAACTTTTTTTGCAAAAGGTAACTTCGTTAACGGTTCAATTGACATAGAATGGTAATTAAAGTGATTTGGTTTCAGTAAAATGACAGTATTGTTTCAGTATTATGACTTTTCACAAAATGATATAAAAGATTAATAAGTATGAGAGTTATTTTAATCATTAACTATTTTGTAATAATTATTCTACTTTTTTTAAAAAAATTAGACTTAATTTCATTAATTATATTATTTATTTCAAATACCGGCGCACTTTATTTTATGTTTAAAAACCAAGATCAAAAAAAGGTAAAAGAAAAAACTGATGAAAAAATCTTAGTATCAACCAAAGCCTACACCTATGATGATATTGAAAATCAATTAATAAATGAAATTGAAGATTACATATTATTTATTAATTCATTCAATGCTGTTTCTGCAGCAAATCAATCTGCAAAAAATTATTATGGCGATATAGTTGGAAAAGATTTGTCTAGTTTTATTAGGGCACCTGAACTTCTAGATAAAATTGAAAATTCAAGAAATAATAGAATGAATGAATATCNTGAGTTTGAAATTAATCTTCCAACGTATAGTTTTTTTAGATTAACGATTGTCCCTTTGAGTCAAAGAAATGTTTTGATTGTTATTAAAGATTATACAGATGTAAAAAAATCAGAAAAATTAAGATCAGACTTTGTTGCTAATGTTAGTCATGAACTCAAAACTCCACTAGTGTCTATAAAAGGATTTTTAGAGACAATATCTACGGCTGCAAAAGAAGATCCGAAAGCACAACAAAAATTCATTAAAATTATGCAGGAACAAGCGGAAAAAATGGAAGTATTAATTTCAGATTTAATGTCATTAAGTCGTATAGAAATGCAAGAACATATTCAACCAAGCGAAAAAGTTAACTTAAACGATATTTTGGAAGGATTAGAGAAAATTCCAAATAAAATTGCTGAAAAAAAGAATGTTAGAATTGAAATCAATAAAAATAAAGAAGCTTCATTGGTTCGTGGTGATTACGATAAAATCTCAGAAGTGATCCAAAACCTGTATGATAACGCAATTAAATACACTAAAAATAACTCAAATGTTCAATTATTTATAAATTTTAATCAAAATAAATTTAGCAAAGGATCATTTAGTATTCATGTAAAGGATGAGGGAATAGGTATACCAAAAGATGAAATACACCGCGTTACTGAAAGATTTTATCGCACAGCAATCGCAAAAAAAAATTTAATTCAGGGTACAGGCCTTGGTTTAGCAATAGTTAAACATATTATTAATCAACATAGAGGAGACTTGGAAATTAATAGTAGACTTAATGAGGGAAGTGAGTTTATAGTTCATTTACCAGTATATGAAAAAATTTAGTGTTTTCATAATATTATCAATACTTTTATTTTCTAATAATTCAAATTCAGATCAAAAAGATGTCATTAAAAATTTGATGCAACGTCCTTTGAACTATCTTGATTTAGGCATCATTAATCTTGAAAGAGATATGGAAAGATCAATTGATCGAATTATTAGCAGGTACACCTCAAGATTATTAGCCAATTTAATTGGTGATAGAAAGGAAGAAGTTGAAATGGCTGTAATTTATAATTGGAGAAAAACTGCAGTTANAGCCTCAATCTCTATACCCATGAGCTCGGGACTAGGAGAAAATGATTATTTGAGTTCGAGCAATAAATGCAGAGAAATTTTTGATGATGTAAGACATAATCTTCTAAGAAGTCAGCCAGAGTCTTCCCTGTCCGAGTCTCAAGTTGCATCGTATTTAGTCGAAAAATTTTATCCACCTTCTAATCAACCCTGGACACTTCCTGAAGATTACAGAAAATCTTTAGTTAAATTGGTTTTACTAGAGGTGGTTTTAAGACCTACAAACAAATACGCTCTTTCAAAAGCCGTACTGCCAGTTTCTTGTAATGGAAATTTAGCAGAGGAAAAAGGCGATATAAAAGTTGTACATAATACAACTATTCAGTGAGCATTTTAACAAAACTGTAATAATTACTTAATATTAATGCCAACACAATTACGTAAGTAACGCAAACATTTAAACTTTAATTAAAGGAAGAAAAATGAAAAAACTTAACTTTGTACTTTCTCTTTTAGTTGCTATCGCTATTTCTGGTGCGGCTTCTGCAAGAGATCAAATCAAAATTGTTGGTTCATCTACAGTTTACCCTTATGCAACTGTTGTTGCTGAAAAATTTGGTAAGTCTGGTTTTAAAACTCCAGTTATCGAATCGACTGGAACTGGTGGAGGAATGAAACTATTTTGTGCAGGTGTTGGAACACAACATCCTGATATCACTAATGCATCAAGAGCAATCAAGTCAAAAGAAAAAGCTCTTTGTGCAAAAAATGGTGTAAAAGATATTGTTGAAATCGTAGTAGGTAACGACGGTATTTCTTTTGCTCATTCAGTGAAAGCAAAAGATATGAACTTTACCAAAGAGCAACTTTGGAGAGCTTTAGCTCACGATGTTGATGTAAACGGTAAAGTAGTAAAAAATCCTTACAAAAAATGGAGCGATATTGATAAGTCTTTGCCTAATAAAGGTATTAAGATTTTAGTACCTCCACCAACTTCTGGAACTAGAGATGCTTGGAACTCATTAGTAATGGGTAAAGGTTGTTCTAAAGCTGCAAAAGCTGCGTTTACAGCTGCTGGAAAAAAAGCAAAAAAAGCTTGTGCTAAGCTTAGAGAAGATGGTTTAGCAGTAGAAGCTGGTGAAAACGATACTTTAATCGTAAATAAACTAGCTGCTGATCCAGATATGTTTGGTTTATTTGGTTTTTCNTACTTAGTAGCTAACAAAGATAAAATCAAAGCAACTAAAGTTGAAGGAAAACTTCCTTCATTAGCATCTATTCAAGATTACACGTACCCAATCGCNAGACCTTTATTTTTCTATGTGAAAAAAGCTCACGTTGGAACTGTACCGGGAATNAAAGAATATTTGAAAGAGTTTACTGCTAAAGGAACTATGGGTCCAAAAGGTTATTTAACTGATATTGGATTAGTACCTCTAGATAGCAAATCTTACAAAAAGACAAGAACTGCTGGAACTAAACTTAAAACAATTAAGTTAAACTAGTCTAGTTTTTAAATTGAGGGCCTATATACTAGGCCCTCAAAATACTGTTAACCAAGAGGAAACTTTGAATTCAATTCTTATCCTAGCTCTAATTCTTTTTGGTTTAACAAGCTTTTATTTTGGAAAATCAAGAATAAAAAAAGTTACTACAAATGGGACATTTGAGCCAAAAGCGCTTCCTCATTTTTATGGATATTATCAAGCACTTTGGTGTGCCTTACCTGCTTTAGTTATAATTTCAATTTGGACAGTTTCTGAACCCTTAATTTTAAAAAATGTTATCGAAAATAAAATTCAAATTTCATCACTTAACGAATTGTCAAAAGATGAATTAAATTTAATTTATTCTCAAATTGTATCTTTTGCACAAGGTAATTTTTCTGGTCAAATTACCAAAGGAATCGAGGCTGGTGCAATAACTTATAAAAATTTATTATCAATTTCACAGGGTGCAAAAATTATATTGTTTTTTTGTGCAATAATTGCAACATCTTTATTTGCTTATAATCAAATCAATAAAAATGTTCATGCAAGAGAACGTGTTGAGAAAACCCTAACTGTTATTCTTTTTTTATCATCTGTAGCAGCAATTCTTACAACTATAGGAATTATTTTTTCATTATTATTTGAAACCATTCAATTTTTTTCAAAGATTAATCCATTAGATTTTTTCTTTGGTTTAGGATGGTCTCCACAAAAGGCCTTTATAAGTGATCCAACAAATCTAACTCCGCAAGAAGCCAAGGATTTAAAAGAAGCTTTTGGAGCTGTTCCTCTATTTGCGGGAACAGCCTTTATAGCATTTATCGCAATGTGCGTTGCTGTACCAATCGGTCTTTACTCGGGAATTTATCTTGCAGAATACGCAACAACAAAGCAAAGAAAATGGGGTAAACCAATTATTGAAATTTTAGCAGGGGTGCCAACTGTTGTTTATGGTTTTTTTGCAGCTTTAACTGTTGGTCCATTTTTTAGAGTGATTGGAGATTCGATTGGTTTAGAGGTATCTTCTGAAAGTGCTCTAGCCGCAGGTTTAGTGATGGGCGTCATGATTATTCCATTTGTTTCATCATTATCTGATGATGTAATCAATGCAGTTCCACAATCTCTTAGAGAGGGATCTTATGCGATGGGCGCAACTAAATCTGAAACGATAAAAAAAGTTGTTTTTCCAGCAGCGTTACCAGGAATTGTTGGGTCAATTCTTTTAGCAGTTTCAAGAGCGGTAGGTGAAACAATGATTGTCGTGATGGCGGCAGGTTTAGCTGCAAATTTAACAATCAATCCACTTGAAGCGACTACAACAATAACAACTCAAATTGTAATGATTTTAGTAGGAGACCAAGAGTTTACAAGTGCCAAAACCCAATCAGCCTTTGCGCTTGGGCTTACACTATTTGTTTTAACATTAATTTTAAATTTCATAGCCCTGAGAATTGTAAAAAAATATAGAGAAAAATATGACTAGAGAACAAAGGTTAAAAAAAAGATACGCTTCTGAAAAACGTTTTAGGTTTTTGGGTATCGGTGCAATTGCAATCTCCATATTTTTTGTATGTCTTTTGTTATTTAAAGTATTTTCCACAGGAAGTACCGCTTTTATCAAGACAACTATTATGACTGAAGTTGATTTTAATAAGGAGCTTTTAGAACTAGGAGATGTGAAAAATCCAACATTGAAACAAATCAAAGAGGCTGAATTTTTTGATGTAACCTATAAAGCAGCAACAGGACTATTTCCATATAAAAATGATGAAGAAGAAAAAGGTGTTAAAACACTTTTAAGTGGAAATTATGAAACAGAAATAAAAAATTATTTATTAAATAATCCGGAGCTACTTGGACAAAAGGTTACAATTGAACTGACGGCTTCAGATGATTTAGATCAGTTACATAAAGGAAATTTCCCAAGAGATATCCCAGAAGATAGAAGAAGATTAAACAATTTTCAATTAAATGTTTACGATAATTTAGTAGAGCAAGGAAAAATTGGAACTGCATTTGGAAATTACTTTTTCTTTTCCGGAGATTCTAGAGACCCAGAAATAGCTGGTGTTGCAGGTGCAGTTATAGGATCCTTCTTTTCAATTATAATTTGTCTAATGATTGCTTTTCCAATTGCTTTAATGGCAGCAGTTTACTTGGAAGAATTTGCTCCAAAAAATACTTTTACTGATATTATAGAAATTAATATTAATAATTTAGCAGCTGTTCCATCAATTGTTTTTGGTCTATTAGGATTGGGAATGCTTCTTAGTGTTTTTGGACTACCAAGATCTACATCTTTAGTAGGTGGAATTACGCTGTCTTTAATGACATTGCCAACCATTATTATTGCTTGCAGGGCATCATTAAAAGCCGTTCCCCCTTCAATTCGTGAGGGTGCACTTGCTGTTGGAGCATCAAGAGTTCAAACTGTAATGCATCATGTTGTTCCACTCGCTATGCCAGGTACTTTATCTGGAACTATTATCGGCTTGGCTCAAGCCTTAGGAGAAACAGCGCCTTTACTATTAATTGGTATGGTAGCGTTTGTGGTAGACGTGCCAAGTGTTCCAACTGATCCATCAACTTCTCTTCCTGTTCAGATTTATTTATGGTCTGAGTCTGCAGAGAGAGGATTTGTTGAAAAAACTTCAGCAACTATCATGTTGCTAATTGGTTTTTTAATTATTATGAACTCTCTAGCTGTTTGGGCTAGACAAAAATTTGAAAGGAAATGGTAAAATGAGTAATAAAATTGTCGCTAAAAAAGTATCAGTTTTTTATGGGCCAAAACAAGCATTGTTTGATGTTGATTTAAATGTTGCTGAAAAGCAAGTAACAGCTTTAATTGGACCATCTGGATGCGGAAAATCAACATTCATTAGATGTCTAAATCGTATGAATGATGTCATTGATATTTGTAAAGTTAGTGGAAACATAGAAATTGATGGAAAAGATATTTATGACAAATCCGTTGATGTTGTTCAACTTAGAGAAAAAGTAGGAATGGTTTTTCAAAAACCAAATCCATTTCCAAAAAGTATTTATGAAAATATATCTTATGGACCAACTATTCATGGAATTGCAAAAGATAAAACTCACATGGATGAAATTGTTGAAACAAGTTTAAAAAAAGCTGCTTTATGGGACGAGGTAAAGGATCGGTTAGATCAGCCAGGAACAGGATTATCAGGAGGTCAGCAACAACGACTATGTATAGCTCGAGCTATTTCAATTAACCCTGAGGTTATCTTGATGGATGAGCCTTGTTCTGCCCTGGATCCCATTGCAACTGCTAAAATTGAAACTTTAATAGATGATTTAAAGTCATCATATACAATAGCCATTGTTACTCATTCCATGGCGCAGGCTGCTAGAGTATCTCAGCATACAGGCTTTTTTCATTTAGGAAAATTAATAGAATTTGATTTTACGGACAAAATATTTAAAAATCCAGAGAACCAAATGACACAAGATTATATAACAGGAAGGTTTGGTTAAAATTATGAATGAACATATCGTAAAATCATATGATGAACAATTAAGTATACTCAAAAATACCATTGCAAAGATGGGCTCACTTGCAGAAAGACAAATTAAAGATGCTACTGAAGCTGCATTAAAGCAAGACCAAGGATTTGCAGATGCAATTGTTGGAAAAGATGACAGAATTGATGATCTAGAAAAAAGTATCGAACAACAGGTTGTTAATCTTCTTACTATGCGTCAACCTCTTGCTATTGACTTAAGAGAGACAGTATCTGCAATGAAGATTTCTTCTGATTTAGAGCGAATTGGTGATTTATCTAAAAACATTGCAAAGCGATCACGTCATTTAGATCAAAATATAGTTGATGATATAAATAAAAATTTTAGCGCAGCATCTGTAAAAGTTCAAAAAAATGTTAAATTTGTTTTAGACGCATTCTTAAATCGCGATGCTAAATTAGCTGAGCAGGTTTGGTATGCAGATGAAGAGATTGATACTTTAGTTGATATTTGTATGAACTCAATTTTAAAGTGCATAGAAAAATCTAGTGATGGTAGTGGTGCAGCAGCATGTTCTCAAATGATGTTTATGTCTAAAAATTTAGAAAGAATTGGCGATCACGCAACGAATATTGCAGAAACCGTTTATTTTTTGGTTACAGGTGATTATTTGGAAGGTGATAGACCTAAAGGAGAATCGGATATAGTATCTGGTCAATAAATTTTTATGAGCGCAACAATTTTAGTTGTTGAAGATGAAAAATCTATATCGACCTTAATTCAATATAATTTGGAAAAAGAAGGTTTTAAAGTGCATACTTCCGAAACAGGAGAAGAGGGGTTCGATCAAATAAAAAAAAGCCTTCCAGATTTAGTGTTATTAGATTGGATGCTTCCAGATTTATCTGGAATTGATATTTGTAAACAAATAAAAAAAGACGCAAAGTTAAAATCAATACCTGTAATTATGCTAACTGCAAAATCAGAAGAGGCAGATAAAATTCGAGGCTTTGAAACTGGAGCAGATGATTATGTCACCAAACCCTTTAGTACAAAAGAGCTTATATTAAGAATCCAAGCTTTATTAAAAAGAGTAAAACCTTCGTTAACTGAAGATATTGCTTCATTTAAAAATATTAAAATTGATCGACTAGCTAGAAGAGTTTACCGAGGTGATAAAGAAATTAAATTAGGCCCTACAGAATACAATTTGTTAAACTTTTTTATTAAAAATCCAATGCGTGTTTATTCTAGAGAACAATTACTTAACCAGGTCTGGGGCAATGAGATATATGTAGAAAGCCGTACCGTTGATGTTCATATTAGAAGATTGAGAAAAGCAATTAATTTAGACAATCAAGATGATTTAATCAGAACTGTAAGGTCAGCAGGTTACGCTTTAGATAGTCAGTAAAAATCTTTGGGTTTAATAAATCCATCAAGTAATCCATCACCAAACTTAATATCATTCCAAGATTTTTTTCTAAATATTATTGTTGCAATTGCCGCTGTACTGAATTTATCGGTCAAAAGTTCTCCATGTTCATTTAAATTTGAGCACAGTTGTTGAGTTAAATCTTTAACAGTTGGTTCATGGTTTAGAATTAAAGCACTTTTATATTTATCTTTTATAGATTGAATGGACTTTAATAAAAATTTTGGTGTAGCTAAATAATGATCTTTTTTTATTTTTTTTTTCTTTAAATTTAAATCTTTGATATATTTATATGTCTCAACTGTTCTTTGAGATCCGGAGATATAAGCAAAGTCAAAAAACATACCCTTATTTTTCATAATTTTTCTCATCAATTTTGCATTATGCTTACCTCTTTTGTTTAGCGGTCTTTGATAATCAGATAATTCAGGATCTTCCCAACTAGATTTTGCATGTCGCATGACATATAAATTTAACATATCTAATATATATTATTATTTAATTAAATTTTTATGACAAGCAGATACAATAATAGAGAATTATCATGGTTAGAATTCAATTCGAGAGTTTTATCAGAGGCAGGAAATACAGATTTACCGCTTTTTGAGAGGGTAAGATTTTTATCTATTGCATCAAATAATTTAGATGAATTTTATATGGTGCGAGTAGCAGGAGTTTATGCTCAACTTAAAGAAAAAATCAAACACGAAACAATTGATGGTCTATCTCCAAAAGAACAATTAAAAAAAATTAAAAATAAATCATCAGAACTATTAAAAAAATCAAATTTTATTTGGTCAAGATTAAAAAAAGAGCTATCTAAACAAAGAATATTTTTTAAAAGTTTTGATGAACTTAATCAGGATGAAAAGACAAATTTATTAAATATTTTTAATTCAAATATAGCACCAGTTTTAACACCTCAGGCCATTGATCCTTCACATCCTTTCCCATTTTTATTTAATCAAGGGCATTTTTTGCTTATGGAAATGCAAAAAAAAGGAAAAAAAAGATCAATTTATTCAATCATTATTTTACCTAAGAATTTAAAGAGATTTTACAATGTCAGTAATGTTGAAGCAGTAAAAAATTATGTATCATTAGAAGAGACCGTAAGTTCCTATGCTTCAAAACTTTTTCCAGGTTATGAAATTAAAAGTTATATATCCGCACGTGTAACAAGAGATAGTGATATTGAGGTTGAAGATGAAGCGGAGGATCTCGTAGTTTTTTATGAGAAAGCTTTAAAAAAAAGAAAAAGAGGTAGAATTGTTAGGTTAGAATTAAGGAAAGGATCCGAACGTCATTTGAAAAAATTCTTAATAAAAAAAATTAAAGCAGACGAAGACACTGTAGATGAGATAGAAGAATTTGTTGGTACTCACGAAATTTCTCAAATTATTGTTGCGGGCAAAAAGGAGTTTTATTTTAAAAAATTTAATCCAAGACAAGTTGAAAGAGTAAATCAGTTTGATGGTGACTATTTTAAAGCAATTAAATCTAAGGATATGATCGTACACCATCCGTATGAAACTTTTGATGCAGTCATACAATTTTTAAATCAAGCGGCAAATGATTCAAATGTTCAAGCAATCAAACAGACTTTGTACAGAACAACCCTAGACTCGCCTATTGTAAAAGCTCTTAAAACTGCAGCAGAAAATGGAAAGTCAGTTACTGCAATAGTTGAAATCAAAGCAAGATTTGATGAAGAAGCTAATATAAGTTTAGCTAAATCTTTAGAAAAATCTGGTGTTCAAGTTGTTTATGGTTTTGTTCATTTGAAAACGCACGCCAAATCAAGTTTAGTTGTAAGATTAGAAAATGGAACTTTAAATAAATACGTTCATATAGGAACTGGAAATTACCACCCCGTAAACGCTAAAATTTATACAGACTTATCATTATTTAGTGCTGACCCAAGTTATGCAAATGATATTGAAAAGTTTTTTAATTTTGTAACCGGTTATGGAGATCCTGGAGAATTAGAAAATGTGATACTTGCTCCAAAATTTTTGAGGTCGAAATTAAATGATTTAATTGATAATGAAATTGAAAATGCAAAATTTGGAAAACCTGCAGAAATTTGGGCAAAAATGAATTCATTAGTAGATCCTAAAATTATAGATAGATTTTATACAGCCTCAAAGCATGGTGTTAAAATTCATTTATTTGTTAGGGGAATTTGTTGTTTAAAACCTGGTATAAAAAAATTGTCAGAAAATATTTATGTTAAAAGTATTGTAGGAAGATTTTTAGAGCACTCAAGAATTTACTGTTTTGCAAATGGTGAACAAATGCCGTCAAGACATAATAAAGTTTTTATTTCTTCAGCTGATTTAATGCCGCGAAATTTAGATCGCAGATTAGAGATCATGCTGACAATAAAAAATGAAACAGTACACGCCCAGGTTTTAGATCAAATTATGATGGCAAATTTTAAGGATATAAAGTTGAGCTGGGCGTTAAAAGATAAAAAATATTATAAACTATTAAAAGCAGGTGAAGACACATTTTCAGCACATGAATATTTCATGAAAAATCCAAGCTTGTCTGGTCAGGGCAAATCAATTATCAAAGAAGAAATAATGAATTTAAAAATATAAATGTTGCTTCAAAAAGTAATTAAACAAAAAATTTTTTCTGCAAAAAGAGAAGCTGTTATTGACTTGGGTTCAAACTCTATCAGGATGTTAATCTATGAAGATTTTGAAAAATCACAAATTCCAATATTTAATGAAAAAGCAGTTTGTTCGCTTGGTAATTCACTAGAGCTTACAGGAAAGCTGGATCCTTTAGGTGTTCAATATTCTATTAGTGTCTTAGAAAGATTTAAAAATATTTTAAATAACTCAAAGGTAAACAGTGTAAATATTTTTGCAACAGCAGCTGTACGTGATGCCAAAGATGGTCCTTATTTTAAAAGTGTTGTTGAGAAAATATTTGACAATGAGATAGAAGTATTAACCGGAGAGCAAGAAGCAGAACGTTCAGCTCTTGGTGTAATCTTAGGTTTTGAAAAAGTTAATGGTATTGTTGCTGACCTTGGAGGAGGAAGTTTAGAGCTTGCAAAAGTTAAAAATGGAGTAATTGAAAAAAAGGCCTCTTTGCCCATTGGTATATTGAGATTATTTAATAGACCAAAGAAAAAGAAATCAAAAAAAATTAGTGATATCATCAGTGAAAATTTATCAAGTGTCAATTGGTTAAAAAAAACTAAAGTAAAAAATTTGTATGTTGTGGGTGGGGTTTGGAGAACTTTATTGAAAGCAGATATATTTTTAAAAAAATATCCACTTAATGTTTTGCATCAATATCAGCTGACTGGGGAAGACGCTTTAAGCTTATGTCATAGACTCGATGATAAAAAAAAACTATCTTCTCTTAAAGTTGATCAAATTACAAAATCAAGAACTAACTATGTTCCTATTGCTACAAACATTTTAAAGCAATTATTGCTTCTTACTGCTCCCGAAAAATTGCTATGTTCAATTTCAGGAGTGAGAGAAGGAACATTAATAACCAAGTCAGGTTACAAACTCACTGAGCAAGATCTTTTGGATAATTTTATTGAATATTCAGCATTTAGAACAGGTGATTATGGAGAAAATTATTTAAAATATTACAATTTCATAAAAGATATTTTTAGTGATAATGAAAACTTTCCTACTAGATTATTAAAACCCACGTGTTCGTTAAGTAATATGGATTGGGGGCTTGGGGCATATCAAAAAGCAGAGCTTGTATTTGCTCAGATACTAAACACACCTGCTTTATCGTTAAGTCATAGCGATAGAATAAAGATAGCCTTGGCTGGATTCTGGAGACACTGTTCAGTCAAATATTATCCAGATAGAGATTATGTAAGCCTTTTATCGAACAATGAAATTTTGATAGCCAGGCAAGTTGGTGCAGCATTACGTTTAGCCTCAGGTATAGCTGCAATATCTACTATCTTTTTAGATAATTTATCTTTAACCAAAAAAGGTAATACAATTATATTTTCAGTTCCAAATCAGCATAGTCAGATTGTAACAAAAAGTGTTCAAAAAAGATTGAAGTCCTTATCCAGAGAAATGGACTCGGACTTCAAAATTCTTTACTCTTAAAAATTAATTATTTAATGATGTTGTAAATGTTTGTGCAGAAGCGGACTTAGCTTGTTTTTTTGCTTTTTTTTCAGCTGCCTTTTTTTCTAGCTTAGCTATTTTTACTTCAATTTTAGAAATCTTTTTTTCTTGAGCTGCAATCTTACTTTTAAGTTTGCTAACTGTTTTTAAAACTTTTTGTTTTTTGTTCTCTTGTTTTTTTATTTTTTTTTTCATTTATGTCCCCATTTTAAAATATCTATTATCTTATAATAAATTTAAATTTTGTAAATTCTTTTAAGGACAATCATACATAAAATTGCACCTAATAATTGAGCAATCACGAAGTAAATTATGTTTGAATAATGTATGCCAGTGAAAGTATTGGTCAGAGATCTAGCAATAGAAACTGCTGGATTTGCAAAAGCAGTTGATGACATAAACCAAATCGCTGCTCCAATATATAATCCTACTAAACCAGCTATAATTTCTGTTTTGTTTTTTTGATTAAGTAGAATAATCATTAGTAGTCCAAATGTTGATATTAATTCAGAAAATAGGATATGATTTCCACTACGATACTTTGTAGATAGCTCGACTACATCATAGCCAAAAATAATGTTTGCAATAATTACGCCTGTGCACGCACCTAAAATTTGCATAAAAATATAAATGGCAGATCTCTTTAGTTTAATATTTCCAAGTAGTAACATTACTAATGTGACTGCAGGGTTAAAATGGGCACCAGATCTTTTTCCAAAAGTAATAATTAAAAAAACAAGAGTGAAACCAATTGCTAATGAGTTTGCCAACAGAACAACTGCTTCATTTTGAGTCATAGCTTGCCCCATCATGCCTGACCCAACAATTGCAAGTAATAATATTAATGTACCTAAAAACTCTGATACATATTTATCTACATGTTTCATGTATTAAGAAACTCCTTTTTAATACGTTCATGAATTTGATCAAATATTCTTTGAAATTCATTTAATTTTTCTTCATCATTTCCATTAAAAGCAGCGGGGTCTTCTAGATCCCAATGTAATTTATTTGGCGATCCAGGATAAATAGGGCATGTTTCATTTACTGCGTTATTACAAACTGTAACAACAGTATGAAATTTTATATTAGAAAAAGTATTCCAACTTTTACTTGAAACATTTTTATAATCGATATTATTTTTTTTTAAAACNTTGATTGTGAATGGATTGACTTTACCCGTTGGTTTTGACCCTGCACTGTGAGCTCTAAATTNACCANCTCCAATTTGATTTAATAGACATTCTGATATAATAGATCTTGCAGAGTTCCCTGTACAAAGAAATAGTANTTTTTTCATAGCTCCAAACTATTATGGATTTGTTACAGATTTGTTAAATGCCAAAATTTATAAGAAAAAAATCAGGAATAAATAATTGGGGCCTTTTTGCAGGACAGGATTTTAGGAAGGGTGATAAAGTTATTGAGTATAAGGGTAAGAAATATACTCATAAACAAGTTGAGGAAGATGATCGGTTTGATAATTCCAAAGCGATCTATTTATTTACACTAAATAAAAAAACTGTTCTCGATGGAGATACTAAGTCTAATACAGCAAAATATATTAATCATACGTGTGATCCAAATTGTGAAGTTGATATTATTAAAGGAAAAATTTGGATTATAGCCACNCAAGATATTAAAAAAGGAGATGAGCTTTCTTATGATTATGGGTTTGGATATGATAAAGATTTTAGGCAATTTCCNTGCAAATGCGGATCAAAAAATTGTTGTGGTTATATTGTAAGAGATGACCAACGATGGAGAATTAATCGTAAATTTGCAAAAACTAAACAAGGCCGACTAAATAAATAAATTGGGAAACTAACCCACTTAAAGGTTAAGTGGATAAATGAACCCAAATAAGCCTTTACTTAAGCACTTTTTACTTTTTTCTGCATGAAGCCTGGAACCTCTCCAACTGTTTTTTGGGCCTCCTCAGTTCTTTGTCCGCGAGGTTGATATGCGTGAAGAACGTGAAGTTTACAGTAAATTCTTTCATCCATAGGAGTTCTTCCGCAGAAATAAAAGTCCTTTTCATCAGGATGACCAATCGGCCATCTGCAAGTTTTATCGGTTAAGTTTTCTAAACTCACTGGATTTTCAGGTTCAAAATCTTTTTCAATCACTATAGCTCTTAGACCTCTAGGTCTTCTCGTTCTTCTTTGAACTGGACCTTTTTTTTGTTGATACTGAGTGTTATTAATTCTCGGAGATGAAATCATTCTTGATTGAGTTCTTCCTGCAAGATTTAAACGGTGAGCTTTTCCAATGACTGCATTTCTTGAAATATCATCACCTAGCATTCTTGCGATTTGACTGGCTGTATGACCTTCCGCCCAAAGTTTTTTAAGCTGTTCTGTTTTTTCGTCTGTCCAAGCCATGTCAGGTGTTATATTAACCATATCTTGCATACTCAATTTAATTAAACACAAGATGTTGATGAAAAAATGTAGTAAAAATGCCCTTTTTTTGAAAAAACCTTATATATCCACATTTTTTAAGCCTTTTTATAAATTAACTGATAATTAGAAGTCATGAGCACTATTCAATACAAATATAAGATCGGTGTAAGAAGATTTGGTTATGTGAACTGGGTTGGTTTTTACACTTTATATTTAAAAGAAGTTCAGAGATTTTTTAAAGTGTGGGTACAAACCATTGTTTCACCTATTGTTACTTTATTATTATTTTTAGCCGTATTCAGTTTGGCCATAGGTTCTGAAAGAACTGATGTGCTTGGACATAAGTTTACTGTATTTTTAGTCCCAGGATTAATTGCAATGCAAATTATGCAAAATGCTTTTGCAAATACGTCTTCTTCTCTAATGATTTCCAAGGTTCAGGGAAATATCGTTGATATTTTATTCCCTCCATTATCAGCTGGTGAAGTAACATTTTCTTTAATTTTAGGTGGTGTAACCAGAGGTTTGGTCGTTGGTTTTTCCTCAATCTTGGTATCATTGTTTTTTATTAAAGTTCCATTTGCACATATTTTTTATGTTATAGTTTTTGGTATTCTAGGTTCTTGCTTACTGGCAGCACTTGGATTTATTGCAGGTCTATGGGCTGAAAAATTTGATAATATGGCAGCTGTTACAAATTTTATTGTTGTCCCATTATCATTTTTATCTGGAACGTTTTTTTCAATAAATAGATTAGAAGGTCCCATTCATACGATTAGTCAATTTAATCCATTATTTTATATTATTGATGGTTTCAGATACGGATTTTTAGGCCAATCAGATTCTAATGCTTATTTTGGAATGCTAATTTTGTTTATTTGTAACATGATTTTAATTGGTTTATGTTATCTTCTTTTTAAAAAGGGTTATAAAATTAAAGCTTAATAATTATGAGTGCAATTCTTGGAACATATGCAAGAAGACCGGTATCTTTTTCTCATGGAAAAGGTTGTTATTTGTTTTCCGCATCTAATGACAAATATCTAGATTTTGTATCTGGTATTGCTGTAAATGCATTGGGTCATTGCCATGATCACCTTGTTAAAACTGTACAAGAACAAGCTGCAAAATTATGGCATGTTTCAAATGCTTTTGAAATTCCAGAACAAGAAAAACTTGCTCAAAGATTGGTTGAAAATACTTTTGCAGATTACGTTATATTTATGAATTCAGGTGCAGAAGCAACTGAAGCAAGTATTAAAATTGCTAGAAAATATTTTTTTGAAAAAGGTCAGCCTGAAAAAAATAGAATTATAACTTTTAAAGGGGCCTTTCATGGAAGAACGTTAGCTTCTTTATTTGCTGCAAACAATCCTGATCATATCAAAGGTTTTGAGCCAAAAGTTGAAGGTTTTGATCAAGTAGATTTTGGAGATCATGAAGCTTTAAAAAAAGCAATTAACAAAAATACAGCAGCTATTATGGTTGAGACCATTTTGGGCGAGGGTGGAATAAAAATTATTCCAGATCAATGTTTACAAGGACTAAGAAAATTGTGTGATGAACATGATCTTTTATTAATTTTAGATGAAGTTCAATGTGGAATTGGAAGATCAGGAAAATTTTTTGCTTTTGATTGGGCAGGAATTGAGCCTGATATAGTTCCTATTGCCAAAGGGATTGGCGGGGGTTTCCCCGTGGGCGCTTGTTTAGTTAATAAAAAAGCAGGAAGTGGAATGAAACCTGGAAATCATGGTTCTACATTTGGAGGCAACCCACTGGCAATGAGTGTAGGGAATGCAGTTTTAGATATTATTTTAGAAAAGGGGTTTTTAGAAAATGTTGTTAAAATTGGAAAATATTTTGAAGCTCAGCTTTTAAAACTAATAGAAAAGTATCCAAGCGTTATTGAAGAAGTAAGAGGCAAAGGATTATTAAGAGGTATAAAACTTAAATTAGATAATGCTAAATTTTTAAATGAGCTATTTGAGCATAAAATGTTAGCTGTAAAAGCATCTGAAAATGTAGTGAGATTATTGCCTCCTTTAATTGTTAAAGAAAAAGAAATTGATGAAGCTATTTCAATTATTGAGAAAGTGTGTGAAAAATTAAAATGAAACATTTTTTAGATTTATCTTTAATTCCAAAATCAGATTTGCATCATATTCTTTCTGAAGCAAAAAGAAGAAAAGCAAAACAAAGCAAAGAAGGCAAAGTAGTCGTATCAGAACCATCGAATGGTAAAGATAAATTATTGCTAATGGTTTTTGAAAAACCTTCAACTAGAACAAGACTTTCATTTGATCTTGCAATGAGACAGTTAGGTGGCGAGACAATTGTAATGAATGCTAATGATATGCATCTTGGAAAAGGCGAAGAAAGTGTACAAGATACTGCGAAAGTGATTTCAGGGTTTTCTGACATTTTAATGTTTAGAACTTTTGAGCACCAGACATTAATTGATTTGTCAAAACTTTTAACAGTTCCTCTTATTAATGGTTTAACAAATTCAAGTCATCCATGTCAGCTTTTAAGTGACGTGATGACATTTGAAGAACAAAAAGGCTCAATTAAAGGAGCTAAAGTTGCTTGGGTTGGAGATGGAAATAACGTTACGAATTCTGCAATAGAAGCAGCAGTACAATTTGATTTTGAACTTAATATTTGTGTTCCAAAAAATTACTTACCATCAAAAAAAGTTTTAGATTGGGCAGAAAATCAAGGTGGAAAAATTAACCTCTATCATGATGCAAAAAAAGGTGTATCTGGAACTGATTGCATTATGTCTGATAAGTGGGTTTCGATGGGTGATCAAGGTGATATTAAAAAGAAAAAGAGTGATTTGAAACAATTCCAGGTTAATGATGAACTAATGAGCCTTGCAAAACCAGATTCAATTTACCTTCATGTATTACCAGCAGCAAGAGAAGAAGAGGTTACCTCTTCTGTTATTGATGGGAAACAATCTTTAGTATGGCAGCAAGCAGAAAATAGATTGCACGGTCAAAAGGCAATTATTGATTGGTGCTTGTCAGATTAATTTCTCCAAAAAGCAGGTAAAAATAAAACTAAAACAGTAAGTAACTCTAGCCTACCAAGCAGCATCCCTAAACTTAAAAGCCACTTTGCACTATCAGATAATATAAAAAAATTTCCATCTGGTCCAATAACATGACCAAGGCCTGGCCCCACGTTTGAAATTGAGGTTGCAGCCGCTGAAACAGAAGTAATTAAATCTAATCCAGTAAGCGATAGTAAAAGTGTTAAAATAAAGAATATAAATATGTAGAGACAAACAAAAGCAAGAACCGAAGTTAAAAATTGATCATTAATATTTTGATTGTTGTATTTTATTGGGAATACCCCATTTGGGTAAAATATTTTTTTAACCTGTTGATCAATAAAAGATAAAATAATTTGAAATCTAAAAACTTTTATTCCGCAAGTTGTTGAAGCAGAGCAACCACCCACAAACATTAAAACTAAAAAGAAAAAAACAGAAAAGTTTCCCCATGCACTAAAATCTTTAGTTGTATACCCAGTTCCTGTTATAATAGATGTTACATTAAACGCTGCATCTCTTAGTGCTAAAATTAAAGCATCACTTCTATTTACGTATGAGTGAACTGTGATGATTAAAATTGATCCAACTAAAATTAAAAAAAAACCTATTATTTGTTTATCTTTAAAAAATACAAACAAATTTCCCCTTGTAAATTTTATGTAAGCTAAAAAAGGTACACTCCCTGTAATAATAAATATGATAGCAACCACTTCTATTAGTGAACTATTAAAGTAACCGATAGATTGACTGTGAGTAGAGTAACCACCAGTTGATACTGTTGTAAGAGCATGATTTATTGAATCAAAAACATTCATGCCAGCAAGCCANTAAGCCAAAGAACATAAGATGGTAATGAAAATATAAATTTTTGTGATTGATAAAGCAATTTCAGTCACCTTTGGAACTACTTTTTCAACCTCCATACCTTCAGATCTAAATAACTGCATTCCTCCAATATTTAACAACGGCAAAATAGTAATCGCCATAACAATAATACCAATCCCTCCAAGCCATTGAAGNAATGATCTCCAAACCAAAATTCCCTTTGAAGCTCTTTCAATATCTGGCAGTATTGTAGATCCTGTTGTGGTGATACCAGATACACTTTCAAAAAATGCATCTGTAAAAGTTAAATCAAGTGATGAAAAATATAGAGGTATAGCCCCAAAAAAACAAATAGATAACCAGGCAAGATTTGTCATTAAAAAAGCTTGTTGGACATTCAAAGATCTATCTTTGGTTTGGCTTATTANTACTAATAGCGTTCCAATAAATGCTGACAAAATTCCAGTTACNAGAAAGTGTTGCGATTTATCACCAATTGTCATTTCAACAATGTGAGGAATAATCATGAAACCAGATAAGATTATAATTAGATATCCGATAATCAGGAAAGTAGTTTTTAATCCAGAATTCATTTCGAAGCAGTTAAAATGAAATTATATTAATATTTTTTTTAGACAACTTTTGAAATGTTTGTAATTTGAAAAAAGCTAATTTTAGCCTATAAACAAAATACTTATGNGTTCAGAATATTTAAACTCCAATGCATGGCCATTTGTTGAAGCAAGAGCAATTCTTAAAAGAAAAGGAAAAGCATTAGAAAAGAAAGGTCATGTCTTATTNCAAACCGGGTATGGTCCAAGTGGATTACCTCATATTGGAACTTTTGGAGAAGTTTGTAGAACAACTATGGTCATTCAGGCATTTAAAAAAATTTCTGATATTCCAATAAAATTATTTACATTTTCAGATGATATGGATGGACTTAGAAAAGTTCCAGAAAATATTCCTAATAGTGACTTATTAGAAAAAAATTTAAATAAACCTTTAACTGTAGTTCCAGATCCTTTTGAAAAATTTTCAAGTTTTGGTGAGCATAACAACGCAATGTTAAAAACTTTTTTAGATAAATTTAATTTTAGTTACGAATTCAAAAGCTCAACTCAAATGTATAAGACNGGTGAATTTAACAATGAACTAATCAATGTTTTAAAAAATTNTGAAAAGATNATGAATATCATTTTACCAACACTTGGNAGTGATAGAAAGAAAACGTACAGCCCNTTTCTNCCNATCTGTCCAGATACTGGCAAAGTTTTAGAAATACCAATTGTTGAGATTGATGAAAAACAAAATGAGGTAGTTTTTGATAACAATGGAAAGAAATTTAAAACCAAAGTTACTGATGGTGCTTGTAAGTTACAATGGAAAGTTGATTGGGCAATGCGATGGTCAGCACTTAAAGTTGATTTTGAAATGTATGGAAAAGATTTAATTCCAAGTGCAGAACTNTCAGGTCAAATTTGTAAAACATTAGGAAGCNCAANCCCAAANGGTTTTGCTTATGAATTNTTTTTAGATGAAAAAGGAGAGAANATTTCAAAATCAAAAGGCAACGGAATTACTATTGAAGAGTGGTTAAAATACGCGACNCAAGAAAGCTTAGCATTATANATGTATCAAAATCCACAAAGAGCTAAAAAACTCTATCCGCAAGTTATTCCTAAAGCAGTAGATGAATATTTNACNTTTCTAGANAAATTTGACGGTCAAGAAATCAAAGAGCAATTAGGNAATCCAGTATGGCACGTTCACAATGGTTCTCCCCCTAAAGAAAAGAATGTAATTTCCTTTGGTGTACTTTTGAATTTAGTCAGCGCAAGTAATGCTGAAAATGAAGAAGTTTTGTGGAAGTTTATAAATAACTATAGTTCAAATATTGTTAAAGAAGATCATCCTATACTTCAAAAATTAACTAAAAATGCAATTCAATATTTTAATGACATTGTAAAGCCTTTAAAAAAATATAGGCCAGCAAATGAAAACGAGAAAAAAGCAATATTAGATTTAATTGAAGTCTTAAAAAAAATGCCAGATGGGAAAGACCCCTCAGAGATACAAACTGAAGTTTTTACAGTTGGAAAAAATTATTATCCAAAAGAAAAATTAAGAGATTGGTTTAAAGCAATTTATGAAATTGTATTTGGAGATGAGCAAGGACCAAGGATGGGTTCATTTATTAGCTTTTTTGGACGTGAAGAAACTATTAAATTACTAGAGGACAGTTTAAAAAGATAGAATGTTTTATGATATTTTTAACTCATTTTTAAAACAAACCGATCCAGAAGTTGCACATCAATTAGCAATTAAATTTTTAAAAACAAATATAATTCCATTTGATTTATTCAAATTTAAACCTCATGAAAAATTGAAGTCTGAAGTTTTTGGTATTGAGTTTGAAAATCCTGTAGGGCTTGCAGCTGGATTTGATAAAAATGCAGAGGTTTATAACGCTATCTACAAATTAGGCTTTGGTTATACAGAAGTTGGTACAGTTACACCAAAACCTCAAGAGGGAAATTCAAAGCCAAGAGTATTTAGATTAAATCAAGATAAAGCTATTATTAACAGGCTTGGTTTTCCAAACGAAGGCATGGAGAGAATTTTTAATCGTATTGCTAATAATTTGAATAATGGAATTCTGGGTATTAATATTGGACCCAATAAAGAAAACGCCTCTAAAAATGATGACTACCTAATATGTTTAGAAAAATTTTATGATCAAGCTGATTATATAGCAATTAATATTTCATCTCCGAATACACCAAATTTAAGATCAATGCATGATAAAGAAAAAATTATTAATTTAATTGATGCAATACTAAACTTTAGAACTCAAAAAGAAAAAATAAAACCTATTATATTTAAACTATCACCCAATATTGACATTTCAGAAATTAATAATTTATCTGAAATTTTTTTAGATAAAAAAATTGATGGTCTAATTTTAGCAAATACTTCTGTGGAAGGAAAAGAAGATTTATTAGATGAACACAAAATAGAATCTGGCGGCTTATCTGGTAGCCCAATAAACTTAGTTTCGAACAAAGTTATTCTAAATTTTTATAAAAATTTAAGAGGCAAAATTCCTATCATTGGCGTAGGTGGAGTAAATGATGGAAAAACGGCTTATGAAAAAATTAAATGTGGGGCAAATTTAGTACAACTTTATACTTCTATGGTTTTTAAAGGCCCTTATGTAGCTTCTAATATTAATAAAGAATTAGTTGAACTCTTAAAACAAGATGGTTTAAAAAATATTTCAGAAGCTGTCGGTATAAATGCTAATTAAAATTAGCATGTGACTCAATATAACTTGCAATGTTAAGTTTTTTCGAATTTTTAAATAGTCTAAGTCTTTAAGATATTTGTTATCAATTAGATAGATCCCAAAAAAACACAATGAGTAAATAAATAATTTAATTTGTATTTGGATAAATATTTCTACAAAAATTAGTAATACAGGTGTGATTAAAATGAAAAAAATTAATTTTTTCGAAACATTTTCTTTTTCAAAAAAAACAATCATCAACCAACTTGAACCAAATAAAAAACTTAAAATTACTAAAGAATAAATCGAGAAAAGATCAAAGATAAAAAAATTCTTGTAAATAAAACTTATAATAGCAAGAATGTAAAAAGGAATTGCTCCTGAGTAGCATAATGTTTTAACAAAACTTGAGTGATTCATTACAACACTTTTTTAAATGAGTATGCAACTGCAATTCCTACTATTATGGCTATACTTACTGATGCTATTCCATAGATTACTGGATAATTGAGTGAAACATTTATAACTAAATTTGTAAAACTATTAAATTCTGGAGAAATAGTGCTAGCAATATTCATTGATGGCAAAATTTTAGAAAAGAATAAATCATAACCAAATTTAAAACCAAATGTTAAAATTAAAATTGAAAGTAAACCTCTTAATTCTTCACCAGCGAGTTTACTGCTTATAATTGAACCTAGTTGCGCACCAACGACAGAGCCAAGCGCTAATATGAATACAAGATAAATATCGATAGTATAGTTTGCTATTGCATGAAGCAAAGTTACTATGATCATAACAAATATCATTGCAAAAAGTGATGTACCTGGAACGAGTTTGGCTGGCATACCGATTATATAAATTAGGATTGGAACGAGGATAAAACCTCCTCCTACACCAAGCAATGATGATATCAGACCGATAAGTATTCCAAAAAATATTGGACCAATGGCACTAATATATAACTTTGAAGCATGAATTCTTACTTTAAAGGGTAAATTGTGTATCCAATAATGTTGATGCATTCTTCTTTTAATGAATTTTTTTTTTCTAATTCTTCTCATTTCACTCAAGCTTTCATAAAACATCATTAGTCCTATCGAGCTTAGTAATATGAAATATGAAATAGATATCAGACTGTTAATTGTCCCTTTTTTTAAAAAGAAAATAAAAATTTCAACACCTATGATTGATCCTATTAGACCACCGACTAAAATTAAAACTCCCATTTTTACATCAATATGATTTTTAAAATAATGGGCTAATGACCCAGATACTGATGCAGCCAAGATATTATTTGCTCCATTTGCAACTGCATATACAGGAGATATTCCTAAAAAAATTAATATAGGTGTCATTAGGAATCCGCCTCCAATTCCAAGTAAACCTGTTAAAAAACCCACGGCGGCACTAATTAGTAGTAATAATGGAATATTAATTGTTACTTCAGCAATCGGTAAGTAAAAATCAAACATTTAACATTGTTTATTATTTAATTACAATTATGCCTCTAATTATTAATTGTCAAACGGAGAGGGCGCATAAAATGGCTCTAAAAACACCTTGACCAAAACATTTTAAGGAAATATATCCTGTCCACCTATGGCAAATATATGCGAATTAACTGGTAAAAGACCGATGAGTGGACATAAAGTGTCTCACGCTAATAACAAAACTAAAAGAAAGTTTTTTCCTAATCTAAAAAAAGTTTCTCTTAAAAGTGAGTTGTTAAAAAAGAATGTTAGTTTGAAAATTTCAACAAGAGCTTTAAAAGCTGTTGATTTTAGAGGTGGTCTTGATCAGTTTTTAATTAGAGCAAAAAATAAAAATTTAGCACCAAGAATAAAAAAATTAAAGAAAGCTCTAATGGTTAAAACAAAAGCCAAAGCCAATTGATTAATAAAAAACTAATACCTTACATTCTATCAATGATGCTAATTGTTTTGGCATCTAACTATTTAGTTCAATTTCCATTTAATTTTTTAAATCTTAATGATGTTTTAACTTGGGGAGCTTTCACATATCCAGTTGCTTTTTTAGTTACCGATTTAGCAAATAGACTCCATGGGATCAGTTTCACCAAAAGAGTAATTCATGTAGGTTTTGTTTGGGGAGTCTTAATTTCTTTATTTTTTTCAATCAGTGAATTTAATTTAATTTCCCTTAGAATTGTTATTGGATCAGGAACAGCTTTTTTAATTGCTCAATTGCTAGATGCAAATATTTTCAATAAATTAAGAGATCATAAGTTATGGTTTATACCTCCATTTTTATCATCAATCATTTCATCTGCAATTGATACAGTTTTATTTTTCTCAATTGCATTTTACGGTACTGAAGTTCCATGGGTAACTTTAGCGCTAGGTGATTTTGGTGTTAAGATTATAATTGCAATGTTAATGCTAGTACCATTTAGATTGATGGTTAAAAATTTAGGGTTAATTCAAGGTTCTTTTTCTAGTAGGTGAATTAATAAATAAGTCTACAAGTTGATCTACCATTGCGTCACCTAGTTCTTGAACATCTGCAATCTTGATAGCTTTTTCATAATAGTTAGTTACATCATGCCCAATTCCGATTGCATTAATTTCTATATCAGAATTATTTTCTATCCATTGCACCACCCTTTTTAAATGTTGTTCTAAATAACTCGGGGAATTAACTGAAAGCGTAGAGTCATCAACAGGAGCACCATCAGAGATAACCATAATAATTTTTCTTTCCTCTTTTCTTTTTTTTAGGCGATTGTAAGCCCAAAGAATTGCTTCACCATCAATATTTTCTTTTAAAATTCCTTCTTTTAACATTAGCCCTAAATTATTTTTAGATCTTCTCCATGGTGTATCTGCAGACTTATAAATAATATGACAAAGATCATTTAATCGCCCAGGACTCTCTTTTTTATGTTTCATCCAAAGCTCTCTACTTTTTCCACCTTTCCAGTTCATGGTAGTAAAACCTAAAATTTCAACTTTAACTGAACATCGTTCCAATGTTCTAGATAGTATATCTGCACAAATCGCTGCTATAGTAATTGGCCTTCCTCTCATTGATCCCGAGTTATCAATCAGCAGGGTTACAACCGTATCTTTAAAATCAATATCTTTTTCTTTTTTGTAAGAGAGAGAATTAAATGGATCCATAATAATTCTAGGTAGCTTGGATGCATCCAATAAGCCTTCTTCAAGGTCAAAATTCCATGACCTATTTTGTTTAGCTAAAAGTTTTCTTTGTAATTTATTTGCAAGTCTAGAAATGAAGGATTGTAGAGATGATAGTTGGATATCAAGATTGTTTCTCAATTTAAAAATTTCTTCATCTGTTATAAGTTCATTTGCTTCTAATACTTTGTCGAATTGATTTGTAAAAATTTTATATTTTTTATTATCATTTGATATTTGCTTTTGAGATCTAGTAGTTTGTATATCTTCATCATCACTATCTTCCAAAGCAATCTCTTGGTCATTTGAACTTGGGTCAAAATCTATTTCTGGAACAAGATTTTCCATATCAAATTCTGGATTTTGAGATTGTTGATTTTCTTGTTCTTGCAATTGTTGTTTTTCACTATCTTGCTCCTTATTATTATCTTCATTATCTTTTTCATTTTGCGCGTTCTGAGGATTTTGATTTTGGTCTTGAATTTCTAGATCATCAATAATTGATTGCACTTTTTTTCCATATGTCTCCTGATCATTTAAGCTTTTAGTTAATGATGATATTTTATTAGAAACTTTGTTGTCAAAAATTTCATTCCATCTCTTAAAATCTTCTTTTTTATTTTCTGGAATTTTAAAATCTAATACCTTACCGCGTAGATATGCTTCAAATGCATCAGCAATAAAATTTTGTGAATGCACATTGCTTTCCGAAATTTTTTTTTGATAAAAATCATTTAAATTACTTTTAATACCTTTGTATTGATCTGAGCCAATTTTTTCATATCTNATTTTCTCAGCAATATTATAAATAGTTTTACTAATTGTTCCNGTTGGAAGGTTTTTATTTAATATATTTTCNTCACTATATTTTATTTTTAAAGCNTCACTATCTGCTAAGACTCTTGCNTCTAGNATTTCTTCNTTATTTTCNGAAGATAAAATTTTTGGTTTAGTAATNTTTTCAAATTTTTCTCTTTTTTCNTTTAAATTACTTCTAGCAATTGCTTTTGCNGTAGAGTGAATTGCAGTTTTATATTTTTCTAAATTTGGNTGGTCAGCCATTNGGTTTGGAATTTTTATCTTCNGTTGACAAAACATCTTCNCCNAAGCATCTTTGATAATATTCTGAAATGATAGGTCTTTCTAGTTCATCACACTTGTTTAAAAATGAAACNTTGAAAGAATGTTTTAAATCAGAAAAAATTTTATAATTATCGGNCCATGTTAAAACCGTTCTTGGACTCATTACAGTTGATATGTCTCCATTCGCAAATCCATTTCGAGTAAGATTCGCAACTTGCACCATATTTTTTATAATTTGTTTACCGTCATTCGAGTTTAAAAACTCACACTTTGCTAGAATGATTGCCTCTTCTTTTTNGGGATCAAGATAGTTTAGAGTTGTAACAATATTCCATCTGTCCATTTGACCCTGATTAATTTGTTGAGTTCCGTGATAAAGCCCACTTGTATCTCCAAGACCAATTGTATTTGCCGTTGCAAACAATCTAAAAGAATTATTTGGCTTAATGACTTTATTTTTATCTAAAAGTGTAAACTTACCCTCGGTTTCCAAAACCCTTTGAATAACAAACATTACATCTGGTCTACCAGCATCGTACTCGTCAAAAACTAGCGCCACTGGATTTTGTAGTGACCAAGGTAAAATACCTTCTTTAAATTCTGTAATTTGTTTTCCATCTTTAATCACAATTGCATCTTTACCAATTAAGTCGATACGACTTATGTGACTGTCTAAATTTACTCTAACACAAGGCCAATTTAATCTTGCCGCAACTTGCTCAATATGTGTAGATTTACCTGTNCCATGGTAACCTTGAACCATTACTCTTTTATTATTTGAAAAACCGGCAAGAATTGCCAAAGTAGTTTCTTTATCAAAGATGTAATTATTATCTATTTCCGGGACATAATCATTTTTGTCAGAGAAAGCTGGAACTTCTATATCTGTATCAATATTAAAAGTTTGTTTAACAGAAATCTTTAAATCTGGTTGTTCAGCAAACATTAATTAAGCTACCTTTTGTTTATCGCTTAGCGATGTTTTTAAATACGAATATGCGATTGTAATTTCTTTTAGTTTTTCTTCGTATTTTTTATCGCCCGCATTCATATCAGGGTGATATTTTTTAACAAGTTTTTTGAACTGTTCTTTTATCGCTAACCAAGTAATATTTGGTTTAAGATCCATTTTTTTTAAAGCTGCAATTTGTTTGTCAGTATATTTTTGGTTTTCTTGATTTAAGGTATTTTTAAATTTTGANAGATTTAACAATTCATCTTCTATAGCGTTGTTCCACAATTCATGAAAAAAAGTATCCATTGATCCAAATTTTTGTGTTTTTCTATGTCCAATTATATCTTTAAACACAAAGTCTTCTATTTGTGCTTGAGACATGCCTTCAAAGAAATCCCATTTTCTATTATATTCTTTAATATGATCTTCGCAAAACCATAGATAGTCACCTTCACCCTTAGTTGGAGCTTTGAATTCGCCAAGTTGGTTGCAAGAATCCCAACTACAATTTAGGTCTTGGTTTTTTGTATATTGTTCAAAATGATGCTGACATAATACTTTGTATTCTTTATTTTTTTTATCTCTTATCAGCACCTCTTTAAAACCACGTTCAAAACAATTTATTTTTTCACAACTTTTTTTCATAAACAATATATAATATAAAATAATCATGAACGCCGAAACATTAATAAAAAAAAAACTTTCAAATAATTTAGGAATTAATGATGTTGAGGTTGTTAACAAATCTCATTTGCATCAAAATCATCAACAATCCCCAAATAATGGCATAAGTCATTTCAAATTAATTATAAAAGATAAGCAATTAAGNGAACTTCCGAAAGTTAAATCACATCAAAAGATTTATTCNTGNCTTTCAGAAGAAATGAAGAGACTTTATCCANGCTTTAGAAATTNAAATTATNAATGNTTAGTAGATTTNTCTAATATAATTTTNATTTGAGTAATTTGATTTTTATTTTTATTTAGAATTTCNTANANNATGTTATCGAATTTAAATGTTTGNCCGACTTCAGGNAAAGCNTCNGTTTTAAAAATAATATAACCAGCCAGTGTTGANGCNTCATTTTCTGGAAGATTTAAATCTAGCTCACGATTNATGTCTCTAATATTTACATCTCCTCTTATTCTATATTGATTTTCATTTATTCTTCTTATTCCAATTGTAGAGAAATCTTTTTCATCAAAAATGTTTCCAACAATTTCTTCAATTATATCCTCTAATGATATTAGTCCCATTAGCTCTCCATACTCATCTACCACAAATGCAATCTTTTCTTTTCTTTTGATAAACTCATTAAGTTGATCTTTTACTTTTGTGGTTTCGGGTATAAACCACGGTTTAATAATACCTTGTTTGACTTTTTCTAAGCTTATTTTACCATCATCATCTAAATTACTTAAAATATTTTTGGCGTGAATAATGCCCAAAATATTATTTGGGTCATTTCTCCATACAGGTATTCTACTAAACGAGCTGGCAGAAATAGTTGAGTATATTTTTTTTGTTTCATTTAAATTTAGAGAAAATATATTTTTTCTGTGAGTCATAATTTTTTCAACTGTAATTTCCTTTAAGTCAAGAATTGCATTGATCATTTCACTTTCATCTTTATGCAAGTCTCCTTCATCTTCGTGCATATCAATCATATTACGTATATCTTCGGTCACAGAATTCGTAGAATTTTTATGATCAATTCCAAATATTTTGTATGTTGTGTGATTTAGAAATTTTAAAACCAAGTTTATTGGATAAAATATTTTTACAAAAATTGTTAATGGAGTTGAAAAAAATAAAGCAAATCGATCTGCTTTTATCAAAGCAATATTTTTAGGCAAAACCTCTGCAAAAATTACAATTAAGCAAGTCATTACAAGAGTAGAATAAAAAATTCCGTCACTACCAAAGTATTCAATTAAAACTGCTGTTGCTAAAACTGATGCAAGGATGTTCACTATATTATTACCAACTAAAATAGAGCTAATAAGATCATTTTTATTGTCTATTAGTTTTAGGAGTTTTTTAGCTTTTCGATCGCCTTTATTCGCAAGTTTATGAATCTTGCTTCTATTTACCGACGTTACTGATGTTTCTGAACCAGAAAACATCCCTGAGATAACGATGAGTATAGCGATATAAAAAATGGGTAAATAGTTAGTAAATTCCATCTTTTAAATCTTTTTGAATTAAGGGAATAAATGTTTTGTTCAATGTAGTTTCCTTAATTATAGATAAACCAATTTTTTTTAAAAGAATTATTTTAATTTTTTTTCCATCAGATTTTTTATCGTTATTCATAATTTGAAAAACTTTCTTGATATTTTTCGAGTTGACAAATTTCTTATACTGAAAATTTAATTTTAATTTTTGATATAAAGATAAAATACCCTCAAGCTCACCCCTTTCTAAGTATCCCATTTGATTTGATAACCTTGAAGCCACAGCCATTCCAATAAGTACAGCCTCACCATGAATTATCTTTTTAGAATACCCCGTCACGGTTTCGATTGCATGTGCAAATGTATGTCCAAAATTTAATATCGCCCTTAAATTTTTTTCTTTTTCATCTTTTTTTACTACATAAGCTTTATGTTTGCAGCTAGTGTAAATAGCATCGGTAATTAGATTTTTAGATTTTTTATTTATAATTTTTTTTCCATTTTTATTTAACCAATTAAAAAATTTTTTATCTAAAATTAGTGAATATTTTAAAATTTCAGCAAAACCTGCAATCATCTCTCTTCTTGGAAGAGTAGAAAGGGTATCGATATCAATTAAAACAAAATTAGGTTGAAAAAAAGTTCCAACAAGATTTTTTCCAAAATTATTATTTATTCCAGTTTTACCTCCAACAGATGAGTCTACTTGAGAAAGAAGAGTTGTTGGAACTTGAACAAAATTAATACCTCTTTTAAATATACTTGATGCAAAACCCGCAAGGTCACCAATCACTCCTCCGCCCACTGCGATAACACAGTCATTCCTACCAAAGTTACACTTAGATAATAAATTTGTTATTTTGATCAAAAACTGATCCTGTTTCACAATTTCACCATCTGGCAAAATTATAGTGTAATATTTTGTTCCTTTTGTATTTTTTTTTAGACTTAACGTGTATTTTTTTGGAATCTTCTTTGAGGTTACTATTAAAATATTTTTTGTATTTTTTAGGTGTTTTTTTTTAAAAAAACTAAATTTTGATAATATATTTTGACCAATATAAATTGGGTGTTTTTTTGAAGAAGTTTTTACAATTAGTGTTTTCATAATATTTCTATAATTTTTTTTACGATATTTTTTTTGTTATCAGACTTTGTTCTAATTGTATAATTGGCTTTATTATATTGTTCTTTTCTACTGTCATAAATTTCTTTAATAGATCTTTTTAAATTCTTATAGTTTAATAAAGGTCTTTTATTTTTTGATTTATTAAGCCTTTCATAAATGGTTTCTAAACTGGGACTAATCCATATTGAAAGACCTAGTTTATTGATTTTTCTTCTTATAGCGCTATTTAAAAAAGCACCACCCCCAAGCGATACAACTTTTGGATTACCATCTATAAGTTTAACACAAAGTTTTTCTTCAATTTTTCTAAAATATATTTCACCTTTTGTTTCAAAAATTTGAGAGATCGTTTTTTTGCATTTAAGTTCAATTTCTTTGTCACTGTCAATAAAGTTAATATTTAGTGATTTTGCAAGCTCTTTGCCAATAGAGGTTTTACCAGAGCCCATCATTCCGACTAAAACTATTGTTTTTAACATTGTGTGCTGAATAATATTAATTTAATAACATATTTTTGACTAAAATGTTTATAAAACTAATTCTTAATGATTAAAAATTTTATACTTAAAAAAATATTTCCTATCGTATTAATTGTTTATGGGGCAATGTACTTAGTTAATTATTTAGATATATCACCAGAAACAAAAGCAAGTAAGAAAACCTTACCTAATGATATCGCTGTTAAAGTTAAGTAAAAGAATTTTAATTTTATCTATTTTTGTATTCTCATCATCTTTAGTTTTGAGTGAGCCTAAAGATATATGGAAACAGTCACAAGAAATAACTATTAAGGAAAATCAAAATAAAAAAATCGAAAATTCAGAAAATAATTCAAATAAAGATTTACCCCAAACTACTTTTGATAAAGAAAAATTGAATTTAAGTGTAAATGAAATTAGCCAATCTGAAGAAATAAATGATCAGGAACTTATTTTTGGATTATACGAACCTGAGGATACAAAAATAAACTTAAATTTTTGGTCTGATGTTGATAAGAGTTTATATAGCAGAGTTTTCGAGACATTATTAAATAAAGAAAAAAACAGTTTAGTTGCTGTTTCAGAAAAAGTATTATTTTCAAAGTCAAATATAAATGTTTTTGAAGATAAAGGAGAGAGACATCTAAGCTTTATTGCTGATTGGTTAATAAATAATCAAAAGTTGAAACTTATAGATCAGGTTATTGATCAGAATAAAATCATTAATAAAAATGCTAACTTATTAAAATTTTTGTTTACTCATTATTTATCCTTAGGCAAAATAGATAAAGCGTGTAGTTATACCAAGTTAATAACTGTTGATGTACAGAGTACTGATTTAGAAAAATATAAAATTTTTTGTTTAATAAACAATAAAAAGATTAAACAAGCCCAGTCTCAACTTGAGTTAGCACGAGAAACATCTTCTTTGGATAATTTTTTTATTGGAAAGGTAAATTATCTTACAGGTATAAGTGATCAAAAGAGTGATATAAATTTTGATAATGTTTTCTACACACACCTTACTCTTATCACGAATGATAGTCTTGAATTAAAATATAATAATTTTTCAAAATCTAAAGAATTAAGAAATTATTTTTTTAAAAGTAATTTAGCTAATAAACTTTTAGATGACGCAATGAATGATACATCACCAGATAAAAAAAAGGAATTAAATGATTTAGTAATTTTTTTAGAACGTTCAGTTAATGAAGATCTTTATCCTTATGAAAAAATTTTAGATATTTATAAAAAATATAATTTTTCATTTAACCAGTTATTTCAAATTGAAGATGCTGTAAAAAATTTGAGACGTCCTGAGTCTCATGCAATTTTATATCAAGTAATGTTGCTTGCACAAAAAACTGATATTAAATTAAAAATTTTAAATAATTTTAAAAATAAATTAACAGTTAACGGTTTAGAAAAAATTGCTGAACCAGTTTATTATTTAGAGCTAGAAAAAATTTATTCAACAAATCCTGATCTGATTGATCAAAAAATCGTTGAAAAAATTGAAAACTTTAAAATATCTGAAGAAAATAAAGATAAAAGCTTTAATAATAACTATTTTTTTTCTTCAGAAATAAAAAAATTACTTGATAAAAAATTAATTAAAAAAGATAAAAAGAAAATTTTAAATCTTCTTGAAGATTTTGATAAAAAAATTAAAGAAAAAGGTTATAATTTATCTAATAAAGATATCGCTTTAATCAACATTTTAAACATGCAAAAAGTCGATCTACCTAAATCAATGTCTGATGTAATATATAATAAAGAAATTTATATACCGAATGAAATATTTAATTCTATCGAAAAAAAATTAAACGACGAGGCGATACTTAAAACTTTATTATTCATTGCAGATTTGGATGAAACTAAGAATAATTATACTAGAGATATTTTGGCTATAATAAAAATTTTTGATAATATAAAATTAGATAGTTTAAAAACCACATTTATAAACAGCGAATTTAGCTTATAAAAAATGCAATATTTAGAATTTGAAAAAGATCTTGAACAACTTGATAAAAACTTAGAAGAGTTAAAGCACCCTTTCAATGAAGAGGGAGGCCTTTCGTCTGTAAATAATTCTCAAATCGACGAGTTAGAAAATAAGATCAAAGTAAAAATTGATGAAATATACTCCAATCTCGATGGTTGGAAAAAAACTAAAATTGCTAGGCATGAAAATAGACCGAAAGCTGAATTTTATATTTCATCTATTTTTGAGAACTTTCAGCAAGTATCTGGTGATAGAAATTTTGGTGAGGATGATGCCGCGATTACTGGTTTTGCAAAAATAAATGGTGAGTCAGTTTTGGTCATTGGCCAAGAAAAAGGAAATGACACTCAGTCAAGAATTAAAAGAAATTTTGGAATGATGAGACCTGAAGGTTATAGAAAATGCATAAGACTCATGAAATTGGCGGAAAATTACAATGTTCCTGTTGTTACATTTATAGATACACCAGGTGCTTACCCAGGGAAGGGTGCTGAGGAAAGAGGGCAGGCGGAAGCAATAGCTCAATCAATTAATTGTTGTTTAGGTTTGAAAGTTCCAATTATTTCAATCGTAATTGGCGAAGGAGGCTCAGGAGGTGCTATAGCTTTGGCAACTTCGAACAAAGTTTTAATGTTAGAACATTCTATTTACTCTGTAATTTCTCCAGAAGGATGCGCATCCATATTATGGAAAGACGCGACGAAATCTAAAGACGCTGCTGAGGCAATGCATTTAACTGCTCAAGATCTTTATAAATATGAAATTATTGATGGTATTTTGATTGAACCAAAAGGTGGAGCTCATAGAAATCCAGATTTAATGTCTGGTAAAATAAAACAAGAAATTTTAAGTCATATCCAATATTACAAACCTAAATCTTCAAATGAAATTATGAATGAAAGAACAGAGAAGTTTAAAAATGTTGGTAATAATTTGCCAGCCGATATTGTTTCTTTTGATGGTTTCAGTAACAGAAAGATAAAAGATAATTTTAATAAAAATAAAAAAGTAATTTACATAACTCTTTTAATATCTGCAGTTACATTATTAGGGCTGTTTTTTTTCTTAAACTAAAGATCCGCAGCAAGATTTAAACTTTTTACCTGTTGCAGGACATTTTTCATTTCTTGAGATTTTGTTTTTATCTGAACTTTCAAGTAAGCAACCCTCAGGTCTATTAACTTTTGAAACATCTTTTGAAAGTTCTTTTTGCATTTGTTCTGCAATAGTAACTTCAATATTTGATAGAAAGATAACTATATTTTCCTTTATTTTTTCTAGAAGTTGTTGAAATAAATTAAAACTTTCTCTTTTATACTCGTCAATTGGATTTTTTTGACCATAACCACGTAGACCAATGACTTGTCTTAATTGTTCTAAATATTGAAGATGACTACGCCATTCAAAGTCTAAATTTTGTAAAAATATTTTCTTTTCAATATCTTTATTTACCTCGTCCCCAACTTTGCTAATCCTATCTTTTCTTTTGTCTTCAAATTTTGTTTTTAACTTTTTTATCTTTTCGTCCTGATTAAGCTGAATAAAACTATCAATATCTGTCTCATTTAATTTGGCTCCTAAAATCCTTTCAATTCTTGATTTGAGAATCCCTTTGTCTAAATTTTCTACTGGTAGTTTTGAGTAGTCAATTATATCGTTAGAAACATCTTCAAAGAAATTATTTGTAGTACGGTATATATCTTCAGTTTTGAGAATCTCTAATCTTTGGTCGTAAATTACACGTCTTTGATCACTCATGACATCATCAAATTGCAATAATGATTTTCTAATATCAAAGTTTCTACCTTCAACTTTTTGCTGGGCTTTTTCTAATGCCTTATTAATCCAAGGGTGATCGATACTTTCGCCTTCTTTAAAGCCTAATTTTTGTAACATTGAGTCAATTCTTTCAGACCCAAAAATTCTCATTAAATCATCTTCTAAGCTTAAAAAGAAAATAGATTTACCATTATCACCTTGTCGACCAGATCGACCTCTTAATTGATTATCAATTCTTCTACTTTCATGTCTTTCAGTTCCTATAACGAAAAGACCACCAGCATCCATGACTTTTTGTTTTTCTTCTTTAAAATTATTTCCCTCTTGATCTTTGTCAGATGCTTCTAATTTTCTAAGCTCTAAGTTACCACCAAGCTGAATATCAGTACCACGTCCAGCCATATTGGTTGCAATAGTTATTGCTTTTAATCTTCCAGCTTGAGCAATGATTGAAGCTTCTTTTTCGTGCTGTTTTGCATTTAAAACATTATGTTTTAAATTATTTTTCTTTAAATAGTCAGAAAGTTCTTCTGATTTTTCAATACTGGTTGTTCCAACCAAAACCGGCTGACCATTTTTATTTGCCTCTTTAATATTTTCAATGATCGCATTTACCTTCTCTTTTTCAGTTCTATAAATTTGATCATTTAAATCTAATCTTTTAACTGGAACGTTTGTAGGCATATCAACAACATCAAGTTTATAGATATCATAAAACTCTTGAGCCTCTGTCATCGCAGTTCCAGTCATACCTGATAGTTTTTTNTANAGTCTNAAATAATTTTGATATGTTGTAGATGCAAAAGTTTGATTTTCATTTTGTATTGGAACACCCTCCTTAGCCTCGATGGCTTGATGAAGCCCATCTGAATATCTTCTTCCATCTAGAACACGACCTGTAAATTCATCAATAATCTGGACTGCATTATCTCTAACAATATAGTCCTTATCTTTTTGAAATAATTTGTTTGCTTTTAATGATTGGTTTATATGATGGACTAGTGAAATATTTCTAGGATCGTAAAAGTTATCACCTTGAAGCAAATTCACATTTGCTAACTTTTTTTCAACCGCATCAACACCAAGATCAGTTAGAGTTATATTTCGATCTTTTTCATCTTTTTGGTAAAAATCTTCACTCAAATCATTTACAATTTTATTGCACAAAAAATATTCAGTTGATGAGTCTTCGGTTGGCCCCGATATTATAAGTGGAGTTCTAGCTTCATCAATTAATATACTATCAACCTCGTCAACTATACAATAGCTAAACTCTCTTTGAACCATTTCGTCTAATGAAAGTTTCATATTGTCTCTTAAGTAGTCAAAAGCAAATTCGTTATTAGTTCCATAAACTATATCTGATTGATAAATTTTTTTTCTATCTTCATCAGGAGTTGCATTGGTTAAGCAACCAACGGTTAAACCTAAAAATTTATAAATTTGTCCCATCCACTCAGAATCTCTTTTAGCAAGATAGTCATTTACAGTTACAATATGAACACCTTTATCAGTTAAGGAGTTCAAATAGGCTGCCAGGGTAGCAACTAAGGTTTTACCTTCACCAGTTTTCATTTCGGAGATTTTTCCTTGATGGAGTACGATTCCACCCATTAACTGNACATCATAGTGTCTTTGGCCAATAGTCCTTTTGCTTGCTTCTCTGACTAAAGCAAAAGCTTCGGGTAACACTTTATCTAAATCGCCATTACCACTTACTATTTTTTTAAGGTTATTAGTTCTTTCGATAAAATTATTATCGGATAATTTTTCTATTTCTTTTTCCAAACCATTAATTTTTTCAATAATTGGTCTTAAAGCATTTATTTTTCTATCATTTGTAGAACCAAATAATTTNTTTAAGAAATTAAGTTTCATANTTAAGTGNTTTTTTAATAATAGTAAATTCTGCTTATGTATCTTATAAACCCTAAAAATATCAACTTTTAAACTAATGGATTTAAAACTAAAAAAATTTTTCAAAAGTCATTTTCTAAAAAAAAATGGNCTTTTTNTAGACCTTCCAAACATTAAAGGTCTAAAAATATCAACNAATAGTGCCAATCTTTATAAAAAAAAGNANAGAAATGATCTTTGNTTATTTTATTTTGAAGATGGAGCTAATCATGCAGGCGTATTCACCAAATCTACAGCTGCTGCAGAATGCATTAAGTGGAATAAATTATCAAAATCAAACAAAGTTAAAGCTCTATTTGTTAATACAAAAAATGCAAATGCTTTAACTGGGATACAAGGTTTAAATTCTATAAAAAAAATTCAAAAAAAAATATCCAATCAAATTAAATTAAAAGACAAAGAGTTTTACTGTGCCTCAACTGGAGTTATTGGCGAAAGGTTTCCAATTGAAAAGATAGAAAAAAAAATACCAGACTTAATAAATAAGATGAAATCTTCATCTAACAATATTTGGATTAAGGCTGCCAAAGCAATTATGACTACTGATACAATAGCAAAGTTAAGTAGCAAATCATTTAAAATTAAAAAGCAAAAAATAAATATTGCTGGAATAGCAAAGGGTTCTGGTATGATATTTCCTAATATGGCAACAATGCTAGGTTTTATTTTTACAGATTTAAATATTTCAAATCAGCTATTAAAAATAGCTTTAAAAAATAATTTAGAAAAAACATTTAATGCAATAAGTGTTGATGGGGATACATCAACAAACGATATGGTTCTAATTTTTTCTACAGCAAAAGCAAAAAATAAAAAAATTACTAATTTAAAATCTAAAGAATATAAAATTTTTGAGAGTAAATTAAATGAAGTTATGATGTCTTTGGCAAAACAAATTACAATAGATGGCGAAGGAGCAAACAAATTGATTGAAATTGATGTAACTGGAGCCCAAAACAAAAAAGATGCAAAGCAAATAGCTTTTTCAATTGCAAATTCACAATTNTTTAAAACTGCAATTGCTGGAGAAGATCCAAACTGGGGNAGAATTTTAATGGCTATAGGAAAATCTAAAGTCAGTACAAATATTAATAAAATAAATTTAAAATTAGGTAATCAAATTATTTTTAAATCTGGGAATATTTCAAAAACTTATAAAGAAAGTTTAGCCTCNAAATATATGAAGGGATGTGAAATAAAAGTGTNNGTTGATCTTGGNGNGGGNAAATCNGGTTTTACAGCTTATACTTGTGATCTNACTCATAAGTATATTTCAATAAATGCAGATTANAGAANNTAAGTGAATTTTACTTTTGTTGCAGTTTGTATACTAAAAAAAAATAAAAAAATTCTTTTTACAAAAAGACCTTCAAAAAAATATTTCGGTGATTACTGGGAATTTCCTGGAGGAAAATTAGAAAAAAATGAAACTTTTGAAGGAGCTATAAAGCGAGAACTTTTTGAAGAATTGGGTGTTCGAATTAAAATACAAGATTTAATTAATTTGGATTTAGTAATTCATACCTATGATAAAAAAAATTTTATTATGATGAGTGTTTTTTGTATAGAAAAATGGCATGGAAAAATAAGAAATAAGGATACAAAAGATTTTTCTTGGCTAAATATTAAAGGCCCCTATCCTAAAAAGTTTTTAGATGGCGGTTTATTGATTTTAAAAAGATTAAAAGATGGGTATTATGAACTATGAAAAATATTATTTACCTTTTTATTTTTCTTTTAATTAATGCTTGTTCAAATATGAAACTTGAAGATTACAAAGATAAAAAACCTATTCTAAAGTTGGAAGAGTATTTTAACGGAAAAACTATTGCTAGAGGTGTATTTGAAGATCGTTTTGGAAATATAAAAAAAAGTTTTAAAGTTTTTATTGATGGATCTTGGGACGGAAAATATTTAATTTTAAAAGAAGATTTTATTTATGATGATGGAACCAAGGATTATAGAGAATGGAAATTAACGAAAGATCAGAATATTCCAAACCATTATTCTGGATATGCTGATGGCGTTATTGGTACCGCAAGTGGTTCGGTGAGTGGAAATGCATTTAATTGGAAATATGGATTTAAGTTAAAAGTTGGGANCAGTACTTTAAATGTAAAATTTGATGACTGGATGTTTTTGCAAGAGGATGGTTACCTAATAAATATTGCAAAAGTTAAAAAGTTTGGGATCACATTAGGACGCGTTATTCTATTTTTTGAAAAAAAATAATTTAAACATTGAAAAAATACTTTTCAATATTACTTTGATTGTATGATTAAATATCATTTGAAATGTGAATGTGGAGTAGAATTTGAAAGTTGGTTTTCAAGTTCAAAAGAATATGACCGCTTAGAAAAGAAAAAAATGCTTTCTTGTCAGTGCGGAAAATCAAATAATATTTTTAAACAATTAATGGCACCTCAAATTGCTTCTAAAAAAGTTGATACAAAAAAAAACAAGCAAGAAGAATTTTATAAAACAGTAAACAAAAAATTAAGAGATCTANGGGATTACGTTGAAAAAAATGCAGAATANGTTGGAGANAATTTTGTATCTGAAGCTAGATCAATTCATTATGACAAAAAAAATGTAAGAAGTATTTATGGAAAAGCCACTCCCGAACAAACCGAGGAGCTTTTGGACGAGGGAATTGAAGTAAATACTGTACCTTGGATTGATAAGGCAAATAATTAATTTTTTTTAAAGTAGCACATATAATTTACATCTGTATCACTACTTAAACTCCATTTATTTTTAAAGGGATTAAAGGTAACACCTTTAGTTTCTATATGAGCAAGAAGATGTTTTGAAACTTTATTAATTATATCGTTTGGTGATATAAATTTTTTCCAATCATGTGTTCCAATTGGAAGCCAACGTAAAACATATTCAGCCCCAACTATAGCTAAGGCAAATGACTTGAGTGTTTTATTTAAAGTAGCAAAAAATATAATTCCATTAGNTTTTAATAAGTTTACACAGCTCTCAATAAAAAAATTTACATCTTCAACGTGTTCNATAATTTCCATACATAAAATGACATCAAACTTTTGATNTANAATTTCTTCNGGCTTAATGTTGATATAATTAATTTTTAGATCATTTTGTTTCATATGAATTTTGGCTACTTCAATATTTGTTTTTGCAGCATCTATTCCAGTAACNTTAGCGCCAAGGCGGCAAAGCGGTTCACATAGAAGTCCACCACCACAGCCTACATCAAGTATATCTAAATTATTGAAGGGTTTGCTTTGATCTAAGTCTTTTGCGAATTGACTTGATATTTCATTTACTAAATATTCTTGCCTTACAGGATTAAATTTATGTAATGGTGCAAATTTACCTTTTGGATTCCACCATTCTTCAGCGAGTTTGTTAAACTTTTCGATTTCTTCTTTATTTGCTGTGTTTTTTGTTTGNATATTTTTTGTAGTTTGTATTGTTTAATTTATAACTGAAGAGTATTTAAGTACAAATTTTTATTAATAAAATGACTACAATAGTAATGAAATTTGGCGGTACTTCTGTTGCTAANATCGATAGAATTAAAAATGTTGCNGATATAATTGTAAATAAAAAAAAAGAAGGTTTTAAAATAGCCGTGATTGTATCTGCTATGGCTGGCGTTACGAATGATTTGGTCGAGAAATCAAAAGCTATTTCAAGCAATTTCTCTAATGAAGAGTATGATGTTCTTTTATCATCTGGCGAACAGGTAACTTCGGCACTTTTATCAGCTTGCTTGATAGACAAGGGTATAAAAGCAAGATCAATGTTGGGATGGCAAATTCCTATAGTTACAGAAGGTCAGCATAAAAATAGTAGAATTATATCTGTAAATTCAAAAACTATTTTAGAAAATTTAAATAATGATCACGTTGTTGTTGTGCCAGGCTTTCAGGGCTTGTCTGAAAAATTAAGAATATCAACAATCGGGAGAGGTGGATCAGATGCATCTGCAGTGGCTTTAGCAAAAGCACTAGATGCAGATCGATGTGAAATTTATACNGATGTTGAAGGAGTTTTTACTACTAATCCTGATATTTGTGATCAAGCAAAAAAAATTGAGAAAATTTCTTATGATGAGATGTTGGAGATGGCAACATTAGGTGCAAAAGTAATGCAAAGCTCTTCAGTTCAAAAAGCAATGATGAATGATGTTGAGATATATGTAAAGTCTACATTTGCTCCAGAAAAAGATGGAACACAAATTTTAGCTGAAGATAAAATTTCTTATGATAAAGTAATTACTGGTGTTGCTTATACGAGAGATGATGCAAAAGTTACACTGGTAGGTGTAAAAGATAAGCCTGGTGTAGCTTCTGCAATATTTAAACCTCTTAACGATCAGAATATTGTAGTNGATATGATTGTNCAAAATATTTCAGCTGAAACTCAAAAAACTGATGTCACNTTTACNNTAAAAAGAGATGATTTAAAAAAAACTGAGACTATCCTNGGTGGTCTTAAATCTGATATTGGTTATGATAAACTTTCAACAGATAATAAAGTATCAAAAATATCAATTGTTGGTGCGGGAATGATAACTTANCCGGGAGTTGCGTTTAAGATGTTTAACGCTTTAGCCTCAAAAAATATAAACATATTAGTAATCTCGACATCAGAAATTAAAATTTCGGTGTTAATTGATNATAAAAATACAGAGCTAGCTGTAAAAACATTGCATTCTGCATTTGAATTAGATTAAATTAAAAAATGACATCGGTAAGACCATTTAGAGATATTAAAAGAAGAGCGTCAAAAGAAATTTCTGTTGGCGACGTTAAGATTGGCGGATCTAATCCAATATCCGTACAATCTATGACAAATACACTAACCACTGATGTTTTAAAAACCGTAGATCAAGTAAATGCTATTCATGAAGCTGGTGCAGATATCGTAAGAATTTCTTGTCCAGATGAGGATTCTACAAGAGCGCTAAAGGAAATAGTTAAACAGGTGAACGTTCCTATTGTTGCAGACATTCATTTTCACTACCAAAGAGCAATTGAGGCGGCCAAAGCGGGTGCTAGTTGCTTAAGAATAAATCCAGGCAATATTGGTTCTAAAGATAGGGTAGCAGAGGTAGTTCAAGCTGCAAAAGATTACAACTGTTCAATTAGAATAGGAGTTAATGGCGGATCGTTAGAAAGAGAAATTTTAGAAAAATATAAAGAACCATGTCCTGAGGCTTTAGTNGAAAGTGCNAAAAAAAATATTGCTTTATTAGAAGAAAATAATTTNGANAANTTTAAAATTAGCGTTAAAGCATCAGATATTTTTTTAGCAGTNGGNTCTTATANATTATTAGCNAAGGNATGTGANTACCCCTTACATNTNGGAATTACAGAAGCTGGAGGTTTNTTTTCTGGAACAGTTAGATCATCAATTGGTCTTGGTTTATTATTANTAGAGGGTATCGGAGATACNATAAGAGTATCTTTATCTGCAGACCCCGTGGANGAGGTAAAGGCTGGATTAGAAATTCTTAAAAGTCTTGGTCTAAAAAATAGAGGTGTAAAAATTATATCTTGCCCTTCATGCGCAAGACAAGCTTTCGAAGTAATTAAGACTGTTGAAATCTTAGAAAAAAAACTTTCTCATATAAAAGAACCTATGACACTTTCTATTATTGGATGTGTTGTTAATGGCCCAGGTGAAGCTGCACAAACAGATATTGGTTTNACTGGTGGNGGCAAAGGAAATAACATGGTNTATCTTTCAGGNCTTCAAGATCANAAAGTTCCAAGTGATGATATTNTTAAACATATTGTAAANCTAGTTGAGAACAAAGCAGAAGAAATAAGAAAAAGTAAAAATGTTACCAATTAANAAAGTTAAAGAAATTNTTTCTAGATATGAGACGNTAGAAAAAACGCTCTCTCAAACTGATATAGATAAAAATACTTACGTTAAAAATTCAAAAGAATATTCTTCAATTGGAGATATTATTATTGATGTAAAAAACTATATTAAAATGGTTGNGGACAAAGAGNGTTCTGAAAAGATCNTAGAAGATAAATCTGNNGATAAAGANTTAAAAGAAATGGCAGAATTAGAGCTTAATGAAATTAAAGAAAAAATAGGAGAACTTGAAACTAAAATTAAAATTTTCATGTTGCCAAAAGATGAAGCTGATGAAAAAAATGCCATTATTGAAATTCGTGCTGGTACCGGCGGCTTAGAAGCGTCTTTATTCGCTGGAGATTTATTTGAAATGTATCAAAAAGTAGCCTCAAATAACGGTTGGAAAACCGAGATAATCAGTATCTCTGACAGCGATGCTGGAGGCTATAAAGAAGTTGTTTTTTCAGTCACAGGTAAAAATGTATTTTCAAAATTAAAATTTGAATCTGGTGTACACCGAGTTCAGAGAGTCCCAAAAACAGAAACGCAAGGACGAGTACACACATCTGCAGCAACAGTTGCGGTTTTGCCTGAAGCAGAGGATGTAGATGTAAAAATTGACGAAAATGATCTTAGGATTGATGTATTTCGATCTAGTGGACCAGGCGGACAATCAGTTAACACAACTGATAGTGCTGTAAGAATTACTCATATCCCAAGTGGAATTGTAGTTTCACAACAAGACGAAAAATCACAGCACAAAAATAAAGCTAAAGCATTAAAAATTTTAAGATCAAAACTTTATGAACTTGAGCGATCAAAATTAGAAAAAGAAAGGTCATCTGCAAGAAAATCNCAAATTGGNTCAGGTGANAGATCTGAAAGAATTAGGACNTATAATTTTCCNCAAGGAAGNGTAACAGATCATCGTATTAANNTNACACTTCATAAATTANCNGATTTTTTATCNGGNGATGTATTTTCGGANATTTCGGATGCATTACAAATTCANTTTCAGGAACAGCAATTGGAAAGTTAATGAATATNAGTAAAGCTTTAAAAAATTCTTATAATTTATTATCCGGTATATCTAAAACATATAAACTAGATACAGAAGTTTTATTGGCACATGTCTTGAAGAAAAAAAATAGATTGGATTTATTTCTAAATACTAAAGAAGAATTAAATAAAGAAGAAAGAAAAAAATTTATAGATTTTGTTAATCAAAGAATATCAAAAAAACCTGTATCCAAAATAATAAATCGAAAAAGTTTTTGGAATTTTGATTTAGATATCTCAAAAAAAGTCTTAATACCAAGACCTGAAACAGAAGTTTTAATTGAAATGGTTACAAAAGAAATAAATAAAAAAAAGAATCTTAATTTTTTAGATATTGGATGTGGCTCAGGTTGTATAAGCATATCTTTATTGGAATACTATAAAAAATCTTTTGGTACAGGAATTGATATTTCAAAAGATGCTATTTTAAACACCAAAACAAATTTAATTAATTACAGCTTAACAAATAGGATTAAACTTTTAAGAAAGAATATCTTTATATATAAAACTGATAAGAAATTTGATTTAATTATTTCTAATCCACCTTACATTAAATTATCTGATTATATTAATTTAGATCTGGGAATAAAAAAATATGAGCCAAAAGAAGCATTTATTGGAGACAATAAAGAAGGCTTAAAATTTTATAAAGAGATAATAAAAAAATTTAGAAATAATATTAAATTAAATGGTTACCTTGCTTTTGAAATTGGAGATAATCAGTTTATGCAAATTAATAAATTATTAATTTCTAATGGTTTTATTGTGATTTCTAAGTATAAACTAATTAATAATCAAATAAGGTGCTTGTTAGCTAAAAAGGTAAAAAATTATACTTTACAATAACATAAATTTATGGTCATTAAGAGTATCTTAAATAAGATTTTAATTAATTATTATAAATTATAAAAACCAACCAAATGGCAAATTTTGATAGACGTCCTAGAGGACGAAATAATAATAGAAGAAATGGTCGAAGACACAATGGTGCAAGACCATCGCAAGTAATTAAATTAAATGATCAGTGGCGTTCATTTAACCACCAAAGAGTTGGATTTAATGGAAATGCATCAAAATTATTTGAAAAGTATAACAAATTAGCCTCGGAAGCCTTGGCTTCTGGAGATAAAATTTTAGCAGAAAACTATTTTCAACATGCGGATCACTTTGCAAGAATGATACCACCGCCTGAAGAAATGAAAAGTATCTCCGAAGAAAATAAAGATGAAGAAACAACAAGTGCAGAAGAGCGTAGCATTGAAGATAATATTTCTCAAGAATCTGATTTAAATAAAGTGGATGGTGATAGTAATACTGTAGTGGCTAAATCTTCAGATTAAAGTAAATAATTAATTTTTAAATTTTAAAAAAATTAAATTTGTGTCTTCAAAAAATCAATTACTAGACCAGCTTGAAGCTGAAGCTATATCCATCATTAGAGATGCTTATGCAAATTCTGACAACCCAGTGATGATGTATTCTATTGGAAAAGACTCATCAGTATTACTACATTTAGCAAGAAAAGCTTTTTATCCATCTAATGTACCTTTTTCGCTATTACATATAGATACAAAATGGAAATTCAAAGAGATGATCTCATTTAGAGACAAAATTAAAAAAAAATTTAAATTAAAAATAATAACTTATACTAATCAAAAAGGTTTAAAACTTAACCCTCAAAAAGACAAAAATTATACCGACGTAATGAAAACAAAAGCATTAAAAGATGCTTTAGATAAATATAAATTTGATGTTGTATACGGTGGGGCAAGAAGAGATGAAGAGGCAAGCAGATCCAAAGAAAGAATAGTATCTGTTAGAGAATACGGTCATCTTTGGAATCCAAAAAATCAAAAACCAGAGTTATGGAGCCTTTACAACTTTGGAAGAAATGATGGTCAAACACTGAGAGTATTTCCAATCTCCAACTGGACTGAGTTTGATATTTGGAATTATATCAAAAGAGAAAATATAGAAATTGTTGACCTTTATTTTTCAAAAAAAAGAAAATGCGTAAAAAGAGATGGCGCATATTTTTTTTTAGATGACAAAAGATTTAAGATTAAAAATAATGAAAAAATAATATTTGAAAATATTCGATTTAGAACATTAGGCTGTTATCCACTTACAGCAGGAATTAAAAGTAATACTAAAAATCTCAATGAAGTCATAAAAGAAATTTTATATGAAAAAAATTCAGAAAGATCAGGACGCCTTATTGATTTGGATAAACCAAATAGTATGGAATTAAAAAAACGTGAGGGTTATTTTTAATGGATATAAAGAAAATAGTTACTTGCGGTAGCGTTGATGACGGCAAATCTACTTTAATTGGAAGAATAATTTATGAAACTAAAAATATTTTAGACGATCAAAAATTAAAATTAAAAAATTTATCTAACAGATACGGAACAACAGGTTCAAAATTGGACTATGCTCTTTTATTAGATGGTCTACAAGATGAAAGAGAACAAGGTATTACAATTGATGTAGCACACAGATATATTAATTATAAAAATCATAGATTAGTTTTTCATGATAGTCCTGGACATCATCAATACACTAAAAATGTTGTAACTGCTGCATCGAATTGTGAAATAGCAATTCTTTTAGTTGACTCAAAAAAAGGAATTTTAGAGCAAACTATGAGGCATATTAAAATTTTAAAATTTCTTGAAATAAAAAATATAATTTTTGCAATTAATAAAATAGATACAATTAACTATAATAAAAACAAATACGAAGAAATCAAAAATAGTTTAGATAAATTTTTAAAAAATACAAATAGTATACAGAAATTTTATATTCCAACCTCAGCACTAATTGGAGATAACGTTGTTTCAAAATCAAGAAAAATATCTTGGTACAAAGGCAAAAGTATTCTTGATACAATTATCTCAATTAAGAATAAAAAATTTAATACTGATAGTTTTTTAAGTGTACAAAATATTCATAGACCTAATAGGCAGATAAGAAATTTTTTGGGAGATCTGCATGGCAGTATAAAAACTAATCAGCAAATTAAAATCTTACCTTCTGAAAATACAACTGCTATAAAAAGTATTTTTCATAATTTTAAAAAAGTTAAAAAGTTATCAAACTCTTATGTAAGCTTAGATTTAAAAAAACAAATTGATATTTCCAAAGGTGATGTGATTGTAACAACAAATAATAAAAACATTTCAGCTGGTAATGCTTTTAATGCAGATGTAGTAGTTACTTCTTCTGATAAAATAATACCTGGTAGACAATATTTAATCAGAATTCATAATAAAATTTCAAAAATAACAGTTTTAAAAATTAAAAAATCTCATTTTTCTTTAAAAGAAAAAAACATCAATATTAATGAACTAAATTTAAACGAAATTGGAGAAATAGAGTTCACAAGTAATGATCAATTAGTTTATTCAACCTCTCCTAAAGTCCCTGGTTTAAAAAATTTTGTATTAGTTGATGAACTTAGTTTTGCAATTGTTTGTGCCGGAAAAATAAATTTTGAATTAAGGCGATCGGGAAATATTTTTAAAACTGACGGTAAAATTAATAAATCAATTAGAGCAAAAATGAAAAGGCAAAAACCAAAATGTATTTGGTTAACAGGTTTGTCAGGTTCTGGAAAATCAACTATTGCTCAAGCTTTAGAAAAAAAACTAACCCAGCAAAATAAGCATGTATACATCCTTGATGGTGACAATTTGAGACTTGGGGTAAACAAAAATTTAGGCTTCACAGCAGCCGACAGAGCAGAGAATATTAGAAGGGTAGGAGAGATTAGTAAGCTAATGGTTGATGCTGGTTTGATTGTAATTGTTGCAGTTATTTCTCCATTTGCAAAAGACAGGGCTTTTGCAAAATCTTTATTTGAAAAAGATGAATTTTATGAAGTATTCATTAATACACCATTGAAAGTTTGCATGAAAAGAGATCCTAAAAATTTATATAAAAAAGCCAGAAATATTAAAAATTTTAGTAAAATTGGTTTAACAAATGGTTATGAGGAACCAAAAAAACCTTTTTTAAAAATAGATACTTCCAAAGAAAATGTTGCATTATCATTAAATAAGATAATTAAAAAAATATTTTAATTTACTAAATTTGATCGCATTACATCAATTTTAATTCTAGAGATTTCAAATTTTTTTCTATCTTCACCTCTTAAAGTTCTACCAGAAGGAAGCTTTAGCCTTTGCGAGTTTATTCTTTTTCCATTTACCAGAACTTCATAATGTAAATGGGGACCAGTTGATCTACCGGTGCTACCGACATAACCAATTATTTGTCCTTGCCTAACTTTTGCCCCTCTTTTAATTCCTCTCGCATATCCATTTAGATGAGCATAAGCAGTTTTATATTTAGAGTTATGTCTTATTCGAATATACTTTCCATATGCACCATTCCATTTTGCCATTTCAATTATTCCCGAGCCTGACGCCATGATAGGAGTTCCTTTTGGAGCGGCAAAATCTGTTCCTCTATGCATTTTATTATAACCAAGGATTGGATGCTTCCTCATACCGTAAGTAGAAGATAATCGAGCACCGTTGATAGGAGTTTTCATTAAAGCTTTCTCGATACTCTTTCCGTTTGTTTGGTAATAACCAGGAATGCCTTTTTGATCTACAAAGCGATAAAGCGCAATTTCTCTGCCTTTGTTTTTCATATAAGCATAAATAATTTTACCATTTTTTTGAAGCTCTCCATCATCATCAACATATTTGTCATAAACAATTTGAAAGATATCATTTTTTCTAATGTCTCTTTGAAAATCAATTTCAAATCCAAATATTCTTGCAAAATCTACTACAACTTCAGCCTCAATATTTTCTTTTTGAGCAGCTTGGAATAAGCTTGATTTAATTAATCCTTCACCAAGAACAGTTTTTTTATAGAGAATTTTTTCAATTTTATTTGCTACAAACTTGTTATCTTGTTTAAAAATATGTAAAGAATTTATGTTATCTAAATTGACAGTTAATCTAATAATTTCTCTATTATCTTTATTAGTTAAAACCTCAAAAATTTGATTAGTATTAATTTTTTTCAGGCTGATGTACTGCCTTAAAATTTTAGAAATATTAAAAATTTCTTTTTGTGAAGCGCCTGCTTCACTTAGTATTGAATTAAGACTTTGCCCTTTTTTGATGACAATAGTTTTTTTATTATGTTGATTTTGAATTTTATCTTTTATTAATGAATGAAAATTTATTAGCTCGTCTTTAAATTCTGAATAATTTTTTGTTTTTTTATTTTTGTTGTAATAATTTTGATTTAAAAAAAAAAACGAAGAGATGATTAAAAAAATTAATCCAGAAATAAAAAATTTTAAGTTTTTTTTATTAAGATTTTGAACCATATTTTAAAAAGTTAATTGGTATTATTTATCTACTATAAGTTGATTTTAAAGAAAAATATTGTCAAAAAACCCTTATAAATCAACGTTTTTTTGCTAATTTTGACTGCTTGACTTAGGTTAGTTTTCATTTATTACACAACTTCCTAACGCCGATTAATTTAAATTATTCAGGTGTTTAGCTTATAAATTTAAATAAAACTGAAAAAAATCTTTTACTGGTTAAGAGATTTTTCACAGTTTTGTTGAGCTCTTTAAAACGTAAATTATAGAAGAGAAGCGTGGACGGTTATATTTGTCAAAAAAAATTTGTCGTACACGCTTATAATAAACTTATACAAATAGTAATTTGTACGAGTGGTGTATTTAATACACAAAGCTTGTGTACGCCGTTATTAAACTTGAGAGTTTGATCATGGCTCAGAATGTACGCTGGCGGCACGCCTAACACATGCAAGT
>NHGV01000009.1 GCA_002171085.1 Pelagibacteraceae bacterium TMED146 | reverse complement strand
ATTATGAAGCAACAGTTGCTCATATTTTTCAAACAATAGTGTCTGGTGATTGCAAATCTAAATGTGTAAGCTCGATAGTTAATAATGATCTTAGGTACATGACATACACCGAGGCAACATATATTTTAAACGAAGTAAGTAAAAAATTACCTAGAATTTTCAAGAGAGTTAAGAGAGAAGTTTCTACAAAAATTGAAGATAAGTATAAGAAAGAAAAATGAATTTTTGTGTGACACAGGCGTGACAAGTCAGAATTAATATTGTAAATAATCCAACAATGGCGGGGTAGCTCAGTTGGTTAGAGCACGGGACTCATAAGCCCGGTGTCGGCAGTTCAATTCTGCCTCCCGCTACCATTTTAATCCTCCATATTGAGAGCATAATACCTTTTGCTTAAAGGCAAATTCTATTACCTGGTTTTGAAATTTAAATTTTGGAGATTTCATGTGGCCATACAACGATGATGAATTAGCTTTCTTAAATAAAAAAAAATAAAAATTTAAAAAAGGACAAAAATCTAATAATGTTTGTTTCATGATCAACAATTATAAAGCAATAGTTCTAAGTTGTATTGATCCTCGTTGTCAGTCCAAGATTAATAACATCCTGAAGAAGAAAAAACTTTCTGGAAAATATAGTTTGTTTTCGATAGCAGGATCTGCAGTTGGTGTGACTTCAAGTAAATTTAAGACTTGGCATAATGTCTTTTGGCAAAATTTGGGTATTTCGGTAAAGCTACACGGTATTAAAAAACTTATAGCTATAAATCATTATGATTGTGGTGCTGCAAAATTAGTTAATAAACAAAAAAAATTTAATAAAAATATTGAACACAAAATTCATCAAAATGCTTTTAAAGTTCTTAAAAAAAAACTTAAGAAAAAGTATACAAAATTTAAATTAGAAACAAAAATAATTATAGTGAAAACTCTTTTCTTGACTGTAGCAATAAATGAAATCATATAGATAATATGAAAAGTTCAAAGGATAAAACATGTCCATTTATGTAAGGACATTGGGGATGTGTAGTTAAGTTTTTATGTGAAAACTTTAAATATTTTGTAATCGGCGGCTCGATAATTTTAGCAGCAATAGCTTATGGATGTTTTTCAAAAACTGCAAAAGATAATTGTTATTATAAAAATTACAGAATGAAGTACCAAGAATTGAAAAAAATAAATCCAGCTTTAGATAAATGGGCAAATAAAGCCGAGGCTTCAAGATATGCTTTGAAGGCTTGTAATATAAAATAATTTAGTGACCTGGAAATTTAATAAGACTAAAAGTTTTATAACCTTTAGATATTAGTTTTTTGTTACCAGGAAGATCAAAAAGATCTATCAGAAAGATAAAGCCTGAGATTTTAGCTTTAGTTTTTTTAACTAATTTAGTAGCAGCAAGTGCAGTGCCACCTGTAGCAATTAAATCATCAATAATTAAAACTTTATCATTTTTCTTTAACGAAGATCTATGAATTTCAATAGTGTCATAACCATACTCCAACTTAAATTTTTGAGAGATAGTTTTTCCAGGTAATTTATTTTTTTTTCTAATTAAGATTAAAGGTTTTTTTGTCAGAAAGCTTAAAACAGATGCAAAAATAAACCCCCGTGACTCAATGGCTGCAATTTTATTAAATTTAACTTTAGTCGAAATAGTCCGCATTTTTTTAATTGTATAATTAAAAGCTTTTTTATNTTCTAATAGAGAGGTGATATCTCTAAATAAAATTCCTTTTTTNGGATAATTTGGAATNCTTCTGATGGTTTTTTCTAATTTCATTTTTTTGATATTTAATATACCTAAACAAATATGAATAAATTAGCAATCATTGGCGGCAGNGGNCTTTATAATATCGATGGNATTAAAGATGAGAAGTGGTTAAACGTAGATACACCTTGGGGCAAACCNTCAGATCAAATTTTAGAAGCAAAAATTGAAGANAANNAAGTTTATTTTTTNCCAAGACATGCAAGAGGNCATAAAATTAATCCNTCTAATATTAANTTTAGAGCAAANATTGATGCATTAAAACANCTTGGTGTAACTGATATTNTNTCAGTATCAGCTGTAGGATCANTAAANGAAGAATTAGAGCCAGGGAAGTTTGTTTTAGTTGATCAGTTTATAGATAGAACTTTTGCAAGAGTTAAAACATTTTTTGATAGAGAAATTGTGGCCCATGTCTCTATGGCAAAACCGACAAGCCCAGGTTTAATGAAGGCATGTGAAGAAGTTTTAAAAAAACTAAATTTAAAACATAAAGTAAGTGGAACATATTTAGTTATGGAAGGTCCTCAGTTTTCATCTTTGGCTGAATCAAATTTATATCGTTCATGGGGGTGTGATGTGATTGGAATGACTAACATGCCAGAAGCTAAATTAGCCAGAGAAGCTGAAATTCGTTACACATCCGTTGCAATGGTAACTGATTATGATTGCTGGCATGAAGATCACGAAGATGTATCTGTTGAACAAGTTATAAAGACATTGTTGAGCAATGCAGATAACGCTAGAAAAATGATAGTAGAAGTTGTTAAAAATTTTGAGAACTTTATCGATCCAAAAGATCCAGCAAATAATTGTTTAGATACAGCAATAATCACTGATCGTTCACATTGGACAGAGTCAACAAAACAAGAGCTAAAAAATATTGCTGGAAGAGTCTTAAAAAGTTAAATGAAAATTGATGGTAAGCACTATTTAACTATTTGGTACAATGAATATGAAGACAATGTTTGTATTATAGATCAAACAAAATTACCTTTTCAATTTATAATAAAAAAACTAAACACTTATCAGGATGGCTTTAGAGCAATAAAAGAGATGCTTGTAAGAGGCGCCCCTTTAATTGGAGCGACTGCAGCTTATAGTATTTATCTTGCAGCAAAAGAGGATGAAAATTTTGATTATATAAATAAAAAAATTACAAATATTAAAACTGCAAGACCCACAGCAGTTAATTTAGCTTGGGCAGCTGATCGTATTTTAAAAAATATTGATAGATCAAATATTAAAAATTCAATTTTAAATGAATGTAAAAAAATTTGTGAAGAAGATATTAAAATTTCAGAAAGTATTGGAAATCAAGGTTTAGAATTAATTAAAAAAATTAAAAAAGAGAAAGTAAATATTCTTACGCACTGTAATGCTGGATGGCTTGCAACAATAGATTGGGGAACCGCAACTGCTCCAATTTATAAGTCTAGAGATGCTGGTATCAATGTTCATGTTTGGGTCGATGAAACAAGGCCTAGAAACCAAGGTTCATCGCTTACGTCATATGAATTATTAAATGAAGAAATTGAGCATAAAATTATAGCTGATAATACCGGAGGACTTTTAATGCAAAGAGGTATGGTAGATATGTGTATTGTAGGAACAGACCGCGTTAGTGAAAATGGAGATGTTGCAAATAAAATTGGAACTTATTTAAAAGCTTTAGCTGCAAAAGATAATAATATCCCTTTCTATGTTGCTTTACCAAGCACAACTTACGATAAAAAAATTCTTAAAGGAAAAGATATTCCAATTGAGGAAAGATCTGATGATGAATTAAAATTAATGAATGGTTTTGATCAAGATGGAAAATTAAAACAAATAAATATTTATCCAAAGAATAGCAAAGGATTTAATTTAGGATTTGATATTACCCCAGCTGAGCTTGTTACAGGATTTATAACTGAAAAGGGAATTTTCAAACCAGAAGAATTAAGAGAACATTTTTAATGAATGAGTTATCAATAAGAAAAAATATAATTAAATTTTCAAAATTATTAAATAAAACAAACCTATCGCCATTAAGGTCAGGAAATATTTCAGTCAGGTACAAAAATGGTTTTTTAATAACTCCGAGTGGTAGGAAATATGAGAAATTAAAAACTAAAGACATCGTATTTGTTAATATAAATGGAGAGTTTGATAAGGGTAAAAATAAGCCATCATCCGAATGGAGATTTCATAAAGATATTTATAAAAATAGAAATGAAAGCAAAGCTATAGTTCATTGCCATTCTAAAAATGCGTTGGTTCTTTCTTGTATCCGAAAGAAGATACCTGCATTTCATTACATGGTTGCTGTAGCAGGTGGCACGGATATTAGATGCGCAAAGTATGCAACCTATGGTACTAGTCAATTGTCTAGAAATATTATTACGGCTTTAAAAGAGCGCTCAGCTTGTTTGATAGAAAATCACGGACAGGTTTCATTTTCAAATAAGTTAGACAATGCATTTGAATTAGCCCAGGAAGTTGAGCATTTAGCTGAACAGTACCTGGAATGTTTGAGAGTTGGCAAACCTAAAATTTTAGCAAATTCTGAAATGAATAAAGTTTTAGCCAAAGTCAAAAATTATAAAAAATAATATTCAGGGTTGATATTTAATTGCTTACATATATATGTCTTTTCAAAAGGGGCTAAAAATCTTGTCGAGATCTCTAATGAACAAGGTTTTAAAGTTTAAGCTTTAGCAAGCTTTAATTTTTTTGAAAGAAGGGAGGCCTAATGAATAAAGTGGGCAAACACATCACATTAGATTTTCTTGGAGTATATGAAAATCACTCTGCAGAATTTTACGAAAAAATTTTTAAAAAAATTGCCGAAGTTGCAAAAGTTGAAATAGTAAATATTTCCAAATATGTTTTTACTCCACAAGGTGTAACCTTGCTGTGTTTGCTTAAAGAGAGTCATATGAGCTTTCATACTTTTCCTGAAAAAGGGATTGTGAGTTTTGACTTTTTTACATGTGGCGCTGTTAGTCCAAGTNTATCATTAGAGATTTTAAAAAAAGAATTACCTCATACATCAGTAATTAAAAAAGATTTCGAAAGAGATACCATTCATCATTATAAAGACATTTATAGCTCTGAAGGTATTAAAAAGTTTTATATGGTTGAAGAAGTCATTAAAAACTTCAAATCTCAAGCTGGACAACATATCGAAATATTAAAGCTTAAAGAGTTTGGTAATGCATTATTTATAGATGGTGAAATTCAAGTAGCTGAAAAAGATGAAGAATTATACTCAAGTACATTTGTACAATCAGGACTTAGATTATCTTCAAAAAACTCAACCGCTGCAATTATAGGTGGAGGTGATGGAGGAGTCGCTAGAGAGTGTGTAAAAAATAATTTTGATTATATTGATTGGTTTGAATTGGATAAAGAAGTTGTAGNTGCATGCCAACAATATTTACCTGAGGTTTTTAAAAATATTCACAAAAGTAATAACGTAAATTGTATTTGGGGTGATGCTTTTAAAAATATAGTTTCTTGCGAAAATGAAAAATATGATCATTTGTTTATAGATTTAAATGATGATCAATTTTGTATTGATCTTGCAGCAAAAAATATAAATGACATTAAGAGAATTACAAAAAAAAATGGAGTTATTACTNNTCAAGTTGGCTCAAAAGATAAAAAACCATCTCAGGTCAATAATTGGAAAGAAACTTTAGAAAGCGCATTTGTCAATTCAAAGATTTCAGAAATNTACATTCCAAGNTTTGATTGTAGTTGGAATTTTATAAGTTCAATTAATAAATAATGAAGTTCAATGCTGCTTGTTTGCAGCTGACATCNAATGATCAGCCAAAAGANAATNTAGATCAAGTTATAAAACTATCTGATCAAGCNNTTAAAGATGGAGCTCAAATTATTTTAACNCCGGANAATACTTTCCTACTCACTTTAGACGAAGGTATTTTGAAGGAAAAATCTGAAGATTATGAAAAAGGATTTTGCATTAAAGAAATCATTAAATATGCAAAATCTAATTCAATTTGGTTTTTAATTGGTGGAACACCNGTAAAAGCAAATAATAATATTTTTAATAGATCAGTTTTAATTAGTCCAAAGGGAGAGATAGTTACAACATATGATAAGATTCATATGTTCGATGTAAACTTACCAAATGGAGAAAGTTATGAAGAGTCTAAAAAATTTAAAGCCGGGGTAAGTTTATCAGTAACAAAGTTACCATGGGGAAATTTAGGCTTATCAATTTGTTATGATTTAAGGTTTCCTAATCATTATAGGCAATTAATGAAAAAAGGTGCTGATTTTTTAGCGGTACCATCAGCATTTACAAAAAATACTGGNGAAAGGCATTGGCATATTCTTCTAAGATCTAGAGCAATAGAAAATTTTTGTTATGTTTTAGCGCCGGCTCAAACTGGAAAACATTTTAATAATAGAGAAACTTACGGACACTCAATGATTGTTTCACCTGATGGTGTTATTTTATCTGAAAAAAAAGAAGATATTGGTTTGATAATTTCTGAGATAGATATTGAGAATGTTAAAAAAATTAGGTCAGAGATTCCAAGTGTAAGTTTTGATTAATATTTATCGTAACTTTTAACTTCTGAGATATTTGATCCAGATAATTGATTGATCTTATTTTTTATTTTAGCTCTGTTGTCATTTTCGATATAGACACTTCTTGCTAATTCAATAAATTTTTCTCCAAAATCTTTATTTCTTTCACAGTCTCGCTTACCATCTTCGATATCCCATAGCTTTGAATTGATAGCCTTTAAATCTTTGTACAATGATTTAATTTCATCAGTGATGTTTACATCATTTTTCAAGGTATTATTTAAACTCTCAAGTTCTTTGGTGACAATTTTTGTTTTTTCAGTGTCTTTTAGATTTTTTTGCTTAATTTCTAAAATACTTATTTTATCTAATAGCTCACCTANTGATATTTCNGCAAAAATTTTATTAGCTGAATTCATAACTAATTGATAATACTAAATCAGCCTATGTCAAATATTCTGATTATTAAACATGGTTCTCTTGGTGATATAGTTCAGATATCGGGTGCCTTACAAGATATTCGAAATCAATTTAAAGATAGTAAAATTTTTATATTAACAACTTTTAAATTTAAAAATCTATTTGAAAGATGCCCATTCATTGATGAGGTAATAGTAGACAAAAGGTTACCAAGATGGAATTTTTTTTATTTATTAAAATTAATAAAAAATATCAGAAGTTTTAATTTCAAGATATGTTTTGACCTCCAGAATTCTTCAAGGACTAATTTTTATAGAAAAAATTTTAAAATTAAGAATTGGTCTTCTTCACTTACGGTTTTACAAAAAGGTGAAACAAAAAAACAATTTGATCANGAAGGTGTCATAGAACGTTTTAAAGTTCAATTAGATAGATCTAATATTAATGACACAAGCCATGTATTAAAACCAGATTTTTCATGGGCAATNGAAGAAAGTTTTCAAATNACAGAGCAAAAATATATTTTTTTAGCGCCTTTTAGTTCTCCAAAATTAAAACACAAAATTTGGCCATACTTCAAAGAATTAATTGAGTTATTAAAAAATGAATTACCCCAATATGAATTAATAACAGCGCCAGGGCCAAGCGAGATTGGTCAATGTAAAGATATAGGTCTTAAGATGATTTTAAATAATGATAAACCAACAAGCATTGGTCAACTTGCAAAAGTAATAAAACAGTCATCTTTTGTTATTGCGAATGATACAGGGCCAGCTCATATCGCTGCTCACTTAGGGTGCAAGGGTGTTGCATTGTTTGGTCATCATACTTCTGCAAAAAAAGTAAGCATTGAAACAGAAAAATTTAAAGTTATTGAATCTAACTCACTTAAGGAAATTACACCTGAACGAGTGATAAAGTTCATAACGGATAAAATTTTTACATAAAAAAATATTTGTAAAAACCAATAATCGAAAAAGGAATTTGCAGCGCAAAATTTGTTAGCACCGCCTTATCCTTATGAATATATCCATGAATAGTCCAAGCTACAATCCCGGGACCATGAAAAAAAATATTTAACGGATAAATATTTAAGTACATCAATAATATCCCAATGAAGACCAATATAGTACCAAGCCACTTTAAATTATTTTTTACAAAATTCATTTAGTTAAATTTGAATAAGATCTAAATATTTTTTAATTTGTTTATCCCAAAAGAATTCTTCAGAAAATTTTTTGGCCTTTTCACCCATAGATTTAAAATTATTATTTTCCATAATATTAATTAAACAATTGTAAATTTCGTCATGCTTTTCACCATCACACAATAAACCAGTTTCATGATGTTTTATAATATCAGCCGCACCACCAACTATCCCTCCAATAGAAGGGGTTCCATATTTAGCCGCTTCTAAGAAAGATATTCCAAAACCNTCAANAGATTTACCTACCTGTATTGAGGGCATNACAAAAAAATCTGCTGTTTTAATTAATGAATTTTTTAATTTTAAAGACGCCTCACTTAAAAAAATAATATTTTTATTCAAATTAAGATTTTCTACTTGTTTTTGTAGATTTTGTTTCTCTTCACCATCACCAATAATAATAAATCTAAAATTTTCATATCTTGCTTCAAAATTTTTTAAAGCAAGAAGTGTTTGCTCCAAACCTTTTCTTTTTTCCAATCTACAAACTGTAATAATCTTTGGATGTGCATTGTTATAAATNTCTAAGGCTGCATTTTCATCACAATCTTCATCAATATTATCTGTACCAGGGTTGATTATTTTAATCTTCTCTTCCAGAATTCCTTTNTCGATAGCTAGGTTTTTAGTGAATTCAGAATTTGCAATTATATACTTAGCTTTAGATAATGAATTTTTCATTCTTATATTTAAAGGGGAACCATTAGGGTGATTAATTTCTTTTCCGTGAATTAAACAAATTGTTGGTACTGATTGGCAAATATTTTTAGATAGTTTTTCTATACTCTTCCAGTGGTCTGATATTAATGCTGAAATATTTTTATTTTGATTAAAATAATCTTGTATTTGATTTGCTTTTCTAAACTTTCTTATAAATTTGAAACCTTTTATTCTTTGAATTTCATATNTTTGANTTTGGTCAAATCCTTGTGAATTTTTTATATCTTCTGCAAAAACTTTTACTTTAGAATGTTTAGATAAATGTTTAGCAATATCNGACATTAAAATTTGCATTCCACCCATCTCAGGAAGAAAATTTCGAGTAGTAATTATAATCACTTTTTATTTCCACTTAATATTACATCCCATACTTGGATATTGGTTTTTGGGACCATTTTTTGATTGTGAAATCTCTATCATAGCTTCCATCAATTCATTCTTACCTCCATCAACTGGAACTAGATCTTTCATTTCTCTCAACCTACCACGATATTGNAGTTCATGATTGGAATTATATCCAAAAAAGTCAGGAGTACATACAGCTCCATATTTTTTTGCAATTTCTTGAGTTTCATCAAATAAATAAGGGAAGCTAAAATGATTTTTTTGANCAAATTTTTTCATGTTATCAAAACTATCGTCTGGATAATTTGCAGTGTCATTTGACATAATTGCCACTGAGTTTATGTTATATTTTTTTAGATTTAAGGCGGTTGAACTGAGTTCTTTGATTATNGCCTTAACATACGGACAATGATTGCAAATAAACATAACGAGTGTTCCATTTTTTCCCGCAATATNTTTAAGTGTATAATTTTTTTCATCTACAGACTTTAAATTAAAATCATAAATTTTTTCCCCAAAGTTACAAATCGGTGTTTTTTCAAGTGCCATAGTAAATATTATTATATATATACCTTAATTATGATTCATCAACTTGGAGATAAAATAGTAAAAAGANATGGAAAGAACTGGATTGCAGATAGCGCTAAAGTTATAGGTGACATTCATTTAAAAAATGATTGTAGTATTTGGTTTGGAGCTGTTTTAAGAGGTGACATTGAAAAAATCACAATAGGNGAGGGAACTAATGTTCAAGATAATAGTGTTGTACATACTGATGATGGATGTGAATGTATAGTNGGCTCAGGTGTNACTGTTGGACATATGGTAATACTTCATGGATGCTCAATTAAANATGATAGCTTAATTGGAATGGGAGCTACAATTTTAAATAACGCNAAAATTGGAAAAAATTGTATTATTGGTGCAAATTCTCTAATTACAGAAAANAAAGAAATACCAGACAGGTCTTTAGTTATGGGNTCTCCAGGTAAAATCATAAGAGAAGTAACAGATCAAGAAATTGAAGCAATAAAAGAAAATGCAAGNAGATATTCTGCAAATTGGAAAAATTACGAAAAAGGTTTTAAATAAACTAAGGTGTTAGCCACTCAGTGTTAATCAAACCATTATCTTCAATATTTATTTTTGCCCTACGATGACCTTGAGAAGCTAAGTATAGCCATTCCATCTCTTTAATTTTACTCTCTACTACACAGAAGTTTTCATACCCTATTTCGGTATCTTCAATTTTTGGATTTTGACCCTCAAGCTCTTTTGGGTAACCGGGGTGAGGATTCTCAGAAACTGATCCTGGTGCATTTGTTGCGAGATAACATTTTCTACTGATTATCATTGTTCTTTTCCAAGCCTCATCAGTAATTTTATCTTTAAAATGTATAGTAGCTACTCCTTTTGCCCTTACCTGTATTTTTCTTTTTTTATTATAAAATAAAAAATAAATATTATTATTTTCCTTCAAAGCTTCTATTTTAGATGATCTTAGGTCAGTATGAAATCTTAATACTTTTCTATCTTTAAAAGCCCCCCTTAAAACAACTATCCTTCCATCTGATAATTGTCCTTTATTAACAATGACAACAGGTAACCTAAAATCCTCTGATCTATCGACTACACCCCTTGATAGTAGAGTCCAAATTTCATTAAAGATTAAATCTTTATTGTTATAAAAATCTGGAACTTTTTCGTTCACTTTAATATTTTTTTGGAAGTAAGGTTATTAGACTAGAGGTGTCAAACCTATTGCCACCATTTTTTTGAACTTCTGAATAGTACTGGTCTACAATTTCAGTTACAGGAAGTTTTGATCCATTTGTTTTTGCTTCTTCCATTGCAATCCCAAGATCTTTTCTCATCCAGTCAACTGCAAAACCGTAATCAAATTTATCATCTAACATTGTTTTAAATCTGTTTTCCATTTGCCAAGATTGAGCAGCGCCTTTGGAAATAACTTCAACTACATCTTCAACATTTAGGCCAGCATTTTGCCCAAACCTTAATCCCTCTGATAATCCTTGTACTAATCCAGCAATACAAATTTGGTTTACCATCTTAGCTAACTGCCCACTTCCTGCGCTGCCTAAAAGTTTAATTTTTTTACTGTAGCAATCAATAATTGGTTCAGCTTTTTCAAAATCTGACTGCTGTCCACCAACCATTACAGTTAGTGCACCATTTTCTGCTCCAGCTTGTCCACCAGAAACTGGGGCATCTAAAAAACCAAAACCTTTTTCAGTCGCGGTATTAAATAATTCTCTTGCAACTTGAGCCGAAGCTGTTGTGTTATCAATAAATACAGCTCCCTTCTTAANATTTTGAAATGCACCATCTGGACCAGTTGNTACTTCTNTTAAGTCGTTGTCGTTTCCAACGCATGTAAAAATAAAGTCAGCATCTTTTGCTGCTTCCGCAGGTGTTGATGCTGTTTTTCCTTTGTAAGTACCAGTCCATTTATCAGCTTTTGCTGAAGTTCTATTATAAACTGTTACATCGTGACCAGCTTNTGATATATATCCAGCCATTGGAAAACCCATGACNCCTAAACCAATAAAAGTAACTTTTTGAGACATTAAAATAATTCCTTATAATTAAATATGTTTAATTTTCATTTTATAAAATCAAATTTTAAATACCTACTTTTTGGTTTCCTTATGACTTTTTGTTCAAGCTTTGGGCAAACTTTTTTTCTAGGTATTTTCAACCCGTTTATAAGACAAGATTTAAATTTAAGCCACTCTGAATTTGGTGGAATTTATTCAATTGCAACACTTGTGAGTAGTTTAAGTATTATTTGGTTAGGCAAGAAGATAGATGATTTTAAACTTAGGAATTTTGCAATTTTTGTTTGTTTATCATTATTTTTTGCATCTATTTTTATCAGTCAATTATCAAGCCTCTTACATCTTATTTTTGCATTATTTTTTTTAAGGTTATTTGGACAGGGTTTAATGAGCCATACTTCTAGTACAGCTATGGCAAAATTTTTTAACAGAAATAGAGGCAAGGCTCTTGGTATTGCGTGGCTTGGTTTAACATTTGGAGAGGGTATTTTACCAGGTCTGGTAATTTTACTCCTAAATTTTATGATATGGAAAAAAGTTTGGATCGTCATTGCAACTTTCCTTTTCATTTTTGTAATGCCGCTTATTTTATATCTTTTAAAAGATTTCAAAGATAATTCTGAAGAACCAGATCAATTAAAATTAAATTTAAACATTAAAAACTGGACAAGGGGAGAGGTTTTAAAAGATATAAAGTTTTATTTTTTACTACCAGCTGTTCTTTGTCCTCCATTTTTAATAACTGGTATTTTTATCAATCAGACTTTTCTATTTGAAAGTTCAGGGTGGGGTATTAGTTATATAGCACCAAGTTTTACTGCTTATGCAATTTTTACATTAATTTCTCTACAAGTTTCTGGGTATTTAATAGATAGATTTAGCGCAATTAAAGTATTACCATTTTATCTCCTGCCAATGATAGTAGGTTTGGTGGTTTCTTATTTATTTCAATTTTCGCTATCGCCAGTTTTATTTTTTATTTTTATTGCAATTACAAATGGTACAGCAAATGTGCTTATTACCTCTACATGGTCAGAAATATATGGTACCAAACATCTTGGAGCAATTAGATCAGTTACAGTTGCGCTTATGGTTTTTTCAACTTCTTTGTCTCCTGTATTATTTGGATACTTAATTGATGATGGGTTTAATGCTCAAAAAATATTTCTATTTATGGTTTTATATGCAATATTTTCCAACCTTCTTTTTTGCCTTAAAATAAAGAGTTTTAAGCCTGTTATTACCGCTTGAAATTTCATGACAAAATCATTATAAGCCTCGCCAATGGCAAGAGTCACAGTTGAAGATTGTTTAGAAGTTGTAGATAACCAATACGATCTAGTAATTTTAGCAAAAGAGAGAACTTTGCAAATAGGTGCAGGAGATAAGCCTATGGTCTCTGAAGATAATGATAAAAAAACAGTTTTATCTTTAAGAGAAATTGGAGACAAATTATTAGACCAAAAGACTTTAGAAACACAAACTGTAGATAGAGCAAGAGAACATCCAGAAGATGCAATGGAGCAAGAAGAGTATGATGCTTCAGAAGGAGATGCATTTGAAGAAATTTACAAAGGTGAAGTTTCTAAATCTGGTCAAGCTATATTGCCTTCAAAAAGATCTAGAAAAGTTCCTACACAAAACATGAAAGCAAATGATGTTACAGATGAAGATGATGACTTTTCAGATGAAAATGTAGATGAAGTAAGCGAAACTCCTGCTGAAGAGCAAAATTCTTAAATTCCAAATTCTTTTAGTATTTTTTCACGGTGTTGATCTAAATTAGGTATTTCACCTCTAGTATTTTTATCTTCATATGAAGACATTTTGATTGGATTACCTGCCATTTTAAACTCACCAATTTTATTATGCATTGCGCTTACAATCATATTACGCGCTTTAGTTTGAGGGCTTTCAACAGCCTCTTTTATATTATTAATTGGTCCGCAAGGTATTCTTTTAGCCTCTAGCACTTTGCACCATTCGGATGTTGTTTTATCTTTAAGTTTATCTTCTAATATTTTTTTAAGTTCTTCTATGTTTTTATTTCTACCTGCATTAGTTTTAAATTTTTCATCTTTATATAATTCTAAATCAAATACTTTGCACATACCCTCAAACAACTTGTCGTTTCCAGCGGCAATAATAATGTAACTATCTTTTGTTTTAAAAGCTTCAAACGGAGAGATAGACGGGTGTCTTGATCCCATTGGTTTTGGAATTTCACCTTTAGATAAATATCTTGCAATTGCATTTTCAAGAATAGCTATCTGACAGTCTAACATTGATACATCAATAAACATTCCTTTACCTGTTTTTTGTCTGTCATATAGCGCAGCATTAATTCCAATTGCAGTAAACAATCCAGCTGTAATATCTCCAATTGAAGTTCCAACTCTTGTTGGNTCNCTATNAGGCTGACCTGTTACACTCATTAACCCACCCATACCTTGAACAACCATATCGTATGCAGGTAATTCTTTTAGTGGACCTGTTTGACCAAAACCAGATGCAGATGCATAAATCAACTTTGGATATTTATCTTTTAAATTTTCCCAGCCATAACCCCATTTGGTTAAAGTTCCTGGTTTAAAGTTCTCAACAAGAATATCGGTCTTATCTAAAATTTTTTCAAAAATTTTTTTATCTTCTTCAACTTTTAAATTGAGGGCAATACTTTCTTTATTACGATTGAGTGACATGAAGTATGCTGATTGATCTTCAATAAAAGGTCCAAAACCTCTAGAGTCATCTCCTACACCTGGAGCTTCAACTTTTATCACTCTAGCNCCAAGATCTGAAAGTATCATAGTGCAGTAGGGTCCAACNAAGACTCTTGTTAAATCTAGTACTAATAATCCAGATAATGGCCCTTTATTCATGTTGATCTTGATACCAAAATATAGTTCAATAGGCCAATAATTTAACAAACAGGGGGAGACATAAATGAAATTTAAAAAATCATTTATCTATTTATTTGCTGCTGTTTTCTTATTTGCTGGANTAGGTGAGTCTTTTGCTAAAACATTAAAAGCAAGTCACCAATGGCCAGGTACAAAAAGAAAAGACGGTAAATTTGATGTTCGTCACGAAATGGTTCAAATTATCGCTGATGAAATGAAAAAAGCAAACGTTGGAGTAAATATTAGGATTTATCCAGCTAAATCACTTTATAAACCAAAAGAGCAATGGAAGCCGATGACAACTGGTCAGTTGGATATTTCTGCATTCCCATTAGCTTATGCTGCAAAATTCCATCCAGAGTTTGATATTACATTAATGCCTGGAATGGTTAAAAACCATAAGCATGCATTAAGAGTAAACAGCTCACCAATGATGAAAACAATTAAAAAAATCATCAATGATGCAGGTGTTGTAGTATTATCTGATGCTTGGTTAGCAGGTGGTTTCGTATCAAAGAAAAACTGTATTACGAATCCAGAGTCAGTTAAAGGTCAGGTTTTCAGAGCTGCAGGAAAAGCATTTAACCAAATGCTTGAAGGTGCAGGCGCAGGTATTCAAGGAATGCCATCTTCTGAAATTTATAATGGTCTTCAAACTGGAGTACTTGATGGTGCAAATACAAGTTCAGGAAGTTTTGTATCTTACAGAATTTACGAACAAGTTAAGTGTGCAACACCTCCAGGTAAATATGGACTATGGTTTATGTACGAGCCAATTCTTATGTCAAAGAAGTCTTTTGACTCTTTAACTTCTAAGCAACAAAAAGCTTTAATGAAAGCTGGAAAAGTTGCGGAAAAGTACATGACAAAAGAAGCTGCAGGTTTAGACACTACTATGGAAAAGGCTTATAAAAAAGCTGGTGTTAAACTTTCTTACATGACTAAAGCTGATTTTGATGCTTGGTTAGCTATCGCTAAAAAAACATCATATAAGAACTTTGCAGACAAAGTTCCAGGTGGTCAAAAATTAATTGACCAAGCTTTAGCAGTAAAATAAAAGCTTAAAATTAATACCCCTGCATATTGCAGGGGTATTTTTTTATGACAGATAAATTTATAAAATTTACTGAACAAGTTGCCAAAATCTGTGGAATATTTGCTGCAGGTTGTTTGTTATTATCTATAGTTTTAATTACAGAATTAGTTTTTGAGCGTTACCTTTTTAGAAACGCAATTACATGGCAGACCGAATTAGTTACAATGTTGCTTGTTGCATCTACTTTTATTGGAAGCGCATGGGTTTTAAGTGAAAAAGGTCATGTCAATATGGAATACTTGTATACGTTCATGTCAGAAAAAAGTGTAACAAGATTAAAAATATTCACTGATAGTTTGTGTTTAATATTCTTTTTAATATTACTTTATGTAAGTTTTGAAATTACAGCGGACGCATTCATAAATAATCATAACACGGGTACAATTTGGAGCCCTCCATTATGGATACCGTACTCATCCATGTTAATAGGAGCATTCTTAATGACGATATCTTATGTGGCTCAAATTATTAAACTTTTTAGAAAGTTAAAGGAATTTTAAATGGAATTTATTGCAAACATGGACCCGCTTTTACTTGGTTTGATCGTAGGTCTTTTTACCGTTGCAATGTTATTTTCAGGAATACCTATTGCATTTGGACTATGTGTTACATCTTTAGTTTTTCTATTTTTAGCAGAAGGATTTCAAATTCTTAATGTGTATGCGGAAACTTTTTACGCAGGTTTAAATTCTTTCGTTTTACTGTCTATTCCGATGTTTATTCTTATGGGTATGGCTGTAGCGAATTCTCCTGCAGGTAAGGANTTNTATACTGGTTTAGATAGATGGCTATGGAGATTACCAGGTGGTTTAGTAGTTTCTAATATTGGAGCTTGTTCAATATTTGCAGCTCTTAGCGGATCAAGCCCAGCAACATGTGCTGCAATTGGAACTATGGGAATTCCNGAGATGAGAAAAAGGGGATACTCAGCAGAACTTGCAACTGGATGTATCGCTGCTGGTGGAACGCTTGGTGTTTTAATTCCACCTAGTATCGTTCTTATTGTTTATGGTTTAGCAACAGGTACATCTATTGGAAGATTGTTTTTANGCGGTGTGATCCCGGGTTTACTTCTTGCGGGATTNTTTATGCTTTGGGCTTATATTTATTCTTACTTTATTGACAAATCCTANGCCGAAAGAGCTAGGAATAGAATTCCACCAACGTTTAAAGAAAAAGTAGAGGTTATNCCAAGAGTATTACCTTTCTTGGNGATTGTAGTTGGTGTTCTTTATGTTCTTTANGGGGGCATTGCTACTCCATCAGAAGCATCAGGTGTAGGTGCGTTTCTTGTTTTTGTAATGATTGCTNTAGTTTATAAAATTTATCAGCCAAAAAAAATATGGGATATTGTAAAAGTTTCAATGAAAGANAGCGTAATGATTATGTTNATTATTGCTGGCTCATATATATTTGCATTTAGTTTATCATCTTTNTATGTAACACAATCTATTGCTCAAACCATTGTTGAAATGGGTTTAAATAAATGGTTATTGTTTTTTTATATTAATATCTTTTTATTAATNGCNGGTTTCTTTTTACCNCCAGTTGCAGTTATTGTTATGACTTCTGCAATTTTACTTCCAATTATCACTGAGTTTGGTTTTGATCCTTATTGGTTTGCGATTGTATTTACAATTAATATGGAGATTGGCTTAATAACACCACCCGTAGGACTTAATTTGTATATCATCAAAGGTATAACTCCAGATGTTAGCTTAAACCAAATTTTAAGAGGATCAATTCCTTTCATGGTAATGATGATGATCTGCATAGTGATTTTATGTATTTTCCCTGAGCTTGTTACNTGGTTACCAGATAAGTTAATGGGTAAAGATGCTGGATTTTAAGAAATTTTTTTCTTCTATCGCTGACGCAGGCCAAAGGTTAATTGGTAAAAAANCTTTNAGAAAAGATTTAACATCTGCTTTGCAATTGTGTAATGATCTTATTTCTTTTAAAGGCGTTGCTTCTGGTATTGCAATTGCGAGAGAAATAACAGAAATTTACAGTCTATTTGATACAGATCAAAAATTAAGTTTTTTTAAAGAAATCAATAAACAGTTTTCACCCAATAATAATGAAGTTGAAAAAAAAATTGCTCAATATTTANAAGAAAAAAATGAACAAAGTTTAAATGCTCTTGGCTCAGCTGTTGAAGGAAATCGACAANAACTTATTCGAAGATTAAATATGGCGCCAAACGGTACACCTTTTCTTGTTTCAATGAGAGAAGATTTAATTAAATTTTTACCCATTAATCCCGAATTGAAAAATTTAGACGAGGATATTAGGCATTTGTTTAAGTCATGGTTTAATCCAGGTTTTTTAAGATTAGAAAAAATTACTTGGGACTCAAAAGCTGCGGTTTTAGAAAAAATAATGAAATATGAAAAAGTGCATAAAATTAAAGATATGAATGACCTGAAGAGAAGATTACAACAAGAAGATAGAAGATTTTTTGCATATTTTCACCCCGTTTTAAAAGATGAGCCTCTAATATTTGTTGAAGTGGCNTTTACCAAAGGTGTTGGTCATTCGATTCAAGAAATAATTAAACCCAAAACAGATGAAAAGTCTAACTATGATACAGCAACATTTTATTCTATTAATAATTGCCAAAATGGCTTGATGAGAGTGACACTGGGCAATTTCTTAATCAAAAGAGTAGTATTTGAAATTCAAGAAGAAAATCCAAAAATTAAAAATTTTGGAACNTTATCTCCATTNCCTGGTTTTGCTGACTGGTTTTTATCATTAAGNAGTGAAAAGCTTAAAGATATTTTAAAAGATTATGAAATTTCAAAACTAGATTTTTTAAGGTCTCCTTCTTTAAAAATAGGTGAACCAAAAATGCTAGAAGAAAAAGCTGCTATTAAGAAGCTAGTTGCTCATTATTTGCTTAATGAAAAAATTAATAATAAACCTTTAAATCCAGTATCCAGATTTCATTTAGGTAATGGGGCNAGTATNTCTAATATCATATTAAATGGAAATATTACTGATTACGGTTACAAAGAGTCATTTGGTATTATGGTAAATTATAGTTATCAACTTGATAAATTAGAAAAGATTCACGAAGATTTTATTACCAAAGGAATTATTTCATATTCTGATAAAATTAAAAAATATGTCTAAATTTAATCGTACGATTTCCATGGCTCCAATGATGGATTGTACAGACCGACATGATAGATATTTTTTAAGATTAATTAGTAAGAATATTTTTTTATATTCTGAAATGATTGCAACCGGAGCAATTATAAATGGAGATAAAAAAAAAGTTTTAGAATTTAATGAGTTCGAAAAACCAGTAGCGTTGCAACTTGGTGGAAGTAATATAAAAGAGTTATCTGAGTGTTGTAAAATAGTAGAAGACTTTGGGTATGATGAAGTTAATTTAAATTTAGGTTGCCCAAGCAAAAAAGTTCAAAAAAATAAATTTGGAGCATGCTTAATTAAAGAACCTGATCTAGTTGCTGATTGTTTATCTGCAATGGTGCAATCTACAAAATTACCTGTGACTGCAAAAACTAGAATTGGATTTGATGATGTAGAAAATTTTGATTACCTTAATTCTTTTATTGAGAAAATTAAAAATACAGGAGTAAGGACAATTATCCTTCATGCTAGAAAAGCGATTTTAAAAGGTTTAAGTCCAAAAGAGAATTTAAGAATACCAAAACTAAATTATAAAATGGTATATGAAATAAAAAAATCAAACCCAGAAATTGAAATTATTATCAATGGAGCAATCACGAATACTGAGCAAGTTAAGTCTCATTTAGAAAAAGTTGATGGAGTAATGATTGGGAGAGCTATTTATCAATCACCTTACTTTTTAGCTGATATTGAAAAAGAGATTTTTAAAAATGATGACATTCTAACAAGAGAACAAATTGTAGAAAAATTAGTCGAATATGTAGATACAGAAGTTAACAAAGGAACAAGAGTTAATCAAATCATGAGACATACGGTTGGTTTATATCACGGACAAAGAGGTGCTGGTAAATGGAAAAGATATTTATCAGATAATATGATGGCAAGAGACTCGGATTTTCAAAAAGTAAAACATATTTTAAACATTGTACAAAATAACGAAAAAATAGAAGCGGTTACATAATTTGATTACTTTAGAAATTAATCAACTGATAACCTTGATCATAGTATTAGCTATTGCTGCTGCTGCATCAGGATTTATTGCAGGTTTATTAGGAATTGGTGGTGGAATTTTAATGGTACCAGCTCTTTATTACGCATTTTCTGTTTTAAATTTTGATGAAAATATTATTATGCATTTATCATTAGGAACATCTTTAACAATTATAATTCCAACATCTATAATGTCAGCTAAAACTCATTATAAATTTAAAGCTGTAAATTTTGATTTAATTAAATCATTTGGCTTACCAGTTGTGATTGGAATTTTTATTGGAACTTTTATGGCTACTAATCTTAGAACAGTGCAACTTCTATTAATGTTTTCAATATTTTCATTTTGTGTTGGTTTATTTTTTATTTTTATTAGAGAAAAAATGGGTGAAAAACCAAAATCAGTTGGAACTTTTATAAAAAGTATCACTGGTATTTTTATGGGTTTTATGTCTGTTCCTCTTGGAATTGGAGGTGGCACATTAGGAGTTCCGTTTATGAGATTATTTGGCTACCCAATAAGGGAAGCAATAGGAACTTCAGCAGCCATAGGTTTTATTATTTCAGCGTTTGGTGCATCATCCATGGCTTTTAGTGGTTTAATTTTTTCTGACTTTGCTGCACCATTATCAGTTGGTTATGTAAATATTCCAGGTTTTTTAGTATTTGTACCCGTTACAATGACAATGGCTCCTATTGGCGCTAGATTAGTTCATTCAATAGATAAAAATCTTTTAGGTAAAATATTTGGAGCATTTCTTATTATTATTTCAATAAGAGCTTTCATTGAGTTCTTAACTTTTTAATTACAACTTTAAGTTTAAATTAAAACATTCAAAAAAATTTAAAAAAGAATTAAGGGGTAAAAATTGCAGGACCAAGCAGTTTCCTTGCGTGCAAGTCTTCATGCGCTTTTTGAGCTTCATCAAGAGAATATTTGTGCGCAATATTTATTTTAATTTTACCCTCTTTCATTGCAGTAAATACTCTATCAGCAGAAAGTTCTAATTCAGGTCGTGTAGCTGTATAAGGCATTACAGATGGTCTTGTAAAAAAAATAGCTTTGGGTGCTAAATGTTTTTTGACATCAAGATTTGCCACCATACCAGAAGCATTACCAAATGATAAAAACATCCCTCTTAATTTAATTGCTTCTAAAGATTTTTCAAAGGTACTTAATCCAACACCATCATAGACAGCGTCAACACCTTTGCCGTTGGTTATTTCCAAAACTTCTTTAGCAAAGTCTTGGGTAGAATAATTAATAACATGATCGCAACCATTTTTTTTTGCAATCTCAACTTTTTCATCTGATCCAACAGTACCAATCAAAGTACAACCAATCGCTCTAGCCCATTGACAGAAAATTTGACCAACGCCACCTGCTGCAGCGTGGTAAAGTATTGTATCATCTTTTGTTACTTTGTAGGCTCTATGAAGTAAATATTCGCAAGTCATGCCCTTTAAAGTAATGGCGCCCGCATCTTCAAAACTAATCTCTTTAGGTATATTTACCAATTTAGCTTCTGGCATTACCTGCATTTCAGAGTATGCACCAATTGGCATTGAAGCGTGTGATACATGGTCGCCAACTTTTAAAAGTTTAACATCAGATCCAATTTCTTTTACAACCCCAGCAGCTTCTAAACCAATTCCAGACGGAAGTGGAATAGGATAAAGCCCTGATCTGTGATAAATATCAATAAAGTTTAAACCAATAGATTTATTTTCAACTAGAACTTCATTGGCCTGTAATTTTGGAGTATCTTTATTTGTTATTTTTAGAACTGAAGGGTCACCAAATTTTGTAATTTCTACAACTTTAACCATAACAACTTATACAGCTTTAAAGTATCTTTTGTAAATCATAAATATGAAATAACTTAAGACTAAGCTAAAAATTACTCTTGCAAATAATATTCCTGAGATATGACCGCCAATAAGTGCCATCAAGATGGTATCTTCTATAATAGCATGAAGTAGATTTAATAACGATACAGCTAAAAAAACACTTTGCTTATCTATTTTACCCGACTTAACATCTTTGATTAAAATACCACCTCCATATTGAATTCCGATTGTCATACCAACTATAATGATGTTCATTGCTTCTTTTTGTATGCCAAATAATTTCAAGGGAGGCACAAAAATAATTTCAAACAATCTCTCAATACCAATTTTTTTTAAGGCTTCCAATATAATTACCATAATGCAAACAATGAAAAAAATATAAGCAAGATTTATAAATTGATAGTATAACCAGGACCAAAATTCTGTTGGTAACGGATCCAATTTTACAAGGGTTTCAAAAGGTTCCATTAATAACCCAAAGTTAAAATAAATTAATTTTAAAAGAAAACCCAATAAAAAGGCTGAAAAAAATCTAAGTAATGCTGTGTAAATAAAGCTTACACCTGCAGCTTTACAAACCGCACTTTCAATTGGAATATTATGGCATACTAATATCATTGTCGTTAATATTGTTACTTGAGCAACATTTACGTCTAAAATTGGTATTAGATTAATAAACAATACAATTGCAGCATACATGTTTACTAAAATGGCAGTTACCAAAACCAACCCAAGTTCTGGAGTCAAACCAACCAAAGACATGAGTGGTTGAATTAACTTTGCTAAAAACTCTATGACTCCAGAAATTTCTAAAAGTTTTACGATAAATACGAATGGAATTAAAATTTTATAAAGAGGTATACAAATTTCTTTGATATCAAGTGTAATCTTTAGAATAGTTTTTTTCATTCACTTAAAAGGTGAGCTTTTGTAATACAAACTTAACAGTTTTAAAGTATAATAAATTTAAAAATAAGGAGATTTATGTCAAAATACTTAATAGCAGCAACGTACTCACCACAAGCAATGGCTGGATGGATCAAAGAACCTGGTTCAGATAGAGTTGCAGCAGCTAATGGAGCAGCATCAAAAGTGGGTGGAAAAGTAGTAAATATTACATTTGTAAGAGGCAAATATGATTTTATTGCTGAATTTGAACTACCTAATTTTGAGGCCGCAGCAGCATTAAAAATGATTACAATGTCATCTGGTGCTTTTTCGGAAATGGAAATTATGGAACCAGTAGATTTGAATCAAATTGCGAAGTCAGCTTCTAGTGCAGCAGGTGAATATAAGGCTGTAGGTAAATAATGCATGTAAGTTCAGTAAGGTTTAAGCCAAAACCTGAGAGTAAAGATGAATTTATTAAATATTTAATATCTTTTACCCCATCTAATTACAAAGGTCTCATAAGGCACATTGTAATAGATGCGGGCGAAAGAATGATGTCTTTTGTAGAATGGGAAAATGAGGAAAGTCTTGCGTCGGAAAGAAATAATTTAATAAAGTATCTTGATGGATGTAGACACATGCTACAGGAACAATCACCTGACCTTGGTGTTACAGATCCAATCTCAGGGCCAATTATAATAGAAAATAAATAAACAATTAATAATTAATTTATTGTTTCAAATAAATTAAATAAAAGTTCAGAAATATGCTTTGGTTTTTTATTAGAAAAATCTGATATTTGATGCCTACAACTTGTGCCGTTAGCAACAACATAATCGTCTTCTGACGAATTGTTAATTGTAGGTATCAAAGTGAGATGAGCCATTTTTTTTGAAACTTCATAATGCTTCGAGCTATATCCAAAAGATCCGGCCATTCCACAACAGCTACTATCAATCATTGAGTTTTTAATATTTAATTCGTTAAGTAAACCAGTCAGACCTTTGGTTCTATTTTGTGATTTTTGATGACAATGTCCATGGATAAGGACTTTTTTATCAAAATCTTTAGGTTTGATTTGGTTGCCATTTTTTATTTCATTTAATACAAATTCTTCTAACAATAAAAAACTATTGTTGATTTTGTCTCGACCATTTAATTTTGAAAAAGATTTAAACTCATCATTAAAGGTTAATAAACATGAAGGCTCAATACCAATAACGGGAAGCTTGTTATATCCATTTTCAGTTATGTAACTTGTAAACCTTTCTAATTCACTTTTGGCTTTATCTAGTTGACCCATAGAAATATAGGTTCTTCCACAACAAAGAGGTCTATTCAAATTATCATTTTGAAAACTCGGTATGATGGCTTGATAACCGAATTTATTTATAACTCTAATTGCATACATTAAATTTTTTATTTCAAAGTTAATATTAAAAGTATCTGCNAACAAAATTACTTTTTTTTCCAAATTTGGTTGAGAATTATAAATTTCTCTGAGCGGACTTTGATTTTCAACAACTGGTAGAGATCTTTTTGATGAAAAGCCAAACCATTCAATGATTTTGTTGATAATAGGAACTTTGTTTAAAAAATTAACAATTGGATTTGAAATTTTTAATAACCAAATTAATTTTGGCATATTTGAAATCACTTTATCTTTGATACTCATTGAAAACTTTTTGTAATAGTGTGATAAAAACTCACTCTTCATTTTAGCCATGTCTACAGACATCGGACATTCTCTTTGGCAAGCTTTACAACTTACGCATAGTTCCATTGTTTCATACATACTTTTTGAAACAAATGATCCTTTGGGTAACTGATTAGATAATGCTAACCTTAACGTATTTGCTCTTCCTCTTACCAAATCTTTTTCTTCTTTAGTCACTCTATAAGAAGGACACATTACTCCTGAGTCTAGTTTTCTACAGGCACCATTATTGTTACACATTTCTACCGCATCAGAAAATTGACCCCAATCAGACCAATCATGATGAGTTGAGATATTTTCTGCTTTGTAGTCAGATTTATATCTCATCAAAGATCTATCATCTGATTTATATGCTCTTACAATTTTGTGAGGGTTTAGTAAGTTTTTTTTATCAAATGTATCTTTAATTTCTTCAAAAGCATTTAATATTTTTTTACCAAACATTTTTTCATGAAACTCAGACCTAACAATTCCATCACCATGTTCTCCAGAGTGTGATCCTCTGTATTCTTTCACCATGTCGAACGCTTCATCAGCAATTGCTTTCATGTTTTTAATATCTTGATCTGATTTCATATTAAGTACAGGCCTTACATGCAGAGTGCCAACCGAAGCATGAGCATAAAACATTCCACTCGTGTTATATTTTGCAAAAACGTCTTTTAATCTAGATGTGTAATCAGCCAAATGATCTAAAGTTACTGCACAGTCTTCAATGAAAGCGACTGGCTTTTTATCTCCTTTTAAAGACATTAAAATATTTAAGCCTGCTTTCCTAATTTCAAAAATTTCTTTTTGGTCTGATAAATCTTCATAACTTTTATAATTGTTATTTGTATTTTGTGCTCTTACTAAACTTTCTAAATCTTTTAATTTAGACCTTGCNAGATCTAAATCATCATCAATGAATTCTACCATGAGAACTGCTTCNGGATTACCTAAAATGTATTTTTTTATACTCTCTGCATAAATTGGAATTTGTTTCGCAAGATCAATTAAATTATGATCCAAAAGTTCTACAGTGGTAGGTTTTAATTTTACCATTTCTTTTGTTAACTCCATGGCTTGTGCAAAACTTTCAAAATAGCAAACACCTAAAACTTTTTGTTTTGGAATTGGTGAAAGTTTAAGTTTAATCTTATTAAATAACGATAATGTTCCTTCTGAACCAACTAAGATATTAGAGGTATTAAAGCCATCTGGATTAATTAAATCTATATTATATCCGCCAACTCTTCTTTGTGTTTGAGGCCAAAACTGAGAAATATCGTCTTTAACATTTTCTCTAAGATCTAAAAATTTTTTTATAATTTCATATTGTCTATTTTGATCATTTTTTGCTTCAAGATAGTTTTTATTGATGTCCTCAAAAGTATGAATAGTTCCATCATCTAATATAGCTTCAACGGCGAGAACATTATTAACCATATTTCCATAATACAAAGATCTTGAGCCGCAGCTATTGTTACCTGTCATTCCTCCAATAGTTGCTCTACTAGATGTAGATACATCTACTGGAAACCAAAGACCAAATTGTTTTAAATAAGAATTTAAACTATCGAGTACAATTCCAGGCTGAACCCAAACATATTTTTCTTCTACATTAAGTTCCAAAACTTGGTTTTGATGTTTTGAGTAGTCTAATACAATGGCTTCNCTTACAGTTTGTCCGCATTGTGAGCTTCCACCTCCTCTTGCTAGTAAAGGAATTGAATTTTTCTGAGAGTACTCCATTAGCTTTAAAACATCATTATGATCTTTAGGCAAAACTGCACCGATAGGTTTAATCTGATATAAAGAAGAGTCAGTACTGTATCTACCTCTTGAAAACGGATCAAATAGTACTTTGCCTTTAATTAGTCCCTGGACTTCTTTTCCCACTTTTTCTATTTGTTGATCATTAAATTTCATAATTGATAAAATAGTTTCTTTAACATATAAGGCAATATGCCTAAATCAAATTCTTTTCAACCGGGTAAACATTTTTTACAGATTCCAGGACCAACNAATGTACCTGATAGAGTTTTAAGGGCCATGGATTACCCGACTATTGACCATAGAGGACCAGAATTTGCCGAAATTGCGAAAAGAGTTCTAGATAAAATAAAGTTAATTTTTAAAACATCAGAACCAGTAATTATTTATCCAGGTTCAGGAACAGGAGCTTGGGAAGCCGCAATTGTTAATACTTTAAACGAGGGTGATAAGGTATTAATGTTTGAGACTGGAGAATTTTCTACTAAGTGGTGGGATATTGCCGAAAAATTGAAATTAAAAGGTGATTTTGTTGAAGGTGATTGGAGAACTGGAGCTGAACCAGAGATTGTTGAGAAGAAATTAAAAGAAGATGCTAATAAAGAAATCAAAGCTGTTTTTGTAGTTCACAATGAAACTTCAACTGGAGTTGCAAGTAGAATTGGTGAAATTAGAAAAGCAATGGATAATGCAAATCATCCTGCATTACTTATGGTTGATACTATTTCTTCACTTGCTTCGATTGATTATAAACACGAAGAATGGAAAGTAGATGTTACAGTTGGAGGATCGCAAAAAGGTTTATTGTTACCACCCGGGTTATCTTTTAATGCAATAAGCTCAAAAGCATTAGAAGCTTATAAGAATTCTAAATTACCAAAATCTTATTGGGACTGGAAACCAATGTTGGATAATAATAAAAATGGTTTTTTTCCNTATACTCCCGCAACAAATTTATTTTACGGATTAGATGAAGCAATCAACATGCTTCTTGAAGAAGGTTTAGAAAATGTTTTTGCAAGACACAAAAGACATGCAGAAGCAACAAGGCTTGCAGTAAAAGCTTGGGGATTAGAAATTCTTTGTAAAAATCCCGAAGAATATTCAAATTCTTTAACAGCGGTTATGATGCCAGACGGTCATGATGCTGACGCACTGCGAAAAGTTATTTTGGATAATTATAATATGTCTCTTGGTATGGGACTTAATAAAGTCAAAGGTAAAGTATTCAGAATCGGTCATTTAGGCGACTTTAATGATTTAATGTTGTCAGGAACTTTGGCAGGTGTTGAGATGGGTTTAACAAAAGCAGGAGTTCCATTTAAAAAGGGTGGGATTTTAGCTGCTCTGGATTATTTATCTAAATAGTCAAAATATATCACTAGCCATCCTCTATAATATTTACTAAAATCAATAAAATAATTTAACAGGGGGAAAAATGAAAAACATTAAAACATTGTTCGCGACAATTGTTTCAGTTCTTTTTTTATCTTCAGTGGTGCACGCAGGTGGACACGGTGGTGTCGAGCTAAAGTTTGGTCACGTTGGTAAACCAGGATCTTTATTTCATGAGTCAGCTGAACATTTTAAAAATCTTGCAAATAAAAGATTAGGAAAAAAAGGTAAAGTAGTAACTTTTGGATCTTCTCAATTAGGGAAAGATAAACAGTTACTTCAAAAAGTTAAAGCAGGTACTGTTAACTTTTCACTNCCTTCGTCAGTGATGTCATCTGTACATGATGAGTTCGGTGTATTTGATATGCCTTACATGATCAAAGACAGAAACCATATGGCTAAAGTTGAAAAACAAGTATTACCAGGGATCTTTAAAAACTTAGAAGCAAAAACTGGATACAAAGTTTTAGCTGTATGGGAAAACGGTTTTAGACATATCACTAATAACAAAAGACCAATAAACACTCCATCAGACTTAAATGGAATAAAACTAAGAACGCCTAAATCTAAATGGAGAGTGAAAATGTTTAAAACATATGGTGCGAACCCAACTCCAATGGCTTTCTCAGAAGTGTTTACTGCACTTAAAACAGGAACTATGGATGGACAAGAAAATCCATACGCACAGATCGCTAGTGCAAAATTCCAAGAAGTGCAAAAATACTTATCTATAACAGGCCACGTTTATACACCTGCTTATGTTGTAGTTCACAAAGATCAGTGGAACAAAGTTCCAGCTGATGTGAGAAAAATTGTTGAACAAGCAGCTCAAGACACTCAAAAGTTTGTGTACAAAAGAGCAGCGGAACTTGAAGTTTCTTTATTAAAAGTAATTAAAGATGCTGGTGTTAAGGTTAACACTGCAAATAGAGATGCTTTTGTAAAAGGAAGTGCTGCTGTTTACAAACAGTTTGGTGACGAAGTTGGTTCAGGAAACGCATTAATTAAAAAAGTTTCTGGTCTAGCTAAATAAGTAATTTTAAAGGAGCCGGCCCTTTTCTTAGGGCCGGTTTTTTTTAATGAACATTCAAGAATTTAAAAAAAAATACGATAAAGCTCTAGAATTCATTTTATTTGTAATGATGGTTGCCATGGCAGCTGTNGTTATTTTAGGGGTTAGTTTTAGATGGGCAGGTCATGCTTTGACCTGGTATGATGAAGTAGCATCTATGCAACTAGCATGGCTAACTTATTATGGTGCTGCCTACGCGGCATTAAAAGGTGGCCACATAAGTGTACCAAGCATTTTAAAATCTTTCCCATTACATATTAGAAAACCTTTGTTCTTTTTATCAAAATTATTTGTATATAGTTTTTTTATTTTACTGACTTATTACGGTTTTAAAGTGATGTTCATCGTACAAGGTGAAACATTAACAACACTAGACTGGTTTCCTCAACCACTAGCACAATCGGTTATCCCAGTTGCATCAATATTATTTATTTTATCTGAGACATTAAATTTTAAAGATAGCTATCAACAAATGATGGAAGGTAAAATCGTAGGAGGGGAAGAGTAATGGAGNTAAAGAAATAAAATTATGATGTTGCTTATTATGTTCTCCATACTGTTATTTTTATTAAGTATTAATGTGCCAATTGCTGTTGGTATTGCAATTACAACAGTTATTGCAATGGTAGTTAACCAAGGTCCATCGTTTTTAATAGATACTGCAATTGTTCTTTATGACGGAACAATGAAATTTCCTTTAATTGCAATTCCTTTATTTATTTTAGCGGGATCAATTATGAATACTGCAGGTATTTCAAGAAGATTAATTGCATTCGCATCTGCCTTAGTTGGTTTTATCAAAGGTGGATTAAGTATGATTAATATAGCTGTTTCAATGTTCTTTGCTGAAATTTCAGGTTCAGCTGTGGCAGATGTTGCAGCTCTTGGTTCTATTTTAATTCCCGCAATGAAAAAGAAAGGTTACCCTGGCGCTTTTTCTGCAGCGGTAACATCATCTTCAGCTTCACTTGCAATAATTATTCCACCATCAATACCAATGATTTTATACGCGGTAATGGCTCAAAGTTCCGTGGTTCAGTTATTTGTTGCTGGAATTATACCGGGAATTCTAGGTGGATTTTTAATGATGCTAGCAGCATATATCTATGCTCGTAAAAAAGATTTACCTGTAGAAGAGGCTTTTGATATTCAAAATCTTAAAAAAACCGCAAAAGAAGCTGGATTAGCATTTACATTACCATTAATAATTTTAGGTGGAATTTTTGGCGGTGTAGTTACCGCAACAGAAGGTGCTGGGTTAGCAGTTTTGGCGGCTTTAGTTATAGGTTTTATTCATAGAGAATTAAACTGGAAAAGTTTTTATAAAGCTGCATCAGAAGGGGCAACTCAAACTGCAATAGTGATGTTATTAGTTGGGGCATCTGTTCTTCTAGGTGAATTTTTAACGATTGAACAGATTCCACAAAAAGTTGCAGAATCTATTATCGGAATAACAGATAATAAATATTTTGTTTTGATGATATTAAACGTATTTTTATTAGTAATTGGACTATTTTTACACTCTGCTGCTGCAATTATTTTAACTGTACCAATAGTAATGCCGCTAGTAAATGCTGTTGGAATTGATCCTGTGCACTTTGGAATTATTGTAACCTTAAACTTAGCTATCGGACAACAAACTCCTCCAGTTGCCAGTGTGTTAGTTACAGCATGTTCAGTTGCAAAAGCTGATATTTGGGAGGTGACAAGAGCAAACATCATGTTCATTTGTGTTTTATTATTTTTATTAATGGTTGTTACTTATATTCCAGCGGTGCCAATGACTTTAGTTGAGTATTTTTACAGATCATAAATGAATTTAATTAAGCAAAAAAAGATAAGTAATTATATTACAGAGGTATCTCTAAATCGTCCTGAAAAATTAAATGCTTTAACCAAACCTATGTGGAAAGAGCTAGGAATTGTTTTTAAAAAACTGAGTAAAAATAAAGATTTAAGATGCATTGTAATCAGAGGAGAAGGGGGAAAATCTTTTTCACCTGGAAATGATATTGGAGAGTTTGAAAAAGAAAGATCTAACAGTAAATTAGCTAAAGCTTATGGAGTTTTTTTACACGGAACTTTAAGAGCTATTCAAGATTGCCCTGTACCAACTGTTGCATTAATCGAAGGAATTTGTGTTGGTGGTGGTATGGAAATTGCAGCATGTTGTGATCTGAGAGTTTGCGGAGAATCCTCAAGGTTTGGAGTTCCAATTAAAAGACTAGGCTTAACTATGGCAGCAAAAGAACTACAGGCTTTACTAGGTATAACTAATTATTCAACAGCTATGGAAATTTTACTTGAAGGAAAGATAATAAATGCAAAAGAAGCTTATGAAAAAAATTTAGTAAATAAAGTTGTTCCAGATGAAGATGTTGAGAAAGAAGCCTATAAAACTGCTGAATTAATTTGCGAAGGTGCACCAAAAGTAGCAAGGTGGCACAAACAATTTGCAAAGGAGATACTTAAAACTGGAAAAGTCACAAGTAAGTTAAATAACCTTGGTTACAAGTGCTATGATACAAAAGATTTTCAAATAGGTTACAAATCTTTTTTAACAAAAACAAAACCAAAATTTAAAAATAAATAAAATGCCAGGTCCCATTCAAGGAGTAAAAGTTTTAGAACTTGCTCAAATTATGGCTGGACCAACATGTGGATTAATGCTTGCAGATCTTGGAGCAGAAGTAATCAAAATAGAAAAAATACCAGGTGGAGATGATACGAGAAGGTTTTTGCCACCTGATATTAACGGTGAAGCATCTGCATATATGATGATGAACAGAAATAAAAAAGGGATTGCAATAAACTTAAAAGAAAAAGATGGAATTAATATTTTAAAAAAAATGATCAAAGAATCTGATGTTGTTATAGAAAATTTTAGAAAAGGAACGATGGAAAAACTTGGAATTGGTTATGATGAATTAAAAAAAATTAATCCAAAAATAGTTTATTGTGAAATATCAGGTTACGGAAGAACAGGTCCTTACGCTGACAAAGGTGGATTTGATTTAGTTGCTCAAGGCATGAGTGGTTTGATGAGTATTACTGGTGAAAGTAAAGATAAACCTCCAATGAAGGTTGGAGCTCCACTTACAGATATTACCGCTGGTATTCTTGGAGCAACAGGTGTTTTGGCTGCATTGATTAATCGTGAAAAAACTGGAGAAGGTCAAAGGGTGGATACATCTTTNTTTGAAGCGGGTATCGTTCATACATATTGGCAATCTGCGATAGCAGTAGCAACAGATAAATCGCCAGGTCCATTGGGTTCGGCACATCCTCTTACAGCGCCTTATCAAGCTTTTAAAACTAAAGACAATTGGATTACAGTTGGAGCATCTAATCAAAAAACTTGGTTAAGGTTAATCAAAGCTTTAAACAAAGAAGAGTTACAAGAAGACGAAAGATTTAACAGTAACGATAATAGAATGAGCAATCTAAATTCTTTAGTTGAAGTTCTTCAAAAAGAAATTTTAAAAAAAACTTCTAAAGAATGGATAGATATTTTTGACAAANAAGGTTTGCCATGCGGCCCAATTAATTCAATAACTGAAATGCATAATGATCCTCACACAATAGATAGAAAAATGATTATAGAAGTAGAAAACAAAAAAGCTGGAAAATCTAAAGCTATTGGTATGCCAATTAAATTTTCGAAAACAAAAATTGAAAATAGTACAGGCGCCCCAGTTTTTGGCGAACATACAGATGAGGTTTTGCAAAATTTTGGATATTCAGACACTGAAATCAAAGATTACAAAATACGAGGAATTGTAGCTTAGTGTTTAAGCTTAATAACAAATTTAACAAAACCAGCTATTTTATTAAGGAATTAAAGCTTTGCCATGTAAGGCTTCACGATAATTCTAAATTTCCATGGATAATGTTAATTCCTAAAAGAGCAGGGGTATCTCAAATTTTAGATTTAAATAAAAAAGATCAAATTCAACTTTTAAATGAAATCCAACATTGTAGTAAAAAAATGAAACGACATTTTAAATGCAACAATTTAAACGTAGAAAAAGTTGGAAATATCATACCTCAATTACATATTCATATAATTCCACGGCATAAAAAAGATCCAACGTGGCCATTACCAGTTTGGGTTACTAAACCAAAGCCGTATCCAAAAAAAGAATTAGAAAAAATATTATCTAAATTAAAAAAAATTATTTAATTAAATTTTTTGATCGTATTCACCAATCTTACCAGTTTCTTGCAAATATTTATCAATAAAATCAAAGATTGCTTTTTTTCTTTTATCTGAGGTTGGGCTTTCAGTAACTACAACTAAAGAAGGTTTGTTTGATGATGCTCTTATCAAACCCCAGGATCCATCGCTTAAAGAAAATCTTACACCATTTACTGTCAATACATTTTTTATCTCTTCACCATCGACTAATACTTTGTCATTTTTAAATTTTATAAATTTTTTAACTAGATCATCAACAACTTGATATTTTTCTTCATCTTTACAAAAAGGAGCCATTGTTGGTGTTTGAAAAGTTTTTGGAAGTTCATTAATAATTTGATTCATTTTTTTGTCTTGATTGTTTAATAGGTGGCAAACTTGTATTGCAGAATTAATTCCATCATCATAACCAAGACCCAATGGTTGATTAAAGAAAAAATGACCACTTTTTTCGAAACCTGCNAGTGCTTTTTCTTTGTTAACTTTTCTTTTTATGTGTGAATGACCAGTTTTCCATAAAATAGTTTCACAATTATTTTTATTCAAAATTTTATCCTGAGAGAACAGTCCAGTTGATTTAACATCTATTACAAATTTTGAATTAGGATATTGCGGAGCCAAGTTCCTTGCGATTAGTAATCCAATTTTATCAGAAAATATTTCTTCACCATTATTATCAATGACTCCAACACGATCCCCATCTCCATCAAAACCAAATCCTACATCAGCATTATTCTCTTTTACTGTTTTTGAAATAGCATGAAGCATTTCAAGATCTTCTGGATTAGGGTTATATTTTGGAAATGTAAAATCCAGGTTACAGTCCATCTCAATCACTTCGCACCCAATACCTCTTAAAATATCTGGAGCAAATATTCCGGCNGTTCCATTACCACATGCAACAACTGCTTTGATTTTTTTTTTTATTTTGTTTTTTGAAATTAAATTTTTTTTATAAACATCAATAAAGTTTTCTATTTTTTTTACATTTCCTTTACCTGAAATAAATTTTTTATTTAATACAATTTCTTTTAGTTCTTGCATTTCTTCAGGTGCATGGGTCAAACCTTTTGCAATTCCCATTTTAACTCCTGTCCATCCATTTTCATTATGACTGGCTGTAACCATTGCTACACCGTCAGCTTCTAATTCAAATTGCGCAAAGTACGCCATTGGAGATAAAGATAATCCTAAATCTTCAACATGACATCCAGTTGAAATTAAACCTTCAGTTAAGGAATTTTTAATTTCTTCGCTGTAAGACCTGTAATCATATCCAACCACAACTCTTGGGTTTTGTTTTTTTGTTTCTGAAATAATTTGTGAACCCAATCCGCAGCCTAAATTTTTAATTCCAGCTAGATTGATGTCGTCAGGATAAAGCCATCTTGCATCATATTCTCTGAACCCGTTGTGATTAATGTGGATAGTAGAATCAGACATAAGAAACCATTAATGAATTAGCAGTTCTTTTTAAAGCCAATAATTAACAGGCCTTAATTTTCTTATTGATTTATTTATAAGTTCATATTATGTTCTCTTGCTTGGAAGATACAATTAGTATACTCAAGTTTTATAGACACAANATATAGTTGTTTTTACATAAAAACGTAACAAAAAGGCTAAAAAATGCAAGATAACATCGCTCTGGCTATCAAGAATGCTTTGGAAGAAAACAAAGACAAAATTGCAGAAGAATCTAGCAAATTCAATGCTGATTTGAAGAGGCCGGACTTATTTAGCCTTTCAAACGACACTGAATTATTTCAAAACGAAGAAGGAATCACAATCAAAATTGATAGATCGCGTGACGCTAATCTAACTGATTTTGGTATGGCAACTTTAACAGATAGATATTTAAGTGAAAACGAGTCTTATCAAGATTTATTTGCAAGGGTAGCCGCAACTTATGCTGATGATAATCTTCATGCACAAAGACTTTATAATTATATTTCTAAATTATGGTTCATGCCAGCAACACCTGTGCTTTCAAATGCAGGCACATCAAGAGGTTTNCCTATTTCGTGTTTTTTAAATGAAGCAGCAGATTCATTAGATGGGATTGTAAATTTGTGGAGCGAGAATGTTTGGCTTGCTGCAAAAGGTGGTGGGATTGGAAGCTACTGGGGTAATCTTAGAGCTATTGGAGAAAAAGTTGGAAGAGTTGGAAAAACTTCAGGAATTATTCCGTTTATCAAAGTAATGGACTCTTTAACACTTGCAATTAGTCAGGGCTCTTTAAGAAGAGGTTCAGCAGCATGTTATCTTCCAATTGATCATCCTGAGATAGAAGAGTTTATTGAAATGAGAAGACCAACCGGTGGAGATCCAAATAGAAGAGCTTTGAATTTGCATCACGGCGTACTCGTGACAGATGCGTTTATGAGAGCTGTTGAAACTGATGCTGATTGGCCTTTAAAGAGTCCATATGACGGTACAGTTCAATCAACAATTAAAGCAAGAAATTTATGGATTAGATTATTAACTGCAAGAGTTGAGACAGGCGAGCCGTACATTGTTTACATTGACACTGTTAATAGAATGATACCTCAGCATCACAAACTTGCTGGACTTACTGTTAAGACATCAAACTTATGTAGCGAGATAACTCTGCCAACTGGAATTGATAAGTACGGAAAAGATAGAACAGCGGTATGTTGTTTGTCATCTTTAAATTTGGAAAATTACGACGAATGGAAAGATGAGCCTGGGTTTATAGAAGATATAATGAGAATGTTAGATAACGTTTTATCTGATTTTATTAATCGTGCGCCTGAATCATTCAAAGATGCAAAATATTCTGCAATGAGAGAAAGAAGTGTTGGACTTGGAGTTATGGGATTCCATTCTTACATGCAAAGACACATGATACCAATCGAGTCTGTTATGGCTAAAGTTTGGAATAAAAAAATGTTTCAGTTTATCGACAAAGAAGTCNACGCTGCTTCAAAAAAATTAGCTGAAGAAAGAGGACCTTGTCCTGACGCAGCTGAGTATGGAATTAATGAAAGATTTTCTAACAAAACTGCAATTGCACCAACAGCATCCATTTCAATTATTTGCGGAGGAGCATCGCCAGGAATTGAGCCGGTAGCAGCAAACAGTTATACGCACAAAACTTTATCTGGTTCTTTTAATGTTAGAAACAAATACTTGAAAAAAATATTACAAAAGTACAATCAAGATACAAATGAAGTTTGGTCTTCAATTACAACAAACCAAGGTTCAGTTGAACATCTAGATTTTTTGTCTCAAGATGAAAAAGACGTATTTAAAACTGCTTTTGAAATCGACCAAAGATGGTTAATTGATCATTCAGCAGATAGAACGCCTTACATATCGCAGGCTCAATCACTTAATGTGTTTATCCCCGCTGATATTCATAAAAAGGACCTTCACCAGATTCATTATCAAGCTTGGAAAAAAGGATTAAAAAGCCTTTATTATTGTAGATCCAAATCTATTCAACGAGCTGAAGTTGTGAATACAAGCTTTGCACAAACTAAAAAGCAAAATGCAAAAGAAAACCAACAAACAAATGATTACGAGGAGTGTTTATCATGTCAGTAGCACCAAAATTAGAAGAAAAATCAGGTTATTACGATGGGTATTGTGATAATGAAGGATTATTAAAAGAAAAAGCAGTTTATAAACCATTTAGATATCCATGGTGTTATGACGCTTGGTTAACCCAACAAAGAATTCACTGGTTACCGGAAGAAATTCCGTTAGCTGAGGATGTTAGAGATTGGCAAAAGAATCTAACAGCTCATGAAAAAAATCTTTTAACTCAAATATTTAGATTTTTTACTCAAGCTGATGTTGAGGTAAATAACTGTTACCTAAGACATTACACAACAGTATTTAAGCCTACAGAAGTTTTAATGATGATGACTGCATTTGCTTCAATGGAAACAATTCACGTTGCAGCTTACTCTCACTTACTTGATACAATTGGAATGCCAGAGTCTGAGTACTCAGCTTTCTTAAAGTATAAAGAAATGAAAGATAAGTATGATTACATGCAAAACTTTAATGTAAATAATAAAAGAGAAATTGCAAAAACAGTTGCAGTGTTCTCAGCTTTCACTGAAGGTCTTCAGTTATTTGCAAGTTTTGCAATTTTATTAAACTTCCCAAGATTTAATAAAATGAAAGGAATGGGGCAAGTAGTAACTTGGTCAGTAAGAGACGAGACTTTACATTGTAATTCAATGATCAAAATCTTTAATACTTTCTGTGCTGAGAACCCGGGTCTTTTAGATGAGTCTTTGAAAAAAGAAATCACAGATGCTTGTAGAACAATCGTTGAGCATGAAGATGCTTTTATTGATCTTGCATTTGAAATGGGTCCAATTGAAGGATTAACAGCTCAACAAATTAAAGACTACATTCGTTGGATTGCAAACAGAAGATTAGTTCAGTTAAAACTGGATGAAATTTATGATGTTAAAGAAAATCCACTAGAATGGATCGACACTATGCTGAATGGTGTTGAGCACATGAACTTNTTTGAAGGTAGAGCAACAGAATATTCAAAAGCTTCTACAAAAGGTTCGTGGGTTGAAGCATTTGACTTTACAAGATAATTAATATTTAATTTTAAAAAGGGCAGTATAATTCTACTGCCCTTTTTTTTATGAGTAGTAAAATCTTTTCATTATCATGTGCATTGATAACTTCATTTATATGGGGTACAGCATTTGTTGCACAAGATATGGGTATGGACCATATTGGTCCACTTACATTTACCGCAGCTAGATTATTTTTAGGTTTTTTAACTTTATTACCATTTTTAATATTAATTGATTTTAAAAAAATAAAACAAGACAAGCATGATTTTAAAAAGGTATTTATTTATCTTTTGTTTATTGGTTTTTTAATTGCTTACGGTAATGCTCTTCAACAATATGCTTTGCTTTATACTGATGTAGCAAATACAGCTGTATTTACTGTTTTGTATGTCGTTTTTGTTCCATTTGTTTCTTATTTTTTTTTCTCAAAGAATATTCATTGGTCCGTGTGGCCTTCAATTTTTACATGCTTATTAGGAGGTCTGTTCTTAACTGAGCTTGATAATGTTGTAGTAAGATTAGGAGACAGTATTGCATTATTTAATGCCCTTTTTTGGTCTTTTCACATTGTATTTATTTCAAAACTTTTAAGAATTTTTAATTATCCAATTACAATCGCGGCTCTACAATGCCTAATTGGTTCAGTCTTTACTTTTTTGCCCGCACTTGTTCTTGAAGAAATAATTTTTGCAAATATTCTACTAGAATATAAAGAAATCCTATACGTAGGTATTTTATCTAGTGGCTTTGCTTTNATGCTTCAGATATTTAGTCAGCAAAATTTAAGCCCAGCACCAGTTGCTATTATTTTTTCTTTGGAAGGCGCTATTGCTGCAATTGCGGGTTGGTTAATTTTAGATCAGTTTTTAAATGAAATAAAAATATTTGGTATATTTCTTATTATAATTGCAGTGATTTTCTCACAGATTGCACCTCTATATAAAAAGAAATTGACAAATCAATAGGCTTAAAAATCTCAATTAATGAGATTTTTTATAATATTGTTTTATTATTTTTCAATTTTTCTGTGTGGAGCACCAGTATATTTTGAAAGGGGTCTGATTAATTTATTATTTTCAAACTGCTCCATAACATGTGCTGACCAACCTGTAATTCTTGAAACAATAAAAATTGGTGTAAAGAAATCAATATCAAAACCCATTAAATAATAAGTTGGACCTGCCGGAAAATCTAAATTTGGCTTAATATTTTTCTCTCTAAGCATCGTCTCCTCAAGTATCCTTGAAATCTCAGGCAATTCTTTGTTTTGATAATGCTTTGCAGTTTTATGATAATATTCAGTCATAGTTGGGACTCTAGAATCTCCGTTTCTGTAAACTCTATGACCAAACCCCATAATTAATTCTTTATTCTTAATTTTGTTTAAGATGAATTCTTCAGCTTTATCAGGAGACCCAACCTCATTTAACATATGTGCAACAGCTTCATTTGCACCACCATGTAATGGCCCTTTTAAACTTGCTATTCCACCCACCACTGCACCGTGAAGATCAGATAAGCTACTTGTGATTACTCTTGACGTGAAAGTTGAAGCATTGAAACTATGCTCTGCATACAAAGTCATTGAAACATCAAACGCTTTTACAACTTCTGGACTTGGCACTTTGCCAAAACACATATTAAAAAAGTTTTCACAAAATCCTAGTTTTGGATCAGGATCAATGATATCTTGTCCTTTTTTAACTCTAAAGTTTGCAGCGACAGCTGTAGATATTTTGGCCAAAAGTCTCATTGATTTTCTTATGTTTGCTTCTTTTGAGTTATCCGCAGTATCAGGATCCTCTAACCCCATATGACTAACTGATGTTCTTGTTGTATCCATTGGATGAGCATTTTTTGGATAGTTTTTGATAATAGATTTTAAATTTTCAGATATAGGTCGATTTGCCCTTTCCTCTTTTTCAAAATCTTCTAACTGTTTTGAATGTGGAAGATCATCATGAAGTAACAAGTAGGCCACTTCTTCAAATTTACACTTTGCACATAAGTCTTGAACTGTATAACCTCTATAAGTTAATGAATTAATTTCAGGCATTACCTCAGAAACTTTTGTTTCATCTGATATAACGCCAATTAAGCCTTTTTTAATTTCATCGCTCACTATTCATGTCCTTTTTGTGAAAAATTAAATACCGATTGATCAAACTCTCCATATTTTTCATAATCAACTACTTCATAAAGCCTTTTTCTGGTTTGCATTTTATCAATAACATTATTTTGATGACCTTCTTCAAAAATTTGTCTAAGTCCATCTTCTACGTTTTTCATTGCTAATCTTTGTGTAGTTACCGGGTATATAACTAAATTATAACCAAGGTTTTCTAGTTCCTCTTTAGTTAAAAGTTTTGATTTTCCAAACTCTGTCATGTTAGCTAAAAGATAACATTTTAACTCTTTTCTCATTTTCGCAAATTCACTCTCATCTTTCATGGCTTCTGGAAAAATCATATCAGCACCAGCATCAACATAAGCTTTACAACGATCAACTGTTTTATCTAAGCCTTCAACTGCATTTGCATCAGTTCTAGCAATAATTAAAAAATTTTTATCAACTCTAGCATCAACTGCCGCTTTTATTTTCTTAACCATGTCTTGGGTTGAAACGAGATCTTTATTATCTAAATGACCGCATCTTTTTGGATTTTTTTGATCTTCAATATGACATCCAGAAATACCCAATGTTTCAATAGTTTGAATAGTTCTTGAGACATTCATTGCTTCACCAAATCCTGTATCAATATCGATAATCGTTGGAAGGTTTGTTACTCTTGCTATTTGATGTGAGCGATTTGCTACATCATTTAATGTTGTAAGTCCGATGTCTGGAAAACCCAAATCATTAGCCATAACACCACCAGATACATAAACTCCGTCATATCCGATTTGTTCAATTAATTTTGCAACTAAAGGATTGTAAGCACCAGGAAAACGCAAAAGTTTTCCACTCTTTAATTTTTTTGCAAATTCAGCTTTTTTTTCGGTAGGATTTTTTTCAACAAAATGCATGTTCGGTTTATACTACAATAATTATATAATAGTTAGGTAATTTGACGCTATCTGTTTAACTGCCTCAAAATCTTCAATTAATTGATCGTGATGAATATCTTCTATTTTTTTTTCAGTATACCCATCGTTAATTAGAATAAAATGTACCCTTGCTGCTTTAGCAGTATTTGCATCTGTTTCAGAGTCTCCTAGCATAATAGAATTTTTTTTATCGATATCTAAAATATCCAAAATATCAGTAAGGTGTCTTGGATCTGGTTTTCTATAATCAAATGTATCTGCACCTGCAACATAATCAAAATATTTATAAAGATTAATTTCTTTTAAAAGTTTGATTGCAAGATCTTCTCTTTTATTTGTGCAGACTGCACAAATAATTTCTTTTTCTTTACACCAATCTAATAGAGAGATTACATTTTTTCTAATTGTAGAATGTCCGGAAATATTTTTTCTATAAAAAGATATAAAATCATCAGTCATTTGTTTATGAGTTTCAGGATCAATTGGATTTTTTTTAATCAAGTTTCCTTGAGCATCGATTGATCTTATTAACATTGCCGCAGCTCCACGACCTGCTAAATGTCTAATACTTTCTAGTGGTTTTTCTTCATAACCATATTTTTTCATAACATAGTTATGAGCTGTCATAAGATCTGGAGCGGTATCTACTAAAGTACCATCAAGGTCAAAAACTAAACAATTTTTCATCAATTAATTAAGTAACAATTTGTGAATTAATACTGACTCATATTAGTATATTACACAATCACTTATGGCAAATAACCTAAATATTCTTATTCTTGCAGCAGGCAAGGGAAATAGAATGAATTCTAAATTGCCAAAAGTCCTTCACAAATTAAATGAAAAAACAATGTTAGAACATGTTTTGGACCAATCTAAATTGTTAAAGCCAAAAAAAGTTTTTATTTTAATAAATAAACAAATGACATTTGTTAAAAAATTATTTCCAAAAGAAAATTTTTTAATTCAACATCCCCAATTAGGTACTGGTCATGCAGTTCAAGTTTTTTTAAGCAAGGTTAAAATTAAAAAAAGTGAAAAATTGTTAGTTTTGTATGGTGATAACCCGCTAGTTGAAAGCAAAGACATTCAATTAATGTATGACAAAATTAAAAAAAGCAATTTAGTTTTATTAGGTTTTAAAAAAAAAGATAATAAGTCATATGGAATTATTGTTCATAATAAAAATGGAGTTAGTGAGATTGTTGAATTTAAAGAAGCTAATATAAGGCAGAAGAAATTAACAACATGCAATTCTGGAATAATGGCTTTTGATTATCAATCATTAAATCTTGTAAAAAAAATTGGTAATAAAAATAGGAAAAAAGAATACTATTTAACTGATATAGTTAAGCTTTCGAAGCAATATCGCCTTAAAATTAACTTAGTTTTAGCCCAGAACGAGAAAAATGCTGTTGGCGTAAATGACCAAATCGAATTACTAGAAGCAGAAAAAATTATGCAAGATAGATTGAGAAAAAAATTTATTAAACAAGGTGTTAGGTTTGTTGATCCTGATACAGTTTATTTGTCATCAGATACTAAAATTGGAAAGAATGTAAAAATAGAACCTTTTGTANTGATTGGAAAAAAAGTAACCATAGGCAACAATGTAATTATAAAATCGTTTAGTCATTTAGAGGATGCAAAAATTAAAAATAAAGTTGAGGTTGGTCCTTATGCTAGATTAAGACCTGGTTCAATTTTAGAGGATAATTCAAAAGTTGGAAATTTTGTTGAAATAAAAAAATCTAAAATAGGCAAAGGATCAAAAGTAAATCATCTTTCATATATCGGAGATGCTTCGGTTGGAAAGCAAGTTAATATTGGAGCAGGAACAATTACTTGTAATTATGATGGTAAAAATAAGTTTAAAACTACTATTAAGGACTCAGCATTTATCGGCTCAAATACTTCATTAATAGCTCCGGTTACAATTGGTAAAAATTCTTCAGTTGGTGCAGGATCTTCAATTAGTAAAAACGTAAAAAATAACAGTTTGGCATTAACAAGAGTTGAGCAAAGAAATTTAAAAAAAAGAAATAAAAAAATAAAATGTGTGGAATTGTAGGAATAAATAGCAGCAAGCCTGTAACTGGAATTATATTAAATTCTCTTAAAAAATTAGAGTATAGGGGATATGACTCAGCTGGAGTGGCAACGCTTAAGGATGGTTTCATCAATGAAATAAAATGTGAAGGTAGAGTGGAGAGTTTAGAGAATATAATTTTTAAAAATAAAAATGACGGACCTATTGGTATTGGTCATGTTAGATGGGCAACGCACGGACAGCCAAGTCAAATTAATGCACACCCTCATTCATCAGAAAAAGTATCTGTTGTTCATAATGGTATTATTGAAAATTCAACTTTATTAAAAAAACATTTAATTAGAGCTGGTCATGAATTTAAATCTCAAACTGATACTGAAGTTATCACTCACCTCATTACAGAATATTTAAAAAAAAATGATTTAAAAACTACAATATTAAAAATGCTAAAGAGACTGCATGGAAGTTTTGCTTTAGGAATTATATTTAAAGATTTTCCAGATGTTATTGTTGGAGCAAGAAGAGGTTCTCCATTAGCTGTTGGCTATGGACCAAATGAAAATTATTTAGGTTCAGATTCTTACGCTTTAAAAACAATGACGAATAAAGTCAGCTACCTTAACGATGGTGAATTTTGTTTTATTCATAAAAATCAAGTTGAGTTTTTTAATTCTGAAGGTGAAAAAGTTAATAAAGAGGTATTAGAGGTTTCAACTGATGACCAAAGTTATGACAAAGGGAACTTCAAACATTTTATGGCAAAAGAAATTCATGAACAACCAGATACAATTAAATCTTGTTTAAAAGAGTATATCGATAAAATTAGTAAAGATATTAATATTATTAATTTTCCGTGGGATAGTAAAAAAATAGAGAGTATTAAATTAATTGGATGTGGAACTGCTTATCATTCTTGTTTAATGGCTAAATATTGGATTGAACAATTAACTGATATTGAAGTTGAAACTGATATTGCCTCTGAGTTTAGATATAGAAAAAATAAATTTAAGAGTTCACAATTATACATTTTTGTATCACAGTCAGGTGAAACTGCAGACACTTATGCAGCTTTAGATTTATGTGTAAAAAATAAGATGAAAACTTGTTCTATTGTAAATGTTGTTGAAAGCTCAATTGCAAGAGATTCAGACTATGTTTTGCCTATTCATTGTGGACCAGAAGTCGGTGTCGCATCTACAAAGGCATTTCTAGGCCAATTGCTAGTATTATATTTATTAACATTAAAATTATCTTTTTTAAGAAATGAAATTTCTAAAAACGATTATAGTAAAAAAATCGATAATCTTTTGGAGCTTCCAAAATTAATTGAAGATACTTTAAAATGTGAGAGTGAAATTCAAGAAGCTTCTAAAGATTTTTCTAAAGCAAAAGGTTCGATGTTTTTAGGACGAGGATACTCTTTTCCAATAGCACTAGAAGGAGCATTAAAGCTTAAAGAGCTTGCTTATGTTCATGCTGAAGGTTATCCAGCGGGTGAAATGAAACATGGTCCTTTAGCCTTAATTGAAAATGGAATGCCAGTTNTTGTGATTGCGCCACGTGATGAGTTTTATAAAAAAAACTGTATCTAATATGCAAGAAGTAATATCTAGAGGTGGCAAAGTTTTATTGATATCAAACAAAAGTTCAGATGAAATAAGTTCTGAAAATTTATGGAAAAAAATTCAAGTTGAAACAATTTCAGAAGACCTTTTTCCTTTTCTTNTAACAATTCCATTGCAATTACTTGCTTACTACGCTGCAAACTCTTTAGGTTATGACATTGACAAACCTAGAAATTTAGCAAAATCTGTTACAGTCGAATAGTGTATTTTTATTTATCTAAATTGTTAAAACCTATTATTTTACCTTTTAATTTTATAATTTTTTTTATAATTTTGTGTTTAATTTTAAGAAAATTAAGGAGATATATTTATTTTCCAATCTTTATTTTAATTTTAATTTCTGTATTTCCAATAGGTAATTTTTTAAATTATCATTTTTTATCTAAAGAATTTTATGGTCAAAATAAAAAAAATTTTGACTCAATACTGATTTTAGGTGGAGATGAGAGAAGAATAATTCATGGCCTTGCTTTATGGTCGTCAAATAAAAATACAAAAATAATATTTGCAGGTGGAACTAGTTATTTATTTCCAAATGAAAAACTCAAAGAAAATTCTGAGACAAACAAATTTTATAAATTAGTTGGTCAACTAATTGAGAAAGATAAGATTATAATATTAGACAATACAAGAAATACTTTGGAAAACATAATCGCATATAAAAAAAATAATAAAAAACATAATTTTAAACAAACTATTGTTGTATCTAATAGTTGGCATTATAAGAGGGTATTAAAAATAGCTGACAGTCAAAATCTAAATCTAATTGCATATAAATGGCCCAGAGGCCAGAATTTAACTTCCATTCAAAATTATCAGAATTTAGATTTTGCAAATAATATCAATGATTTTAATCTTTTTGTTAAAGAGTTATTAGGTTTAATAGCGATAGTCATATTTGCTATTTAAAAAAAAAATAAATTATATATATCAATGGTTGTATGAGTAACTGGAAATTAAATAGCTGGAGATCTAAACCAATTAAGCATCAACCTGTTTATGCTGATCAGGGAAAGATAGATAATGTTTTAAAAGAGTTGTCTACTTTTCCTCCATTGGTTTTTGCTGGAGAGTCTAGATCATTAAAGAAACAACTTGGTGAAGTTTCTCAAGGGAAAGCATTTTTGCTTCAAGGCGGAGATTGCGCAGAAAGTTTTTTAGAATTTCATCCAAATAACATCAGAGATTTTTTTAAACTGGTATTACAAATGTCGCTTATTTTAACGGTGTCTTCAAAACTACCTGTTATTAAAGTTGGTAGAGTAGCTGGACAATTTTCAAAGCCAAGAAGTTCACCAGTTGAAGTTAAAGATGGAAAAGAATTACCAAGTTACTTAGGTGATAACATAAATTCAATGGAGTTTACCAAAGAAGGTAGGGACCCACAGCCAGAAAGATTATTAAAGGCTTATTCTCAATCAGCTGCAACATTAAATTTACTACGTGCTTTTTCACAAGGAGGTTTTGCTGATCTTAATAAGGTACACTTGTGGAATATGTCTTTTGTTAATGAGACAGCCCAGAAGAAATATAAAGAAATTGCTGAAAAAGTTAGCGATGCACTTGCTTTCATGGAAGCCTGCGGAATCAATTCAGAGAACAATAGAAGACTAAGGACTGTTAACTTTTATACAAGTCACGAGGCATTATTGTTACCTGTAGAAGAAGCAATGACAAGAGTAGACTCTACAACTGGCGAATATCATAATACATCCGCACATTTTCTATGGATTGGAGATAGAACTAGACAATTAGATGGTGCACATGTTGAATACTGTAAGGGCATAAAAAATCCTTTAGGTATAAAATGTGGACCTACATCTGATCCAAAAGAAATTGTAAAATTAACTGAAGTTTTAAATCCTGATAATGANTCTGGTAGAATAACTTTGATTGCCAGATTTGGCCATGATCAAGTTACGAAATTTTTACCAAATTTAATTAAAGAAGTTAAAAAAGCTGGACGAAATGTAATTTGGTCTTGTGATCCTATGCATGCAAATACAATCAAATCTTCAACAGGTTTTAAAACTAGACCTTTTGATAATGTGTTAAGCGAAGTAAAGAATTTCTTCAAAGTTCACCAAGATCAAGGTACTTTTGCAGGTGGTTTGCATATTGAGATGACAGGTCAAGATGTAACTGAGTGTACAGGTGGTGCTCAAAATATTACTGATAAAGATTTGTCNAATAGATATCATACNCATTGNGACCCTAGATTGAATGCTAACCAAGCATTAGAGCTTGCTTTTTTAATTTCAGAAGAAATTAAGAAAAATGCCAATTTTTCCAAAAATGGCATACAAGAAGCGTCATAACNGCTAATTGAACTTTCATAAATCCTTGATAACTTGAATTTATGAACGTTGAAAAAAGAGTAAGNATAATTAAAGATTGGATTATTAATTATGTTAATAGCATGCCAAAAAAAGCATCAAGCTTAGTTGTTGGTGTATCTGGCGGAATAGACTCTGCAGTGGTAAGCACTATTTCTTCAATGACGGGTATTAAAACAATTGTTTTGTCCATGCCAATTAGACAAATAGAGTCACAAGATGATTTAAGCAAATTACATTGTAACTGGTTGGAATATAAATTCAAAAATACAAGTTATCTAAATATTAATCTCGATGACGTTTTTACAAATTTTGAAAATGCTCTTGGATCAAATGACAATGAACATGCCTTTGCAAATTCTAGGGCAAGACTTAGAATGACAACCTTGTATCAAGTTGCAGGTTCAAATAATGGAATTGTAGTTGGAACAGGTAATAAAGTAGAAGATTTTGGTGTAGGTTTTTATACGAAATATGGAGATGGAGGAGTTGATATTTCTCCAATAGCTGATTGCACTAAATCACAGGTTTGGGATATAGGAAAATTCTTAAAAATTGACCAAAAAATTATCGATGCTCCTCCCACAGATGGTTTATGGACTGATGGAAGAAATGACGAGGATCAATTAGGTATGTCTTACCAAGATTTAGAAGAGGCTATGATTAATCCAGATTCTAAAAATTTTGAAAAATATAAAAAAATTAGAGAAAATAACCTTCATAAAATGAAGGAAATACCTGTTTGTAAATTTAATTAAGGTGTTTATTAATTATTTTAATGGCACTAAAAATTTCGAATACTTTAACTCGATCTAAAGAAAAATTTATACCAATAGATGAAAAAAATATTAGAATGTATGTTTGTGGTCCAACCGTGTATGATTACCCTCACGTTGGAAATGCAAGACCATTAATTGTTTTTGATTTATTATTTAGATTGTTATCCAAAATTTATCCAAATTCTAAAGTTATATATGTAAGAAATATAACAGATATTGATGATAAAATTATTGAAGCATCAAATAAATCTAAAATTTCAATTCAAGATCTTACGGACAAAGTAACAAAAGATTTTCATGATGACTGTAATTACTTAGGATGTCTAAACCCAACAATAGAACCTAAAGCTACAGAGCATTTAAATGAAATGATTAATTTAATCAAAAAATTAATCCAAAATGATTTTGCCTATGAGTCTAATGGACATGTATATTTTCAAGTTACAAAATTTAAAAAATATGGAAATTTATCTAATAAAAAAATTGAAGAATTAATTTCTGGTTCTAGAGTTGAGGTTTCTGATAACAAAAAAGAACCAGGAGACTTTGTTCTTTGGAAACCTAGCAAAGAAAATGAACCTAGTTGGGACTCTCCATTTGGAAAAGGGCGTCCAGGTTGGCATCTAGAATGTTCCGCAATGTCTGAAAAATATCTTGGTAATCATTTTGATATTCATGGCGGAGGTTTAGATTTAATTTTTCCCCATCATGAAAATGAAATTGCCCAATCTGTTTGTGCAAATAATAATGAAAAATTTTCTAATTATTGGTTACACAATGGTTATGTTACTGTTGAAAAGCAAAAAATGTCAAAATCACTAGGCAATTTCATTTCCATTAATGAATTAAAAAAAAATTATAATGGACAAGTTGTAAGACTTGCTATGCTAAGCACACATTACACTCAACCATTTGATTGGAATGAAAAAATTTTAGACNTATCTCAAAAAAGCTTAGATAAATGGTATGAATTTTATTCTGATGACAAGGAAGAAATAAGTGAAGAAAATTTAAAATTTTTACTAGACGATTTAAATACACCTTTAATGATTTCAAATATCCATGAGTTATATAAAAAAGCGAAAAATGGAGATANTTTGTCGGCTAAACAATTATCATCCTCATGCAAAATTTTAGGTTTATTTAATCAAACTCACGATGAATGGAAAAATTTTAAAAATATAGGAAAAATTACTGCAGAAGAAATAGAAAAATTAATCTCAGAAAGAGATAAAGCTAGATCTAAAAAAGATTATAAAACATCAGATGAAATTAGAGATTTGTTAGTAAGCAAAGGTGTTCTAATTAAAGATAAAGATGGTATTACGACCTGGGAATATAAATGAGCAAAGAAAAAATTTATTTATTTGATACTACCTTGAGAGATGGTGCTCAAACCAAAGGCGTTGATTTTGGCATGGATGATAAAGTCAAAATTGCTAATGCATTATCTGAAGTTGGTATAGATTACGTTGAAGGCGGGTGGCCTGGTGCAAATCCTACAGATACTAGTTTTTTTAACGAACCACCAAAGTTAAAAAGTGACCTGGTTGCTTTTGGAATGACTAAAAGATCTGGCAGAAGTTGTGAAAATGATCCTGGTATATCCTCAATTGTAAACGCAAATGTTAATCATGTATGTATTGTTGGAAAGAGCTGGGATTATCATGTTGATGTTGCTCTTGGTATTTCTAAAGAGGAGAATTTAGAAAATATTAAAGATACAGCTAAATATTTTATTAAAAATAATAAAGAATTTATGTTTGATGCTGAACATTTTTTTGATGGTTATAAAAATAATAAAGATTATGCTCTATCTTGTTTAAAAGCTGCTTATGACAATGGAGCTAGATGGATTGTTCTTTGTGATACAAACGGTGGTACACTGCCTAATGAAGTCGCTGAAATTGTATCTCATGTATCAAAAATAATTCCAAATGATCANATAGGTATACATGCCCACAATGATACTGGTAACGCAGTTGCAAATTCATTATCTGCAGTATTAGCGGGAGCAAGACAAATACAAGGAACATTAAATGGATTAGGTGAGAGATGCGGAAATGCTAATTTAGTTTCAATCATACCTACTTTGATTTTAAAAAATTCTTTTAATAAACATTTTGAAACAAACATTGATACTAAAAAACTTAAAAGACTTACAAATTGTTCTAGGTTATTAGACGAAGTATTAAACAAAACTTCAAATAAACACGCTCCATATGTTGGTGCTTCAGCTTTTGCACATAAAGGAGGATTGCACGTTTCTGCTGTTCAAAAAGATCCTAAAACATATGAGCACATAGAGCCAGAGCAAGTTGGTAACGAAAGATCAATTGTAATTTCTGATCAGGCAGGTCGATCAAATATTTTATCAAGATTAGAAAAGCTTAATATTCAAATAAATAAAGACGACCCTAAAATTCAAACTATTTTGGATGAAGTTAAAGATAGAGAGTTTACTGGCTATTCTTATGATGGAGCAGATGCTTCTTTTGAACTTTTAACAAGAAGGTTGTTAGGAGAAGTTCCAAATTATNTACAAATTAAAAATTATGAAGTTAAAATTGTAAAGGATACTGATAAAAAAAATATTAACTCTATTGCCAAGGCTTNTTTAATTGTTGATGGAAAAGAAATTCTTTGCGAAGGTGAAGGTAACGGTCCTGTAAATGCATTAGATCAAGCGATAAGATCTAATCTTGATAAAATTGGAAAGTATTCTGATTATCTAAAAGATTTAAGATTGATTGATTATAAAGTTAGAATTTTAAATACAGGTACAAATGCAACAACTCGAGTATCNATTGAAAGTTCTGATGATAAAGGCAAAAGTTGGTTTACCATCGGCGTGTCACCAAACATAATAGAGNCTTCATTTAAAGCTTTGCTAGATAGTATAGATTATAAGCTTTTTAAGGAAAATGCTCCCTTAAGTAGCAATTGACAATAGGTTTTTGATATCTATAACTCCAGTTTTTATAAATGACAAAAAGAATAAAATCTAAGCATAAAGTTGATAGAAGGTTAGGGGTTAACATTTGGGGCAGACCAAAAAGTCCATTTAATTCCAGAGCTTACGGCCCAGGTCAACATGGACAAAGATCTTCAGCTAAACCATCAGATTANAAAGTTCAGTTGCAAGCAAAACAAAAATTAAAAAATTACTATGGAAATTTAAATGAGAGGCAGTTTAGAAATTTATATAGAGAAGCAGATCGCAGAAGAGGAAATACAGGTGAAAATTTAGTTGGTTTATTAGAGAGCAGATTAGATGCCGTAATTTACAGGGCTAAATTTGCAACTACAGTTTTTCAAGCGAGACAATTAATTAATCATGGACATGTTAGAGTAAATGGGAAAAGAGTGAATATTTCA
>NHGV01000008.1 GCA_002171085.1 Pelagibacteraceae bacterium TMED146 | reverse complement strand
AAACTGGAAAAAGTCCAACAGTCTTTAGATATATCGACTGGTTACTGACAGTTCCATTACAAATGTTAGAGTTTTACTTTATATTAATGGCAGTTAGAAAAGTTCCGTCAGGAATTTTCTGGAGATTGCTAGTTGGTACTCTAGTAATGCTTGTTGGTGGTTATGCCGGAGAAGCTGGAATGATAAATGTAAACGCTGGTTTCTTTATTGGTATGGCTGGATGGATTTATATCTTATATGAAATTTTTGCTGGTGAAGCAGGACAAATTGCAAATAGGATGAAAGGTCCAGCNGCAGGAGCATTTAANTTCTGTAAATGGGTTGTAACTATTGGTTGGTCAATCTATCCNTTAGGCTATTTATTTGGTNTAATGATGGGNAGTGCTGACGCTGTAACTTTAAACGTAATTTACAACTTAGCTGATTTCTTAAACAAAATCGGTTTTGGTTTAGTAATTTATGCAGCAGCGAAGCAAATGACACCTGCAACACAGAAGTAATATAATTACTTTTTAAATTAAAGGGGCCTCCGGGCCCCTTTTTTTTTATTCAATAAATAATTAATTAAGTTATTATTTTAAATATGAGTTCACTTTTNGATAAGATAAATTACCCACATGACCTGAGAAGTTTTAATAAGGAGGATCTTCCTCTTATAGCTGAAGAGTTAAGAAAAGAACTTATTGATGCAGTATCCACTACTGGTGGTCATTTAGGTGCTGGGCTTGGTGTAGTTGAACTTACTTTAGCCATCCATTATGTATTTAATACTCCAAAAGACAAGTTAATTTGGGATGTGGGTCATCAGGCATATCCTCATAAAATCATAACAGGTAGAAGAGATAAGATTAGAACTTTAAGACAAGGGGGTGGGCTATCAGGATTTACTAAAAGAAGTGAAAGTGAATATGATCCTTTTGGAGCCGCACATAGTTCTACTTCAATTTCTGCAGGGCTTGGAATGTCTATTGCTAGAGATTTAGATGGTAAAACAAATAATATTATTTCGGTCATTGGTGATGGAGCTATGAGTGCGGGTATGGCTTATGAGGCGATGAATAACGCTGGATCCATGGATTCAAGGTTGATCGTGATTTTAAATGACAATGATATGTCGATTGCACCACCAGTTGGAGCAATGAGTTCTTATTTAGCGAAATTATTATCTGGAAATAAATATATTGGTTTTAGAGAGTTCTTTAAAAAACTATCAAACAAATTTCCAAAATCTTTAAAGAAAGGCATTGGCCAAGCTGAGGAATATCTTAGAGGACTTGCGGTTGGGGGGACTTTGTTTGAAGAAATGGGTTTCTTTTATGTGGGTACTATTGATGGTCATAACTTTGATCATCTATTACCTGTCCTAGAAAATGTTAAAAATTCTAAACATGAAGGACCTTTTTTAATTCATGCAATTACTCAAAAAGGAAAAGGTTATAAGCCAGCAGAAGACTCAAAAGATAGATATCACGGGGTAACTAAGTTTAATATTGAGACAGGCGAACAGTCTAAATCAAAATCTAACATCCCGTCATACACCTCAGTCTTTGGAGAAACTTTAACAAAGCATGCTGAAAAGGATAGTAAGATTGTAACTGTAACAGCGGCAATGCCATCTGGAACAGGTGTCAATATTTTTAATAACAAATTTCCAAAAAGATCTTTTGATGTAGGAATTGCTGAGCAACATGCAGTGACATTTGCTGCAGGACTTGCAACAGAAGGATATAAACCTTATGCAGCAATTTATTCTACATTCTTGCAACGTGCTTATGACCAAGTGGTGCATGATGTAGCTATTCAAAAATTACCAGTAAGGTTTGCAATTGACCGTGCAGGATTAGTTGGAGCAGATGGTCCAACACACGCAGGTGCGTTTGATATTACATACCTATCAACACTTCCAAACTTTATTGTAATGGCAGCAAGTGATGAGGCAGAGCTTGTAAGAATGATTAATACATCAGTTGAGATTAATGATGCACCATGTGCATTTAGATATCCAAGAGGGAATGGTGTTGGATTAGAACTACCTGATATTAATGAGACTATTGAAATTGGTAAGGGGAAAGTAATTCAAGAAGGATCTGCTGTTTGCATTTTAAATTTTGGTGCAAGGCTTGAACAATGTAAATCAGCCGCTAAGCAACTTGATCCCAAAGGTATATCGACTACCATTGTGGATGCAAGATTTGCAAAACCGCTTGACCAAGATTTAATTCTAAGATGTGCTAGAGAACATGAAATGATGATTACGATTGAAGAAGGTTCAATTGGTGGATTTGGATCACATGTATCTCATTTATTAGCTGAAAAAGGTTTTTTTGATAAAGGTTTGAAATTTAGATCAATGATTTTACCTGATAAATTTCTAGACCAAGATACACCTGAAAAAATGTATGACATAGCAGGTCTTAACGCTAAACAAATTGTAGAAAAAATTGAGAATGTTTTTTTTAATAAAGATGGAATTAAGATTATCAAATAATTATCTATGAAAAAATTTCTTGTATTGTTTTTAATTTTTTTTATTAGTTCAGGCGATACATATGCTGACATTTCCAAATTGAAAGTAGATGGGCGTATTAGATATTTTTCTACTCTAGTAGATAATCTTGGAAAAGATTATGACAGTGCGAGGCCTGGACCTGTTCTTGATTTACATTTTACATATCCAATTTCACAAAAACTTTTAATAAAAAATTTAAATTATTTTGTAAATTATAATGACACAACATCTGGCGATGAGACAATGAATATTGAAATTAATCAACGATTGGCTTTGATGTATATTAACAAAGGTACAGTGATTGCGCCGTATTTAAAAATGGTAAATCATGATAAAAACCCATCGAAGCAAGTTGATAATTCACATAAAGGAATTTATTTAGAACAATTTTTTAATAAAGATCGCTCTGTTTCTTTTGATTACCGTGAGGAATTGTCGGATGGATCATTGTTAGCCGGAGTGCGTTACGGTCAAAGGGTCTTTGATTTGAAATATAAAAATAAAAATTTATTTAACCTTTTAGATAAACCTATTCATTTTGAATTGGGTTATGCGGAAGGAGTTAATTTAAGGGGTGTCAAATCTTTGATATTTACAAGCGACATAACTAAATCTTTGGAAGTTACTGTTAAATATGTCGATAATATGGGTAAAGGACCCATTGGCTCAACAAATTTGGCTCAAAACAGAAATTTTATAGTAACTGAAATAGGATATAAATTTTAAAATTGATTAAAAAAAAACCTATTTTGGTTTATTTCATTAAAATTTAACAACATATATCATACNCATTNTGAGTAATTTAAATTATACCATTTTGGGGNGAATAAAAATGGTNGAGAAATCCAATAAGCTAGNATCTNNNGCNGCTAAGTCGCTTNAAGGCACTGAAAAAAACNTCAAATTTGCAAACGCATCTTACAGTTATCAAACTTTTTTAATCGATTTTTATAGAAGAGTTAAACTATATTATAATTTTGACTTTGATAGCTTCATGATCATGATGGTTGTAATTAGTCATGTAACACATGAAAATTATAAAGATGACGATACACTTCAAGAAACCTACGTTGATTGGCTAAATAGTTTCAAAGAAGTGAAACCGGGTACTTTATCAAAAAGAAAATTAGGTATTAATGCAATCTCAAATATATTGGAAATGCCAGAAGAAACTACAAGAAGAAAAATAGAAAAATTAATCAAAGCAGGTTTGTTAACCAAGTCCAAAACTGATGGAATCATTACTTCAAAAGAATTTGTTGAAAAGCATTTTAAATTTGCAGATCAAACAGCAAAAAATTTAGGAAAATTGATACGTACATTTGAAAAAGCAGGACTTTTAGAGGCGGCAAAAAACTTTAAAATTTAAATGTATGAAGAAAACAATATATGCATTGTTCGATGTTGCAAACTCTCCTTATACAATCTTAGTTATTACTTTTATTTTTGGTCCATACTTTGCAAAAGAAATTGTTGGTGACCCCGTAAAAGGAGCTGCTTACTGGCAATGGACTTCTGGAATTTGTGCCGTCAGTGTTGCAATTTTTGGACCATTAATTGGCTCTATCAGTGATAATTTAAAAAATGGAAGAAAGTACGCTTTTATTGTAACAACGCTACTTTGCATTGCGGTTACAACTTTGTTTTACGACGCAATGCCTGATCCAAATTTTATTATTTTTACACTTGTGATATTTTTTTTATCTAATTTTTTTTATGAAATTTCACAAATGTTTTATCATTCTTTACTACCTAATTTTTCAAAAAAAAAAAATATAGGTTATGTTTCAGGATTTGCTTTTTCATTAGGGTATATTGCAATATTACCTGTTTTATTTTTTATATTACAATTTTTTATTTTACCAGAAACAACATTATTTAACCTAGATAAATCAACTGGCGAACATATAAGATTTATTGCTTATATCGTTTCATGCTGGTTTTTACTTTTTTCATTACCAATTTTAATAAAATTATTGGATATAACAATTGAGAGTCCAAAAAAGACTAAATTATTTATAGGTTTAAAAGAATTGATATGGAATAATGGTTTAACCATTAAAGGAAAGTTTTTGATAGCAAGATTATTTTATGCTGATGGTTTAGTCGTATTAATTACAGGTGGAGGAATTTATGCTGCAGGGGTTCACGGCTTCAATCAAAAGGAACTTATTATTCTTGCCTTTGTAGGAAACTTTGTTGCAGCAATCACATCTTATTTTGGAGGACATTTAAATGATCGCTTTGGAAGTAAGCAAGTGATTGAAAAATGTTTGATTGGTTTTATTTTGACTATCATTTTGATGGTACTATCCAGAAACAAACAAGAATTTTTTATTGCTGTGATGTTTGTTGCGGTTTTTGCGGGCCCACTTCAAAGCGCAAGCAGGGTGTTAATGACGAATTTACTAAATGAAAAAGACTTAGGAAAAGGTTTTGGATTATTTACTTTTTCAGCAAGATCGACAGCATTTATTGGCCCATTATTAGTTGGAACGCTTACTTATTACATTTCACAAAAATATGCATTGCTTGCCGTAATCCCATTATTTGCTATTGGATATTTAATATTTAAAAAACTTGATATAAAAGAGAAATATCCACAATAATTCTTCAGGTTGTATTTTTGAATCAAATTAGAATCAAAACAGAATCAAAACGAGAACATTGTCACATTTGAGTATAAAAAATGTGAATAAATTAGCGTCTGAAAAGTCCATGGATTACTTTCCTAAAAAGATTAAAAACTAATTGTGGAACAAAATAACCTTGAGTTTGATACCATTATAGTTGGAGCTGGAAGCGCAGGTTGCCTTTTAGCAAATCGATTATCTGCCGATCCAAATCATAGAGTTTTGCTTGTAGAAGCAGGTGGTCAGGATGATTGGATATGGATTAAAATTCCAGTTGGATATTTATATACCATCGCAAATCCAAGGACTGATTGGTGCTTTAAAACAGAGTCAGATCCCGGCTTAAATGGAAGGTCAATTCATTATGCTAGAGGCCGAGTTTTAGGTGGCTGCTCGTCAATTAATGCCATGATTTATATGAGAGGCCAAAAGAGTGATTATGATTTATGGAACCAAGCAACAAATGATCCAACATGGAATTGGGGAAGTGCTTTAGAGACATATAAATCGATAGAAAATTATTTTGGTGGTGAAAATGAATGGCACGGAACTAAGGGNGAGATTAGAGTTGAATATCCAAGAGTGAGCTGGCCAATACTAGATGCATGGCGAGATGCTGCTGATGAAAATGGTATACCAAAAATTGAAGAGTTTAATCGAGGAGATAATGAAGGGTGTGCTTATTTTCACATGAACCAAAAAAAAGGAGTTCGTTGGTCCATGTCAGACTCTTTTTTAAAACCTATTCAAAATAGAAAAAACTTAACCATCATGACCAAGACTCAAGTTTTAAAAGTTTTAACGAGACAAAAAACTGATGAGACCAAACAAAACCAAAAATATAATGAAAGAGGTTGGGCAAATTCAAAAATTGAAACTTACGGCTTAGAAGTTTTAAATCAAAATACAAAATTAACTGTCACCGCAAAAGATCAAGTCATTTTATCTTCTGGTGCAGTAAGCACTCCACATCTTTTACAAGTATCAGGAATAGGATCAAAAGGATTAATAAATAAAATTAATGTTGAACACGTTCATGACTTACCTGGTGTTGGAGAAAATTTACAAGATCATTTACAAATTAGAACAGTTTATAAAGTATCAAACTGCAAAACAGTTAACACAATGTATAAAAATATATTTTCAAGAATGATGATGGGATTGGAATATTTATTTTTTAGAACNGGACCATTAACGATGCCACCATCAACACTAGGAGCTTTTACTAAAAGTGATGAGAGTCAAAAAAGTGCAAATCTTGAATGGCATGTACAACCTTTGTCACTTCCAAAATTTGGAGATGACTTACATCCTTTTAATGCAATCACACCTAGTGTTTGTAATTTAAGGCCAACATCACGAGGTTATATTCATGCAAAAAGTTCTGACCCACTCGAGTATCCAAAAATCATGTGTAACTATTTATCAACTCAAGAAGATCTTGATGTTGCAGTAAGCGGATTAAAAAAAACAAGATCAATTATGAAAAGCAATGCTTTAAAACCTTTTACACCTGAGGAAATGTTACCGGGTCCAAATTTAAATTCTGAGTCAGAACTTCAAAATGCAGCTCGTGATCTTGGAACGACTATTTTTCATCCTGTAGGAACTTGCGCGATGGGTGAAGTTGATGTTAATGGAAATGCAAAAGATCCAATGACTGTATTAGACTCTGAATGTAGATTAAGAGGGTTATCAAAATTAAGAGTGATCGATGCTTCTGTCATGCCATCAATAACATCAGGTAATACTAATGCACCAGTAATGTTAATTGCAGAGACGATTGCTAAAAAGATTTTAAGAAAAAATTAACTACTGGATAATCTTTCACTCATTCCAAGTGAATTTTCTGGAGATATAATTCTTGCTTTAATTCTAAGTTTTGATTGCTTAATATTTACTTCGTTTTGAAGATTTCTAATTTCCTTTAAAATACTTTCTAATTGTTTTTGTTTTTCTGAACTATCTTCGATTTTTAAAACACCTTCTTTTTTTTCTTGAAGTTTTTGTTGTTTTTTAAAACCATCATCGTAAACCTTGTAATATTCTTCCCATATAATTTTAGTCACGCCTCTTTTATTATGTACTAAAACAGCCAGATTATTTTGACATTTTTCGCACTTAAGCTTTTTCTTNATGGTGAAATCTTGAAGCGTTATAAAGTCATTTTCAAATGTTAATCCATTTACTCTCGTAAAATGTAGTTTTGAGCAACAAGGACATTTGAAAAATTTCATAGAAGAGTATTAAAACCTAAACATTTTTTATCACAATATTATCCACACCCAATTTAGGGTTTCTATTTACCAAATTGGGTTAGGCTTGATCCCAAGGATTTTTTTTTTTTGATATTTTTTTTGCTCGATTAGGTTTTCTTTTCACGCCTCGATTGAAAAAGAGAATTGCGACAGCGCCGAAGATGAATCCGCCGATGTGAGCACCGTAAGCAACGCCTCCACCTGTACTGCTTGACGCAGCTGAACTAATAAATTGAAGAACAAACCAAAAACCTAGAACAAATATTGCTGGGATCTTTATGATCTGAGAGAAGAACCCTAAGGGGATTAAAACGAGTACTTTGGCTTTTGGATGATTAACAATGTAAGCTCCAAGTATTCCTCCAATAGCACCACTTGCCCCAACCATAGGAATAGTAGACTCTGTATTCATATAACCTTGTGTTAGAGCTGCAGCCACACCTGATAAGAGATAAAAAATAATAAACTTAGTTTTTCCAAGTTCATCTTCAATATTATCTGCAAAGATCCACATATAAAGCATGTTACCAATAAGATGCATAAATCCTCCATGCATAAACATTGAGGTAAACAATGTTGCCATAGGTGTAACTCGGTAAACTTCACTTGGAACTTCAAGGTTATGAAAAAAGGATGCAGGTATAAATCCCCAAGAATAAAATATTGCTCCACTGGCGTAATTNGGAGATGAAAGTTCTAATAAAAAAATAACAACACATGCTCCGATTAGAAAGTAAGTGACGATTGGTGTTGAAGATGTTGGATTATCGTCTTTAAGAGGGATCACTTATTTTCCACATTGTGCTTTATGCATTAAGTAATGATCTAACAAAATACATGCTAGCATCGCTTCTCCAATTGGGACTGCTCGAATTCCAACNCAAGGATCATGTCTTCCTCTTACAGAAATTTTTGTATTCTTTCCTTTTTTATTTACNGTNTCTCTNGTGTTTAAAATAGAAGAGGTAGGTTTTACTGNAAATGAACATATGATTTCTTGTCCAGATGAAATNCCACCTAAAATTCCACCAGCTTTATTNGATTTAAATTTNACTTGNTTACCAGNTGCTCTCATTTCATCTGANTTNAATTCACCTGATAACGATGCNACTTCNCTTCCCGCNCCNATGTTNACAGATTTNACTGCATTNATNCTCATCAAACCTGCTGCAATATCTGCATCAAGTTTTGAATAAATAGGAGCACCAAGACCNACAGGAATACCNCTTGCTCTCAGTTCAATCATTGCACCACATGAACTTCCAGATTTTCTAATATCCATNAGATAATGTTCATAAATAGAAACAACATCTTTATCTGCAGCAAAGAATGGGTTCTTACTAATTTGTTTATCATCCCAATTCTCTGGGTTTGAAAAAACNGGACCCACTTGTGTNACNGCTCCAACAATATTAAATTTTTTTCCAAGTTTTTGTTCTAAAACTTTTCTCGCAATTGCACCCGCNGCAACTCGCGCNGCNGTTTCTCTGGCAGATGATCTTCCGCCACCACGGTAATCTCGAATTCCATATTTTTTAAAATAAGTAAAGTCAGCGTGACCTGGTCTGAATTTATCTTTGATATCACCATAGTCTTTTGATTTTTGATCTTCATTGTAAATCACAAGTGAAATAGGAGTCCCTGTAGTTTTACCTTCAAAAACACCNGATAAAANATGGACGGTATCACTTTCTTTTCTTTGCGTGACNAATTTAGATTGCCCAGGTTTTCTTCGGTTAAGTTCTTTTTGAATATCGCTGTCTTTTAAAGGTATGTTTGGAGGACATCCATCTACGACACAACCAAGAGCAGGACCATGAGACTCACCCCATGTTGTAAATCTAAATAATTTCCCAAAAGTATTGAATGACATAAGGGTATTATATAGGTTAATTTGNCTTAATTATGAATGAAAAATTAGGACTAGATCCAGCTTTTTTAAATGAAGAAAATCCATTTGATTTATTTAAAGCATGGATGGAAGAAGCAAAAAAATCTGAACCTAACGATCCAAATGCAGTNAATGTTGCAACNGTCGACAGTGCAGGACAGCCTGATAACAGAGTTGTTTTGTTAAAAGGTTTAACGGATACCAGTTTTATTTTTTATACCAATCTTGAGAGTAAAAAGAGTAAAGATTTAAAAGNAAACCCAAAGGCTTCGATGTGTTTCCATTGGAAATCATTGCTNNGNCAAATTCGTATTCAAGGATCCGTTGAGCTTGTTGATAGCAAAACAGCTGATGAGTATTATAATTCTAGAGCTTATGAAAGTAGGATCGGCGCATGGGCTTCATCTCAATCTGAAGTAATGAAACACCGTGATGAGTTTGAAAATAAAATTAAAGGATTTAAAGAAAAATACCCTGATGAAAATAATGTCCCAAGACCAGCGCACTGGTCAGGCTGGGCACTAACGCCATATAAAATAGAATTTTGGAAAGATGTNAAAAATAGATTACATCAAAGATTATGTTATAGCCGCATTGGAGATTCTTGGTCCAAAGAACTTCTNTATCCATAATAAATAACATGAACCCAATTATAATTATTTATGTATTACCATTTAAAATTATTACTAACCTCTTCAAAGAAAAGCTTAATTTTTTTAATAATTATTTTTTTTATAACTTCATTTAAAGCTTATTGTTACGATGGTCCTTTATTTGATGCCATGGCACAAATAGATGAAAC
>NHGV01000007.1 GCA_002171085.1 Pelagibacteraceae bacterium TMED146 | reverse complement strand
TCATCTGGTTCGCGAGACATTAAACTCACTACAACCATTGCAACTAAGCAAACTGGTGCACCAATTAGACCAAATCTTAAATGGTCAATTCCAAGAATTGGAGGTTGGCCCATGAATGCAGGAGCTACATAAATTAAATATGCAGTTCCAGCTCCTAGTCCAAGCAACATTCCTGCGATTGCACCTTCTCTAGTCGCTCTCTTCCACCATACTCCAAGAACTAATGGGAAGAATAGTCCTGACATTGCAAAGTCGAATGCCCAGGCTACTGATCCTAATATTCCTGTAAGTCTCATTGATGCGATGTAGGCACCAAAAGCACCTGTCACAACAAGTAGAATACGAGCTACGATTAACCTCTTAGCAACGTCTGCTTTCGGGTCTACTATTTTGTAGTAAACGTCATGAGACAGAGCGTTAGAAATTGCAAGAATTAATCCATCCGCTGTAGACATTGCAGCAGCCATACCACCGGCAGCAACTAGTCCAGAAATTACGTATGGTAATCCTCCCATTTCAGGTGTAGCTAAAACGATCACATCACCTCTCATGAACCATTCGTTCAATTGAAGTATTCCGTCACCGTTAAAGTCAGCTATATAAGCTTGTTTTACCGCAATCCATTCTTTAACCCATCCAATAGACTGTACATCAGCAATTGACTTACCGATAATACCAGTTGCTAAGTTTGGATCTAAGATTGAGATTTTAGCAAGTGTCGCTAAAGCTGGTGCTGAGAAGTACAACAAGAAGATAAAGAATAGTGACCAAGCCACTGATCTTCTAGCTGATTTCACACTTGGAGTAGTAAAATATCTCATCAAGATGTGTGGTAAAGAAGCAGTTCCTACCATCATACAAATTGCAAGTGAGATAAATTTCCAAGCAGCCATTCCGCCTTCAGCAACGCCAGAGTGTGATACAGAGATAGATTTTAATCCACCCGGTACACCAGCTGATTTTACTGCTGCAGCAGAGTTTTTAACTAGACCATACTGTTGTTCAAGCTCACCTAATCTAGCAACTTCATCTCCCAACATAAATTGCGGGAAGAATCCGAAACCAAACTTATTTGATAACCAGAAGATTGGTAATAAATAAGCTATGATTAGAACGATATACTGAGCAACTTGAGTCCAAGTCACGGCTCTCATTCCACCTAACATAGAACATAATAAGATACTTATTAATCCTACCCATACACCTAATTCAAAAGGAATTCCTAAGAATCTAGATGCAATTGTACCAGTAGCGTTAATTTGAGCTGTCACATAAGTGAACGATGCTAAAACTAATACTAACACGGCACAGGCTCTAACTAAGTTTCCACCATATCTAGTTCCGATAAAATCGGGAACTGTGTAGCAACCAAACTTTCTTAAGTATGGTGCTAATAGTGANGAAACTAGAACGTATCCACCTGTCCATCCAACTAGGAATGCCATATAAGTGTAACCACCGTAGAAAATACCACCTGCCATTGCTACGAAAGATGCACCTGACATCCAGTCAGCTGCCGTTGCCATTCCGTTAAATACGGTTGGCACTTGTCTTCCTGCAACGTAGTAAGCATCTGCTTGCATAGTTCGCGATAAAATTCCGATCAATGCGTAGATACCGATGGTAAATACTAAGAATAGGATACCAATTGTTTTTGCGGTAACACCATTAGCTTCTAATAGTGCCATCAACAAACAAAATACTAAAAATCCACCAGTATATGTACCGTAGATTTTAGGTAAGTTGTCAATAAAGTTACCTTTAAACATTAGTCGTCCTCCCCATATCCATGCTCTTCGTCAATTTTATTTTGACGGCCAGATGACCAAAAAATTAGAATGACGAATGCTCCTAGAGAACCCTGCGCACACATGTAGTATGCTAATGGGTAACCAAGGAATGAAGCATTGTTAAGAGAACTTCCAAACATAAAGATAACGATTGAGAAAAAGAACCATATCGCTAATGTTAAAAACATCAGAGATCTGGTTTTTGCCCAATGCGCTTCGGCTTTGTTTGCCATATTTTCTTCTCCCTTTTATTGTTAAGTTATAACTTGGGTCAGAATACTACTTACTGAGTGTTAAAAATCTAGTGTAACATCTTACCGATAACCATTATTTGGTGGTATATTTTTGCACCGCAAAACTATATATCTTTATAAAAGTTAAAAAAATGAAATTAAAAATTGAAGATATAAAAAAAGGGTTCGATGCAACCAAGGAGTATCTCCTGCACCCGATTGCAGCTCTGTTTCAATCAAAAAAAATTACAAACAACAAAGAATTAACTCAATACGTTAAAAAAGAGTCTGCGAAAGTCGTTCAACAAACTTTGTATGAATATGTAAGAAATAGAATGGGTATAATTTACGTTAAAATGCATGATGATCAGAAATTTATCGAGTCTTTAAACATTGCTACGTGGAATATTTATACAGTCGCACTTCAGGACCTTACTTTATATTCCCATTCTGTAATTGAAAATCTTTATAAAAAAGAATTTAGTAATTTAGAATTAGAAAATTTTTACAAAGAGATTTTAGACTCTGAGATAGAAAATGGTTTAAAGCAAGAACTACTAGATGATAAAATTAATGAGTTTCATTTAAGATTGCAAAATATCGATTTGAAATCTTTTTTTCAAAATAAACCATTTAAACAAAGTTCACTTGCTTTGTATTACTGGGCTCCAATAGCAGATGAATTAAAAAAGGATGATCGAAATATTGTTCTTAATTCAATTCATCTTAAGTGGAAAAATATTGAAAAAGAGTTTTCTAAATTATTAAATTTTTAATTTATCTCTNACCATAATCATCAGATAAAGAGACAACTTCTTTATCAGACTCAGTTGACAATTCTAGTTTATAAGCAAGAAACCATGTGTAACCAACAAAGAAAGCCCAAAATAATATTTGCCACACCCAAATAGAAGGCAAACCAAATGACCAGGTTGAAGGATCATCTGGAATTCCAAACAGGCTATTTCCTATAGAGGCTCCTGGTCCAAATCCAAACAATATTAAAAAGACTCCTAATGTTAAAGCAGTCACCATTAAATGACGATTAGCGTGGGCAATACCCGCCTGGTCCTCGATATAATCAAAATACTTTTGACGATGAACTCGGTCAATTGGATTTTGTTTTAAATAGGTAACTCCAACNACTAGGCTTAAATTTACCACTAATGCCCAAATCGATGAATGAATTGTAAGTGGCCATGGCCCCCAAGGTAAAAATTTACCCAATATTAAATGACCCGNTGGATCTGTAAGAATTAAAATAAAAAAACTTCCTATTAGCCCTGATAAAACCGCTTCTTTGGTAAACCAGGGTACGTAACAAATGGCAATCAACGGAATTAACATCTGAGCAGCAAGTGAAATAGAAAAACTATTTAATACCCAGATTATCTTATCAGCAAAAGTTATAAGTATTAGGGATAATATAGTTATTAATAGAATAGACAATCTCGTTACCAAGATTTCAGATTGAGGCGAAGCTTTAGGGTTAAATATTTTTTTGTATATATCCCTAGAAAAAATACCAGCCGTCGTTGAAATGAATGCGGCTGCTGTTGATTGTAGAACTGCAAATGCGCTAATGACTAAAATTGAAAATAACCATGGTGATGTTTCTTTTATTGTCATGCCGTAATTTGCGAATAAATTTAAATCAAAATTATTTTTTTCAATATTCTCTGATAAAAATTTTGAAACATTTATTCCCACATCATTCACGATTGAATTTGATCCAAGAATATGTGCGCTCATACCCACAAATGTAACAAAAAATATTAAGATAAAACCTATTAAAAAAGTAGTAANCCAAACTTGTTGACTTGCAAAAGGTTTAGGACTTTCGCTTGAAAAACACCACATCGAAAAAGCAGGCGAACAAAAAATACCAATTGTTGAAATAACAAATCCAAATATTAAAGTTCCAGACCAGTTTATATTTTCATCTTCTAAATTATAACCAGAGCCAGAGTTTATAATTTCAGGAATATAAAATAATGATATTGTATTTGCTTCACTACTTTCTTTTAATTGAGATAGCTTAGCTAAAGTTTGGTTTAATGACATAAAACCTCCGGATAGATTATAGGAGATAAGACCTAAAATAATTAAACCAAAAATTATGATTATAAATTTGAATGCATTATTATGTGCAACTGAATTAGTACCGCCCAAACCAACATAAACACAGATAATGAGCCCTATTATCCATGATGAAACCACAGGGCTTAATAAATTTTCTGTAATGACGCTAAGTAGTTTTCCGCCTAAAGACAATTGAAGTCCAACAAATGGAATAATAAAAAAAATTGAGATTAAAATAATGATGTATTGAAATAATTTACTTTTAAAATAGTCGCCATACATTTCTGCAGGAGTAATATAGCCAAACCTTTTGCTTAAAACCCACTGTTTCTTCATAAAAAAGATACTTACTATTGATGTTATAATTACAGTGAATGCGAGATAGGAACCCATAAACCCTATATCTAGATTTAAACTTGATTGACTAAAAAAATTTACATTCGTGATCAAGATCGATGTAATTGCAAAAATAAAAATAAAAAAACTTAACTTTCTCTTGCCAATTAAAAAGTCAGAAACATTTTGCTCAGAACTTTTAAATTTCCACCCTATTACAATAGATACTATCCAGAAAATTGATAAGAACCCAAATATCCAATAATTCATATTAATTACTTTTTTTATTAGCTTTGATTAGTATCTTTTAGTCAAAAAACCAGCAACATATAAACTTTTATTTTGATGAATACAGTATTTCATTATAAACAAGAAGAATGTCTAATAACTTTGATGATTTAGCTAAAACAGCTTTAAATGAGGCCTCGTCTAGAAAACAAAATCTCTCTTTGAGTGAGTTAGAAAATAAATTAAAAGAGATTAATGAGACAATTAGCAAGTATCCTGTCCCAATTTCAAAGTGTGATGCACAGTTTAATGCACTATTAGAGCAAAGAGAAAATGTAATGAAAGAAATTACTAAGTTAATGCAAACTCAAAAAGAATATGGAGGGCCCGAAGGCCCTGAACCAACTCGTTATGGAGATTGGGAAAAAAAAGGAATTGTTTCCGATTTTTAACTATTTATTTAATCTATTATCGACCAAACTTTGCACTACTGAAGGATCAGCTAAAGTCGAAGTATCTCCTAAATTGCTATAATCATTTTCAGCAACTTTTCTTAAAATTCTTCTCATAATTTTACCTGATCTTGTTTTCGGCAAACCTGGAGTAAAATGAATTAAGTCTGGAGTTGNAAGTGGTCCAATATTTTTTCTTACCCATTGCTTTAACTCTTTTGTTAATTCATCTGAACCTTCTTCTCCNGCGTTTAGTGTAACATAACAATATAGTCCGTTACCTTTAATATCGTGAGGATAACCAACTACAGCAGCCTCTGCTACTTTTGGATGAGCAACAAATGCACTTTCTATCTCTGCAGTTCCAAGATTATGACCTGATACAATAATCACATCATCCACTCGACCTGTGATCCAATAATAACCATCTTTATCTCTTCTACATCCGTCACCAGTAAAATACATTCCGTCTACAGTTGAAAAATATGTATCAATAAATCTTTGGTGATCACCATATACAGTTCTCATTTGGCCAGGCCAAGAATCTTTAATACAAAGTCTACCTTCACAAGCTCCTTTTAGTTCGTTTCCTTTATCGTCAACAACAGCTGGCTGAACACCATAAAATGGTTTTGTTGCAGAACCAGGTTTTAAATCTATTGCACCAGGTTGGGCTGAAATTAAAATTCCACCCGTTTCTGTTTGCCACCAAGTATCAACAATTGGACATCGAGAGTCACCAACAACTTTGTGATACCATAACCAAGCTTCAGGGTTAATAGGTTCTCCAACCGATCCTAAAACTTTTATTGATTTTCTACTTGCTCTTTTGACTAAATCATCACCTTCACGCATTAGAGATCTAAGANCAGTTGGTGCAGTATAAAAAATATTTACATTATGTTTGTCACAAACATCCCAGAATCTTCCAGCATCAGGATATGTCGGAACACCTTCAAATACTAAAGTTGTAGCACCATTTGATAGTGGACCATAAACGATATAACTGTGGCCAGTTACCCANCCAACATCAGCCGTACACCAATAAACATCTCCATCTTGATAATTAAAAATATATTTATGCGTCATTGATGCGTAAACAAGATAACCGCCACTTGTATGCATTACACCTTTTGGTTTTCCAGTTGATCCAGAAGTATAAAGAATAAATAACGGATCTTCAGCGTTCATTTCCTCTGGTTCGCATTCAGTAGATGCAGTATTTGTAATATCATGATACCAAACATCTCTGCTTTCCTTCATCGTAACATCTGCCCCTGTATGTTTTAACACTACGCATTTTTGAACATCGGGACAATTTTGCAAAGCTTCATCTGTTGTGTTTTTAAGAGGAATAGTTTTTGCTCCTCTAACACCTTGATCAGCCGTAATTACAAATTCAGATTTACAGTCAATAATTCTACCTGCTAAGGAGTCAGCAGAAAAACCACCAAATACTACCGAGTGTACTGCGCCTATTCTGGCACAAGCTAGCATTGAATATACAGCTTGTGGCACCATTGGCATATAGATCGTCACTCTATCACCTTTTTTAACTCCAATATCTTTTAAGCCATTTGCTAATTTACAAACTTCATCTTTAAGTTCTTGGTATGTAATTTTACTATCAACAGTAGGCTCATCACCTTCAAAAACTATAGCNGTATCATTAGCTTTATGCGGTAAATGACGGTCTATACAGTTATATGATACGTTTAAAGTTCCGTCATAGAACCATTTAATATCAACTTTCTCTTTACTATATGTGACGTCCTTAATTTTAGTATAAGGTTTTATCCAATCTATTCTTTTTCCTTCTTGTGCCCAGAACTCTTCGTTACTTTTAATAGACTCGCTGTATTTTGATTCGTAACCTTTTTTATCTATTAACGCATCTTTTGACCAAGAGGACGAAACTTTAAAGACTTTTTCACCACTAGTTTTTTGAGTTGATTTACGTTGCGTTTTTTTCTTCTTCCCTTTNTTTACAGATTTCTTTTTTTTAGAAACTTTTTTCTTCTTCCCTTTTTTTACAGATTTCTTTTTTTTAGAAACTTTTTTCTTCTTTCTTTTTTTTGCCACTGTGCCCCCTTAAAATTTTTTTTAAATTTTACCCAACTTACATATTATTTTCCAGCTTTTAGAGTCTATCGGCATCACCGAAAGTCGACTTTGTTTAATCAAAGCCAAGTTAGAAAGCCCTTTGTTTTGCTTAATATTTTCTAAAGTTACTGGAAACTTTAATTTTTGTTTAAATTTTAATTGCACCGCAACAAATCTTTTTTCTTTATCCGTTGGGTCTATGAAGTGTTCTTTGATGACTTCTACAACTCCAACAATTTCTTTTCCAATATTGGAATGATAAAAAAAACATAAATCACCTTTTTTCATTGCTTTAAGGTTATTTGCTGCCTGATAATTTCTCACGCCATCCCAAATCGTTCCTTTTGACCCTGATTTTATTTGTTGATCAATTGACCACACGTTTGGTTCAGATTTTACTAACCAATAATTTTTCATAAAATTAAACCTGCACCCTTCATGAAAGGCGCTTTTTGATCTAATGGCCATCTTGGTTGTGAAATTATTTTTAGGTTGGTTTTTTTTCCAGCTTCGTAATTTTGTAGTCCCGCCCAGGCAATCATTGCAGCATTATCAGTGCATAAATTTAATGGTGGAAAGTGAGTATTAAATTTTAATGTAGAAGAAATTTGCTTAATTGTTTTTCTTATTGATTGATTTGACGCCACCCCTCCAGCTACAACAAAATTTTTATTTTTAACTTTTTTGTGTCTTTCTAAAAACATTTCGATCGCTTTTTTACATTTTACTTTTAAAATTTCATTTATTGTTTTTTGAAAAGAAGCGGCTAAATCATATTTATCTTGCCTTGATTTAATATTTTTGGATGCATGCAGCACTGCAGTTTTTAATCCAGCATATGACATATTGCATCCTGATTTATGTAAAATAGGTTTTGGTAAATCAAAACTATTTTCATTTCCAAATTTTGCAAATGTTTCAATCTTAGGACCACCAGGAAATTCTATTCCCAAAATTTTAGCAGTTTTGTCAAACGCCTCACCTAATGCATCATCTATTGTAGTGCCTAATCTTTTATATTTTCCCACTCCCTCAACTGATAAAAATTGTGAGTGTCCGCCAGATATTAATAATAATAAGTATGGAAACTTTATAGATTTAATTAAGCCCATCGTTAGTGCGTGACCCTCGAGATGATTGGTTCCAAAAAAAGGTTTTTTCAAAGCACTTGCAATAGTTTTACCTGCTGTCATTCCCACCATCAGACAAACCAAAAGCCCTGGTCCCGCAGTACAAGCCACGCCGTCTATTTGGCTCAGTTTAATTTTACTTTTTTTAATCGCTTTTTTTATAATAAGATCTATTTTTTCAGAGTGTGCCCTTGCTGCAAGTTCTGGTACAACACCGCCAAATTTTTTGTGAACTTTTTCTTGGCTAGATATAATATTAGATAGTATTCTTACTTTTCCATTTTTCGATTTTTTCACTAATGCAGCGGCTGTTTCATCACAGCTAGTTTCAATGCCTAAAAAAATTAAATCCTTTTTCATTAACTAAGCTTGTTATTTGAATTTTGTCTTGATTAGAACAATTTACACGTATATTTCAAAATTAACATGGATGTATTTAACAAATTTTTTGTTCTTTTAACTGATGTTTGGAAAGAGGGTGTATCTGGAGCGAGTTTTACAGATATAGTAATTGCTTTATTTGTTTTTTTTATTTTTCTTCTTCTAAGAAGCTTTGTTTCAAGATTTATTGTAAAAAAAATTGAAATTTATGTATCTAAAAGTACAAATAATTTTGATAATAGTTTGACCACATCTCTTGAGGGTCCAATAAAATTTATCCCTGTTGTTTTTGGTTTCTTCTTCGCATCTACTTTTTTAGACCTTGATGGTAGATCTTCAATCTTAATAGAAAACTTAAATAGATCATTAGTCACAATATTAATTTTTTGGTTTATCCATCAACTTATTTATCCTGCTTCGTTATTAATAAAGAGCATTGAAGAAATTCTTTCTAGGGATTTACTAAATTGGATTTTAAGAGCACTTAAGGTTTTAATTTTAATTTTAGGTTTTGCAGCAACGCTAGAAATTTGGGGAATTAAAATTGGACCAATTATTGCTGGTCTAGGTTTGTTCGGTGTTGCGGTTGCGCTTGGTGCTCAAGATTTATTTAAAAATTTAATTTCAGGAATTTTAGTTCTAGTTGAAAAACGTTTTAAAGTTGGTGACTGGATTGTGGTTGAGGGAATAATAGAGGGCGTAGTTGAAAATATTGGTTTTAGATCAACAGTTATAAGGAAGTTTGATAAATCTTTAGCTACAATTCCAAATTTTCAGTTTGCAGAAAAAGCAGTCATTAATCAAACCGAAACAACCAATCGTAGAATCGATTGGCTGATAGGTCTTGAATATAAATCAACTTCTGAACAGTTAGAAAAAGTAAGAAACAATATTTTAAAATATATTGAAAATAATCCTGACTTCTTAATATCTGATAAAACTCCACATGCAGTAAATTTAAAACAATTTTCTGCAAGCTCTATAGATATAATGATTAGATGTTACACCCGAACAAATAGTTATTATGAATGGTTAAAAGTTAAAGATAAATTCGTGATAGAAATTAAAAAAATTGTTGAGGACGCCGGAGCGTCTTTCGCATTTCCCTCGCAGTCTATTTATGTTGAGAAGTTTGAAAAATGAATTCATTAGTTATTTTAATTGATAATATTATTTATCTTTACTCTATTATTTTAATTGTAAACATCGTTTTATCTTGGCTCACTACGTTTAATATTATTAATATTAGTAACAGATTTGTTTATGCAGTCTTAGAAGCTAGTTATAAACTTACAGACCCTTTACTAAATCCAATTCGTCGTGTGATGCCAAATATAGGTGGGCTAGACTTTTCTCCAGTAATATTATTTTTATTATTAGGATTTTTAAGAAACCTTTTAAGAGAATATGGGCTAGGACTGCTATGATTATTGATGGGAAAAAGGTTGCAGAAGAATTAAGAGCAAAAATTAAATCAGATATAAGCAAGTTAGCAGGCAATCAAAAACCTGGATTAACTGTAATACTCATAGGCGAAGATGCTGCGAGTCAAATATATGTAAAAAATAAAGAAAAGTTCGCAAATGAAGTAGGAATTAATTCCACTGTTATAAGATTTCAAAGTAGTATTTCCGAAGAAGATTTGAAAAATCAAATTAGAAAATTGAACAATGATAATAATGTTCACGGTATTTTAGTTCAGTTACCTTTGCCAAAACATATTAATCAAAGAGATATCATTGAAACCATTGATCCTCGAAAAGATGTAGATGGGTTTCATCCAATTAACGTTGGAAATTTGTCATCAGGTAACGATGCATTGGTACCGTGTACACCGCTTGGCTGTTATTATTTAATTAGGAAAGCCGTACCTAATCTTAGTGGTTTAAATGCTGTTGTTATTGGAAGGTCTAATATTAACGGAAAACCAATGACACAATTACTATTAAAGAAAAATTGTACAGTGACTATTGTTCATTCTAAAACTAAAAATATTGAAGAAATTTGCTGTAGAGCTGATCTAATCATTGCTGCCGTTGGAATACCAAAAATGGTTAAAAGTAATTGGATTAAAAAAGATGCTGTTATTATTGATGTAGGAATTAATAGAATTGAGGTTGATGGCAAAAATAAAATTGTAGGTGATGTTGATTTTGATGAAGTGCAAAATAAAGCAAAAGCTATAACACCAGTTCCTGGTGGAGTTGGACCTATGACTATTGCATGTTTATTAGAAAATACCTTGAAAGCTTTTAATAAAATTTCGGGGAACGCTCCTCAATAGAGGAGCCCCCTTTATTGTATAGTCTTTCGACCGAATTCATTTAGAAAAATGAATTCATTTTAAGCATTTCAACTTAAAGTATTCGGTAAATAAAACCGTTTCTTTAAATTTCAGGTGGTGACATAAACACCTCCTCCAATAATTAATTAATCATCATTTTTTTTTAAAATCAAATTAGCCTAATTTTTTCTTTTCTAAAAAAAAATGAAATAAATTCATAAGCATAATAAATATTTGATACTCAACTATTTGTTGTACAGTGAGTTTATTAAGTATTTTTGCGGTTAATTTTTTAAACTCTAAAAACAAAATTAAAGATTTGAATTTTCAGTAACTTAAAATTCTTTTAATTAAATATTAAAGGTTTATTAAATTGTTAATTTTTTTTATAAATCTTCTTTACTCACATTAGTCTTTAACATTTTACTTTTTCTTAGCTTCAAGACTACGATTGCAATAGCAAGCAGTAATATTGCACCAGATTCAAAGATTAGTGCTGAGGCATCAATATCTTTTTTTTGTAATATAATTAAACGGGCTAATGCAGTAATTGCTATGAATAGAGGATAAGTAAGTCTAATAGATTGATTGCTCCAGTAGTTACCAACCATTCCCATGACCTCTAAATAAATGAAAAGTAATAGTAAATCAGCTAACTGAATAGTTTGAACTTTATACATCTGAATAATTTCAAGAGTAAATGCTAAAGATGTAGCAACCAAAACTATGGCTGCACCTGCTAACTGAATTCTTCTTATGAAATTTTTCATTTATTTACTTAATAACTTACAGTGTTTCTTAATAAAATTCTCTACATTTTTTTTGTTAAAAGTTTTGTTTTCTTCAAAACTTACTTTTTTTAAAGAGTATAAAGGGCTTTTTGAAATTCTTGACATAATTGTAATATTGCCTTTGTAGAGCTTAAGTTTAATTTTTCCTTTTATCTTAGACCTTTTTTTGTCAATTATTTTTTGAATTTTGAATCTTTCTTTTGAATACCAATAACCATTATAAATTAATTCTGCATATCTTGGCATCAGTTCATCATTTTTGTGCATAGTTTCTTTATCGAGGTTTACTGATTGGATAGCTCTATTTGCAAACAATAATACTGTACCGCCTGGTGTCTCATAGACACCACGAGATTTGATGCCAATGAATCTATTTTCAACTAAATCAACTCTTCCAATCCCATTTTTTCCTGCAATATTATTTAGTTTATCCAAAAGTTTTGCCGGTGACATTTTTTTATTATTCAAACTTATTGGATCACCATTTTTATACTCTAGAGTAATAACAGTTGATCTGCCAGGTGCTTTTTCTGGAGATACTGTTCTTTGAAAAATATATTCAGGAGCTGCTTTTTTTGGATCTTCTAAAACTTTTCCTTCAGTGGATGTATGCAATAAATTATCGTCAACTGAAAAGGGTGGAGCACCTTTTTTATCCTTAGGAACAATAATCCCATTTTTTTTTGCGTATTTTATTAATGCTGTTCTTGAATTTAGATTCCAATCTCTCCATGGTGCTATAACTTTTATATTTGGACCAAAGTAATAGTAACCTAATTCAAATCTTACTTGATCATTCCCTTTTCCAGTTGCTCCATGAGAAACAGCCTGAGCACCAAATTTTTTGGCAATTTCTATCTGTCTTCTCGCAATTAATGGTCTGGCAATAGATGTGCCCAACAAATATATTCCTTCGTAAAGTGCATTGCCTCTTATCATCGGAAATACATAATTTTTTACAAATTTTTCTTTTAAATCTTCTATAATAATTTTTTTTACGCCTAATTTTTTAGCATTTGTATAAATTGCTTTTCGATTAATTTCTTGTCCAAGATCTGAGGTATAACAAATAACTTCTGCATTATATTTATCTTGTAACCATTTAAGAATTACTGAGGTGTCTAACCCACCAGAATATGCGAGTACTATCTTTTTTATTTTTTTCATTTATTGATTTTTGCAGTTTTTTTTTGCTGCATTATATGCGTCAGTAAAGCCTATCATAGAATATGTATCTCTAGTTTTATTACCTCGTGATGATACGCCTATGACTTGAGCTTTGTTTGCTTTTTTCATTGCTCTGATCATCTTTAGCTCATCATCTAAACTTGTCATCCATGCAAATTTTCCTTTTGTCTCAAACTTAAACTGGGCGTTACCAACATTAACATTAACACCACTCTTTTTTCTAAAAGGATATCCATTGGTAACACTAATCTCATTAGAAATACCATCGTTTGGTCTAAAAGTTACAAATATTCTACTTTCAGCTCGATTTAGATTTGCAGGAGACATCTTAGTCGGCATTGTCACTGCAAAACAAATTTTATTTTTTCCTTCTCCAGAAAATTGACTTTCCCACATTTTAAATTTTTTTTGAATTTTTATTTGAGCACCTAAGCTATTTGTAAACAAAAATAACAGCAATAAAGTTGATAAAATTTTTTTTATGGACATGGATTAGAATATATTAATTGCACCTCATTTATAGCTTGAATTACTTCATCATCAAGTTTGATTTCGTGGCTTTTTAAATTATTTTCTAATTGATCCATTTTTGTAGCTCCAATTATAACTGAAGTTACAAATGGTTGAATTTCACAAAATTTTATAGCCATCTGACATACATTTAGATTAAATTTTTTTGCAATTTTTATGTACTCTTTTATTGCTGGTTCAGAATTAGGTGTTCTATATCTTGGGTATCTATCTCCGAAAAGTTTTAATCTTGATCCGTCTGGTAATTTTCCATCTAAATATTTTCCACTTAGCGTTCCGCTTGCAAGAGGAGAATAAGCTAGCAAACCTACGTTTTCTCTGATTGAAATTTCAGAAATTCCAACTTCATAACTTCTATTTAAAAGATTAAAAGGATTTTGAACTGAAACTATTTTTTCTAAATTTTTCATTTCTGCTGTTTTAATAAATTCAAAAGTTCCCCAGGCAGTTTCATTAGAAAGGCCGATAGTTTTAATTTTTCCCTCTTTAACAAAATCGGTTAGACAATCCAATGTTTCAAGGGTTGGAGTGACATCATTTGAATCTTTATGATGATATTCTAAACCCGAAAAAACATTTAATGGTCGATCTGGCCAATGTAATTGATAGAGATCGATGTAATCTGTATCAAGATTTTTAAGAGATCTTTCTAAAGCAAATTGTATTTGTTTTTTATTCAACCTTGTTTCTTCTCCATTATCCCGAAACCAATCCATACTCGATCGTCCTACAATTTTATCTGCAATGACTAACTTATCTCTATTTTTCTTTTTATTAATCCACTTCGAAATAATTCTACTTGTCTCACCCTGGGTATTAGCACTGGGAGGAATTGGATATAATTCTGCAGTATCTAAAAAATTTACACCATGATCAAAAGCCATATCCATCTGCCTGAAAGCTTCATCTTGGTTATTTTGCTCTCCCCAAGTCATAGTTCCAAGACATATTGAGCTTACTTTGATATTAGAATGTCCTAATTTTTTATACAGCATTAAAAATGTTTACCCCATGATCAAACAATTATAAATAAAAATTCTAATGTCTGAGCAAATTGCCATTTTAATTCAAATAATTCTTATAGATTTAGTTTTGGCTGCAGATAACGCTATCATAATTGGTATGCTTGCATCTAAATTCGATGCAAATATTAGAAAAAAAATATTTTTTTGGGGGATTACTGCCGCTGTTGTTTTAAGAATAATTTTTACATTACTAACCGCTTATCTTTTGCAGATAAGTGGACTAAAATTAGTTGGAGGATTAGTTTTATTGTGGGTTGTCTATAAACTTTATAAAGATGTAATTCAGAAAGAAGAAAAAAAAGAAGTTAATATAAATCCAAAAAATAAATCTTTAATCAGTGCGATTGGCACAATCGCTTTGGCAGATGTTAGTTTAAGTCTGGATAATGTTCTTGGCGTAGCTGGTGCCGCCAAACATCATTATGATCTTTTGATATTTGGTTTAGTGTTATCTATTATCCTTATGGCAACAATGGCAAATGCAGTTTCAAAGCTCATAAATAAGTATGCTTGGATTGCTTGGCTTGGTTTGATTGCTATTTTATATGTTGCGGTAGATTTAATTTACTCTGACTTAAAAGCATTGATTTAAGGGGGGTTTTGACACCTTGAAATTGTCACAAAATTTTCTCATATATGTGTTAAGTTTATAAATAAAATCAAAAGGAGATTATGAATTTAAAAGATAGAATGGCCAGAGTTCAATCATCTGCAACAGTTGCGAATGATAGTGTTCATGAAGGTCTAAGAAGCTATATGCTTAAAGTTTACAACTTTATGGCATCAGGCGTATTATTAACCGGTTTTGTTGCACTAGGTTTATTTAAGTTTTCTGTAGTGACTGATCAAGCTGGTAACATTGTAGGATTTACGTCTTTAGGAAATGCAATTTACTCATCAGCTTTAATGTGGGTTATAGCACTTGCGCCATTGGGCATTGTTTTTTACATGAGTTTTGGAATTAACAAAATGAGTGCGCAAAGAGCTCAAACAGTTTTTTGGATTTTTGCAGCTTTAATGGGAGCGTCTTTATCGTCAATATTTTTGCAATACACCGGCGCTAGTATCTCAAGAGTATTTTTTATTACAGCAGGTACTTTTGGAGCTATGAGTTTGTATGGTTACACAACTAAAAAAGATTTAACTGGTTGGGGCTCGTTTTTATTAATGGGATTAATAGGAATATTAATTGCTTCATTAGTAAATATTTTTTTAAAATCACCAGCTGTTTACTTTGTTGTTTCAGTTTTAGGTGTTTTAATTTTTGTCGGCTTAACTGCTTATGACACTCAAAAAATTAAAAATATGTATTTTGAGAGTGACAGTACAGAAGTTTCATCAAAAAAAGCCGTTATGGGCGCTTTAACGTTATATCTAGATTTCATTAATTTATTTATAATGTTGTTAAGGCTTTTCGGTCAGAGAAGATAAGTTTTTAAAAACCCTAGTTCTAATAATAATGTTAGACTAGGGTTTTTTATTTGAACATCTTTTTGAACAATACTTAACGGTCATCCAGTTTTTTTNCCATTTTTTTCTCCAAGTAAAAGCCCGATTGCAAGTTTTGCAAATTTTTTCCGGAAGGTATTCTTTCTTTTTCACTTAATTAAGCGAATATTTCTTTTATACAAAACTGATATGATATTCTTTATTTCATCAGAATATTTAATAACTTTGCCATACTGATCTTTTAATTGATATTTTTGTCCAACTTTACTTTTTGAACTTTTTATAATTTGGAATAAAGGTTTCTCAGTTGCTTTTCTGTAAATATCAAAACCTACAACATTTTTATTTATAAAAATCGCATAATCTTTCCATTCTCCTTTAGAGACCATGGCTCCATATATGTTTAAAATTTCACCCAATTCTTTTTTGTTAAAAAAAATTTCTTCTTTAAAATTTTTGTTTTTTATTAATTTAAACATTTATTTTATATTTTTTAATTAGATTGATTTGAAAGATCATAAATATAAATGTGATTGGAATTATACCAAATACCTTAAATTTAACCCAAAAGTCCTCTGTTTGGGTTCTCCAAACAATCTCATTTAGGAAAGCTAAAAAAATAAAGAAAATCATCCATCTTTTATTTAGCAACTCCCAACCCCTTTCTTCAAGCTGGATAGAACTTTCCAATAAAGATTTTAGTAAATTTTTTTTAAGAAAAAAACTTCCAAAAAATAAAACAAATGCAAAAAGCAAATTCACAATTGTTGGTTTCATATAAAAAAATATTTTATTATCAAAATAGAGAGTTAATCCACCAAACAAGGAGACTATCACTGCACTAATAATTGGAACTTTAGGAATTTTTTTTTCTACAAAATACAATATTCCAGTTGCTACTATTGTAGCTATTATTAGTGGCAGTATTGCCTCAGTCATTCCAAATTTTTTGTAATAAATAAAAAAAATTAATAACGGACCAAAGTCTGCTATAAACTTTAAGGTTGATTTATTCATGTATAAAAAAATTTTATTATTATTTATTATTCTATGTTTTCAGACTTCGCAGTCTATTTCAAGAGAATATAATTATGAGGCCTATGGTTTAAATTTAAATTTCTTAAATTTGAAGTTAAATATAAAGGATAGAAAGATTTACTCTATAATTCATAGCACAGGTCTAGCTGGTCACTTTTTTAGTTTCGAAAATATAATTCAGACAACATACGATAAAAATAATTTAGAATATTATTTTAATTTAAAAAAAAAAAATAAAGAAAAAATTTATCAATTTAAAATTAAAAATGGAAATATTGACCTAAGTAATATTAATCTTAATAAGGGTAAAAATTATAAATCAATCAAAAAAACAGATTTAAGAAATGTATTAGATCCATTAACAGCTGTAAGTGAAATTCTTTATAGTAATAAAATAGATACTAAATGTAATTTTAAAAAGAGAATTTATGATGGCGATGATGTGTATGAAATATTTTTAACACCTAAAGAAACAAATAAATTAAAAATTAAATTTAATAAAAAAGAATACAAAATTATTTTTGTTTGTAGATTAAATTATAAAGCAATTTCAGGACATAAATTTAAAAGGGAAAAAAAATTAAACTCAAGGTATTTAGATATTTATTTTTCAAAATTTAATAATAATGTATTNCCAACCTACTTTGAGGCAAAATCAAAAATTATTCCCGTGAAAATGTATTTATCAACAGTTTTAAACCCTTGATTTATGGGCAATGATAATTAACTATTAAATATTAATGAAAAATAAAATTCCTCAAAAAGCTAAATTTTCTATTGGAGAAGTTGTAAGACACCGTTTGTTTGAATTCAGAGGTATTATTTACGATGTAGACTTTGAGTTTAATAATTCTGAAGAATGGTATCAGTCGATACCAAAAGATGTGAGACCAAGAAAGGATCAGCCATTCTACCATATCTTGGCAGAAAATGATGAAATCACTTATGAAGCTTACGTATCTGAACAAAATTTAGTCTTAGACGATAGAAACGAGCCAGTTGGCCATCCGTTAGTGAAAGAGATCTTTAATGGACAAGGAAAAGACGGTTTGTATCTTAGATCCACAAATTAATATTCGCCTAAAATAAAACACTTTTTCTTCAGCAATCAGACATTTTCCTAATCTAAATCAATATTCATAGTCCAGTTTGAAGTTTTTCCCATTCTCCCTCTTCAAACTGGACAGACTAACACATACCAAAATAATTTATTTTCTTTAGTTTTTGCAAAATGTTTAAATATTTAAACACCAAAAACTTTAGAAGCTTTCATGACCATTATCTTTTTTGGGTAAAAATTTTTTTTCTCACTCTAGTAATATTTGGTTTGATACTATCCCTCTTCTTATCTCCTGCTGATTACTTACAAGGAGATACGGTAAGGATCATGTATGTCCATGTGCCAGCATCTTGGTTAGCTTTGCAAATTTATGCAGTGATGTGTATTTGCGGTTTTATTGCATTAATTTTTAAAAATAGAGTTTTTACACTAATAACAAAAAGTATTGCGCCCATTGGTTTTGCTTTTTCGTTAATATCTCTTTTTACCGGATCAATTTGGGGCCAGCCGACTTGGGGCACTTTTTGGACATGGGATGCAAGATTAACTTCAATGCTTTTTTTAGTAATATTTTATATTGCATATATTCTTTCTTGGAAAATAATTACAAATTTTCATTTAGCAGAAAAATTATCATCTATTATTGCATTAATTGGTTTAGCCAATCTACCAATTATTAAATTTTCTGTAGATTGGTGGAATACTCTGCATCAGCCTGCAACAATTAAACTTACAGAAAGTTCTACAATTCATTCATCAATGCTTACTCCTCTAATAGTGATGTTTTTGTCTTTTCTTGCATTCTCTGTAATTATTTTTTTAATTAGATTTAAACTTGAAAGTTTAAATCTTAGAATTCATTCAAAAAGATAATGAATAATAAAACAAAACAAAGATTAAGTTTTTTCTTAGTATCAGTTATTGCCTTCATAATAATTGGTAAATTTATTTATGAGTCATTATCAAAAAATACAGTTTATTTTTTTTCTCCAAGCGAGTTATATATTTCGACAGAGTTACCAAATGGATTAATTCGTATAGGTGGGATGGTAAAAAAGGGTTCTTTAATTAAAGAAGGTAACAAGTATTCTTTTATTATAACAGATTTTAAAAATGATATTTCAGTAAATTATNTAGGTATCAAACCCAATCTATTTGAAGAGGGCCAGGGTGCAGTTGTTGAAGGAAAATTAAGCACAAGAAATAGCTTAATGGCATCAAAAATATTAGCTAAGCATGATGAAAATTATATGCCGAAAGAAGTTGCCGATGCATTAAAAAAATCTGGTGATTGGAACAAAAATTATGGCAAGTAATTTTGCTAATGGAGTATTAATATTAATTATTTTTTTTTCTTTTCTAAGTAATTTATTTTTTTTTCAAAAAAAATTTAATTTATCTATACGATTATTTAATTTTTCTTCAATTTTAATTATTTTTACTTTTCTTTTGCTAATTTATTTTTTTTACTCATCAAATTTTAGTATTGCAGCAGTTTATGAAAATTCACACACATTAAAGCCAATCTTTTATAAAATAGCTGGGACTTGGGGAAATCATGAAGGTAGTTTATTGCTTTTTATAGTTATTATTGCGGTTTACGGTTCTTTATTTTCTATTTTTTTTAACAAAGCAGAAAGTGAGAAATTCAAATCATGGGTAATTTTTTTTCAAAATAATCTATTTTTAATTTTTTTAATTTTTTTAATTACTACATCCAATCCTTTTGACATGATTGTTCCTAGACCCATAGAAGGATTGGGTTTAAACCCTATACTTCAAGACCCTTTATTAGTTATTCATCCTCCATTTTTGTATTTAGGCTACGTTGGTTTTTCTTTAACTCTTAGTTTGGTCTTATCTGGTTTAGTAAATAAAAATTTAAATTCAAATTGGGCAATTATTAGCTGGCCATGGGTAATGATAGCGTGGGTATTTTTAACTATTGGAATTACTTTAGGATCAGTATGGGCATATTATGAACTTGGTTGGGGTGGATATTGGTTTTGGGATCCTGTTGAGAATGCATCTTTAATGCCATGGTTAGCGGGCACAGCACTAATTCATTCTATGCTAGTTTTAAAACTAAAGAATCAAATGAAAAGTTGGACAAGTTTATTGGCCATAATTACTTTTTCTTTTAGTTTATTAGGTACGTTTCTAGTGAGGTCAGGAGTGCTCAATTCAGTACATGCATTTGCTAATGATCCAGATCGTGGTGTTTTTATATTGATGATAATCTTTATAATTACACTTTCGTCTTTAATAATTCACATTCTTTTTTCAGAAAAAAATAAACGAATTACTAATTATTTTTTATCAAAAGAAAGTTTCGTGAATTTAAATAATCTTTTTTTGTTATTTTTTCTTTTTGTAGTTTTGTTAGGTACAATTTATCCAATAATTTTATCTATTTCTGATCAAACAATCTCTGTTGGACCAGTATATTACAACACTATACTCGCACCATTTGTTTTTATCTTTTTAGTTCTTATGTCCATCGGGCCATTGTTAAAATGGTCTAATAAAATCAAACTACAAGCTCTATACATTTATATTTATATTTTTATTTTATGTTTAGTTTTATCTATAATCATAATTGTACTATCCAATAGCTATGATTTGATTTTATTTTTAGGGATAGCGTCATCATTATTCTTAATATTTTCGATTTTGGGCGAAATTTATAAAGGCAGTATTAGAATTAAGCCTTTTAATTTGCCGAGGCTTTTGTCACACATGGGCGTGGGTATATTTTTCTTATCTATTTTTCTTAATTCTTATTATTCTTACACAAAAGACTTTGAAATAAAAATTAATGAAACAAAAAGTTTTGANAATTTATCTTTAAAGTTTGTTGATCATAGTATTAGCAAAATAGAAAATTATTTAGAAATGAAAACTAAATTTGAAATCAGAAGCGGAAAAGAAGTATTTAATTTAGAACCCTCTGTTAGAAAGTATTTTCAACCAAATCAAATTACATCTGAGACAAGTATAAAGCCAACTTTTTTTTCTAATTATTATTTAGCTATTAATTTTCCAGATTCTCAAAGTATAATTTTAGGTGCAAGATATTATTATAATTATTTAATTCATGGTATTTGGCTTGGCTTATTGTTAATTATTTTTGGAGGTTTTTTAAGTGTATTTAAAAAAAGGATTTAAAATATTAAGCTTAATATTAGCTTCAATAATTATTTTTTATTTTTTTTATTATTCTTTATTTCAAGAAAAAAAATTTAATCCAAAAGTTATGATCGGAAGTCAAATGCCAAATTTGCAATCTAAAACATTGTACAAAAATAAAGTTTTGTCGCTTTCCAATATTGTTAGTAATGAAAAGTTTATTGTTAATATTTTTGCATCCTGGTGTGCACCTTGCAAAATTGAGCATCCTGTTTTGATGCAATTAAAAAATAGTAAAATTAAGATTATTGGTATTAATTACAAGGATAATCAAAAAAATGCCAAAGCATTTATCGAAAAGTATCAAAACCCTTTTGAAAAAGTTTTAATTGATAGCGATGGCGCTTTATCAATTCAACTTGGTGCGTTTGGAGTTCCAGAAACATTTTTAGTTGATAAAAATTTTACAATTATTGCAAAGCATATTGGTCCAATTGATAATAATTTTGTTAAAAAGGTTATAAATTTAAAATGAAGTTTTTTTTAGTTTTTATTATTTCTTGGTTTAGTATTGCATATGCTAATGAGGTTCAGGATAGAACAAATTCTATTACTAAAAATTTACGTTGTCTTGTGTGCGAAGGGCAGTCCGTTTATGAATCTAATTCAGATTTTGCAAAAGATATAAAAACCTTTGTTTCAAAAAAGATAAAAGAAAAGAATACTGATGAAGATATTTATGAATTTTTGATATCAAAATATGGAGAAGAAATAATATTAAATCCTGATTTTTCTAATAAATTTATATTTCTTTGGATAGCTCCTATCTTATTCTTTTTAATAGGTATTTTTTTTATTTTTAGGAGATCAGATGAAATTAGATAAATGTTGTCATATTTATATTTACAAAAAAATTGATTTAGAGCAAAAAAAAAGAAAAGTTTGTAAAAAGTGTGGTTTTATTGATTATAAGAATCCTAAAATTGTAGCTGGATCCTTAGTTGTTAAAAATAAAAAAATTTTATTATGTAGAAGAGCAATAGAGCCCAGTTATGGAAAATGGACTTTTCCATCTGGATATTTAGATGCCAACGAAACCCTAGAAGAAGGAGCAATTAGAGAAGCAAAAGAAGAGGTAAATATAAAAATAAAATTAAAAAAATTATTTATTATTTTTACTGTTAGAGAAAAAAATTTAATTCAATTTGTATTTTTAGCTGACCATATAAACAAAACCTATAAACCTGGTATTGAAACTCTCGAGGCAAAATATTTTAGTTTTAATGAGATACCTTGGAAACATTTAGCTTTTTCAAGCGTAAGTTATGCTATTAAAAAATATAAAAAATTACCAAAAAACTTGCCAATTTTTCACACATTTAGCAAAGATTAGGCCTTTAATTTTTTTTTACGATATATATAAGCGGATTAATGAAAATTATTAAAGTAATTTTATTAGCATTAATATTAACCTCTTCAAATTCATATGCTGGGGAATTGTATCAGAAATTTGGGGTTTTTGATTATAAGCATGATACGGATGCTTTTGCTTTAACTACTAAATACATTCAAGATAAAAATATAAATATTAGGCTTTTTGGCAATCTAAAGCCAATTCACGAAATTTCTTTTTATTATGATAATCATAATGGAACATCTTCAAGCCAAGGCTTTTCGACTTATCTATCGTCAGGTTTGACTAAAGAAATTAATTTAANTAAAAAAATATTCTTTGCACCAAGTTTTAGTGCAGGTCTGTACCAAGAGTATGATGATGCAAAAGATATGGGTAATATTTTAGAATTTAAAAGCGANATAGAATTAAATTATAATATATTTAAAAACTCTGTTATTGGGGTAAGCTGGAGTCATATTTCTAATGCTGATTTAAGTACTACAAATCCAGGTGCTGATAACCTTTTATTTAATCTAAAAATTAAAGAAAATTTCTAAAAAAATGCGATTGCAGGATTGTCATAACGTTGATGACTTTCGTAAACTTGCTAAAAAAAAACTTCCCGCACCAATTTTTCATTATATAGACGGAGGAGCTGACGATGAGAGCACCTTAAAGAGAAATACAGATTCTTTTAATAAATGTGACTTAGTTCCAAGTGTTTTAACTGATGTAAGTAATGTTGATACTTCGACAACAGTACTNGGCCAGAAAATTGATTTTCCATTATTTCTTTCACCAACAGCTATGCATCAAATGTACCATCATGAAGGAGAACAAGCGACTGCAAGAGCTGCAGAAAAATTTGGAACTTTCTTTAGTTTGTCAACAATGGGTACAAAAAGTATTGAAGAAGTTTCAAATATTTCAAGTGGCCCAAAAATGTTTCAATTATATATTCATAAGGACCAAGGTCTTACAGATAATTTGATAGAACGTTGTCAACGATCTGGGTTTAAAGCTATGTGTTTAACCGTTGATACTATTGTAGCGGGCAATAGAGAAAGAGATCATCGTACTGGATTTACAACACCACCAAAACTTACTTTAGAAAGCTTGTTTAGTTTTGCTATTCATCCAGAATGGAGCTTAAGATATTTGATGGGTCCAAAGTTTAAGTTAGCAAATATTTCTCACTTAACAAAAAAAGGATCAAGTATTGAGATATCAATTATGGATTATATTAATTCTCAATTTGATACGACAATGAACTGGAAGCATGCTGAATATGCTGCAAAAAAATGGAATGGACCATTTGCTTTAAAAGGAGTTATGTCTGTTGAAGATGCTAAAAGAGCAATTGATATTGGAGCATCCGCAATTATGATTTCAAATCATGGAGGTAGACAGTTAGACGGTTCGCGTGCACCATTTGATCAACTAGAGACTTTAGTTGATGCTGTTGGAGATAAAATCGAGATAATTCTAGATGGTGGAATTAGAAGAGGTACTCATGTTTTAAAAGCTCTGGCTCTCGGAGCAAAAGCATGCTCTATGGGTAAAGCATATTTATATGCATTAGGCGCTGGAGGTCAGCCAGGTGTCGAGAGAGTTTTGCAAAAAATGAAAGATGAAATTACTAGAGGGATGACGTTAATGGGAACACGTAATGTTAATGAATTAACCAAAGATAAGATTGCATATAGATAATGAAGATAGCTGATAATTTTTCAAGATTAGGTACTGAGAATGCTTTTGTTATCTTAGCAAAAGCAAAAAAATTAGAAAGCGAAGGAAGAGAAATTATAAATTTAGGTATTGGACAACCTGATTTTTTAACCCCAAAGCATATTGTAGAGGCAGGAAAAAAAGCATTAGACGATGGACATCACGGATACACACCTGCTAACGGGACACAAGAACTAAGAGATGGCGTAAGCAGGCACATAAAAAAAATGTATGGCGCTGAAATAGATTCAGCACGAGTTTTTATTGCACCTGGTGGAAAACCTTCAATGTATTTTGCGATTATGATGTTTGGGCAACCTGGTACAGAAATTATTTATCCAGAACCAGGGTTTCCAATTTATGAGTCGGTAATAAATTATACAGGTGCCAAAGCGATTCCTATGTATTTATCTGAGAAGAAAAATTTTTCATTTAATGCAGATGAAGTGCTTTTGCTGATAAATGATAAAACAAGATTGCTAATTATAAACAATCCCCAAAATCCAACTGGGGGACTTATTGATAAAAATGAAATTGATAAGCTTGTACAAGGTTTAAAAAAATTCCCTGAAGTTGCAATATTAAGCGATGAAATTTACTCAAGACAAATTTATGATGGAAAAAAAATGCCGTCATTTTTTTACTATCCTGAACTTTATGATCGTTTAATTGTTATGGATGGTTGGAGTAAAACTTACGCAATGACGGGATGGAGATTGGGTTGGAGTGTGTGGCCAGAAAGCTTAATAGATAAAGTTACCAGAATGGCAATTAATAGCTATTCATGCGTGTCCGCTGCTAATCAAGTTGCAGCATTAGCAGCTCTAGAGGGACCTCATAATTTTCTAGATGATATGATGGAAAAATTTAATAAGCGTCGAGAGCTAATTGTAAATGGATTAAATAGTTTATCTGGTATCAAATGTAATAATCCAGGAGGAGCTTTTTATACATTTCCTAATGTTAGCGAAACTGGGATGAGCGGAGATACTTTTGCTGAAAAGTGTTTATACGATGCAGGTGTGGCAATAGTGCCAGGCACTAGTTTTGGCAAATCATGTACAAATTTTGTAAGATTTAGCTTCGCAAACTCTTATGAAAACATTGAAAAAGCATTGGAGAAAATAAAAAAAATTCTTTAATATACAAATTATGACATTAAAATTACCAGAAGCAGATACAACAATTATTCAAGATAAAAAAAATATTGTTCAAGATTTATTTAAAATTACTAAGAATATTATTCATTCAGACGAAGAAATTAAACCTTATGAAACTGATGGTTTGTCGGTCTATAGACAGAAACCTATCGCAGTAGTTTTGCCAGAAACAACTGAGCAGGTTTCCAAAATTTTAAAATATTGTCATAATAAAAAAATCAAAGTTGTTCCAAGAGGTGCAGGTACTGGTTTATCAGGTGGCTCAATCCCTCTTGCTGACTGCATTTTGATGGGAATGGGAAAGTTCAATAAAATATTAGAAACCGATTTCGATAATAGGTGTGTCGTAGCACAACCATGTGTAGCTAATCTAGCGATTACTCAAGCTGTTCAACATAGAGATTTTTATTATGCTCCTGATCCATCAAGCCAATTAGCCTGTTCCATTGGAGGCAATGTTGCAGAAAATTCTGGTGGGGTTCATTCATTAAAATACGGTACGACAACAAATAATTTAATGGGTGTTGAAATGGTATTAATGGATGGGACTGTTTTAAAACTTGGTGGAAAGCATCTTGATTCAGAAGGTTATGATTTTTTAGGTCTTGTCACAGGATCTGAGGGCTTGCTAGGTGTCGTGACAGAGGTGACAGTTAGAATATTAAAAAAACCAGAATCTGTAAGAGCTGTCTTGATTGGATTTGATAGCATTGAAGATTCTGGAAACTGCGTTGCAGACATTATTGCAAAGGGGATAGTTCCAGCTGGAATGGAAATCATGGACAAGCCACTAATTATTGCGACAGACAATTATGCTAAAGCTGGTTATCCAAGAGATGTAGAAGCTTTACTGATTGTTGAATTAGATGGAACAACTAGTGAAGTAGATACATTAATTGATAAAGTTTTAGATATCGCAAAAATGAATAAAGCTTCTTACAACAGAGCAAGTAATAGCGATGAAGAAAGAATGAAGTTTTGGAAAGGAAGAAAAGCTGCATTCACGGCCTGTGGAGTACTAGCTCCAGACTATATCTGTATGGATGGTTCCATCCCAAGAAATAAATTAGCCGATGTATTAAGTTATATTAGTAAACTATCTAAAAAATATAAATTAGACGTAGCAAACTGTTTTCATGCTGGAGATGGAAACTTGCACCCGCTAATTATGTTTGACTCTAATGATCCCATTGAAATGAGAAAAGCAGAGGACTTTGGAGCTGATATTTTAAAATATTGTGTAAAGGTTGGTGGGGTCTTATCCGGAGAACATGGTATTGGAGTAGAAAAAAGAGAATTAATGTGTGAGATGTTTAATGACAATGATATTCAACAACAGCTTAATATTAAAAATGCATTTGATTCAGAAAACCTTTTAAATCCAGGAAAAGTATTTCCAATTCTTCATAGATGTGCAGAAGGTGGAAGAATGCATATACATAAAGGTAAAGATAAGTTTCCAGATTTACCAAGGTTTTAATGCCAGATGTTTTTTATCCTAAAACTGAACAAGATGTTTCAGATTTTATTTTTGATAATTATAATAAAAGTAACCCGATTGAAATTGTTGGGCATGGATCAAAAAAAATTGGAAGACTTATTCAATCATCCCAAACTCTTAGTCTAAGTAGTATGTCTGGAATTCTGGAGTATTTTCCAGAAGAATTATACATAAAGGTTTTGCCTGGAACACCTCTCTCAGAAATAGAGACTACCCTTAAACAAAAAAATCAGTTTTTTGGTTTTGAGCCAAATGATTTAGGTTATCTCTACGATGGTAAATCAAATTCAGGAAGTATTGGAGGAGTAGTTTCATGCAACCTTTCTGGTCCTGGTAGGTTTAAAAATGGAGCACTAAGAGATCATGTGCTAGGTTTTAAATCAGTAAATGGCTCAGGCGGAAAAGTCAAATCTGGTGGAACAGTTGTAAAAAATGTTACCGGTTATGATTTAAGCAAGATTATAAGTGGTGCTTACGGTACATTGTGCGCAATTACGGAAATAAATCTAAAAGTATCACCACTGCCTGAATTTGAAGAAACATTTTTAGTAAATGACATAGATTATGTAGAAGCTATTGAAATTTTTAGAATAGCATTAGATTCTTCTCTAGAAATTTCTGGTGCATGTTTTTTTCCTGCAGCAAATGCATCTTTTTTGACTCTAAATGATGTAAAAAAAGATACATCTGTTTTAGGCTTGAGAATTCAAGGGCCAAAGGCCTCTGTGATTGAGAGGATGCAAAGTTTAAATAAAATGTTTAAAGACAAAGCAACTTCAATGCTTGATACTTATCAAACATCAATTTTTTGGAGAGAAATAAAAAATTTTGAGGGATATGCAAATTCTAAAGAGTTTGTATGTAAAATTTCCTTACCAATTACTAATATGGTTAATTTCTTAAAATTCTTTGAAAAAACTAATTTNAAGTATTTTTTAGACTGGGGCGGTAATATTGCTTGGTGTTCTTTAGAAAATCAAAGTGATTTGGATAAAATGAAAATTTTCTGTTTAAAACATGATGGCTACTTAACAGTGTTAAAAGCAAATGATAACTTCAGAAAAAGCGAGGAGTTTTTGACTAATTCAGATTCCAATATAAAGATTTTATCAAAAAAATTAAAAGAAAGTTTTGATCCCAAAGGTATACTGAACCCTAACAAAATGTACGCAGGAATTTAATGCAAACTAATTTTAAAAAAGATCAACTTCTNGATCCTGAAATACAAAATTCAGAAAAAATTTTTAGAAAATGTGTTCATTGTGGAATGTGTAATGCAACTTGTCCAACTTATCAAGTACTAGGGGATGAACTAGATGGGCCGAGAGGTAGAATTTATATGATTAAAGATATGCTTGAGAACAACAAGCCAGCAAACGAAAAAATAGTAAAACATATAGATCGCTGTTTGTCTTGCTATGCTTGTGTTACGACTTGTCCATCGGGTGTAGATTATTTACATCTTGTTGATCATGGCAGAAATCACATTGAAAGAACTTATAAAAGACCATTATTTGAAAGGTTGTTAAGAAATGCNTTAGCCTTTGTATTACCTAGGCCGAAATTATTTAAATTTTTAGGAAGTTTAGCTATGTTTACAAAACCTGTACATTCAGTCTTGCCAAAAAAATTAAAGCACATGATTTCTTTTATGCCTGAATCTTTTCCGAAATCAGAATATCCAGATAATATTGTATTTAAACCCAGTAAAAAATCTATTTCAAAAGTAGCATTGTTAACTGGATGTGTTCAAAAGGCAATTTCACCCAACATTAATGACTCATCAATAAATGTTCTTTTGAGACATGGAATTGAAGTTCATGTTTTAAAAGAAATAAAATGTTGTGGATCATTGACCCATCACATGGGTAAAGAAGAGGCTTCTCATCAATATTTTATAGAAAATATTAATGCCTGGCACAAATTAATCGAAAAAGAAAAAATAGATGCAATTTTAGTAAACACATCTGGTTGCGGAACAACAATTAAAGACTACGGTTTTATTTTCAAAAATCACTCAGATAAATCGCTTAGAAAGAAGGCAAAAGAGGTTAGTGAAATTGCGTTAGATATAACAGAGTATTTAGAAGAATCGATAAAACTTGATTTCACAAGAACAAATAACTCAAAAAGATATAATATTGCTTACCATTCAGCATGCTCTATGCAACATGGTCAAAAAGTACATAGTCAACCTATAGAACTTTTAAAAATGTCCGGTAATAATATTTTAGAAGTTCCTGATGGACATTTATGTTGCGGTTCCGCCGGTACATATAATTTAATGCAAGAAGAAATGGCTTCAGAATTATTAAAAAGAAAATGTGAAAATATCAAAAAGATTAAACCAGATTTAATTGCTGCTGGAAATGTTGGATGTATTACCCAAATAGAAAAAGGTATAGACATACCAATTGTTCACACGATTGAATTAATTGATTGGTTTACTGGTGGAAAAAAGCCAGAAGGGCTAGGGAATATATGAAAAAAATTTTAGTTACAAGAAAACTGTTAAAGGAAAATGACGAGAGAATTAAAAATTTGTTTGATGTAAAATTGAATGAAAAGGATCAATTATATTCATCAGAAGAAATATTAGAGCTCAGCAAAGATTGCGATGGCATTTTGGCTTTTACTACGACGCCTTTCAACAAAGACATGATCATGAATTTATCTGATAGTGTAAAAATAATTTCTAACTATGCAGTTGGTTATGGAAACATAGATGTTGAAGCAGCAAAAAACAGAGAAATAGTCGTTACAAATACACCTGAGGTTTTAACAGATGCTACAGCGGACATTTCAATNTTATTATTACTTGGTGCTTCCCGAAGAGCTTATGAAGGGAGAAAGGCTGCTGAAAAAGAGAATTGGTTATGGTCAAGTGATTATTTAATTGGAAAGCAAATGACTGGAAAAAAATTGGGTATTTTGGGAATGGGAAGGATTGGAAGAGCTGTTGCAAAACGAGCTAGAGCTTTTGATATGGAAATTCATTATCATAATAGAAATCAGTTAAGTTCAGATCTAGAAGAGGGTGCAATTTATCATAAAGACATAAACGATTTATTTAAAAATAGTGAATTCTTATCAATTAATTGTCCAGGTTCAAAAGATACAGAAAATTTAATTAATGAAGAAACAATTAAAAATTTTCCTGATAGAGTTGTCATAGCAAATGCGGCACGCGGAGAAGTAATTGACGATGATGCAATGATTAAAGCGATGAAAAGTGGAAAAGTATTTGCATTAGGTCTAGATGTTTACAGAGGTGAGCCAAAGATAAATAAAAAATATTTGGATTTAGATAATTTATTTTTGTTGCCTCACTTAGGAAGCGCAACAAAAAAAACTAGAATTGATATGGGTGACAGAGCAATTGACAATTTAAATTCTCTATTAAATAAGAACCAAGCACCCAAAGATAAAGTCAACTAAGCAACTTAAGGTTGTCTAAATAGTTAATTTATCTGTTATTTCATTTAGCTATTGCAAAAAATTAAGCTAATGCCGCAAGCGAATATGATAGACAACGTATGATTGTTTGAGCTAAATTATACCAGTTAAATTTAACTAACATGGGGGGAAAACACATGTCAAAAAAAAACGTTACGTCAAATTCAAGACGTAAATTTTTCAAAAAAGCAGCAGCAGTAACGGGAGCAACAGCAGCAGCTGTCGCAATGCCTAACGTTGGTGCTTGGTCAGGTTCACATGGAAAAACTGTGAAACTGAAAATGCAAGCTGCATGGGGCGGCGGTATCTTTTTAGAGATGGCGAAGCAATATGGAGACAGGGTAAATGCTATGGGTGGTGGTTCACTACAATTAGAAGTTTTACCTGTTGGTGCAGTATTAAAAACTAAAGAAATTGCAGATGGTGTTTCTAAAGGTGTAGTAGATGCTTCACACTCAGTGTCAGCATACTGGTACGGTAAAAACGCTGCTGCTTCTTTATTTGGTACTGGTCCTTCTTATGGATTTTCATCTCAAGAATTAATGGGATGGATAGAAGAAGGTGGCGGAAGAGCTTTATACGAAAAGACTTTAAAGAAAATTGGTCTTGATGTTGTAGGTTTCTTCGCAATGCCTATGCCTGCTCAGCCTTTTGGTTGGTTCAAAAAGAACGTAACTAAGGTTAGTGATGTTAAAGGCATGAAGTACCGAACTGTTGGACTGGCTACAAACGTTCTTCAAAAGATGGGTATGGTTGTAAGACAGTTGCCAGGAGGAGAGATTCAACCAGCAATGAAAACTGGTTTGATCGATGCTGCTGAGTTTAACAATCCAACATCAGACAAAGATTTTGGTATGCAAGACGTTTCTAAGCATTATCACTTAGGAAGTTTTCACCAGTCTCAAGAGATGTTTGAAATGCAGTTCAATAAAAAGAAATATAATAGTCTTTCGCCGCAGCACCAAGCAATTATCAAGCATGCTGCTGAAGCGACAAATACTGCTAACTACTTCATGGCATTAGTTAGATACTCAACTGACCTTGGAAAATTAATGAATGAGTCTGGAGTTAATGTGTATCAAACTTCTGATGCAATCTTAGATGCTCAATTGGCAGCTTGGGATACAGTTATGAAGGACTTTAGAAAAGATCCATTGTTTGATGAGATCATAAGATCACAACAAGCATATGCTAAAAAAGTAATGAAGTATCTATTCATGAACCAGCCTAATTACAGACTGGCTTATACTAGAACCTTCGGAGATCCATCTAAAGTTAAAATTTAGTTTGATTTAATTTAAAAAGGGCCTCTTTAGAGGCCCTTTATTTTTAATAGTAAAACTCTAATTATAAATATAGAAAGCGTCGTGGATTTCGTAAATAATTACATCAAGTTTGCAGAAAGTCTAAGCCGATGGGTCGGCAAAGGATTTGCATGGTGCATTGTAATTTTATGTCTAGGAACTGTTTACGAAGTAACTATGGCCTATTTATTTAATGCTCCAACACTATGGAACTTTGATTTTAGTTTACAAATGTATGGTGCCTTATTTTTAATGGCAGGCGCTTATACATTATCGTGTGATGCGCATGTTAGAGGTGATGTGATTTATAGACTATTCTCAATTCCNACTCAGGCAAAAATAGATTTAGTTTTATATTTTCTTTTTTATTTTCCAGGTATTTGTGCTTTAGCATTTTCTGGAATTGATTATGCAGGTAATGCTTGGCAATCAAAAGAAACAAGCTGGAATAGTCCAGCACAAATTCAGATTTATATGATTAAAACTTTAATACCTGTTGCAGGTTTTATTCTTATTAATCAAGGTATTAGTGAAGTTATGAGATGTGTGATTGCGATTAAAACTGGAGAGTGGCCAGAAAGACAAGATGATGTTTTAGAGACTGAACAAAAATTAATGCGAGAAGCAAGAGAGAGAGAAGGATTATAAAATGTTTGGAATGTCAAATCCAGAAACAGCACTATTTATGATGTGCATTTTCTTGTTCTTCGTTTTACTTGGATTCCCAATTGCTTTTACACTTTTAGCAATGGGTGTTGGGTTTGGCTACTTTGCTTATTGGAACCCAGAAACAATGGAAAGTATATTTGATAACAGGATTTTTGATCTTGTTGTTCAAAATACATATTCTGTGATGGATAATCATGTACTTACAGCAGTACCATTGTTTTTATTCATGGGTTATTTGGTAGAAAGAGCTGGAATTGTAGCAAAATTATTCTTTGCAATTCGATTGGCTTCTCACAGATTACCAGCTTCAATGGCAGTTGCAGCATTGGTTACTTGTACTTTATTTTCTACTGCAACAGGTATCATTGGTGCGGTTGTTACTCTGATGGGTCTACTCGCGTGGCCAGCAATGATTAAAGCAGGTTATGACAAGAAATTTGCATCAGGTATTATTTGTTCGGGCGGTTGTCTTGGGATTTTAATACCCCCAAGTATTATGCTTATCGTTTACGCAGTGATTGCTCAACTATCTCCACTTAGATTATTCGCAGCTGCGATGCTGCCAGGATTATTACTCGCTAGTTTATATATTTTATATGCAGTTGGTTTAGCAATGTGGAAGCCAGAATTAGCTCCGAAACCAAAAGCCGAAGAGATACCGCCAAGCAATGTAATTGCAAAAGAAGTTGTTGTATCATTTTTACCTTTATTTACTTTAATACTTTTAGTTTTAGGTACTATTCTTGCAGGAATTGCAACACCAGCCGAAGCTGCAGCGGTTGGAGCTTTTGGTTCTTTAGTCATGGCTTATTTTTATAAAACTTTAAAATGGCAGTCTTTTAAAGAATCTGTTTTCTTAACGGCAAAGACATCTGCAATGATTATGTGGTTATTTATTGGCTCTTGGACTTTTGCATCGGTGTTTTCGTATTTAGGTGGTCATGAGATTTTTGAACATTTTTTTAAGTCAATGGATCTAGAACCTTGGCAGTTTTTAGTGATAACTCAAATTATTATTTTCCTATTGGGCTGGCCACTAGAATGGACTGAGATATTAATTATCTTTGTGCCAATTTTTTTACCTTTATTAGAAACTTTTGGAGTAAATCCATATTTCTTTGCAATGTTAATAGCTTTAAATCTTCAAACCTCATTTTTAACTCCGCCGATGGCAATGTCGGCGTATTATTTAAAAGGTGTTCAAAAAAGCAATGTTGAATTAATGGATATATTCAAAGGTATTATGCCTTTCTTAGCAATTGTAATTCTAGCTATGGTAATAATGTACAATTTTCCAGGCCTAGCATTATGGTTGCCAACCGCTTTATTCGGCCCAGCCTAATATAATTTATGAAAGAACTTTGTTTTTTATCAGCAACTGAGATTGCAAAAGGGTTACAGTCTGGTGATTTAAAATCAGAACAAGTTCTACAAAGTTTTGCAAATAGAATTGGAGAATTTGAAGAAACTGTGAAAGCCTGGGAACATTTTGATAAAGATTTTATTTTGCATAAGGCTAGTGAGGCAGATGATTATAAAAACATTGGAAGACCAATTGGACCTCTTCATGGTTTACCAATCGGGATCAAAGATATTTTTGGCACAAATGATATGCCAACAAGGTGTGGAACTAATTTAGTTTCAGGAGTTCATACTAAAAATGATGCGTCAGTAGTAAGCTTTTTAAGAAACTCTGGTGCTCTAATTATGGGTAAAACAGTGACTACTGAGTTTGCATATTTTGATCCAGGAAAAACCACCAACCCTCATGATGAACAAAGAACGCCAGGTGGATCATCCAGCGGTTCAGCGGCTGCAGTTGCATCATATATGTGTCCTGTTGCTATCGGTTCACAGACAAATGGCTCAGTTCTTCGTCCAGCATCGTATTGTGGAGTTATAGGCTATAAACCTACTTATGGTTTGGTATCAAGAAACGGAGTTTTAAAACAGTCTCATTTATTAGATCACGTTGGTGTTTTTGCTAGACATATTGAAGATATTGCTTTGATTACAAAAGAGATAGTCAGACATGATTTAAATGACTCATCAACCATACCTTATTCTATTTCTAATATTACTGAAGTTTGTAAAGAAGATCCTCCGTTTGATCCAAATTTTGTTTTTATTAAAACTTCAAAATGGAAAAATATGGATAAAGATGCAGTAAAAAGTTTTGAAGCATTTTTAAAAATATATAAAAAAAATATAGAAATTGTTGATGCTCCCTCATACTTTGAAGATATTTTTAAATATCATCAAATCATTCATGAAACAGACATGGCTTATGCATTTTCAGACTATTATAAAAAATCTAAAAATAAATTAGGAAAAAAACTAGTTGAGGCAATTGAAAGAGGATTAAAATATAAATCAAGTGAGTATGTTGAGGCTTATGAGAATAGAAATTATTTCTACAAATTGTTTCAAGAGACATTCCAAGACTATCATGCAGTTTTAACGCCAGCTACTACAGGCGTTGCACCAAAAACTTTAAAACAAACTGGTAGTCCAGAATTTTGTACTATTTGGACTTATCTGGGTATGCCTGCTTTATCTTTACCTTTGCTCGTGGGAGAAAATGGAATGCCTCTGGGAATTCAAATTGTTGGAGAAAAGTTTGACGATTCAAGGTTATTGAGAACTTCCAATTGGTTAATTAATAAAGTAAAAGGAGATAATAATGATTAATAAAATAGCTGCAATTCTAGGAACAGGTTTAACGATAATTTTTTTATTAGGCGTAACCATTACTTTGAATGCCTCGAACATGATTACTTTTTTTGATATTTTGCCAGTATGGATAATCATGGGTGCTGCAATTTTTATGATGATGATCGAAGTTTTAGAGATTTTTGATATTCATATTGTAGATACAATGACAAAAAAATTTCTTAAAAAAAAATAATTTTTTAAATTGAAAAATAAAAAAAAGAACATTTCGTCTTTTTTTCAATTTTCATTATTGTTTATTCAACCTATTTTTATGACTAGCAATATTGCTATTGCTCGTGGAGCATTAGGTAATATTCCGCCAATTTCTTTAGCTTTCTCAAGATGGCTATTAGTTTTTTTGATTATATTTCCATTTATTTATCAATCTATTTTTAAGAAAAAAAAATATTTTAAAGAAGAGTTCTGGAAACTTACTTTTTTGGCATCCACAGGTTATGTGGGGTGTGGTGCACTTCCTTATATTTCCGGGTTAACTACTACAGTTACAAATATGTCAATTATTTATGCTTTGTCTCCAATTTTTATCGTTTTGTTATCGGCTTATATTTACAAAGAGAGATTAAAAATTTTCCAATATAGTGGGGTTATATTAAGTTTGTTGGGAGTTTCATTTATTATCTTTAAGGGTAATTTTAATAATTTTGTAAATTTAAACTTTACTACAGGAGATCTTTGGATTTTCGGTGCAGCTATTTCGTGGTCATTATTTTCAATTTTTTTAATAAATTGGAAAAGCAAATTCAGCATTATAGAGAGATTTACTTTAATGAGCTTTATTGGATCAATTATTTTAGCCCCCCTTTTTATTGTTGAGCATTTGTATTTTTTGCCAACCAAATTCGATACGATATATTTAGAGTTTTCATTAGTTGCTGCTTTATTTCCAGGAATTATTGCTTTTTTGATGTATACAAAATTGCAACAGGTAGTTGGTGCCTCAATTGCTGGACTGACAGTTTATTTGATGCCGATTTATGGATCAATTTATGGAATGGTTTTGTTTTCAGAAAATCTTGTTCATTTTCATTTTTATGGTGCTTTAATGGTTTTATTAGGAATATTTTTAGCTAAAAAAAAATATAAATGAAAATGATAAAATATTTTTTTTTACTAGGCTTATTATCATATCTTTCAATCTTATTATTTATGTTCTTGTTTCAAAGAACTTTTATGTATCATCCAAATGTTAAAAATTTAGATCCAGTCCCTGCTACATTTGAATATGAAGAAATATTCATTCCTTCAGAAAAAAATATTCAATTAAGATCTTGGTTTAGTTTTAAGCCAGAAAATAAAAAAACTGTATTATTTTTTCATGGAAACGCCGGAGAACTGAGTGCAAGAGTTTATAAATTGAATAAATTTAGTGAAATTGATGTAAACTTTTTAATTATTTCATGGAGAGGTTTTAGTGGTAATAACGGCAAACCTACTGAGAGAGGTTTGTACCAAGATGCAAAAAAGGCTGTTGAATGGCTTCAAAATAAAGGAATTAGTAAGAAAGATATTATTCTCTATGGAGAATCTTTAGGAACAGGCATTGCGGTAGAACTTGCAAGTAAAGATAACTTTTCAGGGGTAATATTAGAGTCGCCCTATACTTCTATGGTTGATATGGGAAAAAGATTTTATCCTTTTATCCCTGTAAGTCTTCTACAAAGAGACCGTTATAACTCCATAAAAAAAATTAAAAAAATTAATTCTCCTATTTTAGTATTACATGGAAAAGCTGATACACTTGTCCCTTATTATATGGGCAAAAAAATCTATGATAATGCTAATGAACCGAAGTATTCATATTTCCCAACTTTTGATAATCATATGATGGCTTATGATCAAAATATGGTTAATGCATTAAAAAGTTTTTTAAATCTTAGTGCTAAGCGATAGGTAGGCCATTCCTCACTTTTTGAGACGGATGAAATAGTACGACTTTACCATCATCTTCTATTGCACCAAGTATTAAAACTTCTGAATTAATTCCAGCTATATTTCTTGGTGGAAAGTTACAAACTGCCATGACTTGCTTATTAATTAATTCATTCGTTTTATAGTAGCTTGTAATTTGTGCAGAAGAAGTTTTTATTCCTATTTTTTCTCCAAAATCAATTTTTAAAACGTAGGCAGGTTTTCTAGCTTTTTCGTTAATTGATGCTTCTAAAATTGTTCCGACACATATTTGAATTTTGTCATAATCCTCATATGTGATTTCTTTTTTCATTTTAATTATTCTTTGCCAAAAAGGCTTTTATGAAATCTTTTGCCACAAAAGGCTGGAGGTCATCCGCTTTTTCCCCAACACCAATTGCATATATAGGTAATTTATATTTTTCAGTAATAGACAGCAAAACACCACCTTTAGCTGTTCCATCTAATTTAGTCATGATTAAACCAGAGAGTTTATAAATTTTGTTAAATTCTTCAATTTGTTTGAGAGCATTTTGCCCCGTAGTTGCATCAAGGACAATAATTGTTTTTTCTGGTGCGTTCTCGTCAATTTTTTTCATTACTCTTATGATTTTTGAAAATTCATCCATAAGATTTTTTTTGTTATGCAATCTACCAGCTGTATCAATTATACAGTAATCATAATTATTTTGCCTTGCTTTTTCCAAAGTTTTGAAAGCAACTGCAGCCGGATCAGTACCAGGATCAGATTTTTCTATATCTATAGAATTTTTTTGACACCAATTATCTAATTGTTCAATTGCAGCTGCTCTAAAAGTATCTGCAGCACCTACAATTACCTTAGAATTATTATCTTTTAAAATTTTACAAAGTTTTCCAATAGTTGTAGTTTTTCCAGTTCCATTAACGCCACACACTAAAATTGTTTTAAGTCCATTTGATTTGTTAAAAATATTTTCTTCAACAGGCTCTAAAATTTCTAGCATTTCATTGGTTAAAATTTCTAAAAAATTTTTTTGGTTTAACTCTTCATCACTAAATTTTTTATTTTTAATATTTTGAATAATTTTTTCAGTTAAAGGAAGACCAATATCTGAAGAGATCATAAAGTCCTCAAGATCTTGGAGAATTTCATTTGATGGTTTTGATTTATTAAAAATATCATTGATTCCGTTACCAAAATTTTTTGATGTTTTTTTTAATCCCTCAGAAATTTTTTTAAAAATTTGCATTAGACTTATATTGTTGCCTCGAGGTGATTAGGATTGTACCCCGTAATTTGAGCAGGTATTATTTGACCTTCTTTTAAAGAATTTTTACTAGATATTTTTACCTTTAAGTAATTTTCTGAATAACCAAAAGAATTTTTTTCAGTAAGCACATTTAAAGTTTTCCCTACAGTATCTTTAAATTTATCTTTCATTTTTAATTGACCCTTTTCTCTTAGAATTTTTGCTCGTTCTTTAATTATATTTTTAGGAACTTGAGGCATTTTAGAAGCTGGCGCTTTCTCCATTGGAGAAAAAGGAAAAATATGCAAGAGTGTTAAATCACATTCATCAATAATTTTTAAAGTATTATGAAACATCCCTTCTGTTTCTGTAGGAAAACCAGCAATTAAATCTGCTCCAAATATTACTTCTGGACGTGCTAATTTTATTTTGTTGCAAAAGTCTATAGCATCCTTCCTTTGATGCCTTCTTTTCATTCTTTTCAAAATCATATTATCACCTGATTGCATTGATAAATGAAAATGAGGCATAACTCTTTTTTCTGATGAAAGAATTTCAAATAATAAGCTATCAATTTCTATAGAGTCCAAAGATGATAATCTAAGTCTTTTTAGTTCTTTATTATTTTTTAAGATTGCTTCAACAAGTTTTCCTAAATTTACTTTTTCATCTAGATCAGGACCGTATGAGGTTAAATCAACACCAGTAAGAATGATTTCATTAAAGCCTTTTTCATTAAGCATTTTAATTTGCTCTATAATATTATTAATTGGCAGACTTCTTGAATTTCCTCTGCCATAAGGAATTGTACAAAATGTGCATCTATGATCACAGCCATTTTGAATTTGTATAAAAGCCCTCGAATGATTTTCAAAACTTTCAATAAACTGAGGAGCTATTGTTTTAAGCTCCATAATATCCGATATCTTGTTTGTTATTTTTTCATTTGAAATTTTTAAAAATGTTTCAAACTCCATTTTTTCTTGATTGCCAATTACATGATCAACTTCGCTCATGTTAAGAAAAGTTTTACTATCTATTTGAGATGCGCAACCCGTCACTATTATTTTTTTATTAGGATATTTTTTTTTAAATTTTCTTATATCGTCAATAACTTTTTTTTTTGCTTCATTTGTGACTGAGCAACTATTNAATAAAATATAATTTGTTANGTTTGCTTTCTCTAAATNTTTTTGCATAACNTCAGANTCATAAATATTNAGTCGACAACCNTAAGTTATGATATTTTTNCTTAACATTATAANCTAACTTCTATTTCTTTTTTTTCTGATACTGGGCCAGTCATCATCATNGTTTTGTCAGAATTAATTTTAATCAGCAANNNTCCTTTTTGAAAATGTATNTTAACTGGATTTTTAGTAAGTTTTAAATNTGATGCTATATATGCAGTTGCACATGCTGCAGTTCCNCAAGCTAATGTTTTGCCNGCTCCNCTTTCCCACACATTAATATCTATGNTNTCTTNATTTTGTATATNTGCAAAAGTAACATTTATTCTATCNGGAAAATATTTTAAGTTTTCNATNAGTGGTCCAATTTTTTTTAATTCTTCATCAGATATNTTTTCAAAAAAAACAATGTGCGGATTTCCCACGTTTATCAAATGACCTTCTAATTTTTTACTATTAATTTCGATTAAAAAAGGATTGTTTTGCACATCATTAGTGACTGGTATTTCTGATAGTTTAATTTTTGGTTTTGGCATTATAACATTAATTAAATTATCAGTATTTTTAGATCCGATATGTACAAAGTTATTGACTTTAAATGTCACATTCTCTTTATTTTTTTCTTTTATTAAAATATCTGAGATACATCTGTTGCCATTTCCACAAGCATCTGCCATTTGACCATCTGAATTAAAGTATTTTATNTCAGCATCAGCTTGGGTTGAATTTTCTATATAAATCAACTGATCAAAACCAATTCCTTTTTCTCTGTTGGAAAGCTTTAAAATTTGTTCTGGACTTAAAGAGATTTTTTGGTTTCTGTTATCAATTATTAAGAAATCATTTCCTAAACCATCCATCTTAAATGCTTTAAATTTCATAATTATTTAGTTTTAGACCGTTTTCTTGACTTTATAAACATATCTATGTAGTTTCAGCTCACTTCCANGAAAAAGATAGTCTTTTTCTGGTGTCTCTGAATAAGAGAGATCAACANTAGTCAGCGAGTTTTCGCCCACTAGTGCGGTACCTGCTGGAAGTAAAGAAAAATTATGTTTGAGAATTTAACAGATAAAATTGAGTCGGCCTTTTCCTTTTTCAATAAGATAACAAGGCTAGACGAGAAACAAGCCGACGAGGGTCTTAGAAAAATAAGACAAGCTCTATTAGAATCTGATGTTGCACTTTCGGTTACTAAAAAATTTATTGAAGATGTAAAACCAAAAATTATCGGCCAAGAAGTTTTAAAGTCTGTAACTCCTGGCCAGATGATTATCAAAATCGTAAACGATGAATTGATCAATGTATTAGGTAGTGAGAAGTCTGATTTAAATTTAGAAANTGTTCCACCAGTTAAAATNTTAGTAGTTGGTTTACAAGGTTCNGGAAAAACAACTNCAACAGCAAAATTAGCTNATTTTTTACAAAAAAAATTATCAAAAAAAGTTTTAATGACGAGTTTGGATATCTATCGTCCAGCAGCTCAACAGCAATTACAGGTGCTTGGAAATGATAATGATATTAAAACATTGCCTATTATTGAAGGTCAATTACCTGTTGAAATATCAAAGAGAGCTTTGAATGCAGTTTCTTTAAGTGGTGAGGATGNGGTTATTTTTGATACTGCGGGAAGAACTCAAATTGATCAACAGATGATGATGGAGCTAAAACAACTTGAAAATGAAATACAGCCCCATGAAATTATACTTGTTGCAGATTCATTAACAGGTCAAGACGCTGTAAATATTGCTCAAGAATTTCAAAAAACTGTAAATTTATCATCGATTATTCTGACAAGAATTGATGGTGACGGAAAAGGTGGTGCTGCTTTAAGTATGAAGGCAGTAACAGGATGTCCAATTAAATTTTTAGCCACTGGTGAGAAAATTGATCAATTAGAAGCCTTTCATCCTGATCGTATTGCAAATCGAATCCTTGGCATGGGAGATGTTGTATCATTAGTTGAAAAAGTTGCTGAAGATCTAGAGCAAGAAAAAATTGAAAAAATTGAAGAAGATATAAAAAAAGGATCTTTTACCTTTGATACATACCTTCAACAAATAAGACAGATGAAGAAAGCGGGAGGTATGAGCGGAGTACTTAGCATGATGCCAGGTGTTTCAAAGATGAAAAAGCAAATTGATGAGTCAAATTTAGATGAAAGCTTACTAAATAAACANGANGCAATCATTTTATCAATGACACAAAAAGANAGAGANAATCCAAAAATTATTGGAGGCTCAAGAAAAAAAAGAATTGCAAATGGATCTGGTNCAGACATNTCAATGGTAAATAAACTTCTCAAACAACATAAGATGATGACAAATGTTATGAAAAAAATGTCAAAAGGTGGAAGAGGAGCTTTACANGGTTTGGATGGTATTCCACCGGACCTTTTAAATAACTTAAAATAAAAAAAAGAAAGGAAAACAATGTTAAAAATAAGAATGTCCAGAGGAGGTGCAAAAAAAAGACCCGTTTATAAAATTGTAATTGCAGACTCTAGAAAACCACGTGATGGAAGATTTATAGAAAAGGTTGGCTTTTTTAATCCTCTATTACCAAAAGATAAAAAAGAAAGATTGAGTTTAGATATTGAGAGAATTAAATATTGGTTAGAAAAAGGTGCAAAGCCATCTGATCGTATTGCAAGGTTTTTAGGTGAAGCAAATGTAATTCCTAAGCCTGTACAAAAGAATAACCCAATTAAAGCTAAACCAAAAAAGAAAGCTCAAGAAAGATTAGCTGCAGCAGAAGAAGCGAAAAAAGCTGCTGAAGAAGCTGCAAAAGTAGAAGCTGAGAAACCGGCTGAACCAGCTCAACCCGAAAATGAAGCTAAAGCTGAAACAGAGGCTCCTAAAGAAGAAAAAGCTGCTGCTGAAACAAAGCCAGAAGCAGAGGCACCAAAAGAAGAAAAAGCAGCCGAAGCTCCAAAAGCTGAAAGCAAAGAAGAAGATAAAAAATAAACTACATATGTTCTCAGCTAATATTTTTACATTGTATCCTGAAATTTTTCCTGGAGCTCTTGGTTATGGAATTTACCAAAGAGCTTTTGAAAAAAAAATTTGGGAATTAAATGTTAAAAATATTCGTGATTATGCATATGATAAGCATGCCACAGTAGATGACAAACCTTTTGGTGGTGGTAGCGGTATGGTTTTGAAAGCTGATGTGCTTAATGAATGTTTAGAGAAAAATTCAAACGATTATAAAACTTATTATTTATCTCCAAGGGGCAAAGTATTTAATCAAGAACTTGCCAATGAATTTTCAAAATTAAAAGGTATAAACTTATTATGCGGTCATTTTGAAGGAATTGATCAGAGAATATTAGATCACAGAAATATTGATGAAATTTCTGTTGGTGATTATGTTCTCTCAGGTGGAGAGAGCGCTGCAGTTGTTGTGCTTGATGCTGTCCTGAGATTATTGCCAGGCGTTCTTGGTAATGAAAAATCAACTAAAGAAGAGAGTTTTAATAATCATTTACTCGAACATCCTCAATATACTCAGCCAAGAAAATGGCGGGACTTAGAGGTTCCTAAGGTTCTATTATCTGGGAATCACGGGGAAATAAAAGACTGGCGTTTAAATCAATCACAGAGTATAACTCAGCGCCTTAGACCAGATTTATGGACTAAGCACTGTAACAAAAGCAAAAAAAATTAAAAAAATGAATAGAATTGAAGAAATTGAAAAGAAACATTTAGAACAAATTTCTGCTGGGAAAAAAATAACAGAATTTTTTCCTGGAGATACAATTAAAGTAAACGTTAGAATTGTAGAAGGNAAGAGACAAAGAGTTCAAGCTTTTGAGGGAGTTTGTATAGCTAAAAAAAATGGCGGAATTAACTCTTCATTCACAGTCAGAAAGGTTTCTTTTGGCGAAGGTGTTGAAAGAGTGTTCCAATTATACAGTCCAAACCTAGACTCTGTTGAGTTGATACGTTCTGGAAAAGTAAGAAGAGCTAAACTTTATTATTTAAGAGACAGAAGTGGTAAATCTGCACGTATTAACGAAAAAATCAAAAAGAAATTAGGTATAGAAGTAGTTCAAGAAGCCACGAAAGAGCAAGTAGNTAGCGAAAACTCAGCAAAAGAGGAAATAGAAAAGCAACCTACTCCAACTGAAACAAATTCAGAAAATCCTAAAGATACAAATCAAGAAAAAAAATAATCATATAATGGCTCAAACATTATACGACAAATTATTCGATAATCATCTGGTGGCAAAACAAGAAGATGGTACATGTTTATTATATATTGATAGACACTTAGTTCACGAAGTAACTAGCCCACAAGCTTTTGAAGGCTTGAGAATGAATAAAAGAAAAGTCAAGCACCCCGAGTATACGTTGGCTGTTGCTGATCACAACGTTCCTACAACAGATCGTAGTAAGCCAATTGAAAATGAAGATTCAAGAATTCAATATGAAACTCTAGATAATAACTGCAAAGAGTTCGGTATCGATTTTTTTGGTTTAAATGATATTCGACAAGGAATTGTTCATGTGATTGGGCCAGAGCAAGGTTTAACACAACCGGGTATGACAATAGTTTGTGGTGATAGTCATACGGCAACACATGGTGCATTTGGCGCTTTAGCATTTGGAATTGGTACGTCAGAAGTTGAACACGTATTAGCAACTCAAACTTTGATCCAACAAAAATCTAAAAACATGAAAATCGAAATTCAAGGTAAACTTCCAACNGGAGTAACTGCNAAAGACATTATCTTAACAATAATTGGNAAGATAGGAACGGCGGGNGGAACTGGTTTCGTAATTGAGTATTGTGGNGAGGCAATTAAGAATTTAACAATGGAAGAAAGAATGACAGTNTGTAANATGTCGATNGAGGCAGGTGCAAGAGCTGGAATTNTTCANCCAGATGAAAAAACNGTTGAATTTTTAAAAGATAGACCTTTATCTCCAAAAGGTGAAAATTGGGAGAAAGCAAAAAATTATTGGTTATCATTAAAATCTGATGAAGATGCAAAATATGACGAGACATTAATTTTAAAAGCAGAAGAAATTATTCCTTCTGTAACATGGGGAACTAGTCCTGAAGATGTATTGCCAATAAATGCTTCAGTGCCAGGACCAGAGAAATTTTCTGACCCAGATAAAAAAAAAGCAGTAGAAAGATCTTTGGATTATATGGGATTAAGTCCTGATACTAAATTAGATGAAATTTCTATTGATAAGGTTTTTATCGGATCATGTACAAATGGAAGAATTCAAGATTTAAGAGCAGCGGCAGAAATTTTAAAAGGTAAAAAAATTGCAAAGAATGTTACTGGCTATGTTGTGCCAGGATCTGGATTAGTTAAAAAACAAGCAGAGGAAGAAGGATTAGACAAAATTTTTATAGATTTTGGACTTGAATGGAGAAATGCAGGTTGTTCAATGTGCTTAGGTATGAACCCAGATCAATTAAAACCCCAAGAAAGATGTGCTTCTACATCAAATAGAAATTTTGAAGGAAGACAGGGAAGAGGCGGAAGAACTCATTTATGTAGTCCTGCAATGGCAGCAGCNGCAGCTATTGAAGGAAANTTAACNGATGTGAGAAAGTTTTATAATGGATAANTTTACTCAAGTTAAAAGTATTCCTGCGTATCTACCAATTGTGAATGTTGANACCGATATGATNATTCCAAAGCAGTTTTTAAAAACTATTAAAAGAACCGGTCTTGGTAAAAGTTTATTTTTTGAATTAAGATATGATGAGCAAGNAAATCCTTTAAAAGAATTTGTTTTAAATCAAGAACCTTACAATCAATCTAAAGTTTTGATTGGAGAAAAAAACTTCGGCTGCGGGTCATCAAGAGAGCATGCTCCATGGTCATTACTTGATTTTGGTATTAAGGTTGTTATTGCACCATCTTTTGCCGATATTTTTTATAATAACTGTTTTAAGAATGGAATTTTACCCATNGTTTTAAAAGAAGAACAAATTAAAGCATTAGCCGAATTATCAAAGGAAAAAAAAGAAATTACAATAAATTTAGAAGATCAAAAAATTGAAAAGGGAGATAATAGACCTTTTGATTTCGATGTAGAACCTTTTAGAAAAGAATGTTTGATAAATGGTTATGATGATATTGCGTTAAGTCTTAAAAAAANAAACGATGTTGAAAGCTATATAGAGAAACAAAAAAAAGCTACGCCTTGGTTATTTAGTGCCTAAAAATTTATTACTTCTTGCTGGAGACGGTATCGGTCCTGAAATAATGGACGAGGTAAAAAAAATTATCTCTTGGTTAAATTCAAATAAAAATTTAGAGCTAAATGTAACAGAAGAATTGGCTGGCGGAGTATCATATGATAAACACAAAACTCCATTGACAGATGATGTTCTTTATAAAGCAATGGATAGTGATGCAGTTTTGCTAGGAGCTGTAGGTGGTCCAAAATATGATCAGCTTGAATTTTCTAAGAGACCAGAAAGAGCATTATTAAGATTAAGAAAAGAACTGAGATTGTTTGCTAACCTAAGACCAGCAATATGTTTTTCTGAACTTGTAAGCGCCTCAAGCTTGAAACCAGAAATTATTTCTGATCTGGATATCATGATTGTAAGAGAGTTGACTGGAGGNATTTACTTCGGTGAGCCTCGAGGTGTTGAGCCAATTGCAAACGGNGAAAAAAGAGGAGTTAATACTCACGTTTATACCTCAAAAGAAATTATTCGAGTTGCAAAGGTAGCTTTCGATCTTGCTAAAAAAAGAAATAAAAAAGTTACATCAGCTGAGAAATCTAATGTGATGGAATCTGGAATACTTTGGAAAGAAGAAGTTCAAAAATTTTATGATGAAAATAAAAATTATAAAGATGTCNAACTAAGCCATATGCTAGCTGATAATTGCGCGATGCAACTTGTTAGAAATCCAAAACAATTTGATGTCATTGTTACTGACAATTTATTTGGAGATATGCTTTCGGACGAAGCTGCGATGTTAACTGGATCTTTAGGAATGTTACCTTCTGCCTCATTAAGTGAAAAAGATAAAAATGGAAGAATTAGGTCAATGTATGAACCTTGTCACGGGTCTGCTCCTGATATTGCTGGTCAAGGGATCGCAAATCCACTTGCAATGATTCTTAGTTTTTCAATGGCTCTTAAATATTCGTTAGATTTAGATGATGTTGCTGATGAAATTGACTCTGCCGTGAAGGCAGTTCTAAAAGACGGTTTTAGAACACCAGATATTATGGAAGATGGAAAGCGAAAAGTCTCAACTTCTGAAATGGGATCGGCAATCATCGATAAATTAAAGTAATTTAATTCAAATTGAGACATATTGTGATTTTGAATAATTTTTATTTTCAGTTAGATTATTCTTTATGAAATCGGAAAGTCCTTTGTCTCCACACTTGCAAGTTTACAAATGGCAATTGTCATCTCTACTATCCATTACACATAGAATGACATCTATATTTAACTTAACGGGTATGATGTTTTTTGCATTGTGGATCTTCATGCTTTTTTTTGGAGAAGATGTTTATAAATATTTTGAAATTTTTGCTGCCACAGTTATTGGTAAGTTTATTTTTGTAGGCATAACATGGTCTTTTTCTTATCATTTATTAAATGGTATTAGGCATTTATTTTGGGATATGGGCTACGGTTATGAAATTAAAACAGCAAATTTAAGTGGTATTTTTGTTTTATTATCATCGTTTATTTTAACTTTTTTGGTTTGGGCGTTTTAATGAATCACGTTGTTTCAAAATGGTTATTACAAAGAGTGGCAGCAGTTATTTTATTACCATTTTTAATTTGGTTTTTATTTCATTTTGATAATTTAATGGCATTTAGTTATTCAGATGCAGTTATGTTTTTAAATAATAAGATTTATGTAAGCATATTAAGTTTGTTATTTCTTTTAGCATTTTTTCATATGAGAATTGGAATGGGAGAAATATTCGAAGATTATATTCATAATGAAAAAGTAAAAAAAATAGCTAGTGGTTTAATATTATTAATTTCTTTAATAATTCCTATTGCCGCTATCTCAGCAATGGTTATATTAGGATTATGAGTTATGACGTAATTAATCACGAGTACGATGTAGTTGTAGTAGGCGCGGGAGGCTCAGGCCTTAGAGCTGCCGTTGGTTTGTCTGAAGCTGGCTTAAAAACTGCGTGTGTTTCAAAAGTATTTCCAACAAGAAGTCATACAGCTGCAGCGCAAGGTGGTATTTCAGCCGCTTTAGGAAATATGTGTGAAGATGATTGGCGATGGCATATGTATGACACCGTAAAAGGTGCTGACTGGCTTGGTGATCAAGATGCAATTGAATTTTTATGTAAGGAAGCACCTCAAGCAGTTATTGAACTTGAAAAATATGGAGTTCCATTTAGTAGAACTGAAGAAGGTAAAATTTATCAAAGACCATTTGGTGGAATGACAAAGAACTACGGAAACGGTGTGGTTCAAAGAACTTGTGCTGCAGCAGATCGAACAGGTCACGCTATCCTTCATACTCTTTACGGACAAGCCCTTAAAAGAGATACTGAATTTTTCATAGAATATTTTGCACTTGATTTAATTATGGAAAATGGAAAGTGCCAAGGGATTATTGCATGGAATTTACAAGACGGAACTATTCATCGTTTTAGATCAAAGATGGTCATACTTGCAACAGGTGGATACGGAAGAGCTTATTTTTCTGCAACTTCTGCTCATACTTGCACTGGTGATGGTGGTGGAATGGTTCTTAGAGCAGGACTTCCTTTGCAAGATATGGAGTTTGTTCAGTTTCATCCAACAGGAATTTATGGTGCTGGATGTTTAATTACGGAAGGTAGTAGAGGTGAAGGTGGCTTTTTAGTAAATTCTGAAGGCGAGAGATTTATGGAAAGATATGCTCCTTCTGCAAAAGATCTAGCTTCCAGAGACGTTGTTTCTAGATCAATGACAGTTGAAATTAATGAAGGAAGAGGTGTAGGAAAAAATAAAGACCATATTTTTTTACATTTAAATCATTTAGATTCTAAAATTTTAAAAGAAAGATTGCCTGGTATATCAGAATCTGCAAAGGTTTTTGCTGGAGTTGATGTAACAAAAGAGCCAATACCAGTATTACCCACGGTTCATTATAACATGGGCGGAATTCCAACTAATTATTTCGGGGAAGTTTTAAGCAAAGATGTAAATGGTTCAGATACAATTGTTGATGGTTTAATGGCTGTAGGTGAAGCTGCGTGTGTTTCTGTGCACGGAGCAAATCGTTTAGGTTCAAATTCTTTAATTGATCTTGTGGTGTTTGGTAAAGCTGCAGCAGTGAGAGCTGCCGAAAAAGTTAAACCTAATTCTAAACATGAAGAAATTTCAGATGCAGAGACACAAAAATGTTTGGATCGATTTGATAAAATGAGAAATGCTGATGGAGATACGCCAACATCTGTTTTAAGAGATAAAATGCAAAGAACTATGCAAAGTAAATGCGCAGTCTTTAGAACTGACAAAACATTAAAAGAAGGTTTAAATGAAATTCAAGAACCTTGGCAAGGATTAAATAATATATCTATTAAAGACAGATCTATAATTTTTAATACTGATTTGGTCGAAGCGTTAGAATTTGACAATTTAATTAGACAGTCACAGGTGACAGTTGCTTCTGCTGAAAATAGAAAAGAAAGTAGAGGAGCTCATTCAAGAGAAGATTTTAAAGAAAGAGACGATAATAATTGGATGAAACACACTTTAGCGTGGCACGAAGATGGAAAGGTAAAACTAAATTACAGAGATGTTCATAATTATACTTTAACCAATGACGTTCAATATTTTCCTCCGAAAGCTAGAGTATACTAATTATGGTTCAGTTTAATCTTCCAAAAAATTCAAAAATAAAAGAAGGCAATTATTTTAAATCAGATTCTGATTCAAAAAATATTAAAAAAGTTAATGTTTACAGATGGGATCCCGACAAAGATGAAAATCCTCGTATAGATACTTATGAAGTAGACATGGATAATTGTGGTCCCATGGTATTAGATGCATTAATAAAAATCAAAAATGAAATTGACTCAACTGTAACATTTAGAAGATCGTGTCGGGAAGGTATCTGTGGATCTTGTGCAATGAATATTGATGGATCAAATACACTTGCTTGTACAAAATCAGCTAGAGAAATTAACGGGGATATAAATATTAATCCTTTGCCTCATATGCCTGTTATTAAGGATCTAGTTCCAAATTTAAAACAACTTTACAAGCAATATCAATCCATTGAACCTTGGATGCAATCAAACAAAAGTTCAAATGGTACCGAAGGTTTACAAACAATAGAGGATAGATCAAAGTTAGATGGTTTATATGAATGTATTTTGTGTGCGTGCTGCTCAACTTCTTGTCCAAGCTATTGGTGGAATGGTGATAAATATTTAGGTCCTGCAGTTCTATTACAGGCTTATAGATGGATCATTGATAGTCGAGATGAGGAAAGACAAAAAAGATTAAAGAAAGTAGCTGATGAATTAAAGTTATTTAGATGTCATACTATAATGAACTGTACAAATGCCTGTCCAAAAGGTTTAAATCCAGCAAAAGCAATTGGTTCTATTAAAAAAATGCTGGTGACTGAAAAGTCAGCGTAGTAAAATCCAAATTATGAAAAATATTTTCCACTTTGTGGATGGCAAAGATTTTAATGGTGAAAGCAAAAGATTAGCTGATGTTTTTAATCCAGCAACTGGTGAAGTTCAGGCTAAGGTTAGCTTAGCATCAAAATCTGATGTTGGTTCTGCAATTAAAGTTGCATCAAAAGCTTTTCCAGCATGGGCCGATACCCCACCAATTACGAGAGCAAGAATTTTATTTAAATTCAAAGAACTTATTGAAAAAAATTCAGATGAATTAACAAAGCTTATAGTTGCTGAGCATGGAAAAGTTTATGACGATGCAAAAGGTTCATTAACACGAGGTTTAGAAGTAGTTGAGTTTGCTTGTGGCATCCCTCATCTTTTAAAAGGAGAATTTACAGAAAATGTTGGAAAAGGAGTGGATAGCTGGTCCATGAGACAACCACTTGGAGTTTGTGCTGGCATTACTCCATTTAATTTTCCAGCTATGGTTCCGATGTGGATGTTTCCAGTAGCTATAGCTTGTGGAAATACTTTTATATTAAAGCCATCTGAGAAAGACCCAAGTTGCTCAATGATGCTAGCTGATTTATTAAAACAAGCAGGGTTACCTGATGGAGTATTTAATGTTGTTAATGGTGACAAGGAATCTGTTGATGCACTTTTGGAGAATAAAGATGTTGCTGCAATTAGTTTCGTAGGATCGACAGGAATCGCAAAGTATATTTACGAAAATGCCGCAAAATTTGAAAAAAGAGTTCAAGCATTAGGTGGAGCAAAAAATCATTGTGTAGTTATGCCAGACTCTGATCTTGATCAAGCAGTTAATGGGTTAATGGGAGCTGCATATGGCTCTGCTGGTGAAAGATGCATGGCTCAGTCAGTAGCAGTTGCTGTTGGAAATGTAGGTGATGAGTTAGTGAAAAGACTTTCTCAAAAAGTTGAAGCTTTAAAAGTAGGCCCTGGTATGGATAAAACATCTGAAATGGGACCTTTGGTAACCAAAGAGCATTTAGATAAAGTTAGAGGTTACGTAGATCTAGGTGTTGAAGAAGGAGCAAAGTTAGTTGTTGACGGCAGAAATTTAAAATTACAAGGGTATGAAAATGGTTTTTATATTGGAGGGTGTTTATTCGATAATGTAACTGAAAAAATGAGAATTTATAAAGAAGAAATTTTTGGACCAGTTCTATCTGTTGTGAGAGTTAAAGATTTCAATACCGCCGTCGATTTAATTAATAATCATGAATATGGAAATGGAACATCTATTTTTACTAGAGATGGAGACAGTGCTAGAACTTTTACAAATAAAATTAAAGTAGGAATGGTTGGAGTCAATATACCAATACCTGTACCAATGGCATTTCATAGTTTTGGAGGCTGGAAACGTTCTTTATTTGGAGACCAGCATATGCATGGTCCCGAAGGAATTAGATTTTATACAAAATTAAAAACTATTACTTCAAGAAGGCCCTCAGGAATAAAAGATAATCCTGAATTTACAATGCCAACCATGAAGTAAAAATTTTCATATTTATTTTACAATTTCTTTAAAATTGATTTATAGTTAATTTATGAGTATCACACGAGTTGGATTTGTTGGCTGGAGAGGAATGGTTGGTTCTGTTTTGATTAATAGAATGATCGAAGAGGGTGATTTTAATAATATCAAAGAGCCAGTTTTTTTTAGCACTTCACAGTTTGGTAAAGAGGGTCCTGATATTGGAAAAGGTAAAAATCTTTTACAAGATGCATTCGATATTGATTATCTTAAAAAGATGGATGTAATTTTAACCTGTCAAGGTAGTGACTATACAAAAAAAATTTTTAAAGATTTGAGAAATAGCGGATGGAAAGGTTTTTGGATTGATGCTGCATCAAATTTAAGAATGGAAGACTCGAGTACAATTGTATTAGATCCTATTAATAAAAATCTCATTAAAGAAGCTTTAAAGGACGGAAAAAAAGAATTTATTGGAGGAAACTGTACTATTAGCTGCATGTTAATGGGTGTTGGAGGATTGTTTAAAAATGATTTGGTAGAATGGGCAACCTCCATGACTTATCAAGCCGCCTCAGGAGGAGGGGCTCAAAATATGAGAGAGTTACTTAATCAAATGGGTTACTTGTATTCTGGCTCGAAAGATCTTTTAAAAGATCCAGCTTCTGAAATTTTAGAAATTGATAAGAAGGTTCGTAGTGAAATGAACTCTACAAAATTTCCTATTGACCACTTTGAAGCGCCATTAGCAGGAAGTTTGATACCATGGATTGATTCAAAATTAGATAATGGTCAATCTAGAGAAGAATGGAAATCTTTTGCTGAAACAAACAAAATCCTAGGAAATTCAAAACCTGTTCCAATTGATGGAACTTGCGTACGAATTGGAGCAATGCGCTCTCATAGTGTAGCATTGACCATAAAGCTTAATAAGAAATTACCATTAAATGAAATTGAAAATATCATCGAACAAACCAGCGAATGGACCAAGTTAGTCCCAAATGAAAAAGAAGACACAATCAAAGAATTGAGTCCAGCCAAAGTAAGTGGCTCATTAATTATTCCTGTAGGAAGAGTAAGAAAATTAAATATTGGTGACGATTTCCTTAACGTATTTACCGTGGGTGATCAATTATTATGGGGAGCGGCTGAACCTTTAAGAAGAATGTTAAGTATAGTTTTGCATCATTAAACTTCGTAGCAATATACATTTTTACTGCTTCAATTTAGTCTTTGATTTTTACTATCCATTAAATATACCTCTCGCATGAAAAAAATTTCTCTAATAGGTGCTGGTCAAATAGGTGGAACTTTAGCCCACTTAATTGGATTGAAGGAGCTTGCAAACGAAGTTGTTCTTTTTGATGTTGCTGAAGGTGTTGCAAAAGGAAAAGCTTTAGACATTTCTCAATCATCTGCAATAGATGGTTTTGATGTTAATTTTATAGGAACAAATAATTATGACGATACAAAAGACTCGGATGTTATAATTATAACAGCTGGCATTCCAAGAAAACCTGGAATGACCAGAGATGATTTGCTAGGCACTAACTTAAAAATTATTAAACAAGTTGGTGAAGGTATAGCAAAATCATCTCCTAAAGCTTTTGTCATTTGTATTACGAATCCGTTAGATGTTATTGTTATGGCATTACAAAAATATTCTGGGTTTCCAAAAAATAAAGTTGTGGGTATGGCTGGTGTATTAGATACATCAAGATTTAAATTATTTTTATCAAAAGAATTAAAAGTGCCAATTAAAAAAATAGACTCCTTTGTTCTTGGTGGTCATGGAGATACAATGGTTCCTGTTCCAAATAGAACTACAGTTGATGGAAAAAACTTAATGGATTTTGTTAAAGATGGAAAATTATCAAAAGAAAAATTAGACTCTATCATTGATAGAACTAGAAAAGGTGGCGCAGAAATTGTTAAATTTTTAGGAAACGGCTCTGCTTTTTATGCACCAGCAGCTTCAGCTATTGATATGGCAGAATCATACTTAAAAGATCAAAAGAAGACATTACCATGCGCAGTTTTTTTAGAAAATAAATATGGTGTTAGTGATCTTTATGCAGGTGTTCCAGCAGTTATTGGATCAAATGGTATTGAAAAAGTAATTGAGTTAGACTTAGATGAAGAGGAGAAAAAGAACTTTGATATTTCAATTGCGGCAGTTAATGAATTATTAGAAGCTGCAAAAAAAATTGATCCTTCTTTAAAGTAAAATTGAACATTCACGAGCATCAGGCAAAGGAAATTATAAAAAAATTTGGAGCCCCAGTTCCAAACGGCTGTCCAGTATTTAGTTTAGATGAATTAGAAGCGGCAGCAAAAAAAATTACTACTACTAAAATTGTTTTAAAGGCCCAAATACATGCGGGCGGGAGAGGAAAAGCTGGGGGCGTAAAGTTAGTAAATAATTTGGAAGAATTAAAAAAAGAAGCTAAAGAGTTGTTTGGAAAGGTGCTAGTTACCCATCAAACAGGTCCGCAAGGCAGAGAAGTTAAAAGGCTATATTTAGAAGATGCCTCTGAAATTGATCAGGAGTTTTATCTATCTTGTCTTGTAGATAGAGCTACTTCGAAAATAGCTTTTATTTCCAGTGCAGAAGGAGGAATGGATATTGAAGAGGTAGCAGCTAAAACGCCTGAGAAAATTATCACTACACGTGTTGGTATCGAAGATAAAGTGGATGATAAGGATGCATTAGGTATTTTAAAACCGTTTAATCTTGATGGAAACGCTTTAGAAGATGGAAAAAAAATTGTTCAAGCATTGTATCAGTCATTAATTAAAACTGATGCAAATTTAATTGAAGTAAATCCATTAATCTTAACCAAAGATAATAAAGTTATATGTTTAGATGCTAAAATAAATTTTGACGACAATGCTTTATTTAGGCATCCTAAAATTTTAGAACTAAGAGATCTAAATGAAGAAGACCCAATGGAAATTGAGGCTAGTAAGTATGATTTAGCTTATATTAAATTAGATGGTCAAATTGGATGTATGGTAAACGGCGCGGGCTTAGCAATGGCGACAATGGATATTATTAACCTTTATGGATCTGAGCCAGCAAACTTTTTGGATGTTGGAGGTGGTGCTTCAAAAGAAAAAGTTACAGCAGCATTTAAAATTATTTTATCAGATAAAAACGTAAAAGGGATTTTAATCAACATTTTTGGAGGGATAATGAGATGTGATGTGATTGCTGAAGGTGTAATTGCAGCTGCAAAAGAGACAGAATTAAATATTCCTTTAGTTGTAAGATTAGCTGGTACAAATTTTGAAAAAGGAAAAGAAATATTAAACAATTCTAGTTTAAAAATTATTCCTGCAGATGATTTAAATGATGCTGCTAAAAAAATAGTAGAGGCTATTAAATAAATGTCAGTCCTCGTCAATAAAAATACAAAATTGATATGCCAAGGTTTTACCGGTGCAAATGGTACATTTCATTCTGAACAAGCTTTAGCATATGGTACAAATTTAGTTGGTGGTGTTACACCAAAAAAAGGTGGCCAGGTTCATCTAGGAAAACCAGTTTTTAATACTGTTAAAGAGGCAGTTGATGAAACAGAGGCTGATGCAACAATGATTTATGTTCCAGCTAAATTTGCAGCATCAGCAATTATTGAAGCGATAGATGCAAAAATTCCCTTAATTGTATGTATTACAGAAGGAATACCAATTCTTGACATGATTAAAGTTAAAGAAAGATTACAAGACTCTAACTCAAGATTAATTGGACCAAACTGTCCAGGTATTATAACCCCCGAGGAATGCAAGATTGGTATTATGCCGGGACATATTCATAAAAAAGGAACTGTTGGTATTGTATCAAGATCTGGAACTTTAACTTATGAGGCGGTAGCTCAAACAACAGCAGAAGGTTTGGGGCAATCAACGTGTATTGGTATTGGTGGCGATCCAGTTAATGGAACTAACTTTATTGATTGCTTGGATCTATTTTTAAAAGATAAAAAAACTGAATCTATTATTATGATTGGTGAAATTGGTGGATCTGCAGAAGAAGAAGCTGCTGAATTTTTAAAGAATAATTCAATAAAAAAGCCAACGGTTGGATTTATTGCAGGCATTACTGCTCCTCCAGGAAGAAGAATGGGTCATGCTGGCGCTATCATTGCAGGAGGAAAAGGTGGCGCCAAAGATAAGATTAAAACTATGCAATCTTGTGGAATAACTGTCACAGACTCCCCAGCTGATATTGGAAAAACATTGAAATCAGTATTAAATGGCTGATATAATACTAATGAATAATGTCAGCTTCTAAGAATAAAATATTTCAAACTACTTCTTTTTTAAGCAAATCAAATTCTTCTTATATAGAATTGATGTATGAGAAATATAGTAACAGCCCTGATAATGTTCCTAAAAGCTGGAGACAATATTTTGAAGGAATTAATGATAACCAAGACTTAGTAAAAAAAGAGGTTTCTGGAGTATCATGGACACCAAAAAAACTTAAACATACTTCTAATATTGATCCAGATATTTATGAAAAATTTATTCCAGAAAACTTAAATTATTCCCTCGAAAGTAAAATTGCCAAAGAGAAACCACAAAGCTCTTCAAGTGACATCGAAAGCAGCACCAAAGATTCTGTTAGGGCTATAATGATGATTAGGGCGTATCGTATTAGAGGCCATCTTCAATCTGAGCTTGATCCTTTAGAATTATCAAAAAAAGAATACGCACCAGAACTTGATCCTAAAACTTATGGATTTACCGATTTAGATATGAATAAAAAAATCTTTTTAGATGAAGTTCTAGGATTGAAGTATGCCACTTTGAAAGAAATATTAGATATTCTTAAAAGAACTTATTGTTCAAATATAGGTTTTGAATTTATGCATATGAATGATCCAGAAGAAAAAAGCTGGATACAAGCTCGTATAGAAGGAAAAGATAAAGAGATACATTTCACCGAAAGGGGAAAAAAAGCAATATTGAATAGATTAATAGAAGCCGAAGGCTTTGAAAAATATCTTGCAAAAAAATATGTTGGAACAAAAAGATTTGGATTAGATGGATGCGAGTCTCTTATTCCAGCAATGGAGCAGATTATTAAAAGAGGAGGTGCATTGGGTTGTAAGGAAGTAAAAATTGGCATGCCCCACAGAGGAAGATTAAACATACTTACAAATGTAATTCAAAAACCATTAAAAAAAATTTTTAAAGAATTTGCTGGAGATCCTGGAATAGCAAGTGGTGGAGTATCTGGTGATGTAAAATATCACTTAGGAGCATCTGCGAATAGAGAGTTTGATGGAAATTTAGTTCATGTGAGTTTAACAGCAAACCCTTCACATTTAGAAGCTGTAAATCCTGTAGTGTTAGGTCAAACACGAGCAAAACAAGATTTTCATAAAGATAAAGATAGGAAGCAAGTAATACCAATTTTACTTCATGGAGACGCGGCTTTTGCAGGACAGGGTATTGTAGCTGAGTGTTTTGCTATGTCAGGGTTAACGGGTCATAATATTGGTGGAACTATTCATATTATTGTGAATAATCAAGTTGGATTTACTACACTGCCTGAATTTGCAAGATCTTCGCCTTATCCATCAGAAGTAGCTAAAATGGTTCAAGCTCCTATATTTCATGTTAATGGAGACGATCCTGAAGCAGTTACTTACTGTGCAAAGATTGCAACAGAGTATAGACAAAAATTTAATAGGGACGTTGTTATAGATATTTTTTGTTATAGAAAATTTGGACATAACGAAGGTGATGAGCCATCATTCACTCAGCCATTAATGTACAAAAAAATCAAGAAACATGATTCTACTTTATCCAAATATTCAAAACAACTAATTGATGAAGGCAGTATATCTGAAGAATATTTTAAAAATGAATTAGCAAATTATCAAAAAATATTAGATGAAGAGTTTGAAGCCTCTAAAAACTATAAATCAAATGAATTTGACTGGTTCACTGGAGTATGGTCAAAATTTACTTCTGAATTAGGACAAGATAGGAGAGGTGTTACTGGTGTTGATATTGAAAAAATAAAAACATTAGGAAGAAAGCTAAGTACAATTCCTACAACATTTAATCCTCATAAAACAATATCTAGGATATTCGAAAATAGATTAAATATGCTTGAAACAGGAAAAGAAATTGATTGGGCGCTTGCTGAAACACTGGCATTGGGGACTATTTCTGATGAGGGTTATGGAGTTAGGTTAGTTGGGCAAGATTCTGTAAGAGGAACTTTTAGCCATAGGCATGCAGGTATAAATGATCAAGAAAATGGCGAAAGGTATTATCCAATTAAAAACCTTTCTTCAAATCAAGGAAAAGTAGAAATTATAGATAGTTTATTATCTGAAATGGGAGTTTTGGGTTTTGAATATGGTTACTCTTTAACAGATCCTGACACATTGGTTTTATGGGAAGCTCAATTTGGAGATTTTGCTAATGGTGCTCAGGTAATTTTTGATCAATTTATAAGTTCTGGAGAAAAAAAATGGACTCGTGCTAGTGGACTGGTAATGCTTTTGCCTCACGGATACGAAGGTCAAGGACCTGAACATTCTTCAGCAAGAGTTGAGAGATATTTACAAGCATGTGCCCAAGAAAACATTCAAGTAGTAAATTGCACAACACCAGCAAATTATTTTCATGCGTTAAGAAGACAAATTCATCGTCCTTTTAGAAAACCATTAATTGCATTTACACCAAAATCATTATTGAGACACAAAAGGTGCATTTCTGAGATTGAAGATTTTACAAAAGAAAATTCATTTCACAGGGTACTTTCAGATAAAGCAGAAAACTCTCAATACAACATGATACCATTGGCAAAAGATGAAGAAATTGAGAAAGTTGTTTTATGTACTGGCAAGATTTACTATGATTTAGTCGACGAAAGAGAAAAACAAAAAGCAAATAAAGTTCAATTAGTTAGAATTGAACAACTTTATCCCTTTCCAGCCAAAACCTTGGCAAGGCATTTAAATAGATTTTCAAACGCAAAAAATTTCGTATGGTGCCAAGAAGAGCCTCAAAACATGGGCTGNTGGAATCATGTTGAAAGATATGTTAATCGAACNTTAGANATNATAGANNCAAAATNTAAAANACTTNANTATNTNGGNAGNAANCCATCAGCNTCACCNGCAAGNGGNTANCTNAAAAAACATCTTGCCCAACAGCAAGAAATTGTTACAACNGCAATTANNATATNATGAGTNCCCCAATNTTAGTNCCNACNCTTGGNGANTCTGTTACAGANGCNACNGTTGCAAANTGGATNAAAAAAACTGGNGANAATGTAAATGAGGATGANCCTNTAGTNGAGCTTGAAACNGATAAAGTTAGTNTNGAAGTNACTNCNCCANCNTCAGGAGTNCTNTCNGAGATAAGNATTAANGAAGGAGANACAGTTGGAGTAGGNACAAANCTNGGAGAGATNGGTGAAGCAGGATCNGTTNNTGCTNTCACAGTAAAAAAAGAAGAAAANAAANTTCANGAAATTAAAANAGAAGAAATATCAGATATATCAAAAAAAGAAGAATTAATTTTGNAGAAAGAAGCNNCTCAAAAAGAAGNGGCAAANGTTGTNCCAATTAANNTAGAGANAAAATCAGTTGATCCATCTCCTGCNGCNANNAGAGTNATTGNAGAAAATAATTTAGANGTTTCNAGNATTCAGGGNACAGGAAAAAGAGGTCAAATTTTAAAAAGNGATTTGATTGGATTAATGGGNNTNAACCCNGGTTTAGATAAAAAATTNCANGACAAAGGTCCTGAAGAGCGAGTTAAAATGTCAAGNCTAAGNGCAACAATNGCTAAAAGGCTAAAGGAAGCACAAAATACTGCAGCGATGTTGACGACTTTTAACGAAGTAGACATGTCAATGATAATGCAAATTAGAAAGGATAACAAAGAGGAGTTTGAAAAAATTTATGGTGTAAAACTTGGCTTTATGTCCTTTTTTGTAAAAGCATGTGTAAATGCATTGCAAACATTTCCAGNAGTGAATGCAGAGATTCAAGGCGAGGAAATAGTATATAAAAATTATTATAATATTGGAGTGGCCGTTGGCACTGACAAAGGTTTAGTTGTGCCAGTAGTTAGAAGTNCAGATCAAATGTCATTTGCTGATATTGAAAAAGAAATTATTAATCTTGGTGGNAAGGCTAGGGATGGTCAATTATCCATTGAAGAACTTCAAGGTGGAACATTTACAATTACAAATGGTGGTATTTATGGTTCAATGTTATCAACACCAATTTTAAATCCGCCNCAGTCAGGTGTTTTAGGCATGCATAACATAGTCCAGAGACCAATTGTAATTAATGGAAAAATAGAAATTCGTCCAATGATGTATTTGGCGTTATCATACGATCATAGAATTATTGATGGGAAAGAAGCAGTTTCTTTTTTAGTNCGTGTTAAAGAAATTTTAGAAGATCCAAGAAGGTTGTTTTTAAATTTATAATGGAAAATTTTGATGTAGTTGTAATAGGAGGAGGTCCAGGCGGATATGTATGTGCAATTCGTGCAGCGCAATTAGGACACAAAACTGCATGTATCGAATCAAGAGGTTCTCTTGGTGGAACATGCTTAAATGTCGGATGTATACCTTCAAAATCATTATTACATTCAGCAGAGATGTTTCATAAAGCTAATAAGGAATTCGACAAAATAGGAATTACTACAACAGGTTTATCTCTAGATGTTTCTAAGATGATGAGTCATAAGCTGAAAACNGTTGATGGTTTGACAAAAGGTGTAGAATTTTTNTTTAAAAAAAACAAAGTCACGTACATAAAAGGCTATGGTAGTTTTGCATCAAACAATACCGTAAATATAAAAAATTCAGATGGTTCTGATAGTCAAGTAATGGGCAAACATATAATTATAGCAACAGGATCTTCGATTGCTACATTGCCAAATATAAATATTGATGAAAAAGTTATAGTATCCTCAACCGGCGCCTTAGCTTTAGAAAAAGTTCCTAACAAAATGGTTGTAATTGGTGGAGGCGTTATTGGTCTTGAGCTTGGATCTGCGTGGATGAAATTAGGTGCTGATGTAGAAGTTGTTGAATACATGGACCATATTCTTCCTGGAATGGATAGGGAAGTTTCAGATAGTTTTCATAAAATTTTAAAAAGACAAGGAATGAAATTCAACCTTTCATCAAAAGTTAACAAAGTTAATAATGATGGATCAAAAGCTACTATAGAATTTGAAAAAAATGGCTCAAATAATATTTTAGAGGCAGATGTGGTATTAGTTTGCGTTGGACGAAAAGCTAATACAGATGGTCTTGGGTTAGAAAATGTAAATATTGAAAAAGATGAAAAAGGAAGAGTAAAGATTGATAAGCATTTTAAAACAAATGTTGAAAACGTGTATGCTATTGGAGATGTTGTGGTTGGGCCAATGTTAGCGCATAAAGCTGAGGAAGAAGGTATCGCTGTTGCTGAGATGATTTCAGGAAAATATGGACATGTAAATTATGATGTAATACCTGGAGTGGTGTATACGCATCCAGAGGTTGCTTATGTTGGAAAAACTGAAGAAGAATTAAAACAAGCTTCAATAAAGTACAAGGTAGGAAAATTTCCCTTTATGGCAAATTCAAAAGCTAAAGTTAACGATGTAGCTGATGGGTTTGTAAAAATCTTAGCGGACGAAAAAACGGATAAAGTTTTGGGGGTGCACATTGTAGGTCCTGATGCAGGAAATCTAATTGCGGAATTAGCATTAGGTATGGAGTTTGGTGCAAGCTCTGAAGATATTGCTAGAACGTGCCATGCGCACCCTACTTTGACAGAGGCTGTTAAGGAAGCTGCGTTAGCAGTAGATAAAAGACCAATTCATATGTAATTAACTAATCTTTTGATTAGTGCTATTCCAATTATCTAAAAAAATTTTCAATCCTTTATCAGTAAGTTCATGTTTGTACATTTCATGAAATACTTTTGGAGGTATTGTTGCAATATCTGAACCGGCTTTTGCAACTTCTTTTACATGATCAAGGTTTCTGATTGATGCAGATAAAATTTTTGTCTTTAAATCCTTATAATTATCAAAAACTTTTCTGATATCTTGTATTAAACCAACTCCATTTTTTCCAATATCATCAAGACGTCCAATAAAAGGTGATACATATGTTGCGCCACTTTTAGCTGCCATTAATGCTTGAGTGACAGAAAAACACAAGGTTACATTTGTTTTAATTCCTTTTACTGAAAGTTCTTTACAGGCTTTCAAGCCCTCAAAAGTTAATGGAAGTTTGATTACTATATTTTTTGCAATTTTTTTTAAAATTTTAGCCTCTCTAAGCATTCCTTCACAATCTACCGCAGTTACTTCTGCGCTTACAGGGCCTTTGATTTCTTTGCATATTTCTTTTAAAATTGTTTTTATATTTTTATTTTGTTTTGCAATTAATGAAGGATTTGTTGTAATTCCATCCACTAATTTTGTTTTATTAATTTCTTTGATTTCTTTAATATCTGAAGAGTCTATGTATATTTTCATAAATAAAAGTTAAAAATTTCTAATTAACAAATTTACTATGCTAGTTGATGTTCTATTACCATTAAATTTTGATCAAACCTTTACATATAAAATAGATCAAAAAGCAGAAGTTGGGAACATAGTATTAGTATCCTTTAAAAATAAGGAAATTATTGGCGTTATATGGAGCCTTAATTCTGAAAGTTTAAAAAAAGGGATTAAAATTAAAAAAATTATTAAAATTTTAGATTTTCCTGCGTTTTCAATAAATAAAATTAACTTTATAAAACAAATGTCAAATTACAATCTTATTAAAAAAGGATTGGTTCTAAANTTATTTTTATACAAGAACGGGCTCAAAAGTTTTGAAAAAGGATTAAAAAAAATTAATGATTTTTCAGAGTTTAAACCAAAAATTAATTTAAATAAAAGTTTAAATTTTGAGCAAGAAGATATTTTAAAAAATATTGAAAAAAAAATAGATTTNAAAAAATATTCAACAAATTTACTTCAAGGAATTCCAGGTTCGGGAAAAACTCATATTTATTTTGAAATTATCAAAAANGCTNTANAAGAAAATTATCAAGTTTTAGTTCTGCTTCCGGAAAAGGGATTAANTGAACAAATTGCAAAAAGATTTAAAGATTTTTTTCAATATGAACCTGCCATTTGGCATTCNGGAATAAAAGATAAAATNAAAAAAAAAATTTGGAAAGGTGTTTTAAAAAATGAAATTAAACTTATNCTTGGNGCTCGATCAGCTTTATTCCTTCCTTTTCAAAATTTAAAGTTAATTATCATTGATGAAGAGCATGATGCCTCATATAAACAAGAAGACGGCATATCTTTTAATACAAGAGATATGGCAATCCTACAGGCTTCAATAGATCAATTTCCTGCTTTTTTGGTTAGCGCAACTCCATCAGTTGAAACTTTTTATAATTCAAAAAATAAAAAATATAATTATTTCTCTTTAAAAAATCGCTTTAACCAATCTGAGCTACCAGAGATTCAAACTATAAAATTAACTAAAGAAAATATTTCTGAGAATAATTTTATTTCTAAATTAGTAGTTAAAGAAGTCAAAAATTATCTCAAAACTGGTGATCAAGTTTTGTTTTTTTTAAACCGAAGAGGTCACTCAACATTTGTTTTTTGCTACAAATGTATGAAAAGATTAGAATGTCCAAAATGTTCTGTTGGATTAGTTTATCATAAAAGAGATAATACTGCTCTATGTCATTATTGTAATTATTCAACTAAACTTGAAAGACAATGTAAGGATAATTCAAAATGTAACTTTAAGTTTTATGGTTTAGGGTTAGAAAAAGTATTTGAAGAAATAAAAAATAAATTTAAAGGTTATAATGCAGATATTCTTTCAAGTGATTTAACTGAATACAATACATTTTCAGATAAATTAAAAAATATCGAAGATAATAATACCAAGATAATTGTAGCAACACAGATTGTATCAAAAGGTTTTAATTTTAAACACTTAAATTGTATTGTGGCCGTAAATTGCGACAGCGCATTTCTTGGAAATGATATAAGGTCATCAGAAAAAAATTATCAGTTATTATATCAATTATCTGGAAGAGCAGGTCGTTTTAATAAAAAGTCCAAAATTTTTTTACAAACATTTGATGATAAAAATANTATTTTTGANTCTTTAAAAAAATTTAATTCAGATAATTTTTATAAAAAAGAGATTGATTTTAGGGAACATTCTAATTTGCCTCCTTTTTATAAATTCATATCTATTGTCGTTTCGGGTAAAAATAGTTTTCATGTTCAAAAATATGCAGTTCAATTAAAACAAACTTTGCCTAAGAATGAATTCATAGAAATATATGGTCCAGTTTCAGCAGTGATTTCAAAAATAAAATCAGATTTTCGCTTTCGATTATTGATTAAATACAACCCTAAAGTTACACCACAAGCTCAAATTAAAAAAAAACTTGAACTTGCTCAATTACCTAAGAATTTGAAATTACAAGTCGACGTAGATCCGTTAAATTTTGCTTAATTATGACATCTTGTCCACCAGATCTGGCTTGATATGGCTATTCCTCAATGGTAGTTATCAGCCCAAAAAAGGGATAATTTTGACTCAAAATACACGTAATTTTGCTGATGCAGCTGGACGATATGCGCTTTCTTTGTTTGAGATAAGTAATGAAGAAAAAGTTTTAGATCAAATTGAGCAAAATATAAAATTTATTGATTTAGCTTTAAACCAATCTGATGATTTTAAGAAGTTTGTGACTAACCCAACCTTAAAAAAAATAGATAGAGCAAATGTTATAGAGGAACTTGGGAAAAAAAATAATTTTAATAATCTTTTTGTAAATTTTTTAAAAATCTTAGTTGAAAAAAATCGTTTCTTTTTTTTAGAAAAAATTGTTAAAGATTTTAAGAATATTTTATCTGACTTCAGAGGCGAGTTAAATGCAATCGTTTCAATGCCAACTAAAATGTCAGATGCTCAAATTAAAGAGATTGAAAGTATGCTTAATAACGTTCTTAAAAAGAAAGTTAATCTAGATTTTAAATTTGATCCAAGTTTAATTTCAGGAGCCAAACTTCAAATAGGCAGCTTGATGGTNGATGATACTGCCAAANCTAAATTTAACAAAATNTTAAATAACTTGTAGGAGATAAAAAATGGATATTAACCCTTCTGAAATAACAAAAGTAATAAAAGACCAGATAAAAAATTTTGGTAAAGACGCTGAAGTTTCTGAGGTTGGACAGGTGCTATCTGTAGGAGATGGTATCGCAAGAATTTATGGATTGGATAACGTTGAAGCTGGAGAAATGGTTGAGTTTTCTGAAGGAACAAAAGGTATGGCTCTTAACCTTGAAACAGATAANGTNGGTGTAGTTATTTTTGGAGATGACTCTCATATCAAAGAAGGAGATACTGTAAAAAGAACGGGTGAAATTGTTGANGTTCCTGTAGGAAAAGAATTGTTAGGAAGAGTTGTTGATGGTCTAGGAAATCCAATTGATGGAAAAGGTCCAATTAATTCAAAAGAGAAAAAAAGAGTTGAAGTTAAAGCNCCGGGAATTATNCCGAGAAAATCAGTAAGTGAGCCTATGCAAACAGGTTTAAAAGCGATCGACAGTTTAATTCCAATTGGAAGAGGCCAAAGGGAGCTAATTATCGGTGATAGACAAACAGGAAAAACTGCTATNGCAATTGATACGATTATAAACCAAAAAGAAATTAANAAGTCTGATGATGAGTCTAAAAAATTATATTGCGTNTATGTAGCAATTGGTCAAAAAAGATCGACTGTAGCACAAATCGTTAAAACTTTAGAAGATGCTGGAGCNATGGAGTATTCTATTGTCGTAGCTGCAACTGCTTCTGATCCGGCACCATTACAATTTTTAGCACCTTANACTGGTTGTGCCATGGGTGAGTTTTTTAGAGATAACGGAATGCATGGTTTAATTGTTTATGACGATTTATCTAAACAGGCTGTAGCTTATAGACAAATGTCATTGCTNTTAAGAAGACCTCCAGGAAGGGAAGCTTTTCCAGGAGATGTATTCTATTTACATAGCAGACTGTTAGAACGTGCAGCAAAGTTAAATGATGAAAATGGCGGNGGGTCANTGACTGCATTGCCCATCATTGAAACTCAAGCGAGTGANGTTTCTGCTTACATTCCAACTAACGTGATTTCAATCACGGATGGACAAATCTTTTTAGAAACTGAACTATTCTTNCAAGGTATTAGACCAGCCGTTAACGTTGGTATTTCTGTATCAAGAGTTGGTTCAGCGGCGCAAATTAAAGCAATGAAACAAGTTGCNGGTACAATTAAGCTTGAGCTTGCTCANTANAGAGAGATGGCTGCATTTGCACAATTTGGTTCAGATTTAGATGCCTCAACTCAACAGCTTCTAAACAGAGGATCAAAATTAACTGAATTGCTTAAGCAAGGTCAGTATTCTCCTCTAAAAGTTGAAGAACAAGTTGTTTCAATTTATGCAGGNGTTAAAGGTTTTCTTGATGATATTNATAATTCAAAGATTAAGAATTTTGAAGATCAGTTGTTAAGTTCAATTAAATCTCAATCTCCTGATATTTTAACCAATATTATTTCTTCAGGAAAATTAGATGAGGCTAACGAAAATAAANTAAAAGANTTTATTNCAAACTTTAAAAAGGAATTTTTGAAATAAAAAATGCCAAGTTTAAAGGATCTAAGAAATCGAATAACAAGCGTTAAGTCTACACAGAAGATTACCAAGGCTATGAAAATGGTTGCAGCTGCAAAATTGAGAAAAGCGCAAGAAAATGCTGAGAAAGGAAGNGCTTATTCTGAAAANATGAATCAGATTATCAATAATCTTAAAAGTTCAATAACNGATGTGTCTTCTGCTCCAAAACTTCTTGCAGGAACAGGGAAAAGCGATGTTCANCTTTGTGTAGTAATNACAGCAGATAGAGGTTTATGTGGTGGATTTAATACAAATATAGTTAAAAAAGCTAGACAGTTTTGTAATCAAGTAATTAATTCTAACCAAAAATTAAAAATTATTACTGTTGGATCAAAAGGTACCGATCAGCTTAAAAGGAACTTCAAAGATTATATAGTTGAAAAAATATCTTACAAAAATCTTAAGAGCATTTCTGTAAACGAGGCTTCTGAACTAACAAGCAAAATTATTACAATGTTTAACAACAATGAATTTGATGTTTGCACAATTTTTTATAACAAGTTTAAATCAGTTATTTCCCAAGAACCTCAAGCACAACAAATTATTCCAGTAGAAAATCTAGACGCAAAAAAAGAAGAGACCGAAACCAATGATACACAATATGAGTTTGAACCAGATGAAAATGAAATTTTAGAGCATTTATTGCCTCAAAATATTACAACTCAAATTTTTAAAGCATTTTTAGAAAATGCTGCAAGTGAACAAGGATCCAGAATGTCTGCTATGGACAATGCGACTCGTAACGCAGGCGATTTAATAGACAAACTAACAATTAACTATAACAGAAGCAGACAGGCCGTTATCACTAAAGAGCTGATTGAAATCATCTCTGGTGCGGAGTCATTATAAAAGGAGCTAAACATGGAAAATAAATTTGGAACAATCACTCAAGTAATTGGAGCGGTAGTTGACGTAAAGTTTGATAGTCATTTGCCTGAGATTAACTCAGCTTTAGAATGTGATAACAATGGAAATAGATTAGTTTTAGAGGTTGCTCAACACTTAGGTGAAGGAACGGTTAGAACCATTTCTATGGATACGACTGAAGGTTTAAGAAGAGGAGCTAAAGTTACAGATACTGGAGACGCAATTAAAGTGCCAGTTGGTCCTGAAACATTAGGAAGAATTATAAATGTCATTGGTGAAGGTATTGATCAAAAAGGTGATGTAAAAACTAAAGAGAAATGGCCGATACACAGACAGGCTCCAGAATTTGTTGAGCAATCAACTGAGACTGAAGTATTGGTTACAGGTATTAAGGTAGTAGATCTTCTAGCCCCCTATGCAAAAGGTGGAAAGATTGGTTTATTCGGTGGTGCTGGTGTTGGAAAAACAGTTTTGATCATGGAATTAATTAACAACGTAGCAAAAGCTCATGGTGGTTATTCTGTATTCGCTGGGGTTGGAGAAAGAACAAGAGAAGGTAATGATTTATACCATGAGATGATAGAGTCTGGAGTTATTAAAACAGATGGCCCTGGTTCAAAAGCAGCCTTAGTTTATGGACAAATGAATGAGCCTCCAGGAGCTAGAGCTAGAGTTGCCTTAACAGGATTAACTGTTGCTGAATATTTCAGGGATAAAGAAGGTCAAGATGTATTATTTTTCGTAGATAATATCTTCAGATTTACACAGGCTGGATCTGAAGTGTCAGCGTTGTTAGGACGTATCCCTTCAGCTGTTGGATACCAACCAACTTTAGCAACGGATATGGGTAACTTGCAAGAAAGAATTACAACAACAACTAAAGGATCAATTACTTCAGTTCAGGCCATCTATGTGCCTGCAGATGACTTAACTGACCCTGCGCCTGCAACATCGTTTTCGCACCTTGATGCAACTACAGTTCTTTCAAGGCAGATTGCAGAACTTGGAATCTATCCTGCAGTTGATCCGTTAGACTCAACATCTAGAATTCTTGATCCAAGAATAGTAGGTGATGAACATTACCGAGTAGCAAGGGAAGTTCAAAGAATTTTACAAACATATAAATCTTTACAAGATATTATTGCTATTCTAGGTATGGATGAGTTATCTGAAGAAGATAAACTTGTTGTTGCTAGAGCAAGAAAAATTCAAAGATTTTTATCTCAACCATTCTTTGTGGCAGAAGTATTTACAGGTTCACCTGGTAAACTTGTAGAATTAGATGCTACAATCAAAGGTTTTGATGCAATCTGTAAAGGTGAATATGATCATTTACCTGAAGCAGCTTTTTATATGGTTGGAACTATTGAAGAAGCTATAGAAAAAGCAGAGAAGATGGCGAAAGAAGCGGCATAAATTATGCAAGTTGATATTGTTACGCCAGAGAAAGTTCTTTTTTCTGAAAAAGACATTTCAATGGTTACAATACCAGGTATTGAAGGTCATATGGGTATACTAGATGATCATTTACCGGTTGTAACTTTTTTGAAGCCTGGAGTAATAAATGTAGAAAAAAGTGAAAACAAATACTTTTTTACAACTGGTGGCGTAGTTGATTTCAAGAATAACTCTCTAAGTATACTTTGCCAAGAAGTGTTTGATGTTAAAGATCTTTCTGATGAACAAATCAATAGCCTAAAAGAAAGAGCTAGCAACAAATTGGAAGATACAAATTCAATTGATCATGATATTTTTATCTCAAATGTATTGATTGATGAGTTAAATCTTCTTAAAACTAAATAGAAGTTCGAAATTCTTTAATTATAGATTCGTAAAGTTTTTTTTTAAAAGGTACTATTAGTCTTGGTAATTCATCTAGATCTACCCATTTCCATTCATTAAATTCAGGGTGCTTTTGACTGATATTAATTTCACTATCTGGTCCTAAAAATTTCATTAAAAACCATTTTTGCTTTTGACCTTTGTATTTACCTTTCCAAATTTTTCCTAAAAGATGATTTGGAAGATCATATATAAATTCTTGTTTTGAACTTTGAACAATTCTTACTGATTGAATTCCAGTTTCTTCAAATAACTCTCTTTTAGCTGCAGTTTCATAGTCCTCATCTTTGTCTACACCTCCCTGAGGCATTTGCCATGCTTCTTGATTATCTATTCTTTTGCCGACAAAAATTTTTTTTTGATCATTAAAAATCATTATACCGACACCATTGCGGTATGGTAAATCCTTTAAATTTTTCATGAATCTTCTTTTAAAAGATTAATAGCATATTTAAGCTGGTTATCTGTTTTTGTATTAATTTTAAAATTATCTTTATTTCTTTTAACTGTAATATCTGGTTCAACTCCTTTTTCATGTATGGATTCACCAGATGGCAAATAATATTTGGCAGTTGTTAGTCTTAGACCACCTCTATTCTTTAATGGAATAATTGATTGAACTGATCCTTTACCAAAACTTTTTTCGCCTAATAAAATTGCTCTTTTATTATCTTTTAATGCACCTGAAACAATCTCAGATGCAGATGCGGATCCTTGATTAATAAGAACAATCAAAGGTTTTTTATTAATTTTGTCACCTTTTCTAGCATTATAAATTTTAATCTCATTTTTATCTCTTCCTCTGGTAGATACTACTTCACCTCCATCAAGAAAAGTTTCTGTAATTTTAATTGCTTGAGATAGTAGTCCGCCTGGATTATTTCTAAGATCTAAAATATAACCATTTAGCTTTTTGTTGGGTAATTTATTTAATTGTTTTAACAACTGGTTATGGCTTTGCTCGTTAAAAGCACGTAATCTTATATAACCAACATTTTCCTTAATTTCAGCAGTCACTTCTCTAATTTTTATAATGTCTCTTGTAATTTCAAATTTTAATTCATCTTCAATATCAACTCTTCGAACTGTAATTTCAATTTTTGTTCCAACTTTACCTCTCATGAGTTTGACAGCATCTAACAGCGTCATCCCTTTCACTTGTTTATTATCTATTTTGACAATGAAATCACCTGCTTGTACACCAGCTTTATCAGCAGGCGTTCCTTCAATTGGGGTTATAATTTTTACAAGACCGGCTTCCATAGTAATTTCAATACCTAGTCCACCGAACTCTCCTTTAGTATCATCATTCATATTTCTAAATGACTCTGGACTCATGTATGCGGAATAAGGATCAAGGGATTGAAGCATTCCATTTATCGCCGAGTCAATAACTTCGCTTTGATCCACTTCGTCGACATATTCTTTTTTAAGTGTATTTAGAACATCACTAAATAAATCTAACTTTTCATAAAGTTCATCACTTGGATTGGCTTTTACAGGACCCCATAGCAGTATGCTAAAAGAAAAGACTAAAATATATTTTAAAAATAAATTCATTAACTTTTATGATAAGGGTGATTTGTTAATATTGTAGCACATCTATAGATTTGTTCACACAAAATAACTCTGGCTAAGGAATGTGGAAAGGTCATTTTGCCCAAAGAAATTTTTTCATATTTTTCATAATTATTAGAAAAACCTTCAGGTTTACCTATATAAAAATTTAATGTTTCTATTCTATTGTTGTTTAGTGTTTTTATCATGCCTACTAAGTCCATAGTATTTATATTTTTACCTTTCTCATCTAAAATTAAATTCTTAGTATTTTTAATATTATTCGTTTTATTTGGCTTATTCTTTATTTCTAAGTTTAGTATTCCACTTTTTTTTAATGAGAGAGTTCTTTTGATGTAGATACTGCATAATTCATTTTCGAGCCCTTTGTTTAAACGGCCTTCACACAAGATGGAGATTTTCATTAAACAGTAATTTGCTGTTTTGGCAAAACATCTTCCCACATTTTTTCTAGATTATAAGAAGATCTTTTTTCTGGATGAAAAATATGAATAATAACTTCAATGGCATCAATTAGCTTCCAATCATTGCTTTCTTGCCCTTCAATTCTGCAATTATCAATTCCATAGGACTTTAGTTTTTGTGCCGTTATTTCTGAAATAGCTTGAATGTGCCTAGAAGATGTTCCGCTTGCAATAACCATATAATCGGCAATCGAACTTTTGTCTTTAAGGTCTATTATAACAATATTTTGAGCTTTATTGTCGTCTAAAATTTGGTGAACTTTATCTATAATTTTATTTTTCAAATTATTAATCTATCTTTAATTTATATAGTCTATTTTTAATATTTGATGAAGATATTTTTACACCTTTGTCTTTAATATATATCCATACTTTTTTAGGGAAAATATCATTAGCTTTATAATTTTTTATTAAATATTTATGATTTTTTCTATAAAAAACCGATTTTTTAATCTCCCCCTGATAACCTGGTCTACTTATTATAACAAGAGTACTAGTATTTAGTATAGATGATAATTTTTTCCATTTGTGTAAAAATTTAACATTATCTGAACCAATGAGAAAAAAAAACTTTTTACCTTTGTATTTCTTTTTTAAAGTATTTAATAATTGATAAGAATATTTTTTATCAAAATCGTTTATTTTTATATTTTTATTTTTACTAGTTATTTTTTTAGATAAAATTTTTCTTTGTTTAAAATTATAAAAATATTTTTTTTTTACTAAAGGATTTTTATTGGATACAGACCATATTAATTTTTTAAGTTTTAACTTTTTTATAAATAATTTCGCTATGTGAAGATGTCCTTTGTGAGGAGGGTCAAAAGATCCTCCAAAAATTCCTATTCTCTCTTTTTCCCTTTTGTTCAAGGACGTATTTGACCCTTGCCATTAACTACATATTTGTAAGTAACGAGTTGTTCTAATCCTACCGGTCCTCTTGGATGCATTTTATTTGTAGAAATCCCAACTTCAGACCCAAGACCAAATTCATATCCATCAGCAAATTGTGTAGAGGCATTTGTCATTACAATTGAGCTTTGAATTTGCTTAGAAAATTTAATTATGCTTTTTTTGTCGTTAGAAATTATACATTCTGTATGGTTTGTTCCATATTTTTTTATATGGTTAATTGCTTCATCAATATTATCAACAATTTTTACTGAAATTTTTGAATCCAAGTATTCAGTACTCCAGTCTTTTTCTTTTACTGGTAATGTAAATCTAAATATTTTTTTTATATTTTTATCACCAATAATTTTACAACCATGATTATTAAGTTTTTCTAAAATATGTTGAATATCATTTTTTTTAACAGACTTATGAATTAACAGAGTTTCAGCCGCACCACAAATACTTGTTCTACGCAACTTTGAATTAAATATAATTTTTTCTGCTTTTTTTAAATTATAAGATTTGTCCAGATATACATGACATAAACCTTCCAAATGTCCTATTGTAGGTACATTTGATAAGTCTAAAACTTTCTTAACTAATCCTTTTCCTCCACGAGGAATTATGATGTCAATATAGGTAGACATTTTGGAAAGCATTAGATCTACTAATTTTCTATCTGTATTATTTACTAATTGTATACAATCCTGATTAATCTTATTTTTTTTTAAACTATCTCTAAATAAATTAGAAATTGCAATATTTGATCTAAAGGCTTCTTTGCCACCTCTTAAAATAGCAGCATTTCCTGATTTGAAGCTCAATACTGATACGTCAGAAGTAACATTTGGCCTTGCTTCATAAATAACACCCAGCACACCAATTGGCATAGTTACTCGGTTTATAACTAGTCCATTTGGCCTTTCCCATTTGACTAATGTTTTATTTGTTGGGTCTTTAAATGATATAACTTCTTCAATTGAAGCTAGGATAGATTTGATCCTATCTAAATTTAACATGCTCCTGTCTATTAAATTATCCTTAAGCTTATTTTTTTTGCTATTAATAATATCAATTTTATTTGCATTTAGAATTTGCTTGGTATTATTTTTAATTTCTGAGTAAAAAGTTTTGAGTACAGCATTTTTTTTCTTATCATTAATATTGGATAACTCTTCAGAAGCTTTTTTTGCTTTTTTTCCTAATGTTTGAATATATTTTAATTTACTCATTTATTTAGCACCATATTATCAATATGTATCACTTCACCTCTAGAAGTGTATCCTAAAATATTTTTAATATTTTCACTTTTCACTCCTTTGATTTTAAATATTTCATCACTTGAGTAAGAAACAACGCCTGTTCCAATTTTTTTCTTAGATTTATTAATAATTAATATTGTGTCACCTCTATAAAATTTTCCATTTACGTCAGTGATTCCTACTGGCAATAAACTTTTACCTTTTTTAATAGCGTTAATTGCTCCAGTGTCAGCTGTAATGGATCCTTTATTTTTTAAACTACTTAATATCCATTTTTTTTTAGCATTATACTTATTAGTAAGTGGTGTAAAAATTGTATAAAATTTATTTTTTTCTAATTTTTGAATAGGATTATTTACCGAACCACGGGTTAATATCATTTTACATCCAGCATTCATGCAAATTTTAGCGGCATCAATTTTTGTAATCATACCCCCGGATCCGTAGTCACTGATACTTTTAGTTGCGCTTTTTATAATATTATTAGTAATTTTTTTTACCTCTCTAATATGTTTTGCATTTTTAAACTTTCTTGGATCTTTGGTGTAAAGTCCATCAATATCAGAGAGCATAATAAGTGTATCAGCAGATGATATTTGAGCTACACGAGCAGCTAATCGATCATTATCTCCGTATCTTATTTCATTTGTAGCTGTCGTATCATTTTCATTTACAATTGGAATACTTTTTAATTTAAATATATTTTCGATTGTATCTTTGGCATTCAGTGCCCTTCTTCTGTCCTCTGTGTCTTCAAGAGTTAATAAAATTTGAGCAACTTTTATTTTTTTTCCAGATAAAGAATTTTTAAAAAGATTAATCAACTCAATTTGACCAATAGCTGAAACAGCTTGAAATTCCTTAAGTTTTAAATTTTTCCTATTTATTTTAAGATATTTGCATCCCAAAGCAATTGCCCCACTAGTTACAATAATTACATCAATTTTTTTTTTATGGAGATTGGCTATATCCTCTGAAAGTTTATTAACCCAATTTTTATTGATTTTTTTATTTCTAATCAAAAGAGAAGATCCAATTTTAATCACCACTCTTTTTGTTTTATTTAATATCATTTTAATGCTCTTAATAATTCTTTAATATTGTTTTTTTGTAAAATTGAAATTTGAAAAAAATCTTTTTTAAAAGATTTTTTAAACTCCTCAATTTTTTTTTTAATTTCCTCGTCCTCTAGTAAATCTAGTTTATTTAGTGCCACAATCTCTCTTTTGTTAATAAGCTCTGGACTATATTTCTCGAGTTCATTTCTTATAATTTTATACCGATCAAATAAATTATCTTCATTTGCATCAATTAAATGTAATATACTTTTACATCTTTCTATATGCTTAAGAAATTTATCTCCTAGACCAACGCCTTGATGTGCACCCTCAATCAATCCAGGTATATCAGCAACAACAATTTCTTTTTCATCAATACTTAAAACCCCTAAGTTAGGGTTTAAAGTTGTAAATGGATAATCTGCAATTTTTGGTTTTGCTCTAGTTGTTAAAGATAAAAAACTTGATTTTCCTGAGTTTGGAAAACCTACAAGACCGATATCAGCTATAATTTTTAACTCCAACCATATTTCAAACTCTTCTCCCAAAGATCCATTTGTAGTTTTCCTTGGTGCTTGGTTGGTAGAGCTTTTAAATCTTGTATTACCCAAACCTCCCTTACCGCCAGTTGCAATTTTTATTTTTTCTCCTTCATTAACAAGATCGTACAGAAGTGTTTTTTTATCTTCGGCATAAACTTGTGTTCCAACTGGTACTTTTAAAATTAAAGCGTCTCCTGATGCGCCTGTTTTATTACTACCTTTTCCATTCTCCCCTCTCTGCGCTTTAAAGTGTTGAATATATCTATAGTCAATTAAAGTATTTAAACCATTTACTGCTTCTAGAATTACAGATCCACCATTTCCTCCATCGCCACCGTTTGGTCCTCCAAACTCAACAAATTTTTCTCTACGGAAACTACAACATCCATTTCCGCCATCTCCAGCTTTAACAGTAATTTTAGCTTGATCTAAAAATTTCATAATAAAATATTAAATTAATCTAAGACTAATGTCTTAATATGATTTAGTGGGGAACTACAGAAATGAAAGTTTTGCCAAATTTTTTCTTTTGAAACTTCACAGTCCCTTCAATTTTAGAAAAAATAGTATGATCTCTTCCCATACCTACATTTTGACCTGGGTACATTTTAGTACCTCTTTGTCTATAAATAATGTTTCCTGGAATAACTTTTTGGCCACCATATTTTTTTACGCCAAGTCTACGACCTTCACTATCTCTACCGTTTTTCGATGAACCACCAGCTTTTTTAGTTGCCATAATTATTTATACCACTACGCACTTTTTTTAGTAGTAGTTTTATCCTTGTTTACTTCAGTTTTTTTTGCTTCAGATAAAAGTTTTCCACCTTTACCAAAGATTTTTGTAATTTGTACAACGCTCATTTTTTGTCTGTGGCCATTTTTTCGTCTTGAGTTGTGCCTTCTTCTTTTCTTGAAAATTAATACTGTCTTATTTTTTGCTTGCTTTACAATTTTTCCTTCAACTTTTGCACCGTCAATTAGAGGAGATCCTAATTCCATATCTTGATTATTATTAATCAAGAGTACCTCTTTGAACTCTATAGATTTACCCTCTTCTTGAGGAAGTTTTTCTATTCTTAATTTGTCATTGGCGCTCACTTTGTATTGTTTGCCACCTGTGTTGATTACTGCAAAAGTCATGTTTTTAATTTGGCGCAATATAGCCACCACCGTTATTATGTCAAGAAAACAGGGGATAGTTAATTAAAAATTATCCTTTAATTCTCTTAGTTTTTTAAAGACCATTTGAGGCTCTGTTCCTTTTAAACCAAGTTTTTCAATTATTGTATTTTCATCACATCTAAAAAAAATATTATTCTTTTTTTCATTAGAAATTGTAGTTGGTATTGTTGGTAATCCTTTATGTCTAAGCTCTCTAACCTCAACTCCTCTCTTTTTTAAATTATGATTATCAGTATCATATGCTAAGCAAAATTTTAAATTGCTTTCCGTGTATTCATGACCGCAGTAAATTTTGGTATCTTCAGGGAGAGATTTTATTTTCATAACCGATTTATACATTTGTTCAGCTGTACCTTCAAAAATTTTTCCGCATCCAAGAGAAAAAACCACATCTCCTACAAAGGCTAATTTATTTTTTTTAAAAAAATAAAAAATATGTCCGCTAGTATGTCCTGGTGCAAAATTTAATTCAATTTCTTCATCTTCAAAATTAAATATTTCTTTATCTTTAATTTGAATATCGATACCTGGAATCCTGCTAGAGTCATTTTTAAAACCAATTATTTTACAATTATATTTTTCTTTTAATTCATGATTGCCACCAACATGATCAGTATGGTGGTGAGTAATTAAAATATACTCTAATTTTAACCTAAGTTTTTCTATTGAATTTATGATTGGCTCAGCTTCAGCTGGATCTACCACAATCGCTTTTTTTGTAATAGGATTAGAAATAATATAAGAATAGTTATCTGATAGACAATGAACTAAATTTACCTGCAATAAACTCATAATGTATTTAGATATTTTAAATTATCAGAAATTTTATCTTAGTGCTATTGGAAAGTTTTTAACTCATCGTATTGAAAACCAACTAAAAAAATATTGTTACCTATATGACAATCAGAATATTGGATGTTTTGGTTATGCTAATCCTTATTTAAGTTTTTTAAAAGAATATAATCTTTCAATTTCTTACTGTTATTCTAAAAGAATGGGTATATCTGATGAGGCTGTACTCAAGGGTAAAAAAATTTTAATTGATGAAGAAAGAATACCTTTTCAAGACTCTTTTTTTGATCATGCTTTTTTAATTCATTATTTAGAAAATAATCATAATACTAAATTGAGTCTTAGAGAAATATGGAGATCATTATCTCCAGAAGGTAAATTATATATTATTATACCAAATAAAAAATCATCTTGGTATTTATCTGATAAAAGCCCTTTTTCTTCTGGTAATGGATTTTCAAAAAAACAGATTAGTCAGTTATTAGAGGAAAGTTTTTTTGACATACAATCAATCGAACGATTAATTTATTTTCCAAACTTAAATACTAAATTTATTAATCATGATTTAATTGAAAAATTTGGCTCGATTTTGTTTAAATATTTTAATGGTGTTTATTTTTGTGTTGTTAAAAAAAGAATTTACGCAAACATAAAAAAACAAGATTTAATTAAGTCAAGCTTGATTAAAAAAGTGATAAAAAAAATATAATCTATTTACTTACAACAAATACACCCAATTCTGAGACTAAATTTTTAATCTCTAAATTATTTGATGTAATATCGCTGATTTTATTTGAAGAAATTGAAATTGATTTAATTACATTGATATTATCTAACGAACACAAATTATAAAAATCTTTGATTGAACTCATATGTAAATTTGGAGTGTCATACCAAGAATGAGGTAGTGTTTTTGTAACCGGCATTGTTCCTGTTACCAATAAATTTAATCTCACTTTCCAATAACCAAAATTTGGTATCGTAATTATTGCTTGTTTAGCAATTCTTAGCAATTCATTTAAAACTTTTCTTGGTTCATAAAACTGCTGAATTGCTTGGTTTAATATTGCTATATCAAATGATTGATTTGGATAGTTTACCAAGTCTTTTTCAGCATCACCCTCAACAACCGCAAGTCCTTTAGCTAGGCATTCTTGAACATTTTTTTGATTGATCTCCAAACCTCTTCCGTCAATTCTTTTATTTCTTTTTAGATAAAGTAATAAGTTACCATCGCCACAACCCACATCGAGCACCTTAGAGTTTATATCAATTAATCCCGCTAGAACATCATCTTGAATTTTCATTTTTAAAGTCCTCATATGTAGAATCTAGAAAACCTTTTAAGGTTTGAAAAAACTCTGGTTCATTAACTAAAAAAGAATCATGACCGTTATTTGTAACAATATTTACAAAACTAACTTGTGCACCTATAGAATTGAGAGCAATGACTATTTTTTTACTTTCTTCAGTTGTGTAAAGCCAGTCAGTTGAGAATGAAATAATACAAAATTTTACATTAGTATTTTTGAAAGCTTTTGATAAATCACCATTATTTAATTTATAAAGATCAAAATAATCCATAGCTCTTGTAATATATAAATAAGAATTAGCATCAAATCGATCTACGAATGCATATCCTTGATATTTCAAATAGCTTTCAACTTGAAAGTCAGCATCAAACGAAAAGTTTAAACCGTCTCCTTCTTGTAGTTTTCTTCCAAATCTACTTTGAAGTCCTTGCTCAGATAAATAACTAATATGACCAGCCATTCTTGCAACAGCAAGTCCGTTTCTAGGAACTTTTCCTGATAAGAAATAATTTCCAGAGTCCCAATTAGGATCTGCCATAATAGCTTGTCGCGCTAACTCATTAAAAGCTATATTTTGAGCAGAGTGACTTGCTGCACATGCAATTGGCACTGAAGAAAAAGTTCTTTCAGGATACAATGAGCAAAATTGTAAAGCCTGCATACCGCCCATTGATCCGCCTAAAACTGATAAAGTTTTTTTTATTCGTAAAAAATCTAATAGGTGAGTTTGTGCACTTACCATGTCTTTGATTGTAATTACTGGAAAATCTAGACCATAAGGTTTATTTGTTTTCGGATTAATTTCTTTTGGACCTGTGCTGCCCATACAGCCACCCAGTACATTGGCACATATTACAAAATATTTATCAGTATCTATTGGTAATCCAGAGCCTACTACCTGATTCCACCATCCCTCTCGACCAGTCACATTATTTGTACCAGTTACAAACTGATCTCCTGATAGAGCGTGAAAAACTAAAATCGCATTTGATTTAGTTTCATCTAAGTTGCCATATGTCTCATAGGCAATATCAAATTTTTCTAAAGTTTCACCACAATCTAATTTAAGAGGTGCATTTATGGTGATTTTTTTAACTTTACTGTAATCAATATTCATTTTTAAAAATCGCTTAGCGATTTCCTCTTTAGCTGTTTGTTATCGCCCGCAATTCGGTAAATCGGCGGTGCCGTTTTGTACTAAAAGGCTGATTCTTTGTCAAACTATCAACTTCTTTTGATTGTATTCTAGAAGTGTTGTAAGTACTTGAAAAATGAATTTACCAAAGCCAAAAACTGTAAATGTAGATTTGTACATTGGCGGACTATCAAATATCCAAAATGTTCCAAATCTAGTTAAATTATCTGCAAATGAGTCTGCTCTTGGTCCTTCACCCAAGGTTCTAGAGATTTTTAAGAGTGGTTTTAATTTAAAAAAATATCCTGATGGAAAAAGTAGCAAATTAAAAGAAACCATTGCAAAAAAATTCTCTATAAATGAAGATCAAATTCTAATTGGCTCAGGTTCTGATGAAATAATAAGTTTAATATGCCAATCATTTTTGAACAAAGATGATGAAGTGATTATGTCCGAAGACTCATTTTTGATGTACAGAATTTACTCGCAATTAAATGGTGCAGTAGTCAGGTTTGCAAAAAATGAAAATAATAAATTTTCTGTTAGCGAAACTTTAAAGTTAGTAACAAATAAAACAAAAATAGTTTTCATTGCAAATCCTAACAATCCATCTGGAACGTATATTAATTCTGATGAGCTTGTGAAATTAAGAAAAAAATTGCCAGAAAATATTTTACTGATGGTTGATGATGCATATGCAGAATTTGTGACCGAAAATGATTATAAAAGTGGTTTAGATATTTTTAAAAATTCCAAAAATACAGTTGTTTCTAGAACTTTTTCTAAAATTTTTGGATTAGCCAATCTAAGATTAGGATGGGGTTATGGTTCCAAAGAAATTATAGAAGCTGCAAACTTATTTCGACCTCCTTTTAATATATCTGGTATAGCTGAAAAAGCTGGATGTGCTGCAATTTTAGATGATGAATGGATTAAAAAAAATGTCGAACATAATGAAAAATGGTCAAAAATTATTTTTGAAAAAATTACCTCAAAAAAGATTATAACAAATGATCCTGTGGCAAATTTTTTCTTATTAAATTTTGATAATGCTAAACTTAACTCAGAACAAGCTTTTGATATATTTATAAATAATAAAATCTTACTAAGAAAAATGAATACCTATGGTATAAAAAATTCATTAAGAGTTACTATTGGTACCGATGAGGAAAATAAAACTTTTTTAGATATTTTGGATAAAAATTTTTAATGAACAATATTACAATAATAGGAATTGGTTTAATTGGCTCTTCTCTTGCTAGAGCAATCAGGCAAAATTATTCAAAAGCTTTGATTAACTTTATTGATGTGTCAGAGGATAATCTTAAAAAAAGTAAAAGTTTATCTTTGGCAGATAGTTATAATACTAAAATCAACAAGGACGTTGAGAAATCAGAATTTATTTTTATTTGTACACCAATTAGTGCTTACAAAAATATTTTTAACGATCTTTCAAAACTTAAATTAGATCAAACAATTATAACAGATGTTGGATCATCTAAGGTTGAGATTATAAAGCTAGCGAATGAATTTCTAAAGAATAAAGTTTTTGTACCAGGTCATCCGATTGCAGGAACTGAAAAAAGTGGTCCGGAAAATGGATTTGAAGATTTATTTAAAAACAAATGGTTTATTTCTAATACTTGTGAACTTTGTGATGAAACACAAATAAAAAAAGTTAATGATATTTGGAAAAATTTAGGATCAAAAATAGAAACAATGAATTCTAAAGATCACGATTCTATTATGGCCATAACAAGTCATATACCTCATTTGATCGCCTATAATATTGTAGGTACTGCAAGTGAGTTAGAAGACAACATTAAGTCTGAAGTTATAAAATTTAGTGCCAGTGGGTTCAGGGACTTTACACGAATTGCCTCTTCAGACCCTACTATGTGGAGAGATATTATGTTGAGCAATAAAACAGAAATTATCTCATTGTTAGAAAAGTTTAATAGTGACTTATCTAAAATCTTAGACGCAATTAAAAATAATGATGGAAAGTTTTTATTTGAAAAATTTAAAAAAACAAAAGAAATAAGGGAAAAAATTATTGAAGCAGGTTTAGATAAAAATTAATTATAAAAAGACTCTTCAAGTTTTTTCAAAAACTCTTCTCCTGTCAGATTTGGTTCAATAATATCTTTAAAGATAAAATTAATTTCTCCAGGATATTTTAAAAAACTTTTTTTTGGCCAAACCTTACCAGTATCTAGTTTAATTGGCAGACAAGCTATATTTAAGTTTTCATATATTCTTCTAGCGCCTTTTTTAAGTGGAATATTTTCATTGTAAGGTACTCGAGTTCCTTGAGGAAAAATTATTAACGTTTTTCCACTAGATATATTTTGCATGATTTGGTCTGAAAAATTTAAATTATTTTTTGTAGTTTTCCCACGATCAATTGGAATACAATTTAGTTTTTTTAAGCACCAACCAAACACTGGAATACTCATTAATTCTTTCTTAAGAACAAAAAAATTGTTCGGTACTATGTAATTATATACAAAAGTTTCAAACATTGACTGATGTGCAGAAGCAATAAAAAATTTATGTTCAGTTTTTAGTTTTTCAGATCCTATAATATTTACTTTGGTATTTAGTAAAATCTTACACAAAAAAATAAAATACCAGCCTAATAATGAACTTAATTTTCTTAAAAGAGATGATGGTAAAATTAAAAACGGTATTGCAATTAAACAACAAGCAATAATACCCAGATATAAAAATATATTAAATATAAAAGATCTAAAAAAAATCACTTTAGATTATATTTTCAATTTTCTGTCTTTTTCTTACAGACTTTAATTTCTTTTTATCTACAATAATTTCTTCTATTAAAGGGCGCATATTATAATTAGAACTTAAAGTTCTTCCGTATGCACCGCAGTTGGTAATGCATACTAAGTCTCCTTCTTTAAGAACTGAATAGTTTTTATAAATCCCAAAAGTATCACTACTTTCACAAATAGGGCCTACAAATTCAATTTTTTTATTAAATTTTTTAGAATTTTTTTCAACTGGTAAAATTTCATGAAAGGCTTCATAGATAGCAGATCTTGCCATATCATTCATTCCTGTATCTATAATAATAAAATACTTTTCTCTCGTTTTTTTTACATAAATAACTTTTGAGATTATTATTCCAGCATTACCCGTTAAGAATCTTCCTATCTCAAAAATTATTTTAACCTTTTGTTTCTCATAAAACTTTGCAACCTCTTTTCCAAATTGTTTAAAATCAAAATTTTTATCGCCTTTAAAATAAGGAATTCCCATTCCTCCACCTAAATCTACATAATCAACTTCATGATTAGTTTTTCCTAATTTTAATAAAAGTTTAGATATTAATTTCATAACTTTTTTATAAGCACCTATATCTTTAATTTGACTTCCAATATGAACACTTAATAAGTGGATTTTAATATTTCTGAGATTTTTTTTTGAATTTAAAATTTGAAAAAAATCACTGACGCTTACTCCAAATTTATTAACCTTGGTTCCTGTTGCTATTTTTTTGTTTGTTTTAGCCTTTACGTCAGGATTAATCCTAATACCTATTTTAACGATTTTATTTAATTTTTTTGAAATTTTATTTATTGAGAGAATCTCACTTTCTGACTCTGCATTAATTGACAATATTCCTTTTTGAATAGCAAATTTTATTTCACCCTCAGTTTTGCCGACTCCAGAAAATACTATTTTTTTTGGACTAATTCCGGCTTTTAGTGCTAATTTTAATTCTCCAGCAGATACAACGTCTGCTCCAACATTATTTTTTTTTAATTCTCTTATTACTTGGATATTGGAATTAGCTTTAACAGCGTAGCAAATTAGTGGATTACTTTTCTTTAAAGATGATTGAACTAACTTAATATTTTTTTTTATCTGATCTGCTGAATAAATATAAAATGGAGTCTTATGTTTTTTTGCAATTTTTTTTAAATCAAAATTATTTATAAAAAGCTTTTTATTTTTGGTCTTTAAGTAATCCATTTAGATTTAGGATTGTTTTAAAATTAAATTAGTTTTCTCTTGATAAACAGGCGGGCCCTTTTTTCCACATGAAGTAAACATAAATGATAAAATTAATACTAAGAGAGATATTTTTTTCATTTAAACTCCTTTTTTAATTTCTTTAACATTTTAACTACATTTTTTATGGAAGTTCCACCATAAGAGGTTTTGGAATTAACGGAATTTTCAATTTTTAAAGCTTTTATCACATCAGGTTTGATTAATTTGTCAATTTTCTTAATTTCAGAGAAACTTAATTCATTTAATGATAAATTTTTCTTTTCTGCGATATTAACTAATTTTGCAGATTTTTTATGCGCCTCTCTAAAACTTAAACCTTTTTTTACAAGATAGTCTGCAAAATCTGTAGCAGTTGTGTAGCCATAATTTGCAAATTTTTTCATAATTGCTTTGTTAGGGGATATACTTTCTACCAATTCTTTTGCTATTTTAAGATTTAAATTTAATATTTTAAAAGTTTCAAATACCGGCTTCTTATCTTCTTGCATATCTTTGAAGTAAGACAAAGGTAATCCTTTCATTGTAACTAATAGAGAGTTTAAGTTTCCATATATAGCGCCAGATTTACCTCTTAATAGTTCGGCGCCATCCGGGTTTTTTTTCTGAGGCATGATTGATGAACCTGCCAGCATTTTATCATTAATATTGATCATATTGACAATATCTGAGTTCCATAAAATAATTTCTTCAGCAAGTCTTGATAAGTGCATGGAGCAAAGACTTGATACAAATAAAAATTCTATCGCATAATCTCTATCAGAAACTCCATCTATTGAATTATCAGTTGGTTTTAAAAATCCTAGTTGTTTTGAAGTATAAAATCTATCGATTGTGAAACCTGTTCCTGCTAGTGCAGCAGATCCTAAAGGATTCTCAGATGTATTTTTGATCACATTTGTAAATTTTTTATGATCTCTTTTGAACATTTCAATATACGCCAATAGATAATGGGAAAATAAAACTGGTTGAGCATTTTTTAAATGTGTAAAGCCAGGCATAATCACATTTTTATTTTTTTCAGCTAATTTTATTAATGCTTTAATTAATTTTTTAATTTCTATGTTTAAATTTTGTGAGGCATCAATGACCCATAATTTAAAGTCTGTAGTAACCTGGTCATTTCTTGATCTTGCTATATGTAAAAATCCTGCGTTTGGTCCAATAATTTCAAAAAGCCTTTTTTCAATGTTCAAATGGATATCCTCATTTGATTGTGAAAATTTAAACTTTTTTAATTGAATTTCTTTTCTAATTTTTTCAAGTCCATTTACAATTTTTTTAGAGATATCTGATTTGATAATTTTTTGTTTTGCTAGCATTTTACAATGAGCAATAGAACCATTGATATCTTGTTGATATAGTTCTTTATCAACATCTATTGATGCATTTATTTTAGTTAAAAGTTCTGAAGGTTTAGATTTCATTCTTGTACCCCAAACTTTATTTGTTTTAGTTTTGCCCATATTAATTTAATATTAATTTATGTTTCGCAATTTTATATTATTTTTATTTATATTTTTTATTCTTAATACTAATAGTGGATATTCACAACCCAATATAAGTAAATCGTTTACCAATATAATACTTCAAAAAAATCCAAAATTACTACCGAACATCGAGGTCAAAAACAAAGATGGTAAAACAATCATTTTGAATGATTTTTCCTCAAAATTAACTCTAATTAATTTCTGGGCGACATGGTGCGCTCCTTGCAAAAAAGAACTTCCAAAGCTAGATCGTTTATATGATCAAACATCTCGAGATCAGTTAAAGATAATTTTAATTAATATAGAAAAAAAGAAATTTGAGGATATTCAAAGTTTTTTAGATAATCTTTCAATTAAAAATTTAACTAGTTATTTTGATAATGATTTAAAGTTAACTAGAGAGTTTGGATTAAGAGGCATACCAATAACATTAATTGTAAATTCAGACAAAAAAGAAGTTGCAAGAGTTATAGGCGATCTTGACTTTACAGATTCAAAATTTGTTGAATGGGTTAAGTCTTATTAGCTATTTACCCGTTACATATGCCAGAGACATTAAAATCACTATGGCACAAAATTGAAGCATTATTCTCATTTGCATTAATTTGTTACTCTTTCTCTTGCTATCTAAATCACCGCCTTTAAAAAACGTTTTTAACCCTCTGATAAGAACTACAGCTACTGATATCATAGCTAAAATAGCAATAAATTTTAATGTATTTTCTGACATTGGTTTGTCTCTAGCATAAAAAAGTATTAAAGATAACAAAAAATGTCTCTTAAATATTTAGAATTAAAAAATACATCGGAAAATTGTAGTAAATTAATTTTTATTTTACATGGATATGGAGCAGATTCTAATGATTTGTTTTCAATTGCCACATATTGGCAAAGATTTTTGCCAGATGCTTTTTTTTGCGTTCCAAACGCTCCAAATCCATGTCAAGTTAACCCGGCTGGATTTGAGTGGTTTGATTTGATGCAAACAGATAACGATAAAATTACTCAAGAAAGTTTAGTTTCTTTAGAAAAACTTCAAGAAACAATTGATCAAAAATTAGATGATCTTAAAATAGAGTATAATAAATTAATTCTAGTTGGTTTTTCCCAAGGAACTATGATGAGCGTCCAGTATGCAATAAGACAGAAGAAAAAAATTGCCGGTGTGCTAGGATATTCAGGCAAAATTTATAATTACGAATTATTAGAAAAAGAACTAATTTCTAAACCTAGAATGAGATTTTTGCATGGCAATATTGATGAAATAGTTCCAATAGATGAAATGTATAAATCAGTTGAATTTTTGAAAAAAAAAGATTTCGAAGTTGATTGCAAAGCTTATGAGGGCTTAGGGCATTCTATATCGCCCGACGGTTTGAGTGATGGACTAGATTTTATAAAAAATTTAACTTCCTAAAAGTTTAACTTGCGATTAGTTATAAATATATGTAATTTTTAGATATGATTGCATCATCAAGTGAATATTTGCCGCTTGAAAAATGTCCGGCGCTTGTTTTAAATGCCGATTATAGACCTTTAAGTTATTATCCCTTATCATTATGGAGTTGGCAGGATGCAGTTAGAGATGTTTTTTTGGATAGAGTAAACATCGTATCTACATACGATAGAGAGATAAGAAGCCCATCTTTTTCTATGAAGTTACCCAGCGTAATTTCATTGAAACATTTTGTAAAACCATCAGAGTTTCCAAACTTTACAAGATTTAATGTTTTTTTAAGAGATAAATTTACTTGCTTGTATTGTGGTGATAAAAAAAATTTAACTTTTGATCATGTTGTTCCAAAATCTTTAGGAGGTTTGACGACTTGGGAAAATGTAGCAACAGCATGCTCCCCATGTAATGTAAGAAAAGGTGGCAAAATGCCCAAAGCATGCGGAATGATTCCATCAGTACAACCTTATAAACCAACAGAAGAGCAACTCCATCGAAATGGAAGACACTTTCCTCCGAATTTTTTACATGAAAGTTGGTTGGATTATCTTTATTGGGATGTTAAGCTTGAACCTTAATTAAATTCTCTTTGCAACTTCAATAGCAACTTTAGATCCTGTTTTTATCGCGAAGTCTAAGATACCATATACTCCTTTTTTTGTTGCACCTTCTTCATAAGCAATATCACGATGTTCTAGTTCCTCTTGTCTAAATTTTTTAATTTTTTTTAATAATTCTTTCTCTTTAGTTTCTTCAGATTCTAAATGTTCAATTTGAGATAGATAATGTTTATCTATTACTTCTTCCACCGAAGCTGTACAAAGCATTGTAGCTTTTTTCCCCATTAGTCCTGTAACAAAACCTAAGCCTACGCCAAGCAAATCCCATAATGGTATTAATAATGTAGGTCTAACTTTTCTTTCAGCAAGTTGTTGTTCAAAATATTTTAAATGCTCTTTTTCATGTTCTTTCATTTCAGCAATTTTACTTTCCATTTCTGGATCTGATTTTAAAAGTTGTAATGCTAAAAGTTGTCCATCATAAATATTGACTGCCCCGCGTTCTCCAGCGTGATCTACTCTTATAATTTCTTCAATTTTTTTGTTTTTGTTCATTTCTTAAAATATAAGCATATACTATCAAAAAAGATAAATTTGTTAACAAGTTTAATGTTGAAAGTGATAATCCAAATAATCTAAAAGTTACTTTAGAACAGCCAGACATACCCTGTTTTTCTAATTGTTTCAAAAGATCGCTGGTATTATTTGTATTTTTCTTAATAGAGCAAACTTCTGTTTCAGAAAAAATTTTTTGTTCTATACCAACGTGATAAAATGAGATCAGTATATTTATAGAAATTGATAGAATTAAAACATAAAGAAATTTTAAAAATTTCACTTTGTCAAAAATTAAAAAAGTTAACATAATTAAATTTAAAAAATATGGAATTCTTTGGTATTTGCAGAGATTGCAAGCATAAACACCCATGCCATATTCAATGTAATAAACTGTTGAAAGTATTAAAATGTTTACAACAAATAAAATTTTATACGTTTTACTAATACTAAACATTAATTAATAAAAGATTCATAATTATTATAAATTAGATAGGCAATATAAAATCCGATTAATAAAAGCCCTGTAATTACAACCATTATTTTTCCTGAAAACTTTTGAATATATGGAAGTATTTTATGTCCAAAAAAACTAAGCAATCCTGCTAAAATAAAAAATCTTGAACCACGCGTTAAAGTAGCCACTAAAATAAATATAAAAAAATTAAAATGAATTAACCCGCTTGAAATTGTTAAAAGTTTAAAAGGAACAGGCGTAAATCCTGCAATTGCTAACAAAATAATCCAGGCCCAGAACCCTTTACCAACTTGAACTTGATCCTTGAAACTTTTAAAACCTTCAAACCCGTAAAATTCAAAAATATGGATACCTATTTCTTGGTAAAAAAAATAGCCAATTGCATATCCAATAATACCGCCAACCACAGATGATAGCGTGGCAATAGTTGCAATTTGCAACCATCTTTTTTTTTGAGCCAAAGTCATTGGTATAATCATGACATCTGGAGGTATTGGAAAAAAAATAGACTCAATTATGCATACAAAAGATAAAAAGAACCTTGCACTTTTATGGGCTGCAAGAGCTACAGTTTTATTAAACAAGTCTTTAAACATAAATTATAAGAATTATAATAATGTATATATGAAATTTAAAAAAGCAGTACAAAAACCTTTTTTAATCGCAAAACAAAAATTAGGGCGAATGGCGGAATTGGTAGACGCAGCGGACTCAAAATCCGCCGGGAAACCTTAAGGGTTCGACTCCCTTTTCGCCCACCATATGGAATTTAAAAAATTAAATAATCTATTTGAGTTATACCAAATACAAAGTGAAAAATTTTCTAATTTAGATTTTTTACATTCAATTGATAAAAATAAAAAAGTAGATGCATTAAAATGGTCTGATGTATTCAAAAAGATAGAAATATTTTCAACTTTCCTAAATATCCAGGGTGTCAAGAAAGGAGATAGGGTCATGTTGGTCTCAGAGTGTCGACCAGAATGGATGATTAGCGATCTATCCATATTAGCAAATGATGCGATTACGGTTCCTAATTACACTACTTATACTCAAAAAGATTTCGAATTTGTTTTAAAAGATGCTGATCCAGCAGGATTAATTGTATCAAATGAAAAATTATTAAAAACTATTTTAGATGCATGTAGCCAAATTAATTTTCAATTTAAATTTATTATAAGTTTTGACAAAATAGAAAAGGTTCAGAATTTTCATGAACTTAAAAACGATTTAAATAAAAATATTAGATGCAGATCTTTAAGAAACGATCCAGCTTGTATTATTTATACTTCTGGAACACAAGGTAATCCCAAGGGAGTTGTTTTAAGTCATGGAGGAATAATTTCAAATTGTGAAGACTCAAAAAATTTGGTTGATGAACTACAAGTTAAAAACCCTAGATTTATAACATGGTTACCATTATCACACTCTTACGAGCATACAGTTCAATTCGTACAAATTGCACTCGGCGCTAAAATATTTTACTCGCCTGTTATTGAAAAATTATTAGAGAATATAAAAATTGCAAAACCACATGTAATGACCGCAGTTCCTAGATTTTATAATAATCTTTATAACAAAATGATGAGTGGAGTTAAAAAATCATCTTCTTTTAAAAAGAGATTATTTTTAAAAACTGTAGAATTAGGATCGAAGGATTTTAAAAATAAGAAGCTTTCCTTAATAGAAAAATTTATAAATTATTTATTAAGTATCTTGGTAAGGAAGAAGGTAATTAAAAATTTCGGTGGAAATTTAAAAGCATTTGTCTCAGGTGGAGGGCCCTTGGATCAAAATGTTGGATTATTCTTAAATTCTTTAGGTCTAAAAACATTGCAGGGGTATGGTCTAACAGAAACCTCTCCCGTGGTATCATGTAATCCAGTCAATAAAATTAAGATAGAAACAGTTGGAACCATTTTTTCTAACAATAAGGTGAAAATTGCCGAGGATGGCGAAATACTTGTTAAGGGTGAAAATATAATGTTGGGGTATTGGAAAAATGAAGATGCCACAAACCAAGTGCTAAAAAATGGTTGGCTTCATACAGGTGATATTGGTGAAATTGATTACGAGGGTTACTTAAAAATTACTGATAGAAAAAAAGATATAATTGTTACACTTGGCGGAGATAATATTTCTCCATCTAAGATTGAAAATTTACTTTGTCTTCATGATGAAATTGAACAAGCATATGTTCAAGGCGATAATCAAAAATATTTATCATGTCTGTTAGTTTTGAATAAAAATTTTAATCAAGATCAAGAAATTATAAAAGAATTAATTGAGCAAACAAATAAATCATTAACGGCTATTGAAAAAATAAAAAAATTTAAAGTAGTTAAAGAGGAATTTACAATTGAAAATGAATTATTAACACCAACAATGAAAATAAGAAGGTACAAAATAAAAACTAAATATAAAAATATTTTAGAAAATTTTTATAAAAATTAACTAAAAGCACTGAAAACATTAACTTTTTTACAAAATAATTTTTTTTTATTTAAACTTTGAATTGAAATAAATTTTTTAAAAATTTTTTAAAAATTATAAACATTTGACTTTAATTGCGAATTAGTTTTTAAATTAACTTAATAACGAATCACATATTAAATTGTGTGATACTCCAAACTTTAAAGGGAGGAACGGAGATGGCTAAAAGAAGAAAAAAAGCTAAAAAGGCTACTAAGAAGAAAGCCAAAAAAGCTACTAAGAAAAGAAAAACTAAAAAGAAAAAAGCTACTAAAAGAAGAAAGAAAAGATAGTTTTTTACTTTTAAGTAATCTTTTACAAAAAAACGCTCTTCTCATTCGGAAGGGCGTTTTTTTTATGCGGGTGTATTAGAGGTTTCTTCTACTACTTTTTTACCAAGAGCTTTATTAAGTCTTGCCTTACCTTCTTCTTCGGAAATTTTTAATACAATAGATACTTCACCAAGTAATCTATCATAAGCTTTTTCAAATAGTTGACGTTCACTGTAAGATTGATCAACTGGCATGTCAGTATTCTTATTTAAATCTCTCACTACTTCGGCAATTTGGTAAATGTCACCTGAATTAATTTTTTGTTCGTACTCTGCTGCTCGTCTACTCCACATTGTCCTTTTAATTTTTGCTTTGCCTTTCAAAATTGAAAGAGCTTTATTTATCTGGTTTAGACTAGACAGTGGTCTTAGGTGTTGTTGTTGATTCGTTGGAATTGTAAGATTTAATTTATCTTTTGTGATTTCAATTTTATAAACACTAGCTTCGATACCTGCTATTGTAAGCTTGTCTACAGATATAATTTGACCAATTCCGTGCTTTGGGTAGATCACATAATCTTTAACTTTATATGTCCTTTTTTCGGTTTCCTGTTTTTTAATTTTTTTTATTTCTACAATATCATTTTGTTGAGAAGGTTTGAATTGAGTATTCTGAACAGGTGGTTTCTCAACAACTTTTTTGCCTAAATCTTTTTTAGATACTCTAGGTTGTTTTGTTTTAGCCTTTTTTTTAAAACTTTTTTTACAACTTTTTTACTAGTTTTTTTTACTACTTTTTTTGCAACTTTTTTCTTAACAATTTTTTTTGATTTTGCTTTTGTCTTTTTTGGCATAGATGCAGTGGATTATATTATTAATACCTTCTTTTCAATCTTAATTAGTAAAGAGATGATATTATTTTTTTTTGAAATACTTATTAAATTTATCTTTTTCGTCTTTATATTTTTCCCAATCATTCAATGGCTCTTTCTTTTTCGAAATATTTGGCCATTTTAGAGAATATTCTTTGTTAACTAATAACATTTCTTCAACGTTAGCATTTGTATCTGGCTCAATTGCATCAATAGGACACTCTGGTTCGCAAACTCCACAATCAATACATTCGTCAGGATTAATCACAAGCATATTTTCGCCCTCATAGAAACAGTCTACTGGGCATACCTCAACACAGTCAGTAAGTTTACATTTAATACATTTTTCATTTACTATATAAGTCATTTTTAATTTTTAATTTAATTTCTCCTAAATCTTTATTTTCAATATAAATTAAACCAGCAACTTTTCTCACTAGCCTATCTTCAAACTCACATAATTCACTGTCCGAATATATTACTTTGAGCATCATTTCAACAATTTCTAGTCTTTGTTCATATTGTAATTTTTTAATTTCTTTAGTCATATTAAATATTTCAACAGAATCATTTTCTTTTTTTTTAGAGTAATTATAAAGTTTATCTATGTAATTTTTATCTTTTAATCCAAGTTCAAATAAACTTTCTTTAATTATTCTAATTTCTTTATCATCCAATTGATTATCAGTTCTTGCAGCGTGTATTAGAAGCATACATGTAGCAATTTCTATATCTTTAAAATTTTGTTTTTGATCTTTTTCTTTATTCCAAAACATTAGTTAAATTTTTAGTTTTTCTAAAACTGAAAATGCATTTGATACTTGCTTTTTTTTAGTTTTTTTGTTTTTTTTAGGTAAATATTTAAACTCAGCTTCATTCTCAGAGTTAATAAGTTGGTACCCTAAAATTTTAATAAATTGAATAAAATCATCTTTTGTACACCCAAGCAAATTTATAATTTTTACGTCTAGTTTAAATTTAAAATTTTTGGATTTTGATAAAATTTCAAGAAATAATCTTTCAAGAATATCAACTCTGATAATAAATTTACCAAAAGTTTCGAAGCCACAAATTCTTAAAAATTTATCATCTTTATTTTTAAAATTTTTTAAAAAATTTAAGCCAAAATTTGGATAATTTATATCCTTCTTATAATTAAAACATTTCCATAAAATAGTCTTAAACTTAACTGCATTAGGCCTTATCATCCTTGGTTGGTAGATATGATATTTTCCTATTTTTATTCCTTTCTTTCTTAATTCAAACCTTTCCTGTTTTGAGACATTTTTAATAATTTCATTTGCCTCTTTTCTTTCTAGTACTCCATTATTTTCAAATAATTGATAACTCAGGCCTCGCGCAAATGAATTTTTTAAGCTTGCCTTTTCAATAGAAAGCAGGTCATTTAAATGGATATGTTTTTCATCCTCAAGCCATTTCTCTAAATTGTGTTTTAATTGAGCATAATCATGGTCTTGAAGAGTATCATCAGTGATTAATTTTATTGAAGGATTAAGATAATTTTTTCCGGGTTTTATTTCAGCAACTTTTTTATTTGCCCAATAGATTTTACAATCCTCTTTTAATTCTAATTTATTTAAATTTTTAGAAATTGTATTAATTCTATTTTTTAACTCTTCTTTAGCCCCAGATCTTGCAGCCTTTTTTAGTGATTTAATATCTGTATCTAAATTTGATTTAGAATAGTCCAATTCAATTTTAAGACCATTAATTTTCCCAATATAATGATCATTAATAAATATCTTATCTTGCTCAACAATTTTTGTATCAAGCTCAATATCTTGTTTTAACCCTTTAGATAAAACACTTATTCTTTTATCAACAAAACTTTTTGTTAGTTCATCGTGAAGTTTTTCAGATAATTTATCTTCAATATCTTTGGTTTTAGCAATCCAATAATCAGCGTTTTCTACCCAGTTACTTTTATTTGAAACATAGGACCATGTTCTTATATAAGAAATTCTATTTGCTAAGCTATCAATGTTTCCTTCAAAATTATTTAAATTATTTAATTGTTGTTTCATCCAATTGTTAGTTATCTTTCCTTTATCTGAAGATAAGAAGGAGAAGACTTTATAGATTATATCAGTATGTTCATTGTATGAGCTTTTAGTAAAATCCGGTATTTGGCAACATTCCCATAATAATTTTACTTGGTGATTACTATTTGAAAAATTTAAGTTTGATTTCTCTGAAACTAAATACCTAAAAGTACTTTCATCTATTAAATCTTTATTTCTAACAAGATTTTCATATTTTGGTTTTAAGTTTAAGCTATTAATTAATGCAGAACTTGATGAAAAATCTAATTTGGAGTTTCTCCAAAATATATTTAATACATCATCAAATTTATGATTTTCCAATTTTTCAATTTGTTCATCAGTCAATTTTTCGCATTCACCCGTAGTTCCAAACCAACCATCATTCATATACCTACCTGCTCGACCACTGATTTGACCAATTTCACTATCTCTTAAATTTCTAATTTGTTTTCCATCATATTTTTTTAAACCACTGAAATATACATTTTCAATATCCATATTTATGCCCATACCAATAGCATCTGTAGCGATTAAAAAATCAACATCACCAGACTGATAAATATCCACTTGAGAATTTCTTGTTTTTGGGCTTAGAGAGCCCATGACTACTGCTGCACCACCTTTTTGACGCCTTACAAATTCTGCTAAAGCATAAACATCATCAACAGAAAAAGCGATGATAGCACTTCTTGGTTTAATTCTAGATATCTTTTTGTAACCTGAATAAGTTAATTTAGAGAGTCTTTCACGATAAATAAATTCTGTTTCAGGTACTAAGGTTGTAATTAATTTTTTAATTGTATCAGAACCTAAAAACATAGTTAATTTATCACCTCTAAAATTTAAAAGACGATCAGTAAAAATATGTCCACGCTCTGGATCTGCACACATTTGTATTTCATCAATTGCTACAAATTCGAAATTAATATCAAGGGGCATTGATTCAACTGTACAAAGATAATAATCGGATTTCGGAGGTATAATTTTTTCTTCACCTGTTACTAATGCTACACGTTCTGGACCAATTCTATTTATAATTTTGTCATAAACTTCTCTGGCAAGTAACCTTAATGGAAATCCGATTACTCCATTGCCGTGCTCGAGCATTCTTTCGATAGCAAGAAAAGTTTTACCTGTATTGGTAGGACCCAATATAGCTAAAATTTGAGAATTGGTTACTTGTGTCATAAAATTTTTGACCTACTATATTTTGATAAAGTATAAGAACAAATTATGGATAAAAGGCGACCGAATCAACCATAAAAATGTTCTTATTTAAACAATGGTCTTTTTATGGAACTCAGTTTTAGAGATTTTTTTTCAAGTTCAGAAATAACATTACAAATTTTCATTTTTACCACTTTCTTTCTTGGTCCAAATGCGTGAATGCATTCTTTTTTATTAATTGAAATTGCAACATGTCCTTTCCAAAATAAAAGATCCCCCTTTTTAATTTGTTTTAAATTAATTTTTTTTTTAAAAAATTTTTCTTGATCTTTGCTATCTCTAGGACATTTTAAAAAATTGTTTTTCATTAGTTCTTGAACTAATCCAGAGCAATCGATACCATCAATAGTATTACCACCCCATACGTACTTAACATTATTAAAAATTTTAGTTTTTTTTAAAAAATTAATTTTTTTAATTTTTTTGATTAATTTTATGTCAGTGTTTTTTATCCATAAATCACCAATCTTTGAAAATTTTGGACCTATTTGAGAAATATAAACTTTCGAATTTAAATATAAATATTTTTCAGTTTTTGATTGTACGTTATTACGTTTAAATAAATATGCTTTACCACTGTTGACAATATAATTTTGCTTTAATTGAATATTATCGAGATGTTTTTTTTTTATATAACCATAATATTTGTCATTTTGCGTATAACCATAATATAAATCTTTTATTTGTTTTAATTTAACAAATTTTTCTCCAAAAATTACTTCTTTAAGCTTTTCTGATTTTGTATTAGCTTTTTTAAAAAGTGAGGATTTATTTTTTATTATAGAATAAATATTATTCATTAAATTTTATTTTGTATTTTTTTTGTAGCTTCTAAGATTATCTCTTTCACAAAACTTATATTAGCTTTTAATATTTCAGTAATAATTTCTAAACTTTCATAGAAATTTATAAAAGAGGGGTTTGAAGAAATTACTAAATATTTATAATGAAATGCCAATTTATAAATTATGAAAATTAAGAGAAAAAATATTAAAGTTAAAATTAATAAATATGATCTTTTTTCTTTTTTTTCTTTCGGCTTTTTTTTGTTTGATAGTTTAGAATTATTTTTAGAAGGATTCATTTCTTTCAATAAATCTTTTTGATTATCTTCTTTAATGTTTAGAGTACTACCTGGATTTATTTTAAATTCTTGATACCACTCTTCATTACAAATTGAACATTGCAAGGTTCTTCCAGGTAGTATGATTTCTTCGTCTGGGATTTTAAACTTGTATTTCTTACATTTGCATTCAATAATCATATATTATTTGTATTATAAAATTTAAAACCTAATGATATCGATATCGAATATAGATTCTATAATATTAATTCAAGTAGTTTTAATTTTTTTAGCTGGCGGGATAGTCAAAGGTCTAATAGGTGTCGGACTTCCAACAGTGACGCTTACGTTGTTAAGTTTTGTATTTGATATTAAAGATTCAATATCAATCATATTAATTCCGGTAATTTTAACAAATCTTTATCAAATGTTAGATGGCAACAATTTAAGAGAAATTATTAGTGATGTTAAACTCTTTCTGATTGGGTCTTTTTTATTTATTTTTCCAGGTTTTTATTTTTTAATTATTTTAAAGTCAGATACTATTTTAATAATTTTAGCATTATTATTGATTATTAATTCACTCCTTTCATTGATGAAGTATGAAATTAAAATAAAGAATTATAAATCCAAAAAAATTCAATTAATAATTGGTTCAATTACAGGACTTACTACAGGTGTAACTAGTATTTATACGATGCCCTTTATTTTTCTTATTCAATCACTTAACTATTCAAAGAATAAAGTTATTCAGTTAATGGGTTTAAGTTTTTTTATATTTGCCTCAATGCAATTAGTATTATTTAGCTCATATGGAATGATTAATATTAATAAACTAATTATCTCTTTATTGGCATGCGTTCCAATATTGATTGGAGTTTATTTTGGTGCAATATTGAGAAAAAGAATTAGTGAAAGTTTTTTTAAAACTTTATTTAATATAATGTTAGTTCTTATGGGTGGCTTGTTAATAATTAAAATTATTTTTTAGTATTTTGTTTTTTCTTAAAATTTTCTATTTCTTCTTTTGAAAGCTTTCCGTCTTTATTGGTATCGATCTTTTTTGCCAATGCCGCTCTTCTTTTAGCTTGTTCTTTTCTAGCATTGATTATACTTTGTTTATAAGCCTCATTTTCTTTTGCATCGATTTTTCCATCTTTATTGGTATCAACAAGATCAAATCTTTTTTCTAATGCTTTAATATTTCTATCAATAAACTCTTTTTTTGTGATTGTTTTGAATTCAGCTTTAGCATTTGCAACCATTAATAACGTAATAATTATTAAATTTTTTAAGATATTCATGACCTCAACTATCATCACTTAACAAAGCTGTAAAATTATAATTTTCTTTTATTGAGAAAAATGATTAAAAAAATTACAGGAAAACCTAAAACGGCTGTAAATATAAAAAAACTTGGGTAATCTATCACATCAACTATTCCACCTGCATATCCGGCAATAAGTTTTGGGATAAAAAGCATTAAAGAAGTAAAAAGAGCATATTGTGTAGCTGTAAATTTAATTGAAGTTAAAGATGACAAATAAACAACAAAGGCTGCTCCAGCAAATCCACTTGCTAAATTATCTGCAATAATAATTGTTGCTAAATAAGATAAGTTTTTTTCTATTATAGCAAGAAAAGCAAACAAAACATTAGTCAATGCAGCTGTGATTGCACCAATTAATAAGCTTTTATAAGTTCCAAATTTCATCGCGAACGTTCCACCAAGTATTCCACCTAAGATTGTTGCAATTAATCCAAAAAATTTAGAGAATGTTGCTATATCTTTAATTTCATAACCTTTTTCTAAGTAAAAAATATTTGCCATAATTCCCATCACGACGTCTGCTATTCTGTATAGTCCAATTAAAAGAAGTATCATAAGTGCAATTTTTTTATATCGTTTAAAAAAATCGATAATAGGATTAATAAATATTTCACGTGATTGTTTTTTTGGTAAAAAATTAATTTTTTCTAAAATCAAAAGAAATATCAGAGCTATACCAAAGCTAAATATTATTTTTAA
>NHGV01000006.1 GCA_002171085.1 Pelagibacteraceae bacterium TMED146 | reverse complement strand
ATGAAAGTAGTATCAGGAAGTCATAAAATGGGTCGATTTGTTCACAAAAAAAATACTGCTGAAAATCTAGTTCTTGATCAAGAAGTATCTTTTGATCAATTAGATGAAACAAAAATAGTTTCACTTAATTTAAAAGCTGGCCAAATATCTCTTCATAATGATGCCCTTTTGCACGGATCGGAGGCAAATAATTCTGATAGAAGAAGATGCGGCGTTACGATGAGATTTTCACCAACTAATGTTAAAGGTGATTTAAAAATTTGGCCCTTTTTTGAGACACAACTTGCTAGAGGTGTTGATGAATTTAATTTAAATCCCATAGCTCAAATTCCTCGAGGAGAGGCAACTCCTCAAAAAATGTTTTCATTTTCACATGAATTTGAAAACGAATGGTAATTCTAAACACACTCTAACATTTCAATATCTTGACCACTTTTAAGTCTTTTTAANGCCAATNGANTTNACNTTNATTTCATTTCTTGCTGTCATCCAAGCATCNCTTGAAATNAAAATTTGATTTGCNTCAGACATATCNCANATATTNAATGCNATATTNACNGTTTTTCCNANNATNTCAAATTGNACNGTTTTNGTTCCNACNGTTCCAGCNACNANNGNNCCAGAATGTATTCCAAGNTGCAAGATCCCAAGGCATNNNTGNNGANTTNGCTATNTCNCTTAATNTNNAAGAACAATCTACACANGACTTNACNGGNGAAATNGCNTGNGAAGANAAACCTGCTACNGCNACAATNGCATCNCCNACNGTTTTNATTTTNTCTAANCNAAANTCTTCAAANNCTTTNTCAAAANTTTCAACAAGANNNTGTAANGTTTCNACNACTAATTCAGGATNATTTTTTTCACAAAANGATGTAAANCCAACTAAATCACANATTAAAATTGCTACATCATCATATCTTCTAGACCTTACTTTTCCAGATGACTGTAATTCATTAGCTACAGAAGTAGGCATCACCGTTTTTAAAATTTGTTGAGACCGTTTTTTGTCTGTTTCAACTCTGTCTAAATAATTTTCTTCTGTATCTCTTAATCTTTTTTTCTCTAAACTTGCACCTACTCTGGCTTTGAGCAAGGTTCCATTAAATGGCTTAGTAATAAAATCGTCTGCACCATTAATTATGCATTCAGCAGCAGTCTCAACTTCATCTGATGCAGTGACCATAATTACTGGAATTGATCTTTGAAGAGGATCACCTTTTAAATGTTTAAGAACCTCAAGGCCACTCATATCTGGCATCATTAAGTCTAAGAGAATTAAATCAAATTTATTTTCTGCGGCCATCTCAAGAGCAGTTTTACCACCCTCTGCTAAAAAAATATTTTTATAACCGTCTCTTTTTAACCTTCTTTCAAGTGTGTATCTATTATCTTCAATATCATCAACAATTAGAATATTAGCATCTTCTTTATTAATCATTTTCATTACCTAACTGTTTTGATATTTTGGACAATAATCTATTAATATCAACTGGTTTTGTATCATAATCATTACATCCACTATCAAGTGCTCTTTGCTTATGTTCTTCCATCGCATGAGCTGATAGAGCAATTATTGGGATTGATTTAAGATCCTCGTTACTTTTAATATGTTTAGTAGCAGTCCATCCATCCATTTTAGGTAAACTTAAATCCATTAGAATAAGATCTGGTTTTTCTGTTGATGCCATCTCTACACCTTGCTCACCATCTACAGCAATAACTATATCAAAACCTTTTCTTTTTAATCGTCTGGATAACATATAAACATTATCCTCGTTATCTTCTACGTATAAAATTTTTGTCATTTTTTACCTCCTTCTTTTGAAGAAGCTCTAATTACATTGCCGACCTCACTAACAATTGATGACAAAATATCTTCACTTTTTTCAAGAATCCTCTGCACTTCTCCAGATAAAAATGTTTTTTCATCATCACTTAAATCTGCACCAGTTAAAACTAATATTGGAATAGAATTTAGGTCAGTTTCTCTAATTAATTTTAAAAACTCAAAACCGTTCATAATAGGCATCATCAAATCCAACAAAATTAAATCAGGTTTTATTTCTTCATTTTGTAAAAGTGACATCCCAACTTTTCCATTTTCAGCCTCTATAATCTCTACATTCTGTTTTTCCAATATTTCTTTTATTGTAAACCGGAGACTTTCATCATCTTCAATAATACAAATTTTTAAATTCTCTTTATCACCTGTTAAATTTCTAATTGATTTCATAAGATATTCTTTTTGAATTGGTTTTGATAAAAAATCTGCTGCTCCAAGTGAAAAACCTTTGTTTTTTTCATCTAATATTGAAGCCATAATTACTGGAATATTTGAAACTTCTGGATCAGCTTTTAAAGTACGTAATACTGACCAACCATCCATTTCCGGCATTAAGATATCTAAAGTAATTGCATCTGGTTTGAGTTCTCTTGCTAAGCGAATTCCATCCTTACCGTTTGGTGCAATAATTACTTGGTATCCTTCTTTAGAAAGCTGTCTTTTCATTAACTCACTAACAGTAGGATCGTCATCAATGATTAAAATTGTTTTTCCAGAACTATTTTCTAAAGAAATTACGTTTTCGATGAGAGAACCTTTTTCTTTGGTTAAATTTTTAAAACTTTCAGATGCGCCAATGAAGTCTGCAAGGAATGTTGCAGTAAAAGTTGTTCCTTTTCCTAACTCACTATTAACTACAACATCACCACCCATTAATATTGCAAGCTGTTTAGAAATAGTAAGACCTAGACCTGTACCACCATATTTTCTTGTTGTTGAACTGTCAGCCTGAACAAATGAATTAAACAATCTAGACATCTGCTCGTCAGACATACCAATTCCAGTGTCACTTACATCTATGGAAATTAAGTCACCACCATCACGAAGAATTTTGTTTATTCCAACGGTTATTTTCCCTTTTTCTGTAAATTTACAAGCATTAGAAATTAAGTTTAAAACTACTTGTTTGACCCTTGTTTGGTCAGCAGTTACAAAATCAATTTCTGTTTTATAATCTATTATTAACTCATTTTTGTTCTTTTGAGCTAATGGTAAAGATGTCTTAATTACATCATCCAAAATTTGTTTTAACTCGAATGTCTCGTTAAACAACTCAACCCTTCCTGCTTCAATTTTTGATAAATCTAACACATCATTTATAAGCGTTAATAGATGCTTTCCTGCACTGAAAACTCTGTCCAATGGCTCTTCAAAGTCGTCCAAGCCATCATCTGCAGCATCTTCTTTTAACATCTCTGTTAAGCCTATAATAGCATTTAAAGGAGTTCTTAATTCATGGCTCATGTTTGCCAGAAATTGACTTTTAGTTTGATTAGCAGCATCTGCTTTTTCTCTTGCTATATCTAATTCTGAAATTGTTTTATTTAATTCTTCTTCACGTTTTTTTAATTCAGTAATGTTTGTGAAAATTGTAAAAGTACTATTATCATCTAGTCTTGAATAGGTTGCATTCCAAAAAGAACCATCATAAAACTCTGGTACATTAATTGATTTTGTACCAGTGAAAGATTTCCTTTTTTTGAAAGCATTAGCATAGTATAATTCTTTTTCTTTTTCATTTTTAAATTTCATAAAATTAAATTTCTTGTGTCTTTCCATCTGTTCTTGAAAGGTAAGACCTGGACGATAATCTTTTATGCCAGCTTTAAAATGAATATCATGTGCATATTTATTACACATAACTAATTTATCATTCTTATCCCATAAAGAAATCCCATGAGGCATACTGTCTATGGCGTCTTGTAATCTTTTTTCGGCATCCAATGCTTGCTTTTCTTTTTCTTTTAAATCTGAAATATCATCCATAATTTGAGTATAATTACCATCCGATAGTTTAGTAAAAAAACCTGCATAAGTATTTCCATTCATATATTTAGTTTCGAATCGATTTGCCCCTTTTAATTTATGGATGTCATTTTCACGTTTCATTATAAATTCGTTCTGTGTCATTCCTTTTGGAACAACTAAGTCACCACTTTTTATAATTGATTTAACAAGTTGTTTTCTAGTTATCCCAACTCTAAGATCAAAATCATGCAAATTTTTGATATTTTTGACAGCTGTATTATTAGCGTGAATTAATTTATGATTTTTGTCCCATAACATAAAAACATTTGGTATTTCATCAACGGCATCAATAAGTTGTTTCATGTCTTTTTCTTTTCTTTTCATATCTGAAATATCTGTCCATACTTGAAGAAACCCACCGTCATCCAATCTATTGGTAATTCCTAACATAGTAACATCATTTTCAAACATAGTTTCAAATTTAGTTTCCTTCTGGGATTGAGTATATGACTTTAATCTTTCTTTTAACCAATTATTTGGTTTAACACCTTTTGGCGGAATTATTTTTTTATTTTTAATAGAATGACTCACCATTTCTTTTCTGGATATTCCAGGTTTTAAACTGAAACCAAGGTTTTTTTGAAATTCTCTTGAAGCTTTATTTGCCATTATTAATTTATCAGACTGATCCCAGAGATATATGGAACTAGGTGTTAATTCAATTGCATCACTTAATTGCTTTAATGACTTTTCTTTTTCTTTTATTTCTGTAACATCCGTGTAAAATTGTAATGTGCAACCATCAGGCAAAATAGCAGTATTTACTAAATAACTATTTCCATCGCCAAATAAATTTTCTAAGGTTCTCTGTTCGACCATAAACTTTGGATTATCAAATTCTTGTTGTCTTTTGAGTAAATATTGTTTTTTACTCATCTTATTAGGTAATTGAATATATCCTCGTGAAAGAGAATGTTTTATAATTTCAAGTCTTGAGATTCCTAATTCAAATTGAATACCATATTTTTTTTCTTTTGATTTCAATACTTTATTTGCCATAAGTAATTTATGATTTTTATCCCATAAAATTACTGGAGCTGGCATATTATCAACAGCATCAATTAGTTGTTTTTGACTGTCTTCCACGTGCTTAATTTCGGTAATATCAGACCATAATGAAATTGTGCTTCCATCAGCTAACCTGGTGTCAGTGAAAAGAAAAGATAGCCCATTTGAAAATTTTGTTTCTCTTGTTCGTTGACCAGTAAAGTTATTCCAACTTTCTTTCATGAGTTTAATGTGTGTTTTTTTGTCTAGTCCACTTTGTAAAATAGTATAATTATGATCAACTAAATGATTAACGTGATCAAATCGATCAACTCCTATACGCAGATCAAATCCAAAGCCCTTTAAATGATCCACAGCAGCTTTGTTAGTAGCTATCAACTTATTACTTTCATCCCAGAACATCAGACCATTAGGAAGCGTTTCAATTCCGTCTTTTAAACGTAAGAGTTCAGACTCTTGTTTTTTAGAATCTGTAATATCTGTCCACAAAGAAATAGTACTTCCATCTTGTAATCTTGTATCTGTAAAAAGAAGTGTTTTACCATTTGAAAAATTATTAGTCCTAGTCCTTGTACCTACTAAATTTTTCCAATCTTTTTTATATTTTTCAAAAATTTCTTTTTTGTTAACACCACTAGGTGCTGTTACATATCCTTTTAATATCATATGTTCTCTTAGTTTTTCTCTTGATTTTCCAACTTTTAAATCAAATTTAAAATCTTTTAAGAATGCGGCTGCACTAGCATTATGTGCAATTAAATTATCATCCGCATCCCAAAACATTAAACCATTTGGTAATATGTCTATTCCATCTTTAAATCTTAATAATTCTTCTTCTTGTTTTTTTGTATCATTAATGTCAGTTGCAAATTGTAAAGTTGAGCCATCTGGTAATCTAGATGAAGATAGTAAATAAAATTTATTATTCATAATCACTTCATAAGCTTCCTGATGCTTTAAAGATTCAAATTGCTTTTTTCTCATTTCAATAAAATCTTTTTTTGAAATCCCTTTGGGGGGAGTCATAAAACCTCTCTTTAAGGCATTTTTTACCATCTCTAATCGCGATGCGCCCTTTTTGAGATCAAATCCTCTGGATGCGTTGTCGTCTCTGGCTTTAGCATTAGCCATAATTAATTTATTGTTTTTATCCCAAAGCATCATATTATTCGGAATAATTTCAATAGCATCATTAAGTAATTTAAGTGATTTTTCACGTTCTTTTATTTCTGAAATATCAGTAAAAACACTAAGCATTGAACCATCTTCAAGACGTATTTCGTTACTAAAAAAAGTAGTACCATCTGATAAAAGTGTTTCTCTTTTTCTATCTTGGGTTAATTCTGCTCTAAAATTTGATCTTTCCTTTGTAAAATCTTTAACACTTTTATTTTCTGGAATAACATAAACACCTGCATCAATTTGTTTTTTAAACATTGATTGCCAAGACATACCATCTTCTAGTTTAATTTTCCATTTTCCTTGAAATTGTCGAGATCGTTTATTTGATGTGATTAATTTATCTTCTTTATCCCAGAATAACATTGGCATAGGTAGATTATCTAATGCATCTGCTAATTGTTTGTATTGAGCTTCTTTATTTTTAATATCAGTAATTTCACTAAATATACTCAAAAATGAACCATCATCTAATCTCTTATCAATGACATACCAGGTTTTACCATTCTCTAGAAAAACTTCTCTATAGTTTGATTGAACATTCTTCCTATATTTTTTTCTCTTTTTAATTTCACTTTCAATAGTTTCACCCTCAGGAATTTTAAATATTTTGCTTGAAAGTTGAGCTCTTACCATATCCTCATATGCTAGTCCCTTAGTAAACTTACAATGAACTTCCCATTGTTCATGTAACTCGTCAGCTTTTGCATTTGCAAAAATCAATTTATCATTTTCATCCCAATATTGTATGATAAGCGGAACATTTTCTAGAGCATTAGCTAATCTTTGTCTTTCTAGATCCTGCTCAACAATTTCTGTTACGTTAGTCATTAATGTTAGAATATTACCTTCAGTAGTTGGTGTATCTTTTACTTGAACCCATCTTCCTGTTGGACCTTTAACAACGAATTGTTGGGGCGCACCTGTTTTTTTTGCAGTAACGTAATTTGTTTCACGTAAACTTATTTGATCACGAGTTAAAATTTTTGTTTTTTTGAAAATTTTTATTCTATCAAAAAAATTTTGGCCGACTTCAAAATCAATATTTAACTTAATAAATCGATCAGAAATATTTTTATTCCTGTAGGAAATATTATCATTTTGATCCCATAATATGATACCTGTCTCTTCACTATCAAATGCATCAATCAAACTTTCAGCTAATTTGATATTAATTTCCATAAATAATACTCCTTAAACCTAAATTACATTTTTTTTTCAACTGATCTTAACCTATATGACAAAGCTTTTAAGCAACCTTTAACAAAAACATCTGAATTATTTACTTTTATATCAAACTCATCTTTTGTTATTGAAATAATCTCACTTTCAACTAGGCACCTTGCAGTAGCCATTCTAAGTTCATTTTCAATGACTCCCATTTCACCAAAAAGTTCATTTTCTTGAATAATAAAATTTGGATTCTTAGTTTCGTTTGTAGGTAGAAAAATTCCAACAGATCCCTTAACCAACAAGTACATCTTGTCAGGAAGCTCTCCAACTTTAAAAACACTTTGATTTTGATTGAATTTAGTTTTTTCCATTAAAACTCTATGACCTCGTTTTCTGAAGCAAATTTGATTTTATTACTAGGTAGGTGTTTCTGTAAGCTATCAATTTCTGAGTCTTCCCTTTGAGGAGCATGATGAGATATTAAGAAATTTTTTACTTCAATCTGACTAGCTATTTCAATACCCTGTTCTATACTTGAATGCCCCCATCCTTTTTTATTTGCTATTTCACTTTCTAGAAACATACCATCCCATATCACTGTCTCGGAATTATTACAGAATTTAATTAGTTTATCTTTTTGATTACTTTGAAACTCATTATCTAAAAGATAACAAAACTTTTTTTGATTACTCATGATGCTATATCCTGAACAAAGACCAGGATGATTTAGCTCAATTGAATTAATTTTTAAATCTGTGAAATTATGAACAACATTGTCAAATTCATTAAACTCAAACTTATTTACAATTTCTAAAAATTTTATAGGGAAATAAGGTGCTTTATAATAATTAAGCAAATTATTGTATGTAGTTTCTTTATTAGAATGGGCTGACGTTATTATAATTTTTTTATCTGTAGCTGAGTTATATTCATTAAAAGCTAAACCTTGAATATGATCGTGGTGAAAATGAGAAATGAATAGTATAGTTTGCAAATCATTATCTAAGTCAACTTTAGAAAAACCTGAT
>NHGV01000005.1 GCA_002171085.1 Pelagibacteraceae bacterium TMED146 | reverse complement strand
ATGAAAAAGATTAGTAATCTAATAGTTTTTATAACAATTTCATTGTTTTCATTTGAAACTTATGCGGCAAAAATCAAAGTAAAATCCGTTTCTGAAAATCCTATTTTTGCTTTTACAAACCCTAATGCAAAAGTAAATGTCATTGGTTTTGTTGGGGGAGCTGGTATTAAAAAAGGTGTTGGGAAATCACAAAACCCTTTAGCAAGAGAAAGAAAGGCATTTAAACAGGCCGGAATAAATTATTATATATTTCCAAATCCTAAAACTAAGAAAGGTATAAGTTTAAAATACAGAAAAAGCAAAGATCATGTTAAAAAAATTTCTAATTTAATTAAATATTTAAAAAAAGAAAATAACCTCCCCACAATATTAGTTGGTCATAGTCGTGGATCGGTTTCAGTAGCAGCCGCCGCCAATGTATTGGGAAAAAATGAGGTTAAAGGAATTGTTGTTATGGGGTCTTTGACTGCTACTAGCCAAAAGGTAAAAGCACCATTTACAATGAGAAACATGTTAAAAAAAACATCAGTGCCAGTTTTAATTATTCATCACAAAAAAGATGGTTGTATAGTGACACCTTTTGCACCTGTTAAAAGTCTGTCAAAAAAAAAAGGTTTTTCGTTAGCTGCAATTTCTGGCGGTGGATCAACTGGAAATCCATGCGGACCATTGCACTATCACGGATTTGAAGGCACAATGTCACAAGTTATAACAGAAATTAAACGGTGGGCGGAAACATTATAAATTTAATTTTAATTAATCAAATTTTCAATGCTATTTGATAATTCAACGTTTTCTATTTTTTCTTTGATCCTATTAATTTTGTCCTCATCATAGGAGTAAGCTGCAAAAGATTTAAATTTTGAAAGNACCTGTTCTTTTGTAAGAGGATTTTCAGGCGATCCTTTTCGATATTTTTCAGTATGATTAAATTTTTTGTTATCATTTGTTGTTAGTTCTATAGAAGCCATATGTCTGAATTCATGTCCTAAAGACTCAATTTTTGGGTCAACTTCGGCTGTAATTTTTTTCATAAAATTTAGAATTTCAGGATTTGATATTTTATCTTTACTAAACTGGTTAACGAAAAGCTCACCTTCGAGAGCAATTAGTGCTAGACCATAATAAATATTCATTTGTGCAGAAGTTATATTATGGTTCTCATAGCTCCATGCACAGTGAACGTATGTTGGGTGACTGATTTTAGCTTTTATATTTTTGATATTTTTTACAGAAATATTATTTTTTTCCATTATATTTTTAAGGCAATCAAGAGCAGTATGAATACTTGTGACAGAGGCATATGGTTTGATACCAGTGTTCATACATTCCCACTCTTTATAAAGATTTCTAGTTGATCTAGCAAAATCATTTTTCCCTGAAAAACTTGATAAGAAACCTCCATAATCTGCTTCAACAATGTTTTGTATTCCAGTAAAATTTTTTGCAGACAACTGAGCGGCTAATACACCTGCTTGGGCGGCCCTACCTGAGTGAAGCCTTTTTACCATAGCACCTTCTTGAGCAGCCATTAAGCCGGCACCTAAAGACCCAGCAATTCCAATTGCATGGACCATCTGATCAGTACTAAAATCCATAAGTTTTCCAGCGGTGATTGCTGCAGCTATAGTCCCATGAGTTCCTTGGGGATGAAAACCTCTAAGTAAAAGCTCTGTACCAGCAGCTGAACCTATGCGTGTTGCAACTTCATAGCCTGCAACAATCGAGGTTAAAAATTTTTTACCATTTATATTTCCTATTTTTTCAGCAACGTTAATTGAAACAGGAACTATAATAGAATTTGGGTGCAATATCGACTCTCTATGAATATCGTCAGACTCAAATCCATGACCCGCTGTTGAATTAATTAAAACTGCATTTAATAAGGTTGTTTTTTTGTTCGTGCCGATAATACTACATTGATTATTATCTTCTTTATTGGTGACAACTTCTTCTAAAGTTTTAGTCCACTCCAAAGTATTTCCATGAATACAACACCCAATACCATCTAAAAAAAGAAGTTTTAAATAATTTAAAATATTTTCTGGAATTTTATTAAATTCTAATTCTACAGCAAATTTCGCAAGAGTTTTTGTCGCTCCATCTTGACTCATATAGCTATATTATTTTCCATATACCTTCTGCGCTGGCTAGTAATTTATCCTCACATTTTAAATGACCATACATAAAGATTAATGAACGAGTTTTTTTTTTAATTTTAGCAAAGCCAATAATTTTATCACCGGCTTTTGAGCCTGCAATAAAATTTGTATTTAAACTAATGGTAACCGCTTTTCCTTCAATCAACTGATGCGCAGCAGTTCCCATTCCAGAGTCTAGCATTGACATGATAAAACCCCCATGAGTTACTCCACCTGAGTTTATATGGTAATCTTGAATTTCAGTTTTAAATTCATACTCATCATCAGATATTTTACGAAACTCTAATCCACCATTGTGTTTCATAAAACCAACTTTACTTATATCCCTAAATTCATTCATAATTAATCTTTAACCTTAAATTTTAAAGCTTTGCCATTATTACAAAATCTTTTGCCAGTTGGTTGAGGGCCGTCATCAAAAATATGTCCATGATGACTTCCGCAATTTTTACAATGGTATTCTGTTCTTGGATAACCGGTGTGATGATCAATTTTTGTTTCAAATACTCCAGATTTACTCTCAAAAAAAGAAGGCCATCCACTTCCACTTTCATATTTTTTTTCTGAGTCAAATAATAGTGTATCGCAACCCGCACAATGATATGACCCTGTTCTTTTTTCATGATTTAATTCGCTACTACCTGGGCTTTCGGTACCTTCTTCGCGCATAATAATATATTGCTCTGGATCTAATACCTTTCTCCATTCCTCTAAAGATTTTTTTTTAAATTCTGACATATGTTTCAAAATAAATTAATGATTTCATATTGTAAAATAATTTTTATCTTTTAATAAAAAATAAAATACATTAAACACAATTATATGAATAAATACGATGTAGTAGTAGTTGGAGCTGGAAATGCCGCTTTGTCATCTGCGTTAGCTGCAAAAGACAATGGTGCAAAAAATATTTTAGTATTAGAAAAAGCTTCTCAAAAAGAGCGTGGTGGAAATAGCAGATATACAAATGGTGCATATAGATTTGCTTATAATGGATTTTCAGATTTAAAAAAAATTATTCCAAGCTTAAAAAATTCAAATAGTATTGATTATGGAAAATATACTGTAAGTGATTTTTTAAAAGATATGAAAAAGGTTACTGATGGTAAAACTGATAAAGTTTTGTCTAAAATATTGACCTCAAAAAGTTTTGAAACAGTACACTGGCTAAGTAAAAAAGGTTTAAAATTTACACCAATTGAAGGTCGACAATCTTTTAAGGTAAATGGTGTAATGAAATATTGGGGTGGTCTGACATTAGAAGTCAATGGTCAAGGTGAAAAATTAGTAGACTCATTATTAAAAATTACAAAAAAAAATGGAATTAAAATTCAATATGATTCAGCAGCAATCGATTTAATTTATGAAGACAACGAAATCAAAGGTGTTGAAGTATTACATAAAAACAAACCACATAAAATATATGCTAGGTCAATCGTATTAGCTTGTGGAGGATTTGAATCCAGTTCTGAAATGAGAACAAGATATTTAGGGCCAGGTTGGGAAATGGCCAAAGTCAGAGGTACAAAGCATAACACAGGTGATGGTCTAACCATGGCTTTAAAAGTTGGAGCGTCTCCTTATGGAAACTGGTCAGGTTGTCATGCGGTGTTTCATGATATGAATGGACCTGAATTTAGTGATTTAAAAATAAGTAATAAGTATCGTAAAATTAGTTACCCTTGGGGCATTGTTTTAAATGCAAATGGAGAAAGATTTGTTGATGAGGGCGAGGACTTTCGGAATTATACGTACGCAAAATTTGGAAGAGAAGTAATAAAACAACCAAATCAAATTGGTTGGCAAATTTTTGATCAAAAAGTCAGACATATGCTGTATCCAGAATACGACGTAAAGTCTGCAACTATGGTTAAAGCTAAAACTCTTGAAGAGTTAGTAAAAAAACTTTCAGGAGTAAATAGCGCTAAAGCTTTACAAACAATTAAAGAATATAATGACTCAATTAGAGATGATATCAAATATGATCCAACGATTAAAGATGGAAGATGTACCGATGGGTTGAAAGTAAATAAAACAAATTGGGCAAACAAAATTGATAAGCCTCCTTTTTATGCTTATGGAGTAACTTGTGGAATTACATTTACGTTTGGGGGATTAAGAGTCGATAAAAATTGTCAAGTTTTGAATAAAGTCATGAAGCCAATTAAAGGATTATATGCTGCTGGAGAAATGGTTGGTGGAATATTTTATTTTAATTATCCTGGTGGAAGTGGTCTTACATCTGGAGCAGTATTTGGTAAAATCGCTGGTCACTCTGCAGCTTTAAATTAAAAGGGACATTTAACATTTAGTTTTTTGCCCAAAGCCTTAAGATCATTTGCAACTTCAAAAGGTATTAATATACCATTTTTTAAATTTTTTTGTTCTGCTCTATATTCAGGCTCACCAGGATGTAAGATCTCACTAAAATTCTTCGCTTTTTTTAATTTTTTTACTTTCTTAATTCCATATTCAATTTTTTTTAGGAAATTTTTTTTGTTTTGAAATAAATCAGCTTTTAAACATATTATAAAATGACCAACATTTGCAGGTCCTGAAAAGTTATTTCCAAATTGATTCTTAACATTTCCACTATGAAAACCTCCTGTAAATATTCCAGCAATTATATCCATCATCCAAGAAATACCAGCTCCTTTCATTCCTCCAAAAGGTAACATTATCCCTTCAAATGCTTTAGCACCATCATTTGTAGGTTTTCCAAATTTATCTAAAGCTAAACCGTATGGTATTTTTTTTCCACTTTTTGCTGCAAATTTTAATTTTCCACGTGCGACTGCAGAACAGGCCATATCCAATATAAATGGTTTTTTTTTATTTGCTGTCGGTGCACCAAAAGCAAATGGGGCAGTACCAAAATGTGCCGCCATCGCACCATGTGGTGGCAAAGCTGGTGAAGAAGAAGTGAAAATCCAAGCAATACAATTATTTTTGGTAGCTATTTCTAAATAGTTTGCCGCCATTCCAAAATGATTACTATTATAAATACCTGCTATTGCTACACCATTTTTTCTTGCAACTTGAACACACTTTTTCATTGCAAGTGTTGATGTAACAAAACCTAATGAATTATCACCGTTGATATGAAAAATATTTTTTGAAATATTTTTGAATGTTATTTTTGGTCTAGGATTAGCAACCTTTTTTTCAATACGCTTACAATATATTGGAACTCTAATTACGCCGTGAGACCATATACCACGAACATCTGCTCTTACTATTCCTTTTGAAATAATAGAAGCATAATTTTTTGGAATATTATATTTTTCATAAATTCGACAAATAAATTTTTCAAGTAAATTGTGTTTTATATTAATATTTTTTTTTTTATTCATTTTATTTGTTGAGTATATTTTATCTGTTTTTTTTTTAAATATTACATACTATATAGATGAAATATACTTAATGAAAAATCTTAAATTTTTAGTTTTAGAAGGTGATGGAATAGGTCCTGAAATAGTAAAAGCATCTATAAATGTTTTACAAGCTGCTCTTAAAAAGTTTGATATGAGTGTTGACCTTATTTATGAAGATATCGGTTTTGTTTCTTTAAAAAAACACAAAACCACTTTTAGACAAGAGATCTTGAAAATCGGGGAAGAATGTGATGGTATCATTCTTGGAACATGCTCGCACAATGATTACCCTCCTACAAATGAAGGAGGTCTTAATCCATCAGGTGTTATCAGAAAATATTTTGATTTATATGCTAATGTAAGACCTGCAAAAAATAGACTAGGTAAATCCACAAAATTTCCAATGGGTATTGATTGTATTGTAATGAGAGAAAATACTGAAGGATTTTATTCTGACCGAAATATGTACCAAGGGGTTGGAGAGTTAATGCCAACAAAAGATTGTGCAATATCGATTAGAAATATCACAAGAAAAGGGTCAACTCGAATTGCTGAAATTGGTTTTAAGTATGCTCAAGAGAGAAGAAAAAAACTCGTAGCTATACACAAAGCGAATGTTTTAAGATTTAGTGATGGACTTTTTTTAGAGTGTGCCCGAGAGGTATCAAAAAAATATCCGGACGTTGAATACAAAGAACAAATTGTTGACTCTATGTCAGCTTTAATAATTAGAGACCCATCAGTATTTGATGTAATTTTAGCAACAAATTTATTTGGAGATAATTTATCAGATGCAGCCTCAGAGATTGCTGGTGGACTAGGTTTGGCAGAGTCAATTAATGCTGGAGATGATTATTGTATTGCACAAGCTCAGCACGGATCTGCACCAGATATTGCTGGTAAGAATATTGCCAATCCTGTTTCACTTATAGGGTCTACTGCTATGCTGTTAGATTGGTTAGGAAAAAAAAATAATGAAGAAAAGTTAAAAAAAATATCAACTATGATTGAAAATGCGATAGATAAAACAGTCATTAATAAAGAAACTAGAACACCGGACATTGGTGGAAAATTGTCAACTACAGAATTTACAAAAAAATTAATTGAAAATCTTGGCATTTAAAAATATTGTAAAGAAATGGAAATTTTAAAAAAACCAATTAAAGAAAATTGTGTTTGGAAAGTATCAGATTTCAAAAATGAAAATGAATGGACCTATGAATTTTCTGAAGATGAAATATTGGAATTGGAAAATGCAGCTAGCCAAATAATTAAAAAGAATTTAGCACCAACCTCCTTTTCAAAAAAAGATTTTGAATTAAATAAATTAGAAAATGTTCTCTCAGATCAACTGGATATTTTGCAAAAAGGACGAGGCTTTATAAGATTGAGAGGCCTACAACCTAAAAAATATGATGAATTAACTCTTCAAACTATTTACTGGGGGATTTGTTCTCATTTCGGATCCGGTATTCCACAAAACTCTAAAGGCGAATTAATGAGTGGTGTAAAAGATTACGGAGATAAACTTAAAAGTGACAACCCATACCGTGAAGGAATTAGGTTGCACAGAACCACCAATAAAATTGATGCTCACACGGATAGCTGTGATCACGTAGCTTTATTGTGTGTGCAAAGAGCTAAAGAGGGAGGAGAAAGCGGAGTTATAAGTGCACTTGCCCTTTACAATGAAATTTTAAAAAACAAACCTGAATATTTAGAACCTCTTTGTAGAGGTTTTTACATTGATTTAATTGGTAAAGGAAAAACAGAAAAAGAGCTAAGCTCTCATCCAATACCTGTGTTTAGTTATTATGGTGGTAAAATGTGTTCAAGATTTAATAAAGTTCAAATTGAACTTGGTGCAGAAAAACATTCTGGTGGTTTAGATGATTTAAGTCAAGAAGCAATTGAATATGTTCAACATCTAACCGAAAAAGATGAGTTTCATTTAAAGATGATGTTAGAAGAAGGAGATATTCAAATTTTAAATAATAGAGTTACCTATCACACTCGAACAAAGATTGTAGATCACGAGTGTCCCACGAAAAAAAGATTGCTTTACAGAGTTTGGTTAAATGCTCCAAAGCCTAGACCAATGGATCCAAATTTTGCAAATCAATTAAATACTGGACAACGTGGCGGTGTCACTAAAAGAATTAACTAATTTTGACAAAATCACACCCAACAGATGTTAAAGATCTAGAAATTAAAAATCACAAATGTTTTTTTGTGGGTGGCGTAAAAAAAAATATCGATAATAAAGAAATTGCAAAAGGAACTATGTATGTTGAACAGTTCACACCAAAAAACCATAAAAAAAATCTAAAAATTATTTTCATACATGGAGGTGGACAAACTGGGGTAGGTTTTTTAGGAACATCAGATGGGCGTAGAGGTTGGGTTCATGATTTTTTACTTGCAGGATTTGAAGTATTCGTTGTTGACCAGCCAGGAAGAGGAAGATCAGGATATTCGAGTAGGTTATACGGAGATTATATTGATAGAGAATTAGATATTGATGACTGTGAAAGAAGATTTACTTCTATGAAGGATCTAGGAAATTGGCCACAAGCTAAGTATCATTCTCAGTGGCCAGACAAAGGCAGAAGAGGAGATAAATATTTTGAACAGTTTTTAGCCTCACAAGTAAACACGATGTCAGATCGAACAGAGATTGAAAAAATGTCACGTGTCGCACTTGCAGAACTTTTAGATTTAATTGGCCTGGCCTTCGTTCTTGGGCACAGCCAAGGTGGCCCATTTTGTTGGTTAGCCGGTGATGTAAGGCCAAAAAAAATATTAGGTTTACTTGCAATTGAGCCAAATGGACCACCATTTTATAATGTCGCTTATGGAGGACACAAACAATCGCATTTAAAAAATTCAAAAACAGTTAAAAAACGTTCAGGTGACAAAGAGTGGTACATTACCGCTTCAGAACCCGATAGACCAGGAGGTATTACATATTTACCATTAACATTTGAACCACCTTTAAGAGAAAATGAAAGTCTAACTGCTGAATTAGATACTAGCCCGACAAAAGAAGATCTCGTCCAATGTTATTTGCAAAAAGAGCCAGCAAGAAAACTAATAAATCTTCAAAATCTTCCAATATTAATTTTATCTGCAGAAGCGTCTTATCATGCACCTTATGATCATGGGACGAGCAATTTCTTAAAACAAGCTGGAGTTGAACATGATTTTATAAGACTTGAGGACAATAAAATACATGGAAATGGTCATATGATGATGCTTGAAAAAAACAATCATCAAATTGCAGATTTTTTATTAGAATGGATGCAATCTAAAATTTAAGTAAATTAAGTATTATATCACAGCTTAACGGCAATAAACCTCTTTACATTAAGTATAATATTTGTCATCTTCGATCTAAACTAACTAATATTTAGGGGGATAAATAAATGTTAAAAAAAATTATAGCAGTATTTGCTGCTCTATTTTTTTCAGCGTCTGCAGCATTTTCTGTAGACTATTCTGGAAAAACTGTAACTATTTGGGTTCCATTTAAAGCTGGTGGAGGAACTGATGCAGTAGCGAGAGCTCTGACAGGTCCTTTGTCTGCAAATTTACCTGGAAATCCATCAGTTGTAGTTAAGAACGTTACAGAAGGTGGCGGTATAGGTTCTGTTAACACCTATGTAGCAAAACACGGAAAAGATAAAGATGGATTAGTAGTTTTAGCAACTTCTGGTTCAACTCAGCTTCCTTTTTTGTTTAAAGATAAAAGAGTAAGATATGACTACAAAAATTTTGTAGCTGTACATGGTGCAGGTACTGGTGGCGTGGTGTATGTGAGAAGCGATCTTGGTGTAAAAGACATCATTAAAGATTTCAGTAAATTAAAAGGAAAAAAATTACTTTACGGTTCACAAGGTATAAGTTCATTAGATGCTGTACCAGCTCTAGCTTTTGATATGTTAGGGTTACCTGTAAAGATTGTATACGGGATGAAAGGTAGAAAAGGTGGTAGAGCCGCAATAATGAGAGGCGAAACTACTATTGATTATCAAACATCTTCTTCATACAAAAAGCACATTAAGCCTTTAGTTGATAAAGGTGAAATGGTTCCTTTAATGACCTGGGGAGTGCAAGAAGGAAATAAGATTGTAAGAGATCCTAATTTCCCTAACTTACCTAGTTTCACTGAAGTTTATGAAAAAGTAACTGGAAAAAAACCAAGTGGTCCAGAATTCCAAGCCTGGTCAGCAATGTTTGCAGCAGGTTTTACTACACAAAAATTCCTTGTGTTGCCTAAAGGTACTAAAGGAAGTGTTGTAAAAACTTGGCAAAAAGCTGCTGCGGGAATTGTAGCTGATAAAGCTGCTATGAAAGTTCTTAACGGAAAGTTAGGAACTTACCCTCACTACATTGGTAACAAAGATTTAAAGGTTGCTCTTAAAAATGCTTCTACAATGAAAGGAAGCACTTACAAGTACCTCAAAAACTGGTTAGCAAGTAAAAAATAAAACACTTAATTTTAAATTGGGGAGGAAACTCCCCAATTTATTATTTTAAATATATACCTTAATATGATAGATGCTCTGCTCAGTGCATTCATAACAATAGTTTCAGGCCCATCTATACTTTTTTTAATTNCGGGTGTTATTATAGGTCTTATCGTAGGGGTTATTCCAGGNTTTGGAGGAACCGTTGGTCTATCACTTTTATTGCCATTTGTTTTTGGTATGGAGCCAATTTCTGGAATAGCGATGATGATGGGGTTATTATCTGTGGTAGCCACCTCTGATACATTTCCTGCAGTTTTAATTGGTGTTCCCGGATCGGTATCAGCACAAGCAACAGTAATGGATGGTTTCCCATTAGCAAAAAAAGGCCAAGCTGCTCGAGCTTTATCAGCAGCATTTTTCTCTTCTTTATTTGGCGGTTTATTTGGAGCAATTTTACTCACAATGATCATACAAATTGCAAAACCAATTATCTTGGCATTTGGTACTGGAGAAATGCTTATGCTGGCTGTTTTTGGAATCACAATAGTTGGAACATTAACAGGCGCAAGTATATCTAAAGGATTAATCGCAGCTTGTTTGGGCTTAATAATTGGAGCTATCGGAATTTCCCCAGGTTCGTCAGAATATAGATTAGATTTTAGTAATTTTTTAGAGGTTCAAAACCCAGTCGTGATGTATTTAGGAAATGGAATTCATTTAATGGTAGTGGCTATATCGATTTTTGCTTTACCAGAAATTGTTGAACTTTTAAGATCGAATAAAGCAATATCAGAAAAAGCAAAACTTGAGTCTTCGGGGTGGTTAAAAGGTTTTAAAGATTTTATATCAAATAAATGGTTAGTATTAAGGTGTTCTTTTTTAGGAAGTTTTATAGGCTTAATTCCAGGCATAGGTGGATCATGCATTGACTGGATAAGTTATAGTCATGCTAAAACATCGGTAAAAAATAATGAAGATTTTGGTAAAGGAGACATAAGAGGCGTTATTGGACCGGAGTCAAGCTCGAACTCAAAAGAAGGTGGAGCATTAATTCCCACCTTGTTATTTGCGATACCTGGTTCTGGAGGAACAGCAGTTTTAATGGGTGGATTGATATTGCTTGGAGTAGAACCTGGTATTCAATTAATAAACAACAGACTTGATTTGGTTTATACAATAATTTGGTCACTTGCTATTGCAAATATTTTTGGAGCTTTAATATGTGTTTATTTAGCAAAACCAATTTCATCCTTGACTACTATTAATTTTACTATTCTTGCACCTTTTTTAATTTCACTTATACTTTTTGCCATCTACAACTCTAGTAGATCTTGGGGCGATCTTATATTTGCCATGCTCATTGGACTTATCGCAGTGTATATGAAAAGGTTTGAATATTCACGTGTTGCATTAATGATTGGATTTGTATTAAGCGATGGAATTGAAACTAATTTATATCAAACCATACAGTTTTATAGTGTTGAAGAATTATTTTTAAGACCAATATTTTTAGTTTTAATTGCTATTTGTGTTTTATCAATTCTTTCGGGACTAAAAATAATTGATAAAGCTAAAAAATTCAGCCAGACTGCAAAAGTTATTGAGTATACTCGTAAACCGCAATTATATTTTGCAGTCCTAATGTCATTAATTGCGGTTTATACGATTTGGGCAACTAAAGATTTAGCTTTTTTGGGAAAAATTTATCCTCAAGGTGTAGGTGCTGTAATGTTTATATGTTCTTTGAGCTTAATATATCAAATCAAGTTTGCAAAAAGTGGAAGTGTTGTTCTGCATGACTCAGAAGCCAAGATGGCCAACAGAGATGATATTCAACCTTTTTGGATGCCAATTTTTTGGTTTTTACTGCCACTTTTAATAGCAATTTTTATAGGTTTTTATGTTGCGATTGGATTATTTGTTTTTTGGTTTTTGAAAAAAATTGCAAATATAAAAACTTCTTTATGTTTTGTGTCTTTAATATCCATCTGGGTTATGCTTGCTATTATTTCTCATTTTATGGTAATGGATTTTGCACCTGGAATAATTCAGAATCTTATAGAATTACCTTGGCCAATTAACTAAATTTATGAGTGATCAAATTAAAATACCATGTTTATTTATGAGAGGTGGAACTTCAAGAGGCCCTTACTTTTTGAAGTCAGATTTGCCCGACGATACAAATCAAAGAGACAGAATATTATTAGCAGCAATGGGATCACCTGATGTAAGGCAAATTGATGGCTTAGGTGGCGCGGATCCAGTTAAAAGCAAAGTAGCAATTATTTCAAAATCGGGAGAAAAAGACGTTGATGTTGATTATCATTTTGCTCAAGTCAAAATTGATGAACCTATTGTAGACACAAAACCTTCATGTGGAAATATGTTAATTGGCGTAGGTCCTGCATCAGTTGAAAGAGGTTTAGTTAAGGTCAATAATGATCAGACCAAAATAGTAATTCGGGATGTAAATACTGGAATGAAAATTGAAGAAATTGTTCAAACTCCAGGAGGTGAAGTATCGTATGATGGTGATTTCAAAATTGATGGAGTTCCAAATACAGGAACACCAGTAGAAATTAGATTTTTAGATTCTATTGGCGCAAAAACAAAAAAACTTTTTCCAACCGGAAATAAAATTGATAATATTAATGGAAAAGAATGTTCATTAGTCGATGCCGCAATGCCAGTTGTTTTTTTTAGAGCAAATGATTTTGGAGTTTCAGGTAATGAGACGCACCTTGAATTAAATCAAAACAAAAAACTTATTGATGAAATGGGTGAGATTAGAATTGAGCTTGGAAAAAGAATTGGGTTTGGTGATGTAAGTAAATCTGTAATTCCTAAAGTTGCTTTGATTTCAAAACCGGACAAAGGTAGTATTAAGTCGAGGTATTTTATGCCTTGGAGTTGTCATAATGGTTACGCTATAACTGGATCAATTTGTTTACTAGCAGCTTCAAAATCGAAAGGAACAATCTGTTCAGATATTTATTCAGATTACTCAGACAAAGGAAATTTTGAAATTGAACATCCAACTGGTATATCAAGATTGAGTTTTGAAATAGAATATGAAAATGACGAAATAAAAAATCTTATTGCTGGCACCACCAGACATGCAAGATTAATTATGTCAGGACATGTTCATATTCAAAAATCTTTATTAAACAAATGAATTATAAATTAAAAAACAAAAATTGTATTATTACTGGAGCCAGCCAAGGATTAGGTAAAGCTATTGTAAATTTATTGGCTATGGAAGGTTGTAATTTAATATTAGTTTCAAGAAGACCAAAACCATTAAAGGCAGTTGAAAAATCAATTAACTCAAAATTAAAAAAAAAGATAGCTTATGCATTACCATATGATGTTACGAAAAATGATGCTCCACAAAAAATTATAGATTTTTGTAAAAAGAAATTTGGATCACCTGATATTTTAATTAATTCAGCAGGTGGGTCACGACCTACGACTTGGGACGCTACAGAAGCTCAATGGGAAGAAGGTATGACATTAAATTTTACAGCTTTAAGAAAATTAACGACAAAAATTATACCTTTAATGAAAAAAAAAAGGTGGGGTAGAGTAATAAATATTACAGGCTCAGTTGAACCAAGAGAAGTGAACATTGCTAATGCAGCTAAATCTGCAGTTCATGCATGGGCAAAAGGGTTGTCAAGAGTTGTTGCTAAAGATGGAATTACAGTAAATTGTATTTCTCCTGGTAGGTTAAATACCGAGCAAATTTTAAAAAGAAGGCATCCAAATATAAAAGAGATAAAAAAATTTATAAAAGAGAATATCCCAGTTGGTTATTTTGGGGAGCCAGAGGATCTCGGCTGTTTAGCTGTTTTTTTAGTATCGCCATTAGCTCGCTATATTACCGGCGAACTTATACACGTTGATGGCGGCATGAAACGATTTGCCCATTAATTAATGTTGATTTTATTGTTTTATTAAATAAAAAACTCTCCATGAAAAGTTTAGATAGTTTTAAGTCTTTGTCAGACTTGCAAGTTGGTAATAAAAGTTACAAATATTATAATCTAAAAAAAGCTGCTGAAAATGGATTAGAAGGAACAGAGAAACTTCCTAAATCTTTGAAAGTAGTTTTAGAAAATCTTTTAAGATTTGAAGACGATTTATCAGTTAATAAAGACCAAATTATAGCTGTTAAAGAATGGTTAAAAGAAAAAAAGTCTCCAAAAGAAATTGCATACAGACCGGCGAGAGTTTTACTACAAGATTTTACTGGTATACCGGCTGTAGCCGATCTAGCTGCAATGAGAGAAATTGTTCAAGAGAAAAATAAAGATCCTAATAAAATTAACCCATTGTCACCAGTAGACTTAGTTATAGATCACTCGGTCCAGGTGGATATAAATGCATCTAAAGATGCTTTACAAAAAAACGTTGAAAAAGAATTTGAAAGAAATGGTGAAAGATATTCTTTTTTAAAATGGGGACAACAAGCATTTAATAATCTACGAATAGTTCCTCCTGGAACTGGAATTTGCCACCAAGTTAATTTAGAATTTTTGTCAAAAGTTGTTTGGACTACAGATATAAATGGAGATACTTTTGCATACCCAGATACTTTGGTAGGAACAGATAGTCATACAACAATGGTAAATGGTTTGTCTGTTTTAGGATGGGGCGTTGGTGGTATTGAGGCAGAGGCTGGAATGTTAGGCCAGCCTATTTCTATGCTGCTACCAGAAGTTGTTGGTTTTGAATTAAAAGGCAAATTGCCTGAAGGAACTACTGCAACTGATTTAGTTTTAACCGTTGTTAAAATTTTAAGAGATAAAGGAGTGGTTGAAAAATTTGTTGAGTTTTATGGCGAAGGTCTAAAAAATCTTACTTTAGCTGATAGAGCAACTATTGGAAACATGGCTCCTGAATATGGAGCTACTTGTGGTTTCTTTCCGATTGATGACGAGACAATAAAATATTTACAATTATCAGGTAGAGATAGCCAAACAATTGAGCTTGTAAAATCTTATGCAAAAGAGCAAGGTTTGTGGGCAGATGATAATGCAGTTTATAGCGATACAGTTTCATTGGATATGTCGACTGTTGTTCCAACAATCTCTGGTCCTAAAAGACCTCAAGATAAAGTTTTATTAACGGATGCTGCGGCTACATTTAAAAATGTTTTAAAAGATATTTCTAAAAGAGATAATCCAAAGTCTGTAAAAGTTGAAAACAATGATTATGACCTTGAAGATGGTAAGATTGTGATTGCTGCAATTACATCGTGTACAAATACATCAAATCCAAGCGTGCTAGTTGGAGCTGGTCTTGTTGCAAAAAAAGCTGCAGAATTAGGATTAAAAACAAAACCTTGGGTTAGAACTTCATTGGCACCAGGTTCTCAAGTTGTTACTGATTATTTGAATAAAGCTGGTTTGACACCTTACCTGGATGAACTTGGTTTTAATACCGTTGGATATGGTTGTACGACTTGTATTGGTAACTCAGGCCCACTTCCGGATGAAATAAACAATGCAATTCTAGATAATGATTTATTAGCTGTTTCAGTTTTATCAGGAAACAGAAACTTTGAAGGACGTATAAGTCCAGTTGTAAAAGCTAACTTTTTAGCTTCTCCGCCATTGGTTGTTGCTTTTGCAATTGCTGGATCAATGAATGTTGATCTTTACAAAGATCCAATTGGGAAGGGTAAAGATGGTCAAGATATTTTCTTAAAAGATATTTGGCCAACAAATAAAGAAATTGAAGATACGTTAATGTCTTGTTTAGACGCAGATATGTTTAAATCTAGATATTCAAAAGTATCTGAAGGACCAAAAGAGTGGCAATCAATCACATCTGAAGGCACAAGTATTTACTCTTGGGACCCTGGTTCAACTTACGTAAAAAAACCTCCTTTCTTTGAAGGGATGTCAGATGAACCCGAAGGTTTTAAAGAAATTAAAGACGCTAGACCCCTGTTAATTTTGGGTGACATGATCACAACAGACCATATCTCTCCGGCAGGATCTATTCCTAAGGATAGTCCAACAGGTGATTATTTTATGGAGAACCAAATACTTCAAAAAGATTTTAACTCTTATGGAGCAAGAAGAGGAAATCATGAAGTAATGATGAGAGGTACTTTTGGAAATATTAGAATTAAAAATGAAATTGCACCTGGTACTGAGGGTGGATTTACAAAAATTTATCCAGAAGGAACTGACGCAACAGTATTTGATGCGGTGATGGAGTACAAAAAGAGAGGTACTCCATTAGTAGTAATTGGCGGAAAACTTTATGGATCTGGATCTTCAAGAGACTGGGCGGCAAAAGGAACTCAATTAGTAGGCATTAAAGTTGTGATAGCGGAAAGTTTTGAAAGAATTCATAGGTCTAATTTAGTTGGAATGGGGGTTTTACCATTGCAGTTTAAAGAAGGCATGGATAGAAAAAATTTAAAATTAGTTGGATCAGAATTGATTACAGTTATTGATGTTGAGAAAGGTTTAAAACCTCTCCAGGATGTAAAAGTTGAAATCAAATATGCTGACGGAACTGCAAAAACTATAGATACGACTTGTAGGATTGATACTGATAATGAAGTTTTATATTACATCAATGGTGGAATTCTTCAGTATGTTTTGAGAAACATGCTACAATAGCATGGCATGATACCAAGCAGTTTTAAAAATATAAAAATTCAAAATCAAGAATATGATGTTGCTGATATAAGCGAAATTAAAAATATTGAGACATTACCGTTTTCATATCGAATATTAATAGAAAATATAATTAGGCAAAAATTTCTTAAAAGAAATAACAATGCCGATGAACAGGTCCAGTCAATTATTGAATGTAAAATTGGATCTGCAATAAATTTCGCACCAAACAGAATTTTGAGTCATGACATTTTAGGAAAAGTAATGTTAGTTGATTTTTTAGCTTACAGAGAGGCTTTGCAAAAAAAAGGAATTAGTTCAGAGACAATTCAACCAGATGTTCCGGTTGATGTAGTTATTGATCATTCTTTGCAAGTTGATTTTTTTGGTGATGATCAGGCAAAAATTAAAAATTTAAAAAAAGAATATGAAAGAAATTCTGAAAGGTTTTCTTTTTTAAGGTGGTGTTCTAAATTTTTAGACAAGGTTAACGTCATTCCTCCTGGAGTTGGAATTTGTCATCAAGTGAATGTTGAGTATTTATCTAAAGTTGTATGGAGAGAAAAAAAAGAACAATATAATTTAATTCACCCTGATACATGCATTGGAACTGATAGTCATACACCAATGGTCAATGCGATTGGAGTAATGGGATGGGGAGTAGGTGGTGTAGAAGCGGAAATTTCAATGCTCGGAAGAACAATACCAATGACCGTTCCAGAAGTTGTAGGTGTTAAATTAACAAGTAATTTAAAAGAAGGTATCACCTCAACTGATTTGGTTTTGTATATAACAAAACTTTTAAGAGAGAATAAAGTTGTTGGAAGTTTTATAGAATTTTTTGGCGATGGAGTTGAAACTTTGACCGTTGGCGATAGAGCAACTATCTCTAACATGGCGCCAGAATATGGAGCCACAAACGTATTATTCCCAGTAGATAATTCAACTTTAGAGTATTTAAAAATGACCGGTAGAACTGAGGAAGATATAAAAATTGTTGAAGAATATTCTAAAAACCAAAAACTTTGGAGAAATCCTGGAGATGCTCCTAATTATAATAGAGTTTTAGAATTAGATCTTAACTCTATAACCCCATGCGTCTCTGGTCCAAAAAATCCTGAAGATAAAATTAATTTAGATAAGTTTTCTAGCTTAGTAAATGAGCACTCTAAAATGCTTTATAAAAAAGATTTAAGAAATAATGAATTTGAAGTTCCAAATCTTGGTTTTAAAATAAAAGATGCTGATATAATGATTGCAGCAATCACAAGTTGTACAAATACAGCTAATCCTAAAAATGTCATTGCTGCGGGGTTGATAGCAAAAAGATTGGTTGAATTTGGAATTAAAAGAAATCAAAAAGTAAAAACTTCTTTTGCCCCAGGCAGCAAAGTTACTGCCGAAATTTTAGTTCAAACTGGATTGCAAAAATATTTAGATGAGTTGGGTTTTAATATGGTTGGTATCGGTTGTACGACTTGCAATGGAAGTTCAGGACCATTAGATGATAATATTGCAAATACTATAGAAAAAGAAAAAATTTTCTCCATTGCTGTTTTATCTGGAAATAGGAATTTTCAAGGAAGAATTCATCCTAATATTAGAGCATCATATCTTGCATCACCTGGGTTAGTTGTTTTATTTTCAATTTTAGGATCAATAAAAAAAGATTTAACAAAAGATAGTTTAGGAAAAGATAAAGATGGTAAAGATATATATTTTAAAGATTTATGGCCATCTAATAAAGAAGTAAACAATATTATTAATCAATTTTATAAATCTGAAACATTCAGTGAAAAATATAAAGAGGTTAATGACGGTGGTGATCTTTGGGAAGGTTTAAAGGTTTCAAACTCAAGTAATTATGATTGGCCTGAAAGCACATACATTAAAAAACCTCCATATATGAGCAATGCTGAAAATAATAAGATTAAAGATATTAATTTAGCACGGCCAATTGTACTTTTAGGAGACTCTGTTACTACAGATCATATTTCTCCTTCAAGCGTAATTACAAAAGGTACTGCTGCCTGGGATTATTTGACTAAACTAGGTTTAGATCCAAAAAATTTTAATAATTATTTAACTAGAAGAGCAAATCATGAAATTGTTGCACGATCTACTTTTGCAAGTTTAAGATTAAGAAATTTAATGACTCCAGATCAAGAGGGGAGTATCACAGTTAAGTATCCAGAAAATAAAATTATGAGACTTTATGAAGCCGCAATGGAATATAAAAAAGAAAAAAAAGAAATTATAGTGTTAGCTGGAGAAAATTATGGATGTGGCTCTTCGAGAGATGTTGCTGCTAAAGGTCCATTGTTAATTGGTGTTAAAGCGATAGTAGCAAAAAGTTTCGAGAGAATTCATAGGTCCAACTTAGTTGGAATGGGATTATTGCCTTTGGAGTTTACCAAAGACCAAGGTATTGAAGAATTAGAAATCAAAAGCACTGACCAATTTAGTATTATGGGTTTAAATAAAATTAGCGATGATAATAAGAAAGTTTTAATGAAAATTCATAAAGATACAGGCGATATTATTGATACTGAATTAAATGTTCGATTAGATGTTCCTGAAGAAGTTATTTTTTGGAAAAATGGTGGTATTTTGCCTACTGCTTATAAGGAGGCATAAATTTATGAGTCAAAAATGGATTAAGGCAACATATTATAGAGGTGGAACAAGCAAGGGAGTTTTTTTCCAAAAAAAAGATTTACCTACACAAAATGAAAAAGAACTTAGTGATATTTTTTTAAAAGTTATTGGTAGCCCTGATCCAAATGAAAGACAATTAAATGGGATGGGTGGCGGTGTATCTTCAGTATCAAAGTGTGTAATCATAAGCCCATCTGAAAGAGATGATGCAGATGTTGATTATAACTTTATACAGATTGCAGTTGATCAAGCGATCGCTGAATGGAATAATAATTGTGGAAATTTATCCGGAGCAGTAGGACCATATGCAGTTCAAGAAGGAATTATAAAAGCAAAAGAAGGTGAAAATAAAATTAGAATTTATCAGGTAAATACAGATAAGATTATCCATTCAACATTTAACGTTAAAGATGGTAAACCTGAAATTGAGGGAGACTATTCAATTGCAGGTGTTTATGGTGGAAGCTCAAAGGTGAGGTTAGATTATCTAGAACCAGGTGGATCGGGAACTGGAAAATTATTACCTACAGGTAATGTGATTGATGAAATGAATATAGATGGTTTTGGAGAAATAAAAGTAAGCATTGTCGATGCAGCAACTCCATTAATTTATATAGTTGCAGACGACTTAGGATTAAAAGGAACTGAAAGTCCTGATGAATTAGACTCAAATATTGAAAAAATGGAAATTATTCAAAAAGTCAGAAGAAAATGTGCTGTTTTATGTGGATTGGCAAAATCTGAAAAAGAAGTAGCAATGAACACTCCAAGAATTGGGATAGTAACATCTTCTAAAGATTATATTAGTTTAGATAAATCTAAAATAAAAGCTGATGATCAAGATATAACTGCAAGGATGTTTTCAATGGGAAAAACTCATAAGGCTATTATGGGAACTGCAGGAGTGAATATTGGTGTAGCCGCAGCTATTGAAGGCACAATTCCAAATTTAATAAAAAAAAAAGACTCAAACCCTCTAGAGCTAAGAGCTGGAAATCCGTCAGGGATTATGACTGCTGGAGCTGTTATAGAACAGGTTAATGGCAAGCCTTATGCAAAATCAGCAATTATGTATAGAACGTTTAGACCTCTTATGAGAGGTGAGGTTTTAGTTTAAGTCAAAATTTTCATTTCTCTCTTGACTTTGGTTCTGCATATTACCCCTCGTTTATAGGCTTTGAAAACCAAAATAAATTAATCTAATTGCCCCAAAGAATAAAATTATACTTAATATTTTTTTAAAATAACTTTGTCCTTTTGAAATAAGAACTAATTTTCCCAGATAGGTCCCAAGAAAACCAACTAAAATCATCACAGTAACTAATGGCAAATATTGTTGAAAAGAAAATCCAATAAAAAAATAAGCAAAAGATTTAAATAGATGTTGAAAAGTCATCATTGATCCATGTGTTGCGACGTGCTTTAAAGGATTAAAATTCATATTTTTTATTAAAGTTGCAACAAGTGGTCCTGATGCTCCAAATATTACCGACATGGTGGATGAAGCAACTCCTCCAAAAAAAATATATTTTTTCCCAAGCTTTGGAAACTTGCCAAACAATGAATACATAATAAACAGTCCTACTCCGATTTGTCCAATTGCTGGAGATAGTATATCAACAATATTAGCACCGAAATATGAACCAATAAGAGTTCCACCCATAAAAGGTAATATTATTTTTATATCTAAATCTTTAAGTGAAACAAAAATTCTGGCAAAATTTGAGCCAAGCTGAATTATTCCATGCACAGGAACTAAAGCTATTGGAGGCACAAAAAATGATAAACTTACAAGCATTAAAAGCCCCCCGCCTAAACTAAGTGCAGTAGAAATAAATGCACATAGTAAATTAATTACTATTAGTACAAACGCACCAGCTAAGGATACATTGTCTGGTAAATATAAATTTATTAATTCCACTAGATTAATTTTAAATAAATAGTTGTAGAACTTATTAATATCACACTAATGCAAAATCCAATCAAGAAAGGTTTAAAACCAAATCTACTTAAATCTTTAATGGAAATACTAGATCCAAGTCCAAATAATGCAAATAGTATTAAATATTTTGAAACCATTGAAACAAAACCTACTAATTTTTCCCAATCAGATAATATATTAGCATCAATTGTTGCATCAACTGCGCTTCTAATTATAGCTAAAAGAATGAAAAAAATAATAAAAGGTGGAAGCAAATTAAAAAATTTTAGTTTATCTTTTTGTTTTTGAGATGAATAATAAAGAGTTAGCAAAGGTATCAAAATAACTAAAAAAGAGTTTCTAACCAATTTAGTTGATATTGTTGCATTGAAGGATTGAGTATTGTCATATATATTTTGAAAAATAGTGCTTGCTGCTATTACTTGAGATGTATCATGGATTGTTGCACCAAGAAATATTCCTGCTTTGATTTGCTCTTGTTCAAAAATTAAATTTGCGAAAAATGGTGAAAAAAATACAGATAAAGTGCCAATAAGAGTTATTACGGCAACTGCGCATGTAATATCATTTTTTTTATTACTCATGACTAAGCTTGCTGCCATAATAGCTGTAATACCGCATACTGAGGAGCCAATTCCTAACAAACTAATCATACCTTTATTTAAATTAAAAATTGAGTTTAAAATTTTAATTAAAACAAAAACCAATAAAAAATTTATAAGAATAATAAAAACAGAAGTACTTGCATAATTATAAAATTCAAAAAAACTAATTTTAATACCAATTAAAGCAACTCCAATTTTTAAAAATTTTTTTGTTAGAATTTCATTTATATTTTTAAAGTTTCTTATTTGGAAATTATTAATTAACAGTCCCACAAAGATACATAGAATTGCAGATGATATTATAATCGAATAGTTAGATAATATTAAAAAGGATATATACTCTGAAATTGCCACAACAATAGCAGCAATACAAAAATTTTTTTTCATCAAATATTTAAGTTTGAAAGCTCTACGAGTTCTTTAATTGTAAAGTTCTTATTTAAAATACAATCAATTAGATCATCAGTTTTAGAATTGCTAAATACTTTAAATAATCTTTTTGATTTTGCAGTGATATCATTTTTATCCATTGGGTTATCAGGCGTCCCTCTAACTGAACTTGCATGATAAAAAAGTTTTTTACCATCATTTAGTAGAATTGTTATTTTTGATTGTCTTTCAGGTCTTGCTTGAGCCAGTTCATCACTTGATACTGATTTAATTTTTTTTCTTAGAGCAACCACATCTGGGTCATTAAAAAGATTTTCATCATGCGCCTCATCATAACCCATAGTTTTTTTAATCAAATGAACTGCGATTAAATGTTGCGCACTTATTGAAGGAATTTCTCTATCGTTAATGATATGGAAACGGTCTGATGGAATTTCTATTGTAAGTTCTTTAATGTCTTTATGATTAAAGTCATTATTTTTTAAAAGATACTCAACTGCATCCATCATCGATTGAATAGGCGATCCTACTGACCATTTTTTTAAAGATGAATGATCAATTTCAAATTTTTTCCCTAGTTCATTTATAATTAAATTAGGCTTAGGGTTATGAGCAAATCCTTCATGAAACCCCCTTTCTCCTAAAAGTGGATCAGTGACAGATGTAAAGTTTTCTTTAGCAAGAAGAGCAGAATAAATTGCGTTTCTAGTTGTCATTCCAGAAAAGACAAAAGCTTTTTCAATATGATCAGGATCTCGGTTCCAACAAGCTAAACCAGATGCCTGTTGTATTGTATAAGATAACAAATAATTACATTGTTGATGGTTTAATTTTAATAAAGCACCAGCTGAAGCAGCACATCCAAAAATTGGACCCAAACTATGTGTTGCAAAGATAGTTGTTTTTGGAGTTTCGTAACCTAAACTTGTCGTAATTCTAACTCCAATATCATAACCAAGTGCGATAGCTTTTAGAATTTCTTCAGAATTTAAATTTTCTCTTTCAGCTATTGCTAGAGTGGCTGGAACAATAGCACACCCAGGATGAAATCTACCGTTTGTGTGAGAGTCATCCGTTTCATTTGCGTGTGCCGCCATTCCATTTGCAAAACCAGCATGAATTGCAGATACTTTAATATCATTACCTAATAACGTTGCCTCTTTTGGACCCCCTTGGTTTTTAGAAAATTCAAACCCTTTTTTACCTGGAGGCAAGAGTCTCCCTGTTAAAATAGCCACCATGGTGTCTAAAAGATGAAATCTCGTATTTAACTCAGTCTCTTTTGGCAGTTCATTTGATAGAGCTTCAGATATATATTTTGTGAGTGTTTGTTGAATATCCATTAAAAAATACCTTTTATATTATTCTTATCAAAATTAATTTTATTTTCATCACATATAACATTTAATTGATTTAACTCGTCACAAGAAAGATTTTTCAAATTATTAATCAAATCTAAAAATTTTTTTTGCTCTTTTTTGTTTATCATATTTTCAAATAAAGGTTCCATTTTCTTTATATATTCTGCTCTTTTAAATGGAGCTCTGCCGCTTGGGTGAGCATTAGCAAATTCTAATTGGTCTACTATTTTTTTTCCATTATTAAGTATAATTTCTACTTCAGCACCTTGAGCTTTTTTTAATGGATCAGGCTCATCATAATATTTTTTATTCCATTTATCACTTTCAAATGTTTCAATTTTATTCCAAAGTTCGACTGTTTCTTTTCTATTTTTTCTTTCATCACTATAACTTTTCTCATGATGCCATTCACCATCTTCTAGAGCGACTGCAAAAATATACATAACTGAGTGATCTAATGTTTCCCTTGAAGCTAGTGGACTATATTTTTCTCTATCGTTACTCCCACTTCCCATGACAATGTGAGTATACTCTTTGCTATAAATATTAACTTTTTTTACTTGCTTAAGATCTTTAATTTTTTTTCTAACATTAAAAGCTAGATCAATTATGGAGTTTCCATGATAACCAGCCGAATGCTCTTTTGTAAATGTTCCTAGGATACCAGTCCGTGGCTCATCTTTTTCAGGCAATTCTATACTCAAATCTTTATTATCTTTTTTGACTAATATAGGGATAATCCCGTAATCACCCTCCCAAACTGGACTAGGGGAGGTGTCACCCCTCATAGCTCTATCAATTGCATCAATTGCATTTTTTCCAACCAACCCTGGTGCATAAGCCTTCCAACTAGATAATTGTCCTTTTCTACCTTGTCTTGTAAATATTGAAGTATGCGCACTCCACTGTATAGCTTGATAAATAGTTTCTGTATCTAGTTTTAATAATTTTCCCAATGCACTTGTAATTGCAGGTCCTAAATGCCCTACATGATCAATTCGGTTTGGGTTTAATGCAATAGACATTGATAATCTTAGTTGTGTTTCGTAACTTGTCGCTATAGCTTTCACTAAATCTTCACCATTGCAGTTTTTTTGCTGAGCGACTGCTAATATTGTAGGGATACAGTCGCCTGGATGACAGGTTTCTTTTGCCATAATATTATCGTGAAAGTCTAACTCCCTAACCGCAACCGCATTTGCCCAAGCAGCCCATTGACAATCAAATTTTTTATTATGATCTAATCCAATAAGAGTAGCTCCTTTTTTATTTTCAAATTGCATTGCTTGTGATCTTGCAATTTTAACCGCTTCTCTATTTATTGCAGCTACTGCTACACCAGCATTATCAATAATTCTGTTGCCAACCATTTCTGTAATTTCATTTGTTAATTGCCAATCTTCGGATGCCATTACTGCAATGCGATAAGCTAATTGATTTTCCTTTTTTAATTTTCCACCGGGTTGTTGGAAATTAATATTAAATTTTTTCATTTATTTTGAATATAATTTCATAATGTGAAACGATGTTTTACATATTGATATCTTATAGTCATATGTTAGTTTGAAATAAATTTAATTGATCAATTAAAATAACTAAAGGGGGGTAAATGTTCAATTTAAAAATTAAAAGGCTTTGTAGCTTTTTAGCATTATCAACTCTAATAGTCTCATCATTTGCAACTGAATCATTTGCAAAAAAGCATCCTACTTATGCGCAAAAAGTTTGTAATGGTTTAGTTCAAGTTGTTATTCACGCTTCTTATGGCGGTGGTACAGATACTACAGCTAGAATGATGTCTATTAGAACAAGAAGAACACTTAATACTGACATTCAAGTTGTTGGAAAAAGAGGTGGTTCTGGTGCGAAAGCTCAAAACTATACTTTAACTCGACCAAAAGATGGTTGTACAATTATGGCTCTTACAGAGTCTCACTTGTACACAATGGCTAGAGGCAAATCTAACATGAAGATTGACGATCTTGTTGGTGTTGCTAGAGCAATGGAAGAGCCAAACTTTATTGTTGTTAACGCTAAAAATAAAGAGCTAAGCAACATTAAAAAGTTTATTAAAAGAGCACAGAAAAAGCCAATTATTACAGGTATTGCATCAATAGGTGGTACAGAGCATATTGGAATGTACTCTTATTCTCAAGCAGCTGGAATTCCATTTAAGGCTGTTTCTTTTGGTTCAGGTGCGCAAAGTTTACAAGCTTTAGTGTCTGGAAAAATTGAAGCAACTTTATTAAATCCATCTGAAGCCGTTGCAATGATTGAAGCTAAAAAGATTAAGCCAATCATTTTGTTACATGACAAAAAAATGTCAGACTTTAAAAAAGTACCTACTTCATATGAAATGGGTCACAACGTTAAAGTTGTAACAACAAGAGGTTATGCTGTTTTGAAAGGTACACCTCAAGCTACTATTGATGAGATTTCAAAAGGTTTAGTAAAAGCAATGAAACATGAAACTTTTGGAACTTATCTAAAAGGTGCGGGTCTTGATCCAAAAACTAGTCCAGCCGGAACTGAAGTTTGGGACAAGCAGCTTAAAGAAAATTACAAAAAAGCTGATATCGCTCTTAAAGGCTTAGGATTAACTAAATAATTTAAGTTGATATATGTCTAACGAAACTAACTTTGCGCCTGAAAATTCAGGCGCAAAGTTTTTCCATAGAAAAGATTTATATTTAGCTCTTGTGCTAGTCGCATTTGGAGCGTTTGTTTATTATGAAGCTGGAAAATTTCCTCCAGCCCCATTAGTATTAGGGGATACGATTAATGCTGATGTATTTCCAAAAATTTTAGTAGTTATATTACTCTTTCTAACAGCGATTATTCCATTTGAATTCAAACTTACTCCACAAAAAGTGGAAAAAATAGATAAAGAAAGAAATCAAAAAACCCTACCAATTACTTGGATTACAATATTTTTATTACTTACAATTGTTTTTTTAACAGATTTTCTTGGAGCGGTATTAACTATGTTTGTGACATGTCTATTATTACCTCTTGTGTGGGGTGAGAAAAATTATGTGGCTGTTGCAATTTATGCACTTTTATTTCCAGGGTTTGTCTGGTTTTTATTTAATCAACTTCTAGGATTATATTTTGCGCCTGGATTATTGGAGGTATTTTTTAAATAGTTATGGAAGATGTAATCAAAGGGTTTGGTTTAATATTAGAGTTTAAAAACATTTTACTTATATTTGGTGGTGTATTAATTGGAGTTTTAGTTGGCGCTCTACCAGGTTTAAGTTCACCTATGGCTATTGCATTATTAATGCCATTTACAATTAGTCTTGATCCAGTTGCATCTATTTCAATGATGGCTGCTTTATATTGTGCTGGTACCTTTGGAGGTTCGATCACAGCAATATTAATTAATGCTCCAGGTGCGCCACCTGCAGTTGCCACCGCATTAGATGGATATCAAATGGCAAAAAATGGTGAACCAGGAAGAGCATTGGGTTTAGCAGCAATATCAAGTGTGATAGGTGGCATCATAGCAATTTTTATATTTTTAATGGCAACACCTATACTTGCGGAAATTGCATTAAAATTTGGGC
>NHGV01000004.1 GCA_002171085.1 Pelagibacteraceae bacterium TMED146 | reverse complement strand
ATAATAAAAATAATTAATAATAAAATATTGAAATAAATATTGCCAAAATAAATAGCCAATAATACAATTGGTGCAAATATTATTGAAAATAGCGTTCTATCCTTAAGATTTGAGCTCATGCGCCAAAATTTCTTTTAATTGTATTAAATTGCGTTAAAATATTTTTCAATTTTCTTACAGTAAAATCTGGCCAAAGAGTTTTTACAAAATATATCTCAGAGTATGCTGACTGCCATAGTAAAAAGTCACTTAATCTATTCATACCACCAGTTCTAATTATTATTTCTGGATCATTAATTTTTCCAGTAAATAAGTTTTTTTGAATATTTTTTGTATTAAATGATTTATTTTGAGATAAGGTTTTTTTAAAAGATTTTATAATTTCTAGTTTTGAGCTGTAATTAAATGCAATACAAAGATTTAAATTTATATTTTTAATATCTGACTTTTTGTTAATTGAAGACATGATTTTTTTTATATTATTAGGTAGTCCAGTATTTTCACCTATAAAAAATAAATTAATTTTTTTTTTTTCAAAAAAAGTTTTTTGTTTATTAAAATATTTTTCAAATAAATAAAAAATATTTTTTAATTCTTTTTTTTTCCTTTTAAGAAAATTATCTTTTGACAGAGCATACAAAGTAAGATTTTTAATTTTATTACTTATACAAAATTCTATAATTGGTTTTATATTTTTGACACCGTATTCATGCCCTTTTGCTCTATTATTGAAATTTTTAATACCCCATCTTCCATTACCATCCATTATTATGGCAACATGATTAGGGTGTATCATATTTTAAGAATTTCTTGTTCTTTTTCTTTTATTTTAATTTCTATTTTTTTTACAAATTCATCTGTTAATTTTTGTAAATCGTTGGAAAGTTTCTTACTTTCATCTTCACTAATATTTTTATTTTTTTCTTCTTCTTTCAAATAATCCATCCCATTTCTTCGAATATTTCGAATAGATATTTTTATTTTTTCTGATTGTTGACCTACAATTTTAGATAGTTCCTTTCTTCTATCTTCATTTAATTTTGGAACTGGTATTCTCAATAACTGACCATCAACTATAGGATTTAAATTTAAATCACTCTCTCTAATGGCTTTTTCACAAAATTTTACATTATTTGAGTCCCATACTTGAATTGATAGAGTTTGAGGATCAGAAATACTAATTGTTCCAATTTGATTAATTGGCAATGATTGACCATAAACGTCGACTTTTACTAAATCTAACATCGAAGAATGAGCTCTTCCTGTTCTTATTGTTGAAAGATCTTTGTTGAGTGAAATAATTGAATCTTCCATTTTTTTTTCGAAAGATTTTAATCTGTCATTTGTAGTCATTTTTTTATTTAGTTAATGATTTTACTTCCTCACTAAAATCAGTTTTTTTAATTTCGATACCTTCACCAACTTTATACTTATGATAACTAATTATTTCAAAATTATCTGAATTATCTTTATTGAAATTTTCAATAGCTTTTTTAACTGTTATATCCTGATCAACAACCCAGTTTTGTCCTAATAGAGTATTTTCCGATATAACTTTGTTTAATTTGCCAGTCATAATTTTTTTAATTATCTCTGGCTTTTTTCCTTCTTTACTTAGTTGCTCTTCAATTATCTTTTTTTCACTTTCAAGAAAATTTTTATCTAAACTCTTTTCATCTAATGACATCGGTGACATAGCGGCTACATGCATACAAACATTGTTTGACAAATTTTTTGACTCAACTTTGCTTGAATTATACTTAACTACAGCAACTATTTTTCCAGTTAAATCACTTGATTTATTATGAATATAATAGCTTATTTTTTTTCCATCTTTATTAATATTTTCAAATCTTCTTAATTTAATGTTTTCACCAATTTTAGAAATTAGATTAACAATAGACTCTTGAATAGTTGAATCATTTAATTTTTGATTTTGCAATTCATCTAAGCTATTTGCATTCAAACTTACTTCAGAAACCTTTGAGCAAAATTCTATAAATTCATTATTCTTAGCAACAAAGTCAGTCTCGGTATTAATTTCGGTTAAAGTAAAATTATTCTCATTTTCACCAATAATGATTAATCCTTCAGCTGCATCTCTTGAACTTTTTTTAGATGCTTTTAAAACACCTTTTTTTCTTAAATATTCTACTGATTTATCAATATCGTTATTATTTTCTTTAAGAGCATTTTTGCAATCCTGCATGCCTGCACCTGTAACTTCCCTTAATTCTTTAACTTTTTCAAGCACTGACATTTTTATCTTCCTTATTTATTTCCTTTTTATTACTTAATTTTTGATCTTTTGAATCTTCTTTTGATTTTTCTTTTTTTTCAGAAACTTTAATATTTTTCTTTGCATCTAAAATGGTTTTTTTAATTAAATCACAATAAAGATTAATTGACCTGCGCGCATCATCATTCCCTGGAATTGGAAAATCAATGTTATCTGGATCTGAATTGCTATCCAACACTCCAATAATAGGAATATTAAGTTTTTTAGCTTCCAAAATGGCTAATGACTCAATGTTTGTATCTATCACAAAAATTATATCTGGTAATTTTTTCATCTCAGAAATTCCGCCTAAAGATCTTTCTAACTTTTCTTTTTCAAGATTCATTTTGATTAACTCTTTTTTAGTAAAACCAGAGTCTTCTTGTAGTAAGTTTTTCTTAAGGTTTTTTAATCTTTTTATTGAATTACTAATTGTATTCCAATTGGTTAACATTCCTCCTAACCATCTAAAATTTACATAATAATTATCTGTTTCTTTAGCAACCTCAGCTATAAGTTCTGAAGCTTGCTTTTTTGTAGACACAAATAATACTTTTCCACCGCCTAATACAGATTTATGCAATTCTAATAGCGCTATTTTTAAAAGTTCTAATGTTTTTGATAAATCTATAATGTGAATAGAGTTTTTTTCTCCAAAAATATAAGGTTTCATTTTTGGATTCCATCTAAAAGTTTTATGTCCTAAATGTACGCCTGCCTCTAACAGGTCCTTTACTGTTACTTCTGGTAAGTTCATTTTATCCTTTCCGGTTAATCCTCCAGAGAAGCTACTGCAAATGCAGACCGGGGGCAAAAGCCACTTTCTCTGTGCGTTTTTTTATGAGGCTTATATAACTGATCATTAAAATTTCAACTGAAAATTTACTGAAAAATTGGCTTAATCTGGTAATTTTCAAGAAATTCAATATCAGATGGTCTTACATTTAATTTATGGTGTATTCTAAAAGAATACTTTTTAGAATTTTTATCTTTATAAATAATATTTACATTTGAAGAACCTTTCTCTTTCAATCTATTTTTAATAACATCTAAAGATTTGATGTTATCAATTTTGAAACTTACTTGATCAATAGTTTGATTTTTCAAGTCATCGATAAAAAATATATTTTCTAAATTAATTCTTTCAATATTTTCTTTACTGGTTTCTTTCTTTACTTTTACTAAAAAAGAATTACCGACAACAAGATTAGATCTATTTTCTACTAATTTTTCTGAAAATATAAAAAGTTCATACATTGAACTGAGATCAACTAATTTGATGATCGCATAAGGATTGCCTTTTGCGGTTTTTTTTTCTTGAATTGAAATCAATGTTCCAGCAATCATTCCATCTTTAAGAGTGTTATTATTTTTTAATTCTTGATATGAAGATACGTTATATTTTTTTAAGACTTGAAGATTTGATTTTAAAGGATGTTCTCCAACAAAAAAACCAATTGACTCGAATTCTTTTTTTATTTTTTCATTTTTATCCCAATCTAATACATTGAATTCTTTGTTATTTATTTGATCATTCTCAATTTCATTTGAAAATAATTGGTCTTGTTCATTATCACTAACTTCATCTGAGGATTTTGATTGTTTTATGTATTCTGGAACATTCTCAAAAAGTTTTTTTCTATTATTATCTAAAATATCTAACGAACCAGACTTAATTAATCCTTCTAATTGTAACTTATTTAAGTTTTTACTTTCTACTCTGTTTAAAAATTCAGAAATTGAATTAAATTTTCCATTTCTCTCTCTTTCATCTACGATTTTTGAAATAGCATCGTAACCAATAGCTTTTATTGCTGATAATGCGTAATAAATAGTTTTGTCTCTGGGCAAAAATTCTGCATATGAAAAATTAATATTTGGTGGTCTAATATCAATTTTTAATCTTTTTAATTCTTCGTAAAACAAATTTAATTTATCAGTATTTGATAGTTCTGTATTCATAGAGGCGCAAAAAAAATATATTGGATAATGAGTTTTTAGGTATGCTGTTTGAAAAGCAATTAATGCATATGCAGCAGCATGACTTTTGTTAAATCCATATTGTGCAAACTTTTCTACTAATTGAAAAATATAAATGACTTGATCCCTTGTAATACCATTTTTAACAGCACCATCTATAAAATCTTTTTTTTGTCGCTCCATTTCTGCTGACTTTTTTTTACCCATAGCTTTTCTTAAAATATCAGCTTTACTTGCGCTGAAATTTGATAAGGCTTGAGCAATTTGCATCACTTGTTCTTGATAAATTATTACTCCATATGTTTCCTTTAAAATATTTTCTAATTTTGTATGAATGTAGTCAACTTCCTCTTTTTTATGTTTTCTAGAAATATAAGTTGGGATATTTTGCATAGGGCCAGGTCTGTACAACGCTACTAATGCTATAATATCTTCAAATTTATTTGGCTTTAATTGCTTTAGAACTTCCCTCATACCGGAGCTTTCGAGCTGAAATATACCCATGGTTTCTCCAGAACTAAGGAGTTGAAAAGTTTCTTGATCTGCTAGATTGATTTTGCTTAAATCAAAATCAGGTTTGTCTTTTTGAATAAACTCTATAGTTTTTTTTATTACAGTTAAAGTTTTTAAACCAAGAAAATCAAACTTAACTAAACCAGCGTCCTCCGATGATTTCATATCAAATTGAGTAACTGGAATTGGTAACGTTGAAGATAAATCTTTATAAAGAGGAACTAATTCATCTAAGTTTCTATCACCAATAACAACTCCCGCTGCATGAGTTGCTACGTTTCTATATAAACCCTCCAGTTTAAGAGCATAATTAATTAGTTTTTTTATTACTGGATCGTTTTTTTCAGCTTCTTGTAATCTTGGTTCTATTGCAATTGACTCCGCTAAAGATAATGGTCTAGACGGATCAAATGGTATCATTTTACAAAGCTGATCTACTCTTCCATAAGGTAAGCCCAAAACTCTACCAATATCACGTAATGCCATTCTAGCTTGAAGTTTTCCAAAAGTAATGATTTGAGCAACTTTATTTGGATATTTGTCTTTAACATAATTGATAACTTCATCACGACCTTCTTGGCAAAAATCTATATCAAAGTCTGGCATTGATATCCTGTCAGGATTTAAAAAACGTTCAAAGAGTAAACCAAATCTGATAGGATCTAAATCTGTAATAGACAAACACCACGCAACAAGCGAGCCAGCACCCGATCCTCTACCTGGCCCAACAGGAATATTATTTGATTTGGCCCAATTTATGTAATCAGATACAATTAAAAAATAACCAGAAAATTTCATTTTTGAAATTACAGAAACTTCATAATTCAGTCTGACAAAATAATCTTTTTTTGTTTCATTTTTATCAGCATTTTCACCCAACCTTGGATAAACATATTTTTCTAATCTTTCTTCTAAACCTTTCTCTGCTTTATCTTTTAATATTTGATTAGTATCCTTTCCATTTTCATAAAAAGATGGAAGTAATGGATTACTTTTTTTTGGAAAATAATTAAATTTATATTTAAAGTTTTTGTTATTTTCGAGAGCATCAGGCAAATCAGCAAATAGAATGTCAAATTCATTTGTCTTTTTAAAATAATGCTGATTGGAATATTTTAACCTGTTTTTTTCATTAACATAATTTTTTTTACCAACGCAAATAAAGGCATCATGAGCATTATGTGAATCTTGTTCCAGATAAAATACTTCATTGGTTGCAATTAAAGGTATGTTTATATCAGATGATAGTTTTACTAATTTCTTTTCAAGTTGTTTTTCATGAGGCTCATCATGTCTTTGGATTTCAATATAAATGTTATCAACAAAAGTATCTTTAAGTTTTTTTATCTCATTAAAGCAGTATTCATCTTTATTTTTTACTAATAAATCTGAAAAATAACTAAAACTTCCACCAATCAGTATAATTATTCCTTCATGATATTTTTTTAATATATTTAAATTAATATTTGGTTTGTCGTCATTTTCTTGTAAATCAAGATAAGATTTGGAAGATAGTTTTAGTAAATTTTTATAACCGATTTGATTTTTTGCATATAAGGAAACTATTCCATAAGTTATTTTTCCATCTATTTTTTCTTTTATATAAATTTTTGTTCCTATTATAGGTTGAATGCCCTCTTTCTTAAGCTGAGTAGAGAATTCTAAAGCTCCAGATAAATTTTCAGAGTCACAAAGTCCTACTGCCGTAACACTGTGCTCTTTGCAGAAATTAACCAATTTATCAATTTTTATTGCACCTTCACAAATTGAAAACTGGGAATGTATTTTTAAATTAATTACTTCTGCCGTCATTAATTAAAATTAACAGTTCCATTTGAAATTGTTAATTCTAAATCTGACTTATTAACAAGTGATTTATTGTGGGTTGCAAACAATATTAAAGAATTTTCATCTTTAAAATTTATAAACATGTCTAAAATTACTTCAGCATTTTTTGAGTCTAAGCTTCCCGTTGGTTCATCTGCCAAAATAAGCTTAGGTTTGTTTATTAAGCTTCTGGCAATGGCAANTCTTTGTTGCTCTCCACCCGATAATTCTTTTGGTGTATGATTTAATCTATTTTCTAAACCAGCTTTTGTTAATAAATTTTTAGCCAACTCTAAAGATTTAGACTTATTTTCCCCCGTATACAGATTTGGTAACATTACATTTTCCAATGCAGTTAAATCTGAGATTAAATTAAAATTTTGAAAAACAATTGAAATGTTTGTTCTTCTGTAGTCAGATTTTTCTTTATCATTTAAATTAAACAAATTATTGGAAGAATTTAAGTTATATTCTCCCATATCAGGTATATCTAACAATCCTAGCAAATGAATAAATGTGGATTTCCCAGATCCTGATGGCCCTGTTAACGCTACCAATTTATTTTTTTTTAAATCAAGATTTATATCGTCTAAAACTATAATTTCATCAGCAGAATCAACAAATTTTTTTTTTAAATTTCTAATTTTTAAAAAACTCTTATTCATTCTTTAGATTTTTAATGGGTTCAAGTTTGGAAGCGCTTAAAGCAGGAAATAAGGATGCAATAAAAACGATTAAAATTGAAAAAATTGAAATCAACAAAACAGAGTCATAATTAATATAGGATGGNANTTNACTTAANAAATATATTTCTGAAGGAAAAATATTAATGTTAAAATTATTATTCAAAAAGCTCCTGATATTTTCNAAATAATAAGATATTAAAATACCAAGCATNACACCAAGNGCTGTCCCCAATAATCCNATTGATGTTCCAGTTAGNANGAAAATTTTAAGTATTGAATTTTTTCTAAAACCTATTGANCTTAAAATNGATATTTCTTTAGATTTATTTTTAATTAAAATNGTTAANACAGAAATTATATTAAAAGCNGCAACAACTATAATTANAGTTAAAATAATAAACATNACNTTTCTTTCAANNTTTAGNGCATCAAAAAATGTTTTNTTATTATNNACCCANGANTATANAAGANGATCNTTATATTTTTGNTTNAANACANTTGTAAAGTTATTTGANTTNTCNGGGTTNTTTATTCTTATTTCAATTTCATTTTCTNNATTTGAAAAAAATTTACTTTGATNTAAATTTGAAATTAGAAANTTATTATCAAATTCATACATTCCAGTATTAAATATAAAACTNACTTTAAAATTAAATTGTCTNGGCAAAATTCCAAAAGGGGTCGTTTCTGTNTTATNNGATAATAANGTTAGATTATCACCTANACCTAAAGACAATTTACTTGCCAATTCTAATCCTANNCCAATTCCATTTTCATTTACTTTTCCTTNAACAATAGANTTTTTTAGAAAATAAATATTTTTTATCTCATTTTTAGAAAANCTTTTTANTAAAACTCCATAATTTTTATTTTNNGTNAGAATTAATGCTTCAGANTTATTTNCCAGGTTNAGATCTNATATTTTAAAATTATTTTTTTTAGCAAGGTTTNTGATNCTTTCTTTTTCTAAATTATATTTTCCTTTAGACTGAAANGAAATATGNGGNTGNTANCCTAGAAGTTTGTCNAGCAAATCTATTCTAAANCCATTCATAACAGACATTACTATAATNAATNNCGCTACACCCAGCATTATTCCAATAAACGAAAAATTAGATATNACTNTTAAAAAACCATCTTTNTTTTTTGGNTTTAGATATCTNGAAATAATTAAAATTTCAGCTTTATTTATCAATGTTATAGATTTCTTTTAACCTATTAATAACTTNTTCTTTTGATAGAANTAATTTNTCTTCACCAATTTCTTTAAATTCAAATTCATCTTTTTTTAATTTTGATCCAATTATAATTTGATATGGAATTCCAATTAAATCAAANTTTTTAAATTTACTAGATGGATTTTCAGATGTNTCATCTAATATTGGNTCAAGATTAGCATTANTTAAATTTTGATATATTTCATTNGATTTTTGATCAGCTTCATCTCCATTTTTACCAAGATTNATAATNGCTACTTTAAATGGAGTNACTGTCTTTGGCCATTTCATATAATTACCATTGTATTTTGCCTCAATAATTGCTGCTGGTAACCTTGAAACACCAATGCCATATGAGCCCATTTGAGGGTTTATATTTTTTCCTTCTTTATTATTAACTAAAGCTTTCATAGATTTTGAATATTTATCACCAAAATAAAAGATGTGGCCAATTTCGATTCCTTTCGTCCTTAATTGATTTTCTTTAGATACATTTTTTTCAAATTCGTTAACATCATGTTTTTCATCTGTAGCTGAATAAAATTTGGAAAATCTTTCTATGATTTCATTAATATTTTTATCTAAATAATCTACTTCATTAACATCTATATCTAATAAATTTTTATCTAAAAAAACCTCACTTTCACCAGTATCTGCTAAAATTATAAACTCATGAGAAAGATCTCCTCCTATTGGTCCAGTTTCTGCTTTCATAGGAATTGCATTAAGATCAAATTTTTGAAAAGTTTTAAGATATGATAAAAACATTTTCTTATAAGAAAATTCTGCAGCAGCTTTATCTATATCAAAAGAATAAGTATCTTTCATCAGAAACTCTCTGCATCTCATAACACCAAATCTTGGTCTTATTTCATCCCTGAATTTCCATTGAATATGATAAAGCATTAAAGGTAAATTTTTATAAGATTTAATATTATCTCTAAAAATTTGAGTAATTAATTCTTCATTTGTTGGTCCATATAACAAATCCCTTTCATGCCGATCAGAAATTCTCAGCATTTCTTTACCATAATCATCATATCTACCACTCTCTTTCCAAATATCCGCAGACTGAATTGTTGGCATTAATAATTCTACAGCTCCAGCTTTATTTTGTTCTTCTCTAACAATTTGCTCAATATTTTTTAAAACTTTAAAGCCCATTGGTAACCATGAGTAAATACCTGAGGCAGACTGTCTTATCATACCGGCTCTTAACATTAGTTGATGAGATTTAATTTTAGCCTCTGAGGGATTTTCTTTCAAAATGGGTAAAAAATAATTTGATAATTTCATTAAGATAAAATTTCTCTAATGTTTAAAATATTAAAATAAGTCAAAACAAAGATGATCGCAAATAATAAAGANGTAATAAATGTCGTTANAACTAATTTTTTAACAATATTTGGGTTGNTGGGNGCTCCAGGATCAGTNCCTTCAATTATATTTCCTTTCTCATGTTGTGAATTTATATTTCNNGGTAAAATTATAAATAAAACAAGCCACCATAAAATTATAAAAACAACAACTGATCCTGTAATGGACATTATAAACGAATTAAATTTATATTAGTAAAAGGTTTTTTTGATAATCTGGATTGTAAAGTTTTTCTAAGAGAGTTTTTTAAATTATCAATAAGATTATTTTCCTGTTTTTTATTATTTAGAGAGTAACTTCTGCAAATATCTAATATTTTATCTTCTAATTCGTATTTAATTTCATTTAATTCCTGATCATGCAAAGGAAGTCCTCTAAGATTTATCAAAGGAGATCTTTCTACATTACCATTTCTTGAAATTATTAAATTAATATCCATTAAACCATTATATGAAATATTTTTTCTCTCTTTTAGAGCTGGAGACTCCTCNTCAATTAATCTATTNCCATCNACTAAAAGCTTACCAGAATTTACTTTATTTATTATCTCNGCTTTATTTGGAAAAATCTTAAGAACATCTCCATTTTCTATCAACATCGGTTGCTTTATTTTTTTTTCCTTTGCAAAAAGATTGTGCTCTTTTAAATGACGGTGCTCACCATGAACTGGTANTGANATTTCNGGTCTAATCCAATCATACATTTCNTGCATTTCCTCTCTGCCAGGATGACCAGATACATGAATAAATGCGTTCTCTTCAGATATAACGTTTATACCNCTTCTTACTAAAATNTTGTGCATTGAATAAAGNTTTTTTTCATTACCTGGAATAATTCTTGATGAAAAAATTACAGTATCATCTTGAGCAATNTTAATATCAGGATGTGTTTCNTTNCAAATTCTATTCATTGCTCCTTTTGGTTCNCCTTGACTTCCAGTACANAGATAAACAATTTTTTCCCTTGGCATTTGTCTAGTATCTCTTGGNTCTAGTGGANNTTTGATATCAGAAAAATATCCACAAGATTTTGCNGTATTAAATATTCTATGCATAGACCTACCAACCAAACTCACATGTCTTCCAACTTTTTCAGCACATTGAAATACAGTTTGCATTCGAGCAGCATTAGAAGCAAAGGTTGTTACTATTATTCTTTTTTGTTGTTTTTCAAAAATTCTAAGCATACTTTCTTTAACATCTTTTTCTGAACCAGATCTTCCTTCAGTAAAAATATTAGTTGAGTCACAAATCATTGCTAATATCCCCTTGTCTCCAATATCCTTTAATTTTTTTTCATTAATATTATTACCCATCATTGGATTAAGATCACATTTCCAGTCACCGGTATGAAAAATTTTTTTACCTTTGTATTCAATTAACAATGCGTTGGGCTCTAAAATTGAATGGGTTAAGGATACAAGATCAATTTTTAAGAATTCTAAATTTATATTTCCATTTAAAGGAATTATTTTCAAATTTTCATCTATATTAATTCTTTTTTCTTTAAATTTTTCTCTAATTAATGCACCCGTGAAAGGTGTTGCATATATATTAGTTTTTAAATTTGGCCAAATATGTGTCAAGGCGCCTATGTGATCTTCATGACCGTGGGTTATTATAATTCCAGCGCAATTATTTTTGTTTTGATAAATAAAGTCTGGGTCAGGAATTAAAACATCAATCCCTGGAACGCTTTCTTCTGCAAAAGTAATGCCACAGTCTACCATTAACCATTTATGATTATTTGGCTCACCAAAACCATATAAATTCATATTTGCGCCAATTTCACCAGATCCCCCAAGAGGACAAAACAAAATTTCTTCTTTAGAACTCATCAAAAATTTCTCTATTCTGTTTAATAGTTTTAACAAGTCCATAAAGGGTAATGTCTTGATTTACAATTGTTTTATACTTTAGGGATTTTTTAAATAATTTTGAATAACCACCAGTTAAAATAATAAGGTATTTTTTTTTGGATTGTTTTTGAATTTTATCAATAATACCGTTAATCAAACAAGTATATCCAATGAATACACCTGATTTGATAGCTGCAATTGTATCTTTTCCAATAACATTTTTTTGTTTAGTAATTTTTACCAGAGGCAATTTAGCTGTAAATTTATTTAAAGCTTTTAAAGCTAGCTCGATGCCTGGTGCAATAACACCTCCTTGATAAATATTGTTTTTTTGGACAATATCAAATGTCGTGGTAGTGCCAAAATCAATAATAATACAATTTTTGTTGTAACAGCTTAAAGCGCCTACAGAATTTACAATTCGGTCTGAACCAACTTGAGATTTTTTTTTAACATTAATTTTAATTGATTTAGTAATTTTTTTATCATTAAATTCATAAAGTTTTATATTTTGCTTAGAAGTAAATGATTTTATAGTGCTATAAATTTTTGGAACAACAGAAGTTGAAAATATCAGTCTAATATTATTTTTTTTTAAATAAAATTTAATGAATGATAACGTTTTTTTTGAGTGTGTAATTAAATAGATCGGCTTATAAATTTTATTATTTCTCAGGTTGTATAAAGCTAACTTTGTACTCGTATTACCAATATCAACTAATAAAATCATTTTATAATTTATTAAAATTTTTTTTTATAAATTCCAAAAAGTCTAACCTGTTAACCTTTTTTTTTAAATATTTATTTAAAAATGTGGTTTTGTATTTTTTTAAGTTAGGACTCGAGACTAAATTAAGCCCAATTCCTGCGATTACAAATATATTTTTATTATTTTTATAACTCTCAACTAATATTCCGCATATTTTTTTATCATTTATCAGAATATCATTAGGATCTTTGATTTGAATATTTTGCTCTTTTAAGCCTTTTTTTTTTAAAAAATTTTTTACTATTTTTAAAACTCTATACTGATATTTTATAATATNTCNTTGCAATTTTATTTTTTTATAAAAACTTAAAAAAATATTTCCTTTTTTTGAAATCCATTTATTTCCATATCGTCCTCTTCCATTTGTTTGNATTTCTGCAGAAACAATACCATTTGTTGAAATANTATTCTTAATNAAATTAATACAAAATTCATTTGTACTATTTGTTTTGTCNAATAAAGAAACGTGCGATAAGTTCAAATTTAATTAAAAACCTTNGATGCTATTTCAGTNATATTAACTAAAAAAGATGGATTTATAAAATAGAACAAAATTAAAAAAGANGATGAAAACAATGAAAATTTCATGNCAANNCCAGATATATCATCAAATTTTTNNTGTTCAGTATCAAAATACATAATTTTTATTATTCTTAGATAATANAANGCTGATATCACCGAACTTAACAAGCCTATCACAGCCAAAATNTACATTTCTGACTCTATTACAGATTTAAAAATNTAAAACTTTGCAAAAAATCCAGCTAAAGGTGGAATGCCTGCAAGCGAAAATANTATAATACAAAAACAAATAGCNACTACNGGATGGTTTTTTGANAANCCNCCTAAATCTCTTATGTCTTCACANTATTTTTTATCTCTACTNAAAAAAAGAATTGATGTGAAAGCNGCAATATTCATCACTACATAAATAAAAATATANGANAATGTTGCNGAAATNCCNGANAAAGATCCTGTNGCAAGACCTGCAAGGCCATAACCCATATGCCCAATNCTACTATAAGCCATTAGTCTTTTTATATTTGTTTGACCTATNGCNGCTACTGATCCTAAAATCATAGATGCAACTGATATAAATATAATAATAGTTTTCCATTCAGCAAAAGCTCCNCCAAAAGCAACAAATAAAATTTGAANAAATGCACCCATGCCCGCNACTTTTGGNGCNAGNGCAAAAAANGCTGTAACCGCNGTTGGTGAACCTTCATAAACATCTGGNGTCCACATNTGAAAAGGNACAGCAGAAANCTTAAATGCNAATCCNACGATAACAAAAACTAAGCCAAATATTAAACCNATNTTTTCAANAGTAAAATTCTCNTTAATAATTAAATAATTNGTAGAACCNGTAAATCCNTAAATNAATGAACANCCGTATAAAAANAATCCTGATGATAATGCTCCTAAAACAAAATANTTAACACCAGACTCNGANGANTTTAAAGAATTTCTNTCAATTGAAGANAGTACATATAATGATAATGATTGTAACTCGATACCTAAATATAGGCCAATTAAATTGTTTGNACTCACCATTACAAACATTCCTAATGTTGAGCATAAAATCAGTATCATATATTCAAATTTTTCTATCTTTAATCTTTTTAAATACTGACCAGTAAAAATTAATGAAAAGGCTGAAGAAATTAAAATAATTATTTTTAATAAATTTGAAAAATTATTAATTGAATAATTGTTATTCATAATCAAAATTTGGTTATCATAATTAACATATACAAGCGGTATACAAATTAATAATAATATAATNGTTATTTTTTTNATTAANNAAAAAGAATTTTTTAAAAATACNCCTNCAACCAATANANNTAAAAGTGAAAGNGTTANAAAAATTTCAGGAAAAATATTTTGTAATTCTATCATTTTATTTNACNGCTCCCACCAATTTAATATAATCCGTCATNTTANTAGNAACNTTGTCAACNCTTGATGAAATTAGATCAAGTATTAAAGCNGGATAAAAACCTAAAACAATAGTCATGATTAATAANGGTGTTAATATTAAATANTCATTTTTATTTAGGTCGGTTAANTTTTGAATTTTTTCATTTGTNATTTTTCCAAANACAACTCTTCTATATAACCATANGCTATAACAGGCAGATAAAATAACACCTGTTGCTGCAAAAAATGCGATCCAATAATTNTATTTAAAAGACCCAATTAAAACCAGAATCTCACCAACAAAACCACTAGTTCCAGGNAAACCTANGCTGCCTAGTGTAAATACCATAAACATTACTGCATACTTTGGCATTATATTTACAACCCCCCCATATTCTGAGATTTCTCTTGTATGCATCCTGTCATAAACTACACCCACNCATAAAAATAAGGCAGATGATATTATTCCGTGACTAATCATTTGAAATATACTTCCTTCAATGCCTTGTTTGTTAAATACAAAAATACCTATTGTGACAAAACCCATATGAGCGACGGATGAATATGCTATTAACTTTTTCATATCTTTTTGCACAAGAGCAACCAAAGATGTGTAAATAATCGCAATGATACTTAAGGTAAAAACCAATGGAGCAAAATAAACTGATGCATCTGGAAATAAACCTAATGAGAATCTTATAAACCCATAACCTGCCATTTTAAGTAGAATTGCGGCTAAAATTACTGATCCAGATGTGGGTGCTTCAACGTGTGCATCAGGTAACCAAGTATGAACCGGCCACATCGGTGTTTTGACGGCAAAAGATGCAAAAAATCCAAGCCATAAATATTTTTGATAATCCTTGTTAATTTGAATATTTAGAAGCTTTTCTACATCTAAAGTTCCTGCATCAAAATAAATATAGATAATTGAAATCAACATAAATATTGATCCAAAGAGAGTATATAAAAANAATTTAAACGCAGAATATACNCTTTTTTCACCGCCCCAAATTCCAATAATTAAAAACATTGGAATTAACCCTGCTTCAAAAAATAAGTAAAAAATAAATAAATCTAATGAACAAAAGACACCTATCATCATTGTTTCCATTAAAAGAAGGGCAATTAAAAATTCCCTCAATCTTTTTTTAACACTATTAATCGTTGCTAAAATGCAAATTGGAGTGATGAAAGTAGTAAGTAATATAAACGATAAAGAAATTCCATCGATTCCAACTTTGTAATTTACAAAATTAAATATCCAGTCATGCTGTTCTACAAATTGGAAGTCAGGATTGTTATAGTTAAAATTATTTAATATTAATATTGAAGCTAAAAATACAATTCCACTTGTTAATAAAGAAATATAACCTGATGTTCTATTAACAAATTTTTCTTCCCCTTTTAAAAAAAGCAAAAAGAAAACACCAATTAGAGGTAAAAATGTTGTTAATGTTAATATAGGTATTTCGTTCATATTATTAAATAAGTTAATAAAATTGTTAATCCGATTAAAATAACAAAAGCATAGTGATATAAGTAGCCAGATTGAAATAAAACAGCACGGTCAGATAAAATTTTTATTATCTTTGCTAAACCATTTGGTCCAAAACCGTCTATAATTTTTACATCGCCCTTTGACCAAAAAAATGAACCAATTGCTTTAGCAGGCTTTGTAAATAAAAAGTCATACAATTCATCAAAGTACCACTTATTTAGTAAAAAATTATATAATGGCTTATGTGTTTGTTTTAAATTTTCTAAAATTTTTTCATTTCTTACATAAAAATAATAAGCAACAAAAATTATGATAACGCCAGAAATCGGAGTAAATAATAAAAACCATAAAGGAGGATGTTTTAGCTCAAACTGTTCTTTAAAAAATATAGCTGATTTCCAAAAATTTTGGTGGTCAGTGCCAATAAATATATCTTTAAATACAAAGCCTGCAAATATTGCACCTATCGTTAATATAAATAACGGAATTAATATTACTGGAGGTGACTCATGAACCTTATCGAATTCATAACTTTCATTTTTATAATTTCCATGAAATGTTTTATAAATCAATCTCCAAGAATAAATTGACGTTAGCAAAGCGGTAAAAACACCAATTGATGTTGCATACATACCTGCACTATTAGTCGAAAAATATGCAGCTTCTAAAATTGCATCTTTTGAATAAAATCCTGATAAAAATGGAAACCCGGTTATGGCTAGAGTTCCAATAACCATAAAAGCATATGTGTATGGAATTTTTTTATAAATCCCTCCCATTTTTCGAATATCCTGCTCTTCATGCAAGCTGTGGATAACAGAACCTGCGCACAAAAATAACAAAGCTTTAAAAAAAGCATGGGTAAACAAATGAAATATTGCGATATGATAAGCGCCTATACCTGCTGCAAAAAACATATAACCTAGCTGACTGCATGTAGAATAAGCTATGACTTTTTTAATATCATTTTGAACCAAACCAATNGTAGCAGCAAAAAAAGCNGTNGAAGCACCAATGGTTACAATTAANCTNTGTGAAAANGGNGAAAATTCAAAAATNGGNGANCATCTTACTACTAAAAATACNCCTGCNGTAACCATTGTAGCNGCATGAATTAANGCNGAAACTGGNGTNGGGCCCTCCATGGCATCTGGTAACCANGTNTGGAGAAAAAGTTGAGCTGATTTTCCCATNGCNCCTATAAACAAAAACACACANATATAAGTAATTAAATTTCCATCNGTNCCTATAAAATTAATNTTTTNATCAAGTAAACTTGGAANNGCCTGAAATACNTCTGAAAANTTTAAAGANCCTGTATATTTGTAAATTAAAAATANTCCAATTGCCAAACCAAAGTCNCCCACTCTATTAACTACAAATGCTTTTATTGCAGCAGCATTTGCNCTTGGTTTTTTAAACCAAAAACCAATTAANAAATATGAAGCNAACCCAACACCTTCCCATCCAAAAAATAATTGTAAAAAATTATCTGAAGTGATCAGCATTAACATTGCAAATGTAAATAAGGATAGATANCTCATGAAACGCGGTTTATCTGGATCATGACTCATATAGCCAATTGAGTACACATGAACTANAAATGAGACCGATGTTACAACTACTAGCATTACAGCTGTGAGTGTATCAATATAGATAGACCAATTTAAATTAAGTTGACCTGATGAAATCCANTTAAAAATAACAAAATTTAAAACATCAGATCCAATTATGAATTGATATAAATAATAACAAGATATTATAGCTGATAAAAAAATTAATGAGCTTGTAATAATCTGTGAACCAAGATCACCAATTCTTCTTCCAAATAAACCTGCTATCAAAAAGCCAATCAAAGGAGCAAAAATAATTGTATAAGCCATGATCTAACCTTTTAAAGTATTAATGTCTTCCACATGAATACTTCCTTTGTTTCTAAAAAACACAACCAATATTGCTAAACCAATAGCAGCTTCACCTGCNGCAACAGTTAAAACAAACATAGTAAAAACTTGACCAACAATATCNTGTAAATAAACTGAGAAGGCTACAAGGTTAATNTTNGCTGAAATCAAAATTAATTCAATTGACATTAAAAGAACAATAACGTTTTTTCTGTTTAAAAATATACCAACNATTCCAATAGTAAAAATTATNGCTCCTAAAAATAAATAATGACCTAACGAAATATCAATCATTTANTTTTACTCCCTTAAANCTTTCAACTTCTTCTAATGAAACNCCATCATCTCTTTCTCTAGAAACTTGCTTGGTAATATCTTGTCTTTTTAAATTTTCTTTTTGTCTAAAGGTCAATAAAATTGCACCAATCATTGCAACTAATAAAATTATCCCTGAAATTTGAAAATAATGAATGAAATCAGTATACAAAACATTTCCTAATGCTTCTGTATTAGAAACTTTGGAACTTATCTTAATTTCTGATGTTTTGATAAAAGAGTCTTTGTATTTCCACGTACCAATCATCATTCCAAGTTCAATAATAATTACAATTCCTATTAATAAACCAAAAGGTAAGTAACTTAGAAATCCAGTTCTAAGGTCTTTAAAATTTACATTTAACATCATTACTACAAACAAAAATAATACTGCCACCGCGCCTACATAAACGATTAATGTCAACATACCCAAGTACTCAGCGCCCATCATAATAAAGAGGCAAGATATACTGACAAAATCTAAAATTAAAAAAAATACAGCATGCACGGTATTTTTTGATGAAATAACAGCCAATGATGAAGAAATGGCAATAAAAGAAAATAAATAGAAAACTAAAGCGTGTGCTAACATAGTTATCGATAAGGTTTATCTAATTTAATATTGTTTGCGATTTCAGTCTCCCAACGGTCACCATTTTCAAGAAGTTTTTCTTTTGTATAATATAATTCTTCCCTGGTTTCCGTTGTAAATTCGAAATTAGGTCCTTGAACAATAGCATCTACTGGACAAGCTTCTTGGCATAAACCGCAATATATACATTTCACCATGTCAATGTCGTATCTTGTAGTCTTTCTTGACCCATCATCCTTAGGCTCTGACTCAATGGTAATTGCTTGAGCTGGGCACGCAGCTTCACAAAGTTTACAAGCTATGCATCTTTCCTCGCCATTTGGATATCTTCTAAGAGCATGCTCACCTCTAAACCTTGGGCTAATAGGACCTTTTTCAAAAGGATAGTTAACTGTTGCTTTTGGCTTGAACATAAATTTGATTGCTAAATATAATCCTTTAACAAACTCACTTAAAAATATTGTTTTTAATAATCTATTAAATTTCATATTAATTTACCGGTAACAATTCAAAATAAACCAAAAANCCNGANACAAGAATNACCCAAACTAAAGATACAGGTAAAAAAACTTTCCAACCTANTCTCATTAATTGATCATATCTNTATCTNGGAACNATTGCTTTAATTAATGCAAANGCAANAAACAACAAAAGAATTTTTAGAACTANCCATAAAGGAGAAGGTATTGCNTTNAANGGAAANNTATCTGCTGGAGGTAACCANCCTCCTAAAAATAATATAGAACCCATNGCNCACATTANTAAAATATTTGCATATTCACCTAACCAAAAAAGAGCATACATCATNCCGGANTACTCNGTTTGATAACCTGCAACCAANTCTGNTTCTGCNTCTGGTAANTCAAATGGTGGTCTATTCGTCTCTGCTAAAGCTGATATAAAAAAAATTACAAACATTGGAAAAAGTGGAATTGCAAACCAAACTTTTTTTTGTGCAACNACGATATCAATTAGATTCAAAGANCCAACACACAANAAAACNGTNACTATAATAAAACCAATCGAAACTTCNTAAGANACCATTTGCGCAGCNGATCTTAACGCTCCNAAAAAAGGATATTTTGAATTTGAAGCCCANCCNGCCATAATAATTCCGTAAACACCAAGNGATGANACAGCAAATAAATATAAAATACCAACGTTAATNTTNGCTACATAAATATTTTCACCAAATGGNATNACNGCCCANGCNAATAAGAGCNAATGACATNGTAACAACTGGNGCTAAAATAAATATTANTTTGTTTGCACCAGCAGGAATTATNATTTCTTTAAAAATATATTTTAANGCATCTGCTGCAGTTTGAAGNAAACCAAAAGGTCCTACAACATTNGGTCCCCTTCTTAANTGAACNAAACCCCAAACTCTTCTATCNACCCANACAATCATTGCNACNGCAATAAGAACAGGNACNACTAAAANCATAATNTTTAANACATCNAAAAATATNATATTTAAATATTCNTTTAACATTAATTTTCTGTTCCAGTTTTNCTTGGTTGTTGTTTNGCNNATTTGCANTCATNCATTGTTTNNGAAGATCTTGCTANNATATTNGTTTNNTAATAATCGATATTATTNATTTNAATTAAATGNTCTTTTTTAATATGTNTTNCNATTTTAAGATTTTNAATATNTGACAGTTGAATTTTATCATANATACCTAGTAATTTATGCTCATTAATCATTTCTTCTCTTAAACTTTCAAAAGAACCATAACNNTNATTAGANCCTTTGCTTTTTGNAATNTCATTAAATATTTNAAAATCTTCTTTNGCAAAACCTGGGGGGTAACTGGCTTTNTAAGATCTTTGNACNCTTCCTTCTAAATTTACAAAAGAACCATTTTTTTCNGAGTANGCAGCANNTGGTAATATAACATNNGCAATTNTAGAATTTTCACCACCGTGNGANCCTTGATAAATAATAAATTGATTATTTTTTTTATCTATATTCACTTCNTCAGCATTTAATAAATANAAAACATCNGCATCATAAACTTTCTGCAAATTTTNTGTTTGCAAACCTAAAATTAATGAACCTACATTTGATGCAGACTGGTGAAGTANATTAAAACCATCTAATTTATTAATATCTTTTAATAAAGTTTGAACTGAAGAAATTANNTTTTTAGATATTTCAGATTTTAAAACACTCTCACCTATTATAATTACAGGNTTTTTTGCTTCTTTTAATAGTTTTGANTCTGAAATATTNCCAAATANCAAATCATCTAAAATTGAGATATTATTGCCAATAACCTTAANTTTATAATGCTGNTCTCCAGGATCTCCNATTGANAATACTTTGCATCCAGATTTNACTGCTTTTCTAATTCTTGAACTTATTATCGTAGCTTCNAATCTAGGATTTGCNCCAACTAANAANANAAANTCAGCTTNATCAATTTTNCTTATNGTTGTNTTAAATTTAAAATTAAAAGTATTTGATGTATCAAATAANATATCCTTTTGTCTAAAATCAACTAATTCAGAATTAAAAACATTCTTAAATAACTTTTTAAAAGCATAACTNGTTTCAAGATCAACAANTTGNCCNACTAGTCCACCAAAAGTTTTTTTATTTNCTAAGTTTTGNTTTATAAANNTTAAAGNTTCTTTCCATGATACCTCTTTAAATTCTCCATNTTTTTTAATGTANGGTGCATCTATTCTGTTATTTNATAAACCATCACAAGCATAACGGGTTTTNTCTGATATCCATTCTTCNTTNATTTCATCGTTAATTCTTGGTAAAACTCTTTTAACTTCCCANCCTTTTGAATCCATTCTAATANTGGAACCAACAGCATCCATAACATCGATAGTTTCAACTTTNTTAAGCTCCCACGGTCTTGCTTCATACGAATANGGTTTTGAAGTNAGTGCNCCAACNGGACATAAATCAATTACATTTCCAGACATTTCAGATTCAATTGTNTTTTCTAAGAANGTTGTAATTTCCATATTNTCACCNCGATTNATTGCTCCTATTTCAGAAACCCCTGCTACNTCTTCAGAAAATCTAACGCATCTAGTACAGTGAATACATCTNTTCATNTGNGTTTTAATNAAAGGACCCATGTATTTTTGATCNACTGATCTTTTGTTTAATTCATATCTNGATCTACCGCCNCCATAATTAAANGCCTGGTCTTGAAGATCACANTCGCCTCCTTGATCACAAATCGGGCAATCTAATGGGTGGTTAATTAATAAAAACTCCATNACNCCTTCTCTTGCTTTTTTTACCATTGGAGTATTTGTTTTNATCACNTGTCCATCNATTACAGGCATCGCACATGATGCTACAGGTTTAGGTGATTTTTCCATTTCAACTAAACACATTCTNCAATTACCAGCTATTGATAATCTTTCATGATAACAAAATCTTGGNATTTCTTTTCCNGCAGCTTCACACGCTTGNANTACNGTCGANCCAGNTTCAACTTCTACTTCNATTCCATCAACNGTTACTTTTGGCATTANGCAATNTTNCTATTNGCTAANTTTGAACACTTTTCTTCTAATTCNGATCTAAAGTGTCTTAGTAAACCTTGTACAGGCCATGATGACCCTTCTCCAAAAGCACAGATAGTATGACCCTCAATTTGTTTTGTAACTTCTAACAACATATCAATTTCATGAATTTCAGCTTCGCCCCTGTTNATTCTCTCTAACATTCTCCACATCCATCCAGATCCTTCTCTGCACGGTGTACACTGACCACAGCTTTCATGTTTATAAAATCTTGCAATTCTAGAAATGCAAGAAACAATATCTTGAGACTTATCAATCACTACAATACCAGCTGTTCCCATCCCGCTTTTAGCCTCTATTAAAGCATCAAAATCCATTAAAATATTATCGCAAACTTTTTTTGGTAATAGTGGCATTGAAGATCCACCTGGAATTATAGCTTGTAAATTATCCCATCCACCTATGACGCCACCTGCATGAGTTTCGATCAATTCTTTTAATGGTATACTCATTTCCTCTTCAACGTTACAAGGATTCACTACGTTACCTGATATACAAAAAATTTTTGTTCCTCTATTTTTAGGCCTTCCAAAAGAAGCAAACCATTCTGGTCCACGTCTTAAAATTGTAGGCACAACTGCAATAGTTTCCACATTATTTACAATTGTTGGACAGCCATACAAACCAACTAATGCTGGAAATGGAGGTTTTAATCTTGGCTGACCCTTATTACCTTCTAAACTTTCTAGCAGTGCGGTTTCTTCACCGCAAATGTATGCACCAGCACCGAAATGGATATACATATCAAAATCCCAACCACTGCCAGCTGCATTTTTTCCAATTAGATTTTTTTCATAAGCTTCATCGATAGCTTGTTGTAAAACTTTACCCTCGTTAACGTACTCTCCTCTAATATAAACATAACAAGCTTTAGCTCCCACAGCGTATGCAGCTATCAAAGAACCTTCGATCAATTTTTGCGGTTCATATCTAAGTATATCTCTATCTTTGCAAGTTCCTGGCTCAGACTCATCTGCATTAATAACAAGATAATGAGGTCTATCTGTAGTTGGTTCTTTTGGAGCAAAAGACCACTTCATTCCAGTTGGAAACCCTGCACCGCCTCTTCCCCTTAATTCAGATTTTTTTACTTGATCAATGATCCACTCTTTTCCTTTTGCAATAATTTCTTTTGTATCTTTCCAATCACCTCGATTTAAAGCATTAGAAAGGTTAAAGCTCTCATCACCATATAAGTTTCTAAAAATTCTATCTGTATCTTTAAGCATTTTTATTTAATAGTGTTGTACGGTTTTGAATTGGCTCTGAACCTTTTCTCCCAGATTGAGAACCTATATTTGGCAATTTACCTACTTTAAATCCTTTAATGATAGANTCAGCTTTTTCAGCGTTTAAATCTTCAAAATAATCATCATTAATTTGAACCATTGGAGCATTAACACAAGCNCCTAAACATTCAACTTCTNTCCATGANCTNTCTAATTCNTTATTTAAATNNCCTTGTTTTTCNGAAATATGNTTTTTNCACACTTCAACAACTTTTCCTGANCCTCTAATCATNCANGGAGTTGTTGTNCANACTTGNACAAAATATTTTCCAACNGGNGCNAGNTTATACATTGTGTAAAACGTAGCTACTTCATATACCTTGATATANGTAACTCCNAACATATCTGCGATTAATTGAATTGCAGCAAGAGGNATCCAATTATTGTTTTGTCTTTGAGCGATATATAAAAGAGGCATCACTGCACTCTTTTTTTTATTTTCAGGATATTTCTTTAAAATCTCNTCAATCTTCTTTTTGTTTTCATCTGTAAAAGCAAANGAAGATGGTTGATTTTTTGCTACATGTTTTCCGCTCATCGATCTACTTCTCCAAAAACAATATCCATTGATCCAAGTAATGCCGGAACATCAGCTAACATATGACCTTTAATTAGATAATCCATCGCTTGTAAATGTGTAAAACCTGGTGCTTTAATCTTGCAACGATAAGGTTTGTTTGTTCCATCAGCTACTAAATAAACTCCAAACTCACCTTTTGGAGCTTCAACAGCTGCATAAGTTTCACCTTTTGGAACACTATAACCTTCAGTGTAAAGTTTAAAGTGATTGATCAATGCTTCCATTGAGGTTTTCATATCTGATCTTTTGGGAGGTCCAACTCGAGTATCCAAAGTCATAATCGGACCATCTGGTAAGTTAGAAAGAGCCTGAATTATAATTTTTACACTTTCTCTCATCTCTTCAATACGACAAAGATACCTGTCGTAGCAATCTCCGTTTTTTCCAACTGGTACTTTAAACTCATAATTTTGATAACCGTCATATGGCTGAGATTTTCTCAAGTCCCAAGGTATGCCTGAACCTCTAATCATAACTCCTGAGAAACCATGATCTAAAGCTTCTTGAANAGAAACAATTCCAATATCAACATTACGCTGTTTAAAAATTCTATTATCAGTTAATAAATTTTCTAAATCATCGATTACTTTTGGGAAAGATTTACAAAACNCTAAAATATCTTTGTCNAANCCNNTTGGTAAATCAATATGAACTCCGCCTGGTCTAAAGTAATTAGCATGTAATCTTGAACCTGAAACTCTTTCATAAAACACCATNAATTTTTCTCNTTCTTCAAATCCCCAAAGAGAAGGTGTTAACGCTCCAACATCTAAAGCTTGTGTAGTGATATTTAAAATATGNCTTAAAATTCTACCAATTTCACAAAAAGCAACTCTGATGTTTTTTGCTCTGATTGGAACGTCAATATTAAGTAATTTTTCTACAGCAAGCGCAAATGCATGCTCTTGGTTCATCGGCGCTACGTAATCCAGTCTATCAAAATATGGAACGGCCTGAGTATACGTCTTATGCTCTATAAGTTTCTCAGTTCCTCTATGTAATAATCCAATGTGTGGATCTGCTCTTTCAACAATTTCTCCATCTAATTCTAAAATTAGTCTTAAAACACCGTGAGCAGCAGGATGTTGAGGTCCAAAGTTTAAGTTGACCGTTTTAAATTCTTTAGACATTATTCCCCACTCTTTTCTTGCTCTTTTTTAATGTAATCAGGTCCTTGCCAAGGACTTTTGAAATCAAAATCTCTATACGCTTGTTGCAACTTTACAGGGCCGTAAACTACTTTTTTTTTCTCTGGATCGTATCTGACTTCTTTATAACCAGTTAAAGGAAAATCTTTTCGTAGAGGAAAACCTTCAAAGTTATAATCTGTTAAAATTCTTCTTAAATCAGGATGATCACTAAATTCAATCCCATTCATATCAAAAACCTCCCTTTCCAACCAGTTTGCAGAAGGAAATACATTGGTTAGAGTTTGAATTTTTTGCTGATCTTCTAAATCAATTTTAATACTTATTCTTAAATTGTTTTCATGGCTTAAAAATAAATAAATAATTTCAAAACGTTTTTCTCTATTTGGATAATCTACTGCAAGAATATCAACTAGTTGTCTAAATTTTAAATCTGNATGTCTTTTTAATTGAACAACATTATCAATCAATTGATCTGCATTACAGTGACAAACTAAATTATCATTTTGAAGTTCAATTTTAGCAAATCTAAAATTTGGACTTCCTTCAATNATAGTTTTNACTTCATCTAATGATTTCATTATCGTTGTAAAGATCCTTCTCTTCTTATTTTTTTTTGTAATTGTAATATTGCATATAACAAAGCCTCTGCACTTGGAGGACATCCTGGAACATAAACATCAACGGGAACAATTCTATCGCAGCCCCTCACTACAGAATAAGAATAGTGATAATAACCACCACCATTTGCACAACTGCCCATTGAGATAACATAGCGGGGCTCTGGCATTTGATCATAAACTTTTCTCAAAGCTGGTGCCATCTTGTTTGTTAAAGTTCCTGCTACAATCATAACATCAGATTGTCTTGGTGATGCTCTTGGCGCTGCACCAAATCTTTCAAGATCATATCTAGGCATTGATGCCTGCATCATTTCAACTGCACAACACGCAAGTCCAAATGTCATCCAATGTAATGATCCAGTTCTTGCCCAGTTAATTAATGTGTCACTTGCAATAGTAACAAAACCTTTTTCTGAAAACTCTTCTGCAACTTCTTTAAACTCTTTTGGAATCTGATCTAACTTTGATACTGTACTCATACTATTCCCAATCTAATGCTCCCTTTTTCCACTCATAAATAAAACCTACCGTTAAAATAAATAAAAAAAACATCATGGACCAAAAACCAAGTAAGCCAATATTTCCCAAAGAGACCGCCCACGGAAATAAAAACGCAACNTCAAGATCAAAAATAATAAATANAATTGCCACAAGGTAAAACCTAACATCAAATTTCATTCTTGCATCATCAAATGCTTCAAAACCACACTCATAAGCAGAAAGTTTTTCTGGATCAGGATTGCTTGGGGAAAATAAAAAATTCACAACAATAAATGCAAATCCAAGACCAATAGAAATGAAAAGGAATATTAAAATAGTTGCGTAATCTCTTAAAAAATCGAATAACATCTGAGCATGTTTATATAGATAATCAAGCTTGGATAAATGTGTATTTTTGACCTTTAAGATCTAAATTGTGAACTGTTTCCAATCGATTTTAAGTTTTTTGTTACGATTAATTGAGTTTAATAAGGCTTTTAATAACGGCAACTTATTTTGGCCAACTAAAGTTAAAATTTTCTTACCAGCTGACTTAACAACCTCTGCGCCTTCAACAGTAACACCCTTCATTTGTTTTTTAATGATTGATTTAAACAAATACCCTTGTCCCAAATAAGATCCCAATTTTGCATTTCTTCCACCAAGAACACTTACATATANATCNCCAGCCCCNGCTAAACCAAAAACAGTTTCAGANTCTCCACCAAACTTTTCGGTAATGTATTTCATTTCTTTNAANGATTGTTCAAATAAACCTGATGAAGAATTAAAAAAATTTNCTTTTTTATTTTTTACTAAATCACCAACCTGACCNNTNGCAGAACCAATNACGGTTGCATAAATATTTTTTATTGCAGCACATATTTCAGCTCCCTGAATATCTCTTGAAACNTCAGGATGATAATATTTATTTTCTAAAATNTTTTTNACATAAAGTGCATACGAAGTATTTCTAGATGCAAACAAAGTTCTTGTGTGGGCTTTATTAATCAATTCTTTTGCCAAGCATGGACCGGCAGACATAATAATTTTATGATTAAAACATTTAGTAAAAAAGTAATCACTTATTGGTANTAATTTTCCTTTAAGTTGCGCAATCCCTTTTGTAATTAATAAAATTGGACAATCTATTTTTAATTTATTTAAAATTTTAATGGCCCAATCAATTCCTTTAGTATTTGTTCCAACTATAATTAAATTTATACTATTGTGATTGATTAAATTAATTTCATCTTCATTATAAAAATGAATATTTTTTGAATATTTTAGTTTAAGTGAATTATCTTTTTTTGTTTTTTTTAAGATATTAATTTTTTTACGATCAAAAGGACTTCCGATTACAGAAGTTTTGGTTTTATTTTGATCTAATAAAGAAGTGTAAGCATTATTTGCAACACCAAATCCTAAAACTAATGTATGAATTTTCATCTTAATTTAAAATATTTTTTCAAAAATAATTGTATCAAAAAACCTAGTAAGATTAAAAACAAAAACATTAAATTACCCATAACTTGAAATGGAGTTTTTTTGTTAAGGATTTTGTAAGTAGAGGTAAAAGATGACTGTTTATAGGGCGAAGAAATATTTGATGAAACACCGTATGGGTTTATGCTGGCTGATAATCCTTGATTAGTTGATCGGAAAATGTGTTTTCCCTCTTCTATTGCCCTAAAGATAGAATGAGAGTAATGTTGGTATGTACCAATTGATCGATTGAACCAAGCATCTTCTGATAAATTAAATATAACATCGTAATTATTTTTATTTATATTTAAATTACCGGTATCTATGACTTCGTAGCAAATGAGTGGTAATATTAAATTTCCATTTATATTAATTTGATTTCTATTNTTTCCTTTTGAAAACGATTGGTAACCAAAAGTAACTTTTTTTAAATTTAGTTTTGCAATTAAATTTTCAAAAGGAATAAATTCTCCAAAAGGAACAAGGTGAATTTTGCGGTATTCATTAACAATTTCACCACTTGCGTTAAAAACTATGAACGTATTATAGATTTTACCCTGCTCATCTTTAGTATTTCCTCCTAATATAATTTTTTGATTATCTTTAAATTTGTCTTTAATTATTTTTTTAAAATTATTTTTGCTGATAAAAGAATATGAGCCCTCAGGCCATAGGAAAATTGAGTTATTTTTTTTTTCATTAGGTCTGCTAATTTTAATTAAATTTTTTAAATAATCGTCTGGATAAGATGATATTTCAATTAAACCTTCATTAGGTTGCACAACTACAACCTCTTGGTCTTTAGTCTCTAATTTAATTTGAAGTCTTCCTACACCATACATGTAATTAATACCGATTATTAAAATAAAAATTAACATTCTGTTCACTGACTTTCTTTTGTTCTCACAAAAAAATAAATATGGAAAACAGAAGAAAAAAATGGTTATAAAATTTAAACCAAAGGTCCCAATAACATTTAAAATCTGAATACTTTTTATTTCATCACTTAAAGCATATACAAATAAATTCCATGAAAACCCTGTAACGAAAGATCTAATATATTCTGTTAAAGCTATAATGATTGCAAAATTTAATATAAAGAAAAAACCAAACTTAAAAAAACGTCTAAAAATATAAAAACCAAATCCATAAAACAAAGACAAGACAAAAGGTAAACCAATAATTGCAAAAGGCTTCAAAACCAAAACAGCAGGGTCAAAATTTAAAGAGTAACTAATCCAATATAAAGAAAAAGAAAAATAACCAAAAGCAAAACTCAGACCATAAATGAAGAAAACTTTTGGTTCATTAAGCTTGTTTATTTTTAATAGATATAAAAGTGCAGGAAAGATAATAAAACAAAAACTTACATTATTATAAGGTGGCAATGAAAAAGAAAGTAAAGCACCTAATAAGAAAATTATTATATAATTAAATTTACTTTTTAAAAATTGTTCAAAATTCATTTTACTAATGAATATAATTATTTAATCGGTAATTTATCTGCCTTCCAAGAAGACTTNTAAACTGTATCTGATCTTAAAAACCCATCTGAAACATTAAATGTTTGAAATCCTTTTTTTTCAAAAATTTCAGCCGCATTTTGTGAACGTGCTCCACTTCTGCATATAAAAAAAATATTTTTACCCTTATCTAAATTTAAATCATCAATCTCTTGTTCAAAATTTGGATTGAGCTCTCTTTCTTCGCCTTTTTGGAATTGATATGACGCAAAATGAGTAACAAGTCCTAATGCTTCACCATCCGGTCTTCCAACAGCATCCCACTCTTCCGGAGTTCTAACGTCAATTAAATAGTGGCCGTCTATATCTTCCAAATCTTTAAGTTCTAAAGCTGTAATTTGTTTGACCATAATTTTACTTTTATCTTACTAATTAAAAATAAAAAAGTATTGATTAAAGCGGTTGATTTGGGTTCGTTTGTCCAATTTATAAAATCATATAAGAAAGTATGGGATTTTATGAGATGGTGCCCAAAGAGAGAATCGAACTCCCGACCTACTGATTACAAATCAGTTGCTCTACCAATTGAGCTATTTGGGCAACGTCAAATGTTTACTCTTTTTTTAAATTATTCTCAACTCAAAATTAACACTTTAATAATGAAATTATAGGCTTAATAAAAGACTCATTATACTAATTATAAATGAATTCAAAATTTTCTAATCAAGATCTTATCAATGCTACATTAGAAATTTATAATAGCTTTGAAACAAAACCACATCTTGAAATAACTCAAAAGATTAATGTAGATGCAAAAAACTCAATACCAAAAAAAGTTGATAAAGAACAAAAAATTGAACAAGAGAAATCTCCTTTAATCTTAACTAAAGAGGTCAAAGATTTAAAACGCTCANATTTATTAAAAGATATATTTGATGATGATGAAAAGTCAGAAAACTTNAGTCTTACTAATCAGAAAAGACTAGAATATTATAAGCAAANAAAGTCTAAAATTAAAAATAATAAACCTTTCAAAAAAACTGTAAGAAAAGTTTGGCCTATGCTTAAGTTAAATAAAATTATTAAATTTGAAAACAGTAAGTATTTATTATTGCACAAAATTAAAAATAGTGATTTAAAAATTATTAAAATGAAAAGTCCAAATCTATGATCATTACCTGCAAGTGTGGAAAATATAGATTTGAAGTTAGTAAAAACGAAATTCCAGAAGAAGGACGTAATGTTCAATGTGGAGTTTGTAATGAGACATGGTTTCAAACGCCTTATGTGAAAAAAAACAAAATAACAGAAGTGTCTCCACCAAGTTTTAGTCTTATTAAGACAGCATTCTATCTGTTGTTATTTATTTTAACAGCCGCCGGTATTATGAATATGCTTAAAGATTATTTAATTACTAATGTTCCTGAAACCACAAATTATTATCTTTTTGTGCAGCATATGGTTGAACAAATTTTCAAAAATATTTCAAATTTATTGATTTTTCTCGGCATCCAATATTAGACTTTCAACATCTTTAGGTACTTCACTAGGGTAATTCTCTAAGATTCTATTCAATCGATCTAGATCGTAATCTTTACCTTTGTAAAACCATATATGATGACAAGAACCACACTCAACATCCCTTCCTAGACCGGGTATTAAATCTTTATCTACTTCAAAAATTTTTTCACATTTAGGACACGTAATATATAAAGAATTCATATAATTATTTGTACAAATAAATATCAAAGAAACAAGTTATGAATGAAAAAAAAATAATTCAAATTGCATCAAATACAAATTATTTTGGACTTAAAGGAAGCTTACCTCTTAAAGCAAAAGTAAAAAATAAGATTTGTGGAGATGAAATTGAAATAGAAACTAATAAAGATTTAACTGAGATTCGTTTTGAAACTCATTCTTGTATCTTTACTCAAGCATCCGCTGCTATTTTATCAAAGAATATAAATATAATCAGAAAGTATGAAATAACCAAAATTCTTCAAATCATAAAAAAAAAATTAGAGGGCGAAAAAGTTGAACTCCCTTTTAAAATTAAAGATTTAGAATTTTTAATACACAAAGATCACAAAACTCGAAAAGAGTGTATTGCACTACCCTTTAATGCTGTCATAAGAGCTATTGATGATTAAAAATTTAATAAAAGCAAAGGGTGATGAAATTTCTGTATTAGAGGGGACAGATCGACTTCAGTATTTAATTGATCTTGCTAAAGAAGCTGGTGCTTTAGATGATAAATATAAAGTTGATCAAAATAAGATATTTGGATGCGCATCTAATCTTTGGGTTGTTGGAGAAAAAGATAATGGAAACATGAAATATCAATTTGATGCAGATGCCTTTATAACAAAAGGAACAACTAAATTTGTAATTGATATTTTAAATAATCAATCTGCTGAAGAAATTTTAAAATTGTCTAAAGAAGACTTTAAACCTCTCGGTATTATGGAGCTTCTAACTGCGCAACGCCAAAGTGGATTGAGTAATTTATTAGATTTCTTGATTAAACTGGCTAAATAATCAACATAATATTGCCAGAAAAAATATTCAAAAAACATTAATATGAAAAAAATTATTCTTTGTACAGGTGGTACGGGCGGACACATCTTTCCAATGATTGCACTCTATGAAGAATTAAAAGAAAATCATAAAGTTAAAATTATCACCGACAATAGAGCGATAAAATACTTGGATCAGATTGATGATTTAACCATTATTCCAGCAGAAAGCCCATACCGAAAAAAAGGAATAATACATTTGATTAAATCCATATTTATTATTTTTATATCCATGATTAAAAGCTTTTTTATCATTGCTTTTTTCAGACCCAATGTAGTGGTTGGATCAGGTGGCTATGTTTCCTTTCCAGTATTAATGATCGCAAGGTTTTTAAAGATTAGGTTTTTTCTTTATGAAACTAATTCAGTTTTAGGTAGAGTGAACCAGTTATTTTTACCTCACTGTTATAAACTATTAACTGGATATGAGCTTGTTTCTCCATTTCCAGATACATTAAAAGATAAAATGATTCATGTGGGTCAACTCGTTAGATCACAATTCATTAAAATTAATGAAGAAGGATTATTTTACAGAAAAACATCCAAACAAGAAGAGCCGTTAAATGTACTAATTTTAGGCGGTAGCCAAGGTGCAAAAGTCTTTGGTGAAAAACTTCCTGAAAAATTTCTTCTCTTAACAAAAAAGAATGTAAAACTTTCTTTAAGCCAACAGGTTCAAGAGAATCAAATTAAAGAAGTCGGTAGTTATTATGAAAATAATATCAAAGCCTCTCAGATTAATGAGAAAAATATTGGATTTGATTTTATGCTATTTACTTTTTCTAATCAGATTGAAGATTTTGTTAAAAAAGCAGATATTGTTATTTGCAGATCAGGTTCATCAACTTTATCTGAGCTCGCAAGTGCAAATAAACCTTTTATTGCTGTTCCCTTAAAAAATTCTTTAGATAATCACCAATATCATAATGCAAAATATTATGCTGATCAGGATTGCTGCTGGTTAGTTGAAGATGATCAAGAGATGAGTTTTAAAATTGAAAGAATACTTGAAAATGTATATCGAACAAGGATTTTGCTTAATCATAAAATTGAAAATTTAATTAAGTTAAAAAGAGGAAACCCGATAGATAATTTTATAAACCAAATTACAAAATAAATCAGGTCACCATTGGTGATGTCAGTTCATATAATCTGCTTTTAGTTCTTTTAAAAACAAACTCTAATGCACTTGCAGAACTGATATCTTCTAATGAAGTTTTTGAACTTACCATTAACTTTATTCTGTTTTCATAAAAGACATCGATTAAAGTAATGAAACGTTGCTGTTGGTTTGAAATTCCATCATGAAAATTTGGAATGTTTTCAATGATGATAAATTTACAAAATTTTGCAATCTCAATATAATCTTCTGCACCAAGGTTTTGATCACACAATTCCTTAAAATCAAATCTTGCTACACCGTCATAAAATTGCTCAAGTGGAAACTTTCTTCCTCTGATAATAATTTCTTTTTGAAGTTTCTTTCTATCCTTTGTAAGTTTTCTAAATAATTGATTAATACTTGATAAAGCTTTTTTATCATTTGGATAAAAGAAACGATTAATCTTTGTGACATCTTGTTTTCTAAAATCAACATCTCCTTTAAGTTCGTACTCATGAATTTTCTCTTTAATCACTTTTAAAAAAGGTAAAAATTGTTCTCTTTGTAATCCATCTTTATAAAGATCATTAATTTTTATATTTGAAGTGATTAAGATAAATATTTTTTCATCAAATAAACTTTCAAATAACTTTCCTAATATCATGGCATCTACAATGTTAGTGACTTGAAACTCATCAAAATATAGAAAATCTATTTTTTCTTTTAATGCTCTTGCATATTGAGTGAGTAAATTTTCGGCTTTATCATTTTTTTGGTTTTGTTGAAGATAATCATGCACTTCAATCATAAATTTATTAAAATGAGTTTTTTTCTTTTTAATATCTAAGTACTGATAAAACTCATTACAGATCATTGTTTTGCCGACTCCAACATCTCCATGAATGTAATAACCAAGTTGAGCAGGTGCTTTTGAAAATAATTTTTTTAAAAGTGTTTTGTCTTGCTTAATAATGGCATCGAATTCTTCAAATTTTTCAACTAAATCAAGCTGTTCATTGTTTTTTTTGATACTGTTTTTTTTGCAAAAGCTTTCAAATGCCTGTTTAAATGATTTCATATTTTTAATTGGAATATGTTATAACAAACTTTAATACCAATAATGAAGTCTATAAATTTACATATAATTGCTGATAAAACTAAAAAAGCTGAAAAAGTCAGACAATCATTAATAAAATCTCATTCAAATTCTACTACTGTTGCCTGTGACTATATTGTCGTCATTGGTGGAGATGGTTTTATGCTCCATAGCTTAAAGAAACTTCAAAAATACAATAAGCCCTTTTATGGAGTTAATACGGGCAACAGAGGTTTTCTTTTAAATAAACATGGCGCTGGAAATATTATTTCAAAAATAAAAAAATCATCATCAATAAGCTTGTATCCACTAGAAGCAAAAATCAAAACTGCAAACGCAACAAAAAAAATAATAGCTATTAATGAAGTATCCATTTTTAGACATAGTAAACAAACAACAAAATTAGAAATTCAACTTGATAAGAAAAAAAGAATTAAAGAGCTTGTTGGTGATGGTGTATTAGTTGCAACGCCCGCAGGTAGTACGGCTTATAATTTATCTGCTAAAGGTCCTATTTTAAATTTAGATAGTCAGTATTTAGCGGTCACACCTATTAGTCCTTTTAACCCAAGAGGTTGGAGAGGTGCCATTGTATCTAATCAGTCAAAAATTATTATTAAAAATCTAGATTCTAAAAAAAGACCAGTCAATGCAGTTGCTGATAATGTTGAAGTTAAACATATAAAAACCGTTGAGATTAAATTAAATAAAAACAAAAAATTTATCCTGCTTTATAATAAAAAGTTTGGCTTAAAAGAAAGAAATTTAGCTGAACAATTTAAATTTTAAAAGATTCACCGCATCCACATCGTTCAGTTTCATTTGGATTATTAAACACAAATGACGATGTAAATTTATCGACTTTATAATCCATCTCAGTACCAAGGAGATACATGATTGCTTTAGGATCAATAAAAACATTTACGCCTTCAACTTCAATTTTTTCATCTCCATCAACAAGTTGTTCAACATAATTCATATCATAAGTCATTCCAGCACAACCTCCTGACTTGACTGATATGCGTAAACCTAAAGCATTTTTATATTCATCAGAACTCATGATTTCTTTAAGTCTTGTTTTTGCTTGATCTGAAAATGTTAATATTGAACTCATAATCCTAATTCTAATCTTGCAGCCTCTGACATTTTAGTTTTATCCCAAGGTGGTTCCCATACAATTTTAACTTCCACTTCTTCAAGCTCATCAATTTCTTCAACAGTTCGTCTCACTTGCATCGGTAAAGTTTCAGCGACTGGACAATGTGGACTGGTTAATGTCATATCAAGTGAAGCTTTTTTTCCGTCAATTTTAACATCATAAATTAAACCGAGTTCATAAATATCAACTGGAATTTCTGGATCGTAAACTGTTTTTAATTTCTCAACAATTTTATCCATTAATTTTGTATCGTGCTCATTCATACTTTTACCTCTGTATTATAATTATCACGATTCAAAGCTGCATTAAAGGTAGACCAGCTCATCGTTGCACATTTTGAGCGCATTGGGAATTTTTGTAATTCAGAAAAAGTCATTAATAATGTTTTTTCCTCATTATTTAATAAATCAAAATTAAACTCTTTATTTTCAACCATTTTAATAAAATTTTCTGAAATATTTTTTGAGNCCTTAACTGACTTTTTATTTAAAACTTTTGTTAGAATAGAAGCTGNTGCAATTGAAATTGCACACCCTGCTCCTTGAAAACAAATTTCATCATTAATATCATTCTTAATATTTGTAAAAATTTCAACCTTATCTCCACACAAAGGATTATTACCGTTAGCCTGATGCGTACATGTTTTTAATGATTTAAAACTAAGTGGATTTTTACTGTGTTCTAAAATGGTCTGCTGATAAATTCCAATATCACTCATTTAACCAAAAATCTTCTGACATTTTTTTATAGCCTCATCTAAAACTAAAATATCATCTTTATTATTATAAACGCCAAATGANACTCGAACTGATGAATTCACATTTAACCTGTCATGTAAAATTTGACAGCAATGATGCCCTCCCCTAACTGCTACGCCCTCTTGATCAAATATAGTGGATACATCATGAGAGTGAATATTTTTAATATTAAATGAAAATACGCTTCCTTGCTCTTTAGGAGAGCCAACAAGCTCCACTGCATTATTTTTTCTGAGTGTCTCTACAGCAAAATCCTTTAATTCATCTTCATATTTATAAATCTTTTCTTTTCCAATCTGATTAATAAAATTAATCGATTCCTTTAAAGCCACGACTTCTGCAGTTGGCATAGTTCCAGCTTCAAATTTCCAAACCCCTTTTGCGTAAGCAACATCATCTTTTGAAACAAAATCAATCATACCGCCACCTCCGATAAAAGGATCAAAAGCTTCTAACCATTTATACTTTACATAAAGCAAACCCAGTCCTGTTGGACCGTACATTTTATGAGCTGAAAAAGCATAAAAATCACACCCCAATTCTTGCATATCTGTTTTTAAATGAGCGGCACCCTGTGTTCCATCAACACAAACTGGAATATTATATTTTTCAGCAATTTCTTTAATTTTTTTTATATCTACAATTGTACCCGTTACGTTTGACATATGGGTGACAGCTATAATTTTTGTTTTATCTGTAATTAATTCTGGAAGTTTATCGATCTGTAAATTTCCATAATCATCAACTGGAATAAATTTAATTACAGCTTTTTTCTTTTTTCTAATAAAGTGCCAAGGAACATAATTTGCATGATGCTCTAATTCAGTTGATATAATTTCATCTCCTTCATTGATAAATTTTTCTCCAAAACAATGAGCAATTAAATTTAATGACTCTGTTGAGTTTTTTGTAAAAACGATTTCTCCATCATCTTTACAGTTAATAAATTTTTTTAATTCTTGCCTTGTCTCTTCATATTTCTCAGAAGCATTAGACGCTAACTGATAAATACCTCTTCCAACGTTTGCAAATTCATATGAATAAAACTCATTCATTTTATCAATGACTGATTTTGGTTTTTGTGAAGAGTTTGCGCTATCAAGGTAAGTTAAATTTTTACCTTTAATTTTTTTTTCAAAAATTGGAAATTGACCTTTAACGTCTATCATTTCTAGGTATTATTAATTTCATTTAATTTATTGTAAAAAATATTTCTCACATCTTCATTTTTTACTTTATTTATCACTTCAGCTAAAAAACCTTCAATCATCANACGCTTTGCTTGCTGCTCATTAATACCCCTTGATCTTAAATAAAATATAGATTCTTGATCAATACTTCCAGAAGACGAACCATGAGAACATTTTACATCATCCGCATAAATTTCTAATTCCGGTTTAGCTAAAAATTTTGATCTATCTGATAATAATAATGCTCTTGAAAGTTGATACCCATCAGTCTTTTGAGCTTTTGAGTCTACAAAAATTTTACCCTGAAAAGCTGCAACAGAGTCATCGTGAAGTGCAGATTTTACAAACTGAGAACTTCTTGTGTTTTCTTCATTATGATTGATTTCCCATTTAATTTCATGAAAACATTTTTGACTTAAATGTTGAATGTTGTTCAGTGATACGAATGCATTTGTTCCATTCAAATCTGCAATGATTTCATCACGGCAAGAACTAACATTATGAGAAAAGTTAAATTTTTCAAATTCAGAATTTTGTTCTAACTTTGATCTTATAAAATTATAAATTGTTTTATTATTATTTGTACTATTTAAATAATATTTTACTAAATTAGCATCTTGTTCTAATTCAATGTCTAAATTTTTTGTAAAGAATAAATCTTTTTCATCTTCAAAAATATTTTTCTCATAAATTTCAGCTTTTGAATTTTTATCCAGATAAATAAAATTTTTGTTATTAATATTGTTTCCATCAAAATCTTTTGAAAAATAATTATAAATGACTATGGGTTTTTTAATATTTGCATTGCTATCTACTCTGATTTCAAATCCAGGTGTAAAGAATGCATTATTAAAATCTAAAATTTGATTTTTTTTAATCTCATAAAATTGATCTTGTTTATATTTAGTAATTTCTAAATCTTCTTCTTTAACTTCTTCACTAATAAGTACTCCGTCTTTTAATAAAATCTTATAATGATCGAATTTTTCAAAGTGAGTGTCATTAAAAGATTTATCCTGATTTAGAGAAAACTTTAAACTTTGAAACTGAATAAGGTCTTTTGATAAAGGTGAATATTTCCAATGCTCTTGCTTTAAACTTGGAACCCCTTTTTGACAAAATCTTTCAAATGCATCAACACGTGATTGTACACTTTTAGAATTAATGAATTCTAAGTTTTTAAATCCTTCAAAATGATTTTTGAGTTTTTCTAAATCGTTCATTTAACTTACAAATTTAGCGTAACCATCGTTTTCTAACTCTAAGGCTAGTTTCCAATCACCACTCTCAACTATTTTTCCATCAGAAAATACATGGACAAAGTCAGGCTTGATATAATTTAATAACCTTTGGTAATGCGTAATAATCAAAAAAGACCGATCAGGTGATCTCATTGCGTTAACACCATTTGATACAATTTTTAATGCATCAATATCAAGGCCAGAGTCAGTTTCATCCATGATAATAAAATTTGGCTCAAGTAAAGACATTTGTAAAATTTCATTTCTCTTTTTTTCGCCGCCAGAAAAACCAACATTAAGTGGTCGAGATAACATTTCTTTATCAATTTTTAGTTTTTGAGATTTTTCTTTAACCAAGTTTAAAAACTCAACTGCATTTAATTCTTTTTCACCTTTTGCTTTTCTCACAGCATTTAGTGACGTTCTTAAAAAATTATTTGTAAAAACTCCTGGAATTTCGATTGGATATTGAAATGCTAAAAATATTCCTTTTTGGGCTCTTTCTTCAGTATTAAGTTCTAGTATATTTTCGTCATTATAATTAATCTCACCTTCTGCCTCATACCCTTCTTTTCCAGATAATGCGTAAGATAATGTACTTTTTCCAGATCCATTTGGACCCATGATGGCATGGACTTCGCCTTTATTAATTTTAAGGTTTAATCCTTTAATAATGTATTTATCTTCAATACTTACTTTTAAATTTTTAATATTAATCATTAACCAACACTTCCCTCTAAACTAATTCCAACTAACTTTTGAGCTTCAACTGCAAACTCCATTGGCAATTGCTGTAATACTTCTTTACAAAAACCATTTACGATTAAACTCACCGCCTCTTCTTGATTTAAACCTCGTTGTCTGCAGTAAAACAATTGATCATCGCTTATTTTTGAAGTTGTTGCTTCATGTTCAACTTCTGAAGAGGAGTTTTTATTTTCAATATAAGGTACGGTATGAGCTCCACATTTGTTTCCAACTAAAAGAGAGTCGCACTGGGTAAAATTTTTTGATCCGGTTGCTTTTGGATGAACTGAAACTAAACCTCTATAAGTGTTATCAGCTTGTCCAGCAGAAATTCCTTTTGAGATAATTTTACTTTTAGTATTTTTTCCAAGNTGTATCATTTTTGTACCTGTATCNGCTTTTTGAAAATTGTTTGTTATTGCAACAGAATAAAATTCACCCTGAGAGTTATCACCTCTTAAAATACAACTTGGATACTTCCAAGTGATTGCGGATCCTGTTTCAACTTGTGTCCAAGATATTTTAGAATTTTTTCCTCTACAATCTCCTCTTTTCGTCACAAAATTATAAATTCCACCTTTTCCTTCTTTGTCTCCTGGATACCAATTTTGAACAGTTGAATACTTTATTTCTGCACCATCTAATGCAACTAGTTCTACATTTGCTGCATGAAGTTGATTTTCATCTCGCATTGGTGCCGTGCAACCTTCAAGGTAAGATACATAACTATCTTTATCTGCAATGATAAGTGTTCTTTCAAACTGACCTGTATTTTGAGCGTTAATTCTAAAATATGTTGAAAGCTCCATTGGNCATCTCACTCCTGGTGGGATGTAAACAAATGATCCATCGGTAAACACTGCGGAATTCAATGTTGCAAAAAAATGATCTGTAACTGGAATAACTGAGCCTAAATATTTTTTAACAAGTTCTGGGTGTTCTCTTGTCGCTTCTGATATCGAACAAAAAATAACACCAATTTCTTTTAACTTATCTTTAAAAGTTGTGGCAACAGAAACAGAATCAAATACAGCATCAACAGCAACACCTGATAATCTTTTTTGCTCTTCTAGCGGAATACCTAATTTGTCATAAGTTTTTTTAATTTCTGGATCAATTTCATCTAAAGATTTTGGTCCATCTTTAAAACTCTTTGGAGCAGAATAATAATATAAATCTTGGTAGTTAATTTTTGGGTATTTTGGCTTTTGCCAATCAGGCTCTTCCATTTTTTGAAGCCTGTTATAAGCATTTAGTCTCCAGTCTAACATCCACTGAGGTTCTTTTTTTTGTTTGGAAATAAATCTTATTGTCTCTTCAGATAAACCTTTAGGAACTTCAATAGTATCAATATCAGTTACGAAGCCATGATCATATTCTGACCTGTCTTGATACTGCTGTATTATTTCATCGCTTGCGCTCATTTTAATCCCTAAATTTAGTTAGTTTTCTTGCGAAAAAACTTTATTTTTAAAGCTTNCTTATGATATAAGCCTTCTTCTTTAATTTACAACTATAGTATGAAACTTAACAATTCTGAAATATTTATCAACGGCCCAGACGGAAAATTAGAGGCAAAATACGTTCAAAGTAAGAGAGAGAACGCTCCTTTAGCGGTTATTTTGCATCCTCACCCAGAGTATGGTGGAACCATGAACAACAAAGTAGTTTACCATGCATATCATACATTTTTAAAAAATGGTTTTTCAGTTTGTAGATTCAATTTTAGAGGTGTTGGGAAAAGCGAAGGGAAATTTGATAATGGTCTTGGCGAGTTATCAGATGCAGCAGCGGCACTAGATTTTATTCAAAGAAATAATGCAAACTCAAATGAAAGTTGGATTATTGGATTTTCATTTGGTGCACTGATTTCAATGCAACTATTAATGAGAAGACCAGAAATTTTTAGATTTATTTCAATCTCACCTCAACCTAATATTTTTGATTTTAATTTTTTGGCACCGTGTCCTACATCAGGTCTTGTCATTCATGGTGACCAAGATCAGCTTGTACCGAAAGATACGATGGTTGTTCTTAAAGAAAAATTAGTCAGTCAAAAAAATATTACTGTTGATTTTAATGAAATCAAAGGTGCTAATCATTTTTTTACAGGTAAAGAAAAAGACTTAGTAGATTGTATTGACGGTTATATCAAAAAAGAATCTAGACTTTTTTAACATCACCACCACTCATTGGATTTGAAACTCCAGTTGTTTCTGGGANAGTAATTGGTAATTTGTTTTCTGATCTTGCTGCTAAGTATGCAAAAGCTTGAGACTCTATAAAATCTCCATCATAATTAAATTCATCAATATCATATGCTCTACCCTTTAAATAATTCATAATAGCTTTATTTTTTCTTCCACCACCAGAAATCAAAACTTTATTAATTTTTTTTTCATTTAAAAAAGTCAGAATTAAATTTGCGGTAATATAAGACAGAGTTGCAAGTCCTACATCTTTTTCTAGGCTTCTAAATTCTGAGATAGAAAAATCATTAAAATCATATGATGTATTTTTGCCAAAACTAAAACGATCGATGTAGTTATTAGCTACAATTAAATCTGGTTTAAACGTTAATGATTTCTCGCCATCTTTGTCATAATCAATATTAAAAAATAGCTTGCTCCATTCATCTAAAAGACAATTTCCAGGACCTACATCAGTTGCAAATAATTTATCATTTTGAATGTAGCTAATATTTGATATTCCTCCAATATTTACTACTGCATCAAGGTTTTTATTTTTTAATTGCTGCAAAATAAATTGATGAAAAATAGGAGCCAAGGGCGCACCCTGTCCCCCATGTTTAAGATCATTTTGTCTAAAATTGTAAACGACAGGTATTTTAAGTTCTTTAAATAATTTTTCAGTATTTCCTAATTGATAAGTAAATTGTTTTTTTGCATCATGTAATAATGTGATCCCATGAAAGCCAATTAGATTAACTTCGTTTTCACTCTTTAAAATTAATTCTTTTATTAGTTTAATATGAAGATTNGTGATTTTGTCCTCTATTTGTGTAAATAATTTCTTTTTTTTAATTTTAATTAAATCTTCAGGATTTTTAATACTATTTTTTAATTTTTTTAGATTGCACCTTAACTCATCATTAAATTGCTCGTATAAATTTAAATGATTATTAAAAATGTCTTTTCCATCAGTTGTGGCTAAAGAAACATCAATCCCGTCAAATGATGTTCCTGACATAGTACCTATAGAATTAAAGGTTTTGCTCATATTTATAACTTTAAAATAGTCATTAAATACTGTATTCAAAAAAAAATGACAGTGAATGCGCTAAATATATTTAAAAATCGTGGTTATTTTTTTCAATGCACGGATGAAGAAGCATTAAACAAATTACTCGATAATAAGAAAATTCATTTTTATATTGGATTTGACTGTACAGCAAAGTCTCTACATGTTGGTAGTCTTCTGCAAATTATGTGCTTAAGACAATTACAAAAGCTTGGGCATACTCCTGTGGTTTTATTAGGGGGTGGCACTACACTTATTGGCGATCCATCTGGGAAAGAAGAAAGTCGAAAGATTTTAACTGAGGATGTGATTGAGCAAAATGTAACCAGTATAAAAAAAATATTTTCAAGTTTTTTATCAAATGAAGGTGATAACAAAGTAGTTTATGTAAATAATAAAGATTGGTTAAAAGGTCTAAATTATATCGAATTTTTAAGAGATTATGGAAAGCATTTTACAATTAATAAAATGCTTACTTTTGATAGCGTGAAACTTAGACTTGATCGCGAGCAATCTTTAAGTTTCTTAGAATTTAACTACATGATTTTTCAAGCTTATGATTTTATGAAGCTTTATGAAACACATGATTGCTTATTGCAAATAGGTGGCTCTGATCAATGGGGGAATATTGTGAATGGAGTTGAGCTTATCAGAAGAACAAAATCAAGAGAAGCTTATGGTCTTACAACACCTTTAATCACAACTTCCTCAGGAGCCAAAATGGGCAAAACTGAAAAAGGTGCAGTTTGGCTAGATAAAGATTTTTTATCTTCCTTTGATTACTGGCAGTTTTGGAGAAATGCAGATGATAGAGATGTCATTAATTATTTAAAGTTATTTACTGAACTTTCTAAAGAAGAAATTGAAAAATTATCACAATTAAATGGTGCAAATATCAATAAGGCTAAGATTATTTTAGCTAATGAAGCTACAAAAATGCTGCACGGTAAAGAAGAGGCAGAAAAAGCATTGGAGACATCAAAGAAAACTTTCGATGATAAGAGTTTTGATGAAAATCTTCCAACTTTAGAGATTAAAAAGAGTGAACTAGANAAAGGAATTTCTCTAAAAGAAANGTTGATTAAAATTGGTTTTGCAACATCAAATAGTGATTTTAAAAGAAATTTGCAAAATGCTGCTTATAAAATCAATAATGAAAATGTAACTGATGAAAACCAAAAATTGAATATAGATTATCTTGATGGAGATACGATTAAGTTATCATTTGGTAAAAAAAAGCATCACTTAATTAAAGCAATATAATTATTTTTTAAATACAGCTAAAAATCTTTGTACAAATCTTGGTGTAATAGTTCTTATTGGATTAACTTCAGTTTTAAGTTCTTTTGTACCTTTGATTTTAAAACTTGCCCCAAAAATACCGTCTCCCTTTTTACCTGTTAAAACTTTTCCAATAATAGGTATGCCTCTTATAATATTATTAATTGTATTAGCTGGTGCAAGACTACCATATAAACTTGTAAAATTATCTGCACCTACCCTTCCATCAATAATAAACCCAAGTGATGGTCCAGTTCCATAACATTCTATAATCTTCAACTCATTATTTTTTAACTCATACTTTAAATATGCTTCTTTAAAGAAAATTCCTTTTCCTTCTAAAATATCTAAGACCCCAGTCAATGATGCAATGGATAAAATGTTTGTAAGTATTGACATCTCTTTTAAATAAAAATTATTTATCTTTATTTCAGTTACAGAAAAATCCTTACTTAAAGTTACTCTTCTAATGTCAAGTGTTCCTTTTTCTAAACCTTTTAAGAATTCATAATTTGATAAAAACGGCTTTGCCTTATCACTTCTGATAATTAATTCTTTGTTACCTGCTTTATTATTTTTAACCTCATGAGAAAAGGTGGTTAAATCATCAAAATTAGCAAAGGAATTAAGTTTTGTAATAGTTCCTTTTTTAACTAAACTGGTATTTTTATAATTAATTAAAGAAGCACCTGGTAAAAAAATTCTTTTTAAATCTACTTTTAAAGAACCATCAATCATTGAATTAAATTCAACATCTTTATTCTTTCCTCTTTGATTTAAAACTCTTCTTAAATCTAATTTTTCACCTTTAATTAAATAATTTCTTTTATTCTTAGTAACACGAAGTTTATTATTATCTCCTAAATTAATTTTAATATTATCAAAATCTTTTAAGTTAAATTTTTCATCAAGATATATGGACTGAATATTTATTAGGTCATTTTTAGAAACAAAATTTAATTTTGAAATTTTGATATTTTTATTATTTTTATAAAAAATAAAATTTAATTTTGAATTTACACCTTTATTTTTAGTATAATTAAAAAGTGATAAATCAACCTCTGAATTACTTAAATCAAGTGAAGTTTCAATATTAAATTTTTTAAAATCTTTTAGTTTTGTTTTGATGTTATAATCTAGATTATCTTTTATTAAAAAATCATTTTTTTTAAAAAATGTCTCTTTTAAATTAATTTCACCATTTAATTTGATATCAAAAAAATCTTTTGAACTCTTTCTGTTAATAGCAAAGTTGTTTTTTTTATTATTTAGAACAAAATCACCATTAGCAACAAGTTGTCCTTTACGATCAAATTTTNTTAAAGAATTAATATTTTTAAAATCAAACTCATATTGATCGCTATATTTAAAATTAAGATTAGTAGTATTTAGGTNAAATTGGGTTTTATCTTTTATAACTTTGAAATTATTATCAAATTTTATGTCTAGATTGGAATTTAAAGTTAATTGACCACCAATGTCTTTAATTTTTTCTAAGTTTAAATTTATCAAACTAGTGGAAATTTTGTTCAAATTTAAAGAAGATTTTAACTGACCATCTATAATAATATTACCGCGTAGTTCTCTATTATCAATTGAATAACTAACTTCATCAGATTTTATATCAAAAGTACCAAAAACCCCGACTACTTCAGATAATGTTATTTTGTTATTTTCAAAATCGATATTGCTGGTAAAATTTTTTATAAAAGGAACATCCTCGTAAATATCAATTGAAACATTTTTTAACTCACCTGTAAAATTCGTTGATGCTTTTTGTTTTTGAAATTGATCAATGACCAGATTACCATTTGCAATACCGTCTAAAAACTTTGTTTGATCTAAAACAGGTACTTTTTTGATTAATGACGTTTTTTTTAAATCTAAAATTTTATTATCATCAAAATGAATTTCTATTTTTTGTAGCAAATATTTTTCTTCGAAAGATGACTTTAAATCTGAAAAAATTGTAAAAGATTTTAAATTTATACTTTGTCTATCAACTAATATTTCAGGTTTGTTAATTTTTATTTTTAAACCTAAAGTAAAAATATCTAATGAAATATTTGCTTCTTTAAAGTTAGCTTTTGAATTTGGAATACGTTTTTCTATTTGGGTAATAATATTATTATTAAATTTATCCGTTGAAATCCCATAAGATAATAAAATTAATGTGATAAAAATTATAATAATTAAAGCTGATAGTATTTTAAAAAATAGTTTCATTAATTTATTTTAATTAAAGCTGATTCTAAAAATTCCCCAATTTCACCATTTAGTACATTGTCTGGACTTGTGCTTTCAACATTTGTTCTGTTGTCTTTAACAAGTTGATAAGGTTGCAGAACATAAGATCTAATCTGATGCCCCCAACCTATATCAGTTTTACTATCCTCTGCAGATTGTGCTAACTCTTCTCTTTTTTTTAATTCAAGCTCATACAATCTTGATTTTAACATTTTCATAGCAGTGTCTTTATTTTTATGTTGCGATCTTTCATTTTGACATTGAACAACAATTTTAGTTGGTAAATGTGTTATTCTAACGGCACTATCAGTTGTATTGACGTGTTGTCCACCTGCTCCACTAGAACGATAAGTGTCAACTCTCAAGTCTTTTTCTTTTATTTCAATTTCAATTTTATCATCAATTACAGGATATACCCAAACACTTGCAAAACTTGTGTGTCTTCTTTGATTTGAATCAAATGGTGATATTCGAACTAATCGATGAACTCCACTTTCATTTTTTAAATAACCAAAAGAATTTAGTCCACTAATTTTAATTGTAGAAGATTTAATGCCCGCTTCCTCACCTTTACTTTCACTAATTAACTCGCATGACCGGTCTGTTTTTTCTGACCACTTTAAATACATTTTTCTAATCATATCAGCCCAATCTTGACTTTCAGTACCCCCTGATCCTGCGTGAACCTCTAAATAACAATCAAATTTATCAGCATCGCCTGACAAATAACAGTTTGCCTCTAGAGATTTAATTTTTTTAGTTAATTCTTTTAAAGATTTTTTTAGTTCAGAATAAAGTTCTTCATCAAATTCTTTTTCTAAGGATACAATAAACTCTTTTAAGTCGTTGTAAATTTGATTTNGACTTTCAAATTCAGATACAATTTTTTTTATTGTGTTTTTTTCTTTTAATATCTCTTGTGCTTTTTGGTTGTCATCCCAAAAATTTTCTTCAATAGATTTTGCTTCTAATACTTTTAATTTTTCCTCAAATGAATTCTGGTCAAAGATACCCCCGAATATTTTTCAATGAATTATCCAACTTTGACAGTGTATTTTTTTCTTCCAACATTAATATTCTCTTAAAATTTGATTAGAATTATAGCTATCGATATTTGTGTTTAATTTAAAGCTTTCGTTAATAGAATTTCTTTGGTCTTTAGACAACTTTCTTCCAGTTTTTGAACTTATTTTTGCAAATTTAATTGTCTCTGGTGGTTTAAAAAATGGAATAAAATTATTCGGCTTTAACTCTTTCATTATATCGTAAAAAATAGGCAATGCAGCTTTAGATCCTGTTTCTTTTTTTCCAAGAGTTGAGGGTTCATCAAAGCCCACATAAACTCCAACTAAAAGTTCAGGGGTAAATCCAATAAACCAAGCATCTAAATTGTCATTTGTAGTACCTGTTTTGCCTGCAAGCTCTAAATTAAGTTTTTTTAATTTTTTTCCAGTTCCTCTTTCAACAACTCCTTTTAGAATATTAACCATCTGATAAGAAACATCTTCATTAAATACCCTTTCATACCTATCTTCTACAGAAGGAGGTTTTTCATTCTCAAAACTATCACTACAACCTAAACAAAATAATTTTTCATTTTTATAAATAGTTTTTCCTTCTCGGTCCTGAATTAAATCAATTAATGTCGGCTCTAATTTTTTTCCTCCATTTACAAACGATCCATAAGCTGAAGTAATTTGCAAAAGTGTTGTTTCTCCAGATCCTAAAGACGAAGATAAAATATTTGCCGCATTTTTATAAATACCAAGCTGCTTTGCTTTATTATTTATTTTATTTAATCCAATGTCGTTTGCTATTCGAACAGTCATTAGATTATTTGATTTTTCTATTCCATATCTAAAAAGTTGCTTTCCATTAAAACGTCCAGAATAGTTTTTAGGTTTCCATTTATATTCATCTTTATTTTGATAAATAACAAAAGGTGCATCAAGAACTACGGAGTTTGGTTTATAATTGTTTTCTAAAGCTGCTGCATAAACAAAAGGTTTAAATGCTGAACCAGGCTGTCTCTCAGCTTGCGTAACTCGATTAAATTGATTTAAGTTAAAATCAAAACCACCAGATAATGCAAGAACTCTGCCACTCCATGGGTTCATTACAACTACTGCCCCATTTACTTTTGGAATTTGTTCTAACGACCACAAATTGGTTTGTTTTAGTTTTTTAACATAAATAACATCACCAACATTAAAAACATCCTCCATATTTTTTGGAAAACCTTCGTGTAAATCTTGGGTAATTCTTTTTTTTGCCCATTTGGTGTTTTCAAATAAAATCATACCTTCTTTATCAGTGTCAGTAAAAATTTTAGCTTTATTTTGATCTACATTTTCCACTAAGGCTAAATTGAAATNTCTTGATTTAAGTTTTTCATTTTTTTTGATTTGATTAAATTTTTCTCTAGTATAGTTTTTATATAAAGGTCCTGTCCACCCATGTCTTTTAGAATATAAAATAATATTTTTTTTTAATGCTGAACTTGTAACTTTTTGAATTTTTTTATTTAATGAAGTTTTTACAAACAAACCTTGTCTATAAAGTTGTTTATCTCCATACTGCTCTATTAAATTTTTTCTCACTTCTTCGACAAAAAATGTTGGCGAAGTATCTATATTTAGATCTCTCTTTTTTAATTTTATTTTATAATTTAATGATTTTTGCAACTCTTCCTTGGATATAAAACCATTATCTTGCATACGCTTTAAAACCCAATCTTTTCTACCCTTGACCGTATTAAAATTTCTGTATGGGTTATATTTACTAGGAGCTTTCGGAAGTGATGCCAATAAAGCAGCTTCAGCATTATTAATATCTTTAATAGATTTGTCGAAATATGTCATACTCGCAGAAGCTATTCCATAAGATCTCTCCCCTAAGTAAATCTCATTTAAGTATAATTCTAATATTCTTTTTTTTGATAATACCTTTTCAATTCTAAAAGCTAAAATTGCTTCTTTTACTTTTCTTGCAAGTGATACATCAGAGGTTAATAAAAAATTTTTAGCAACTTGCTGGGTAATAGTGGAAGCGCCCTCTAACCTATTTCCTGAAATTATATTTTGAACATTTTTTATTACCGCTCTTGTAATCCCTATTGCATCTATACCAGGGTGTTCATAAAAATTTTTATCTTCTGCTGACAAAAATGCATTGATCACTCTTTTGGGAACTTGATCGATCTTTACAAAGGATCTTCTCTCTCTAGAAAAATCTGCGATCACATCTCCGTCAATATCGTAAACTTTTGTTGATACTGGTGGCTTATAAGTTTTTAGAAAACCAAAATCTGGTAAGTCATTTGAAAAATACCAAAACAGGGAAAAGATCAAAAAAAGACCTAAAAATGAAAAGATTAGAAATAGAGCAATAATCTTATTTAAGTAATTTCCCATAAATTTCTTTAAATAATATTTAAATGATATAAATATGGCAATTATTACTATGTTCAAAAATTTTATCAAAAAAACAGTGCAAACAAATTTAAAATTTAAGAGAGATTTATTATGGATAAAAAGATTCTTATTGATGCTTCGCAAGAGAAGCAAACAAGGGTTGCGATCACAAATAACGGTAATGTTGATGGCTATGAGTTTGAAAATATCAATAAAAAGCAACTAAAAGGAAATATTTACTTAGGCAAAGTAAGTCGAATAGAACCATCTTTGCAAGCAGCTTTTGTTGACTTTGGCAATGAGCGTCATGGGTTCCTAGCTTTTAACGATATTCAGTCTGAATATTATCAACTACCACAGTCTGACAAGGATGCTTTAAAGCAAGAAGAAGAGGAAATCAGAGAAGAATTAAACAAAGCAACAGAGAATATTGAAGAAAACCAGATTGAAGATCAAGAAGCCTTAGATGAAAATCTACAATCAGATGTCCAATCTAATGCTGACGAAGAAAATCAAGTAAGTAATGAAATTTCCGAGGTAGAAAATAACGAAAACAACAATGCTCTAAATGAAAACCAACTCGATAAAAAAATTGAAAAAATTAGAAGCAAAAGAAAAAAAAGATACAGAATTCAAGAAGTCATTAAGCCTGGGCAAGTAATTTTAATTCAAATTGTAAAAGAAGAGAGAGGAAAAAAAGGAGCGGCCCTTACAACTTATATCTCGCTGGCGGGAAAATATATTGTTTTAATGCCAAATACTGCAAAAGGTGGTGGTATATCTAGAAAGATTTTTAACTCGCAAGATAGAAGACATATAAGAGAAATCATTAACTCACTAGAAATTCCAAAATCTATGGGTTTAATTGTAAGAACTGCTGGAGCTAAAAAAACTCAAAATGATATAAAAAATGACCTAGAAGTTTTGATTNGTATTTGGGATAAAATTAAAGATAAAACTTTAAAATCAAATGCACCAAATTTAATTCACGAAGAAGGAGATTTGATCTATAGATCTATAAGAGATTTTTTAACCTACGATACTGAAGAAATAATTATTGATGGTGGCGATGCTTATGAAAAAGCAAAAAATTATGCGGAAATAATCGCCAAAGATTCTTTGCAAAAAATAAAAAAACATAAAAATAAAATTCCACTTTTCCATTCAACAGGAATAGAAAAATATTTAAATAAAATTTATGACTCTAGAGTAACTCTTAAATCTGGGGGTTATTTAATCATCAGTCCTACAGAGGCTTTAGTTTCAGTTGATGTTAACTCGGGTAAAGCAACAAAAGAAAGAAATATTGAAAAAACTGCACTTGCTACAAATATTGAAGCTGCCGAAGAAGTAGCTAGACAAGCAAAACTAAGAGATCTTGCTGGTTTAATAGTTATCGATTTTATTGATATGGAAAATTACTCCAACAGAAGATTGGTAGAAAGAAAAATGAAAGAATCTTTAAGATCAGATAAAGCTAGGACACAAGTTGGAAGGATAAGTAATTTTGGCTTACTTGAAATGACAAGACAGAGATTAAGAGAAAGTTATATTAAATGGGAGACTGTATTATCAAAAGAGTCTTTTTGTGAAAAGATACTTAGAAAAGTAGAAGAGAAAATATTTGATATTCCAAAAGTCAAAAAAGTAGAAGTTGAATTATCACCAAAAACCATTCTTTACATGAAAGAAAATATGAATGATGAGATTGATTTTTTTGAAAAAAAATTCAAATTCAAAACTACTTTTACAAAAAAAGAAAATCTTCTCTCAAGAGAATTTAAGGTGAACTTTTTAAATAATAAAAATAAAATATTAGATACGTATTCAGAGATTTTAATTAAATTAGAGGAGCCTGAGAATCTAAAAGATATTAAAAAAAATAATAAATTTAGAGGCAATAAAAAATATAAGAATACAAAAAAGAAAAAAACAAAAAAATAATTTATATTACTTAATTTTTCTTTTATGAGTTGTTGAGTTTTTGGCTAAAAAAGATTTTTCCATAATTCCAGATAAATAAGATAATCTTCCAGCTTCAACCGCTAATTTCATAGCCTCTGCCATCAAAATTGGTTTACTAGCTTTTGCAATTGCAGAATTTACTAATACTCCATCACAACCGAGTTCCATTGCAATACTAGCATCAGATGCACAACCAATTCCTGCATCAACTATTACTGGAACTTTAGAGCGTTTTTTAATTAGTTTAATATTATTTTTATTTGGAATACCGTGCCCAGAACCAATTAAAGATCCAAGAGGCATTACTGCTACTACTCCTATTTCTTCAAGCTGTTTACAAGCAATGGGATCATCTGAACAATAAACCATCACATCAAATTTTTCTTTTACTAAAATTTTAGCGCATTTTAATGTTTCTTCCATATTAGGGTATAAAGTTTCTTGATCTCCTAAAACTTCAAGTTTAACTAAATTCCAACCTCCACTATCTCTTGCCAACCTCAAAACTCTTAAAGCATCTTCAGAATTAAAACACCCTGCTGTATTTGGAAGGTATCTAATTTTTTTTGGATTTATATAATCCATTAAGAGCGGTTCTTTATTATTTATAATATTAACTCTTCTTACAGCAACTGTAACCATATCGGCACCAGAAGCTTTAATAGCTTTAGCTGTTTCAGAAAAATTTCTGTATTTTCCTGTTCCAACGATTAAACGAGATTTAAATTTATACTTACCCACTCTAAATAAATCTTTCATTAACCACCCCCTATAAAAGTAACAACTTCAACCTTATCATTTTTTTTAAACTTAAAATCTCTATATTTTTCCTTTGGAATAACAACTTTATTTACTTCAATGGCTACTTTTGATGACTTAATATCAATTTTCTTTAAAAGAATTTTAATTGTATCTTTTTCATTGATTGGAAATTTTTTGCCATTTAAAACAATATGCATTATTAAAGCTTAATATTTTTCAATTAATAAAATGTCAAAAAAAATAAAAATTATTAACGGACCAAATATAAATCTTTTGGGTAAAAGAGAACCGGAGATTTACGGTAATCTTACATTGGAAGATATAAATAACCAAATTAAAGACTATGCAAAAAAACTAGAGCTAGATGTATCTTTTTTTCAGTCTAATGTAGAAGGTGAAATTGTAAACAAAATTCAAGAGTGTGATAAATCAGATGGATTAATAATAAATGCTGCTGCTTTTACTCATACCTCAGTAGCAATTCATGATGCTTTAAAAAGTTTAAATATACCTAAAATAGAAGTTCATATTTCTAATATTTATAAACGCGAGGAATTTAGGCATAAATCATTAATAAGTAATGTGGTTGATGGAATAATTTGCGGTCTTGGAATTAATAGTTATAAATTGGCTCTGCAAGGTATAAAAAATATCATAAATGAAAATTAGCAAAGATAAAATTAAAGAATTAGTTAAAATTTTAGATGAGCTTAATCTAACTGAATTAAGTTACTCTGATGGAAAAGAGAGTATTAAAGTAGGAAAAGGTACATTTTCGGCACCAAGTGTAGTTTCATTAAACAATTTAGCTTCTGCTCCAACAAAGACTTCTGTAAAATTTAATGGAGTAAAAAGTCCAATGGTAGGTACAGCTTATCTTGCAGCTGAGCCTGGAGCAAAACCTTTTGTTACTGTTGGATCAAAAGTAAAAAAAGGAGATACAATTCTAATTATTGAAGCTATGAAAACAATGAACCATATACCTTCAACGCAAGATGGGATTGTGGAAGAGATTTGTGTTAATGACGGTGAGTCTGTTGAGTTTGATCAAGAATTAATCAAAATTAAATGATAAAAAAAATACTCATCGCAAATCGCGGTGAAATTGCTGTAAGAGTAATTAGAGCTTGCAAAGAACTTGGTATTAAAAGTGTAGCTGTACATTCATCAGCAGATAAGGATGCAATGCATGTTCAACTGGCTGATGAGAGTGTTTGTATTGGACCACCAAGAGCAAGCGATAGTTACCTTAGTATTCCAAATTTATTATCCGCATATGAATTAACAGGTTCTGATTCAATTCATCCTGGGTACGGTTTTTTATCTGAAAACTATGAGTTTGCTAAAATTCTAGAAGATCACAAAATTAATTTTATCGGTCCATCTTCAAGTTTAATAAAAAAAATGGGTGATAAAATTGAAGCAAAAAAAATTGCTAAAGAATTAGGTTTACCAACAATTAAAGGTTCGGATAAAGGTATTACGGACATTAACGAAGCTAAAAAAATGGCAGAAGAAATTGGTTACCCTGTGCTAATTAAAGCTGCTGGTGGTGGTGGTGGAAAGGGTATGAAAATCGTTTTTGAAAGCAAAGATTTAGAAAAAAATGTAATTGATGCAAAAAGTGAGGCTAAAAAATTTTTTAACAATGATGAAGTCTTTATTGAGAAATTTTTTCAAAACCCAAGGCATATTGAAGTTCAAATTTTATCTGATGGTAAAAAAGTTGTTCACCTAGGTGAAAGAGATTGTACTGTTCAAAGAAGATATCAAAAACTAGTTGAAGAAAGTCCAAGCCCTGTTTTAACAAATGAAGAAAGGGGGAAGTTTTTAGAAAATTCTGTAAATAGTATTTCAAAACTTGGATATAAAGGTGCAGGTACTTTAGAGTTTATTTATGAAAATGGTGAATTCTTCTTTTTAGAAATGAATACAAGACTTCAAGTTGAACACCCGGTTTCAGAAGCTGTAACTGGTGTTGATTTAGTAAAAAGACAGATTGAAATAGCATCAACTGGTAATTTAGAGCTAGATCAATCACAAATAAGTTTTAATGGTCATGCTATTGAGTGTAGAATTAATGCAGAAAATTATAAAAAAGATTTTCAACCTAGTGCTGGGAAAATAACATCTTGTCATATCCCTTCGGGGCCAGGAACTCGAGTAGACTCCGCAATTTATCAAGGGTATGTTGTGCAACCATTTTATGACAGCATGATTGCAAAGTTAATTTCTCACGGAAGAGACAGAGACTCAGCATTGGCAAGATCACTTAGAGCTTTAGATGAATTTGTAATTTCTGGTATCGATACTACAATTGATTTGCATCAAGAAATATTAAAACATGAAGATTTTTTAAGCTTCAATTATGATGTCAATTGGTTAGCGAAATCAGATATCTTAAATAAAAACTAATTACAACTTTTCAATGAAATATCATAATTTGGATGCTCTATTTCATTAACTGATGAATTTGAGGCAAAAATCCAATTATTAAATAAAAAAACCCTATCTTTAGTTTGATTTTTAATATCTTTAATTTGCACTAAAGCAGAAATTTCTAAAAACCCTTTCCTGGTATCAAGAACACACTTATCAATAAAAATTTCAAAATCTTTAATATTTTTTAAAGTTTTTAAATTAATTTTTTCAGTAGTTAACCTTGATGTTATTTTGTCAATAATTTTTATCTCAGCATAATTTTCACCATTGTTTAAAACTTTTACTAATTCATTTCCAAATGATGAAAAGCTAAAAAAAAATAAATAAATAAATATAATTATTTTGGTTGCCATCTTTTGTAAGGCAATTTTTTTTCATGCTGAGGAACATAAGCTTGACTAGTACCAGTAAGATTTTTTTTATGTTCTCTCTGCCAAATAAAATTATTAAATTTTATTTGATCTGGTGTAGTTTTTATTATTTTATGTAACCAAGAATGCCATTCGGGAGGTATTGATGAGGCGTCAACAGTGCCGTTGTAAATGACCCATCTTTTTGTATCATTTTTATTTTGATAATATTTATTTCCATAATGATCTTTCCCGACTATGTTTCCATAAACTAAGGTTTGCAAGAATGTTCCAAATGTTTGTCCATTCCACCAAGAAAAAATAATTTTAAATAAATTCATTAACACAATCGAAAGTTGTTTTTTTTTTCAATAGACTTATAACAAAGAGTCACTTAGAAAACTATTTTAATATTAACGATTCTTAAAGGAAAATATGAGTAAATTTGTAGCTGAAAGTTTTTATACGTGTCTTTTCAAAATAAGTCATAAACTAAATGAAATAAGTAACGAGTCTCTAAAAGAAATAGACAAAAGGGATGATGGAAAATTTGAAATTATTGATGTTAAATTTAACAANAGAAAAACAAAAGCTATAGGGGATGTTAAAAATACTTCAAAACAGGCTCAAACTGAAGACCTGAAAGATTTAATTCAAAATAGTGTAAATGAAGCACCAAAAAGCTCAGGTGTAGAAAATAACTTAAACGATAAGAATTTTAATTTTAGAAGAAGAATGCCAGATAGAAGAAAGGCATATATTCAAAAAGCAACAATTGATGACAATAAGGTTTATTTGCATATTGGCGAGTATGAAGACGGTAAGATTGGAGAAATTTTCATTGATACTAATAAAGAAGGTGAACTTGTAAAATCAATGATGAATAATTTTGCTATAGCAATATCACTAGGTCTGCAATACGGAGTTCCCTTGGAGGAATATGTTGATGCATTCATTGATACTAAGTTTGAACCATCTGGAAAAGTTCATGGTAATGACAGAATTTTGAGCGCCACCTCTATATTAGACTATATCTTTAGAGAATTAGCAATCTCTTACTTGGGTAGAGAAGATTTAGCCCATACTCCATCCATTAAAAAGGTTGAGTCTTCGGAAGCTTCAAGCCCTGAAGAAGCCAAATTTCTTGATGTGCTTAAAAACGTTACAAGTAAAGGGTTCGTAAGAAATCAATATAAAGAAAAGTTAGTAGATCTTACAAATGTGAGATTAAATATTAAAAGTAAAAAAGCCTAATCATTTTTTATTGTTTTAATATTAAGATCTTTTAGTTGACTATCTTTAACAGATGATGGTGCGTTCATCATTAAATCTTGTGCATTTTGATTCATGGGAAACATAGTAACTTCTCTAATATTTTTTTCATCAGCAAGTAACATGATAATTCTATCAATACCTGGAGCGATACCTCCATGTGGTGGCGCTCCATAACTAAAGGCATTTATCATACCTGAAAACTCTGTATCCACCTCTTCTTTTGAGTAGCCAGCAACCGAAAAAAGTTTGTACATTAGATCAGGTTTATGATTTCTAATTGCACCGGAAGATAATTCTATTCCATTACAAACAATATCATATTGGTAAGCTTTAATATTAAGTGGATTATCAAAGTCTAAATTTTCAATATCACCTTGCGGCATAGAAAATGGATTATGACTAAAAGTTATTTTTTTTAATTTTTCATCGAATTCATACATTGGATAATCAACAATCCAACAAAATGCAAATTCGTCTTTATTAATTAAATTCAAATCTTCAGCAATTTTTGTTCGTGCAAGTGATAAAATTCTTTCAACGTCGCTCTGAGAACCGCATGCAAAAAATATACTATCTCCTATTTCAGCACCTGTAATCTTCATGATTTCTTTTAAGGAGTCCTCTGAAAACAATTTCCCAATTGTGCCTTTACCAGAAATTTTGCCATCACTTTTNTCAAAAGAAAAATAAGCCAAACCAGATGCTCCCTCACTTCTTGCCCATTTATCAATTCCATCAAAAAAACTTCTAGGATTTTCTAATGTTTGCTTAGTTACAATTGACCTTACAATATTTCCTTTAGAGACTAGTTTTTTAAATATTTCAAACTTTACATCTTCACGCTTAAATATCTCGCTTACATCTGAAATTATTAATGGGTTCCTCAAATCTGGTTTATCAGTTCCGTAGTTGTGCATTGATTGTTCATAAGGAATTCTTGGAAAAACATTATTAATTATTTTTTTATTAGAAAATTTTTCAAAAACACTTGAAAGTAATTTTTCTAAAATATCGAAAACCTGATTTTGATTAACAAAGGACATCTCGATATCCAATTGATAAAACTCTCCTGGGCTTCGATCAGCTCTAGCATCTTCATCTCTAAAACATGGTGCAATTTGAAAATACTTATCAAAACCAGCAACCATTATAAGTTGCTTAAATTGTTGTGGTGCCTGTGGGAGTGCATAAAATTTTCCAGGGTTTAATCTACTTGGAACTAAAAAATCTCTTGCTCCTTCTGGACTTGATGAAGTTAAAATTGGAGTTTGAAATTCTAAAAAACCAAATTTTTTCATTTCATCTCTTATGAATGAAATCACTTCTGACCTTAAGATAATGTTTTTATGAATTCTTTTTCTTCTTAAGTCTAAATATCTGTACTTTAATCTTATATCTTCAGAATAATCTTCATCCAAAAATACCGGTAATGGTAATTCTTTTGCTGATCCAAGTATCTCAAAATTATTTATTGATATTTCAATTTCACCAGTTTTTAAATCTTTGTTGATAGTTTCATTTGATCTTTCCAAAACTAAGCCTTCAATCTTAACAACTGTCTCTAAAGAAGTTTTTTCAATATATGAAAAACTTTTATGACCTTTTTCAATCACACACTGACTGATGCCATAATTGTCTCTCAAATCTATAAAAAGTAAATTCCCATGATCTCTTTTTTTATGTATCCATCCAGATAAAATTACTTTTTTATCTTTATGAGATTTATTTAATTCTCCACAAGTATGTGTTCTATAAGTTATCATTTAGGATAAATCCTAATATATACAAAAAATACAAAAAACAAGAAAATATAATGATCGTAAATAATCAAAAAAAATTAGAATTATTCAAAAAATATTTTAACAAAAAAAATTGTTTATGTGTTGATACTGAATTTGAAAGAAAAAAAACTTATTATTCAAAGCTATCAATAATTACTATTTCTGATGGACAGAAGATTTTCATATTTGATTTATTAAAATTTCCAGATCAAATTAAAACAATTAGAGAAATTTTTAAATCAAAGAAAAAGGTCAAAATAATACATGGTGGAATGCAAGATATAGAAATTTTTCTTAATCATAATATTAATATTGAACCATTTTTCGATACTCAAATAGCAAGTGGATTTTTAGGATTGGATAAAAATATTTCATATGCAAACTTAGTAAAAAAATATTTTAAAAAAGTTTTGGATAAAAAACATCAAAATGAAGATTGGTTAAGAAGACCACTGCTAAATTCTCAAATAAGATATTTAGAACGTGATGTGAAATATTTAAAAAAAATCTACTTAATACAAAGCANATTGCTAAAAAAAGANAAAAAACTTAATTTTGCTAAAGAAGAATTTTCTCTAATATTCAAAAAAATAAAAAATAATAATGGGATTAATTCAAAATTTAAAAAGAAATTANGTATTCAATTATATAATAATAAAAATTTTATAAATCTTATTAAAATAAGAGATGATTTAAGTAAGAAAAAAAACTTGCCAAAAAACTGGATATTAAAAGATGAGGAAATCATTACAATAATTAAAAATAAATCTTTTCATACAATTAAAAAAAATAAAACTTTTTCTCAAAATCAAATTAAAGATATTACTAATTTATTAAAAAAACTTTCAAAAATAAAAGTTAAAAAAGAGAATAATGAAATTCAAGTAAAGAGTTTAGAATTTTTTAGATTTTTAGTATCAAAAAAATATTCTATTGATCAAAATCTAATTGCATCTAAATTTGATATTGCTGAATATAAAAGTATTAAAAAAAATTCCAAATGGAGAAATAAAATTTTTTATGATTTATATGAAAAAATTATTACAGGTAAAAAGAAATTCCTTATTAAAGATTTCAAACCATTTCATTAAGAACTTCATTGATTAATTTATAATCTATTTTCTTTTTCTTAATTATACTCTGATCATTTAATTTAAGTAAAAATTTTTCAATTCTTGAATATGATCTGTCTACTTTTTTTACAATATATTCTACTAAATCTTTTTTTATAACAATTTGATTATCAGAAAAGTACTTTAAGATTAAAGAATATATAAGATTATCGCTTGGATTTTGTATTTCAATCAATAAAAACTCTTTCAATCTTGACTTCAAATCTAATAATTTAATTTCTAACACAGTCAAAGGTTCTCTTGATGATATAATTAAATATTTCTTATGAAGTATAAAATGGTTTATTAATGAAAAAAACTTATCTTCATTGATTTGAAAACCATCTAAAATAAGTTTATCAACTAGAAAAAGTTCATCATATTTCTTTTCAAAATCTTCTTTGCTATTTATGTAAGCAAATTGATTTTTTTTTCTAAATAATTTTAAAATAAAAGATTTTCCTGATTTTTTTTCACCAACAATATTGATCAACTTAGTTTCCCAATTCGGAAATTTATCTAAAAAATCTAATACATTACTATTTGATATATCTCTAATAAAGTTTTCTTCAAAAAAACTTGTAGTATTATTAAAATTAAATATTCGTTGTTCAGTCATTTTTTTTTAAATTTATATTTCCATTTTTATTTTCAATAATTAAATTAAATTCTGCCAAAGATTCTATGAAATTGGTCTTGGAGCCTGAAAAAAGTAAATTTCCTAAGTATTTACTATTTGTCACCTCAATATCATCCAGCGAAATAGTATTTTTATTTTTTTCTAAAATTTTTTTAATTTCAACATAATCAGATAATTTTTTTAAATTATAATGAAATACAAAATTATTATTTTTTAATGGTGATAAGATTTGAATTTCTTTCCATGAATTGTTTAATTCTAAAATTAATTTATCAAATAATTCATCAATACTTGTTTGGTCAAATTCTTTAAGTTTAAATTTATTCGAAAATTTTAATTCATTAAATTGGTATTTAACAAAAACATTTTCTTTTTCTTTATCTAAATCCTGGTCTAAAACTATAAATATAAAATCTCTAACACCATAGTTTGCTGTTAATCGATCAACTCTGGTAATTTGATAAGATTTTACGTTTATTTCTTTTAAAAAATTAATATCAGTCAAATCTCCATTTGGAAGAAATGCATTAATAAGATTATTTGATTTTTTACTCCAGTTTTTTTCAAAACTATCATTTAACCAATAATTTATTTCATTATTTTTCTTTTCAACAATAACAGTAAGAACAGGATTGCTTTTAAAATTTATATATTTAATATTTTGTGATTTTAGCAAATCATCAATTTTAAATTTATCAAATTCAATTTTACAAATAACTTCATAGATATTGTCTGTTTTCAATTCATCTTTGACAATAAAATATTTAAAGTAATTTTGATAATCATTAATTTTTTTAATACTCTTATAATCTGACTGAATTGTAATTGATTTTAAAAAGTCATTTAAAGATTTTTTCTTTATATTCTCAATTACTTTATTTCTATTAATTTTTATTTTCTTTAATGACGTTTTAAAAGAATAATTATCAACAATATAAATACTAGAGTTTGCCTTAACAGAGAATAAGATTACAAACATTAATGTTAAAAATATTTTAAATAAATGCATAAAAAGACCTTAACATACAAGCAAAGTGGAGTTGATACATCAAATACTAATAAATTGGTAAAATATATATCAAACCTATCTAATAAAACAAAAATTAAAGGTTCAACAATATCTGGTTTTAAAAATATTGGAGGCTTTGGCTCTTTATTTGATTTAAAGCCTCACAAAATTAAAAATCCTATTTTGGTTTCAGCTACTGACGGTGTTGGTACTAAATTAGAATTGGCAAATAAATTAAATAAATTTGATACAATTGGAATAGACCTGGTTGCGATGTGCGTTAATGATCTGATCGTTCAAGGTGCAAGACCGTTATTTTTTTTGGATTACATTGCAATAGGAAAAGTTGAAAAAAATAAATACAAAAAGTTATTAAAAGGAATTGCTAAAGGCTGTGAAATTTCAAAATGTTATTTGGCTGGAGGAGAAACAGCTGAAATGCCAGGTATATATTCGAATAAAAAGTTTGATATGGCAGGTTTTTCAGTTGGAGTGGTAGATAAATCTAAAATTTTGGACGGAAAGAAAATTCAAAAAGATAATTTAATTTTAGCTATTCCATCTTCTGGATTACACTCAAATGGTTTTTCGCTTGTTAGACATGTATTGAAATTAAAAAAGGTTAAAAATAAAAATATTCTAAAAAAATTATTAGAACCTACAAAAATTTATACAAATGAAGTTTTGAAGTTACATTCAAAAAATCTAGTCAATGGATGCTGTAATATTACAGGTGGTGGTATCACTGAAAATTTACCAAGAGTATTGCCAAAAGGTAAAGGTGCAAAGATAGATTTAGATAAAATTAAAACCTTAAAAATCTTTAAATTTTTAAAACAAAGTAATATCTCTGATAATGAAATGTTAAAAACATTCAATTGTGGTGTAGGATTTTGTCTTATAATCAATAAAAGAAATCTTAAAAAAATTCAAAGTTTTTTTAAAACTACACACAAGCCCTATCCGATTGGTAAAATTATAAATTCAAGTAATAAAAAAATTATTTTTAATGGCGAAATTAAATTCTAAATTAAAAATAGCAGTATTTATTTCTGGAAGAGGTTCAAATCTAAAAGCTTTAATCAAAAGTTCCAAACTTAAAAGAAGCAAATATCAAGTTAGCCTTGTATTATCTAATCAATCAAATGCAAAAGGGTTGGATTTTGCAAAAAAAAATAAGATTAAAAATTATTTCATTGAAAAAAAACTATCTACTTTTGAAAATAAAGCTTTGAGACTGATTAAAATAAATAAGATTAAAATAATATGCTTGGCTGGATTTATGAGAATACTATCTTCAAATTTTATAAAAAAAGCAGGTATACCAATATTGAATATTCACCCCTCTCTCCTACCAAAACTAAAAGGTCTAAATACTCACGAAAGAGCTGTTAAGGCAAAATATAAATTTTCTGGATGTACAGTACATTATGTAAATGAAAAGCTAGACTCTGGTAAAATAATAATTCAAAAAAAAGTTAAAATTCTTAAATCAGATAATCCAATAACATTGGCAAAGAAAATTTTAAAGTTAGAGCACAAAGCTTATACTGAAGCTCTTGAAAAAATAATTTAATTTTTAAAAAATAGATCTATTTCGATTTTAGCATTTTCAATAGAATCTGATCCGTGAACTGAGTTTTTATCGATTGAAATTGCATATAAATTTCTAATTGTGCCGGGTTTTGCATCTTTTGGATTTGTTGCACCCATTAAATCTCTATTTTTTTGAACTGCATTATCTCCCTTTAAAACCAGTGCAACTAATGGACCAGAACTTATGTAGCTGCACAAATCATTAAAAAAAGGTTTGTCAGAATGGACAGAATAAAACTTTTTTGCAAAATCCATATCAACATGAATTTTTTTCATCTTTTCAATTATTAGATTATTTTCTTCAAAAATTTGTATTATTTTTCCAATCAAGTTTCTTTCTACTGCATCTGGTTTGATTAATGACAATGTCTGTTCACTCATAATACTCCTCCACTAATCTATTTAAAAGTTTTACTCCATAACCTGTTGCTCCTAAAGGAATGGTTTTTGTCGTTTTTTTTGTCCAAGCCATACCTGCAATATCTAAATGTGCCCATGGTGTTTTTTTTAGTATAAATCTCTGCAAAAATTGAGCTGCAGTGATTGATCCTGCTCCACCAGAGTAATTTATATTTTGAACATCAGCAATTTGAGAGTCAATTAATGCGTCAAAGTTTTTATTTAATGGTAGTCTCCATGCCTTCTCATTATCTTTGTAGCCAATTTTATTTATTCTATCTGCAAGCTGATCATTATTTGAAAATAAACCTGCATACTCATTGCCTAAGGAGATAATTATAGCTCCAGTTAATGTAGCCAAATTAATCATAAATTTAGGTTTAAATCTTTTTTCAGCATAGGTTAATAAATCAGCAAGAACAAGTCTACCTTCTGCATCAGTATTAAAAATTTCAATAGTTTTACCACTGAATGACTTGACTACGTCACCTGGTCTTTGTGCATTACCATCGGGCATATTTTCGACGAGGCCAATAATACCAATTGCATTCACTTTAGCCTTTCTGCAAGCTAAGGTTTTCATCAAACCAGTTACTGTTCCTGCTCCAGCCATATCATATTTCATTTCTTCCATAAATCTTGCCGGTTTAAGAGAAATTCCACCTGTATCAAAACAAACACCCTTGCCAATAAAAGCTAGAGGTTTTGAATTTTTTTTACCACCATTCCATCTCATTATTGCTACATAACTCTTGTTCGAACTACCTTGGCCAACGCCCAACAGAGCATTCATACCAATTTTTTTTAATCTATCTTCATTCAATATTTCAATTTTTAAACCGAATTTATTTAGTTTTTTTACCTCATTTGAAAATTTACTTGGATTCAGAATATTAGAAGGAGTAGTAACTAAATCTCTTGTTAAACTAACACCTGAAAAAACATTCGTTGCATCTAAAATTGATTCTTTCAATAAAGATTTATTTGGATGTACCAAAACTATTTTTATTATTTTTTTTTGACTCAATTGATCTGTTTTGTAATTTTTAAAAACATAATTTCTCAACAGCATCCCAAGCAAAATATTTTTGATAATAGAGTTTTTGATAAATAATTTTGGAAGGCTATCAAGAGACAATTCTATTTTATTTTTTTTTAATTTTATTGCCTCTTCAACTATTAACCCTCCCAACTCTTGGTAATCAAAATCATTTTTTTTTTCTTCTAGATTAAAGAAAAACAGATTTGCAAATTTTGATTTTTTTAGATGAGATACAAATGTATAGCCTTTTTTATTTTTAGATGCTTTTATCTTTAGATCATTAGCAATTTTTAAATCAAAAATTGTTTTAAGATTTTTTAAATTTGAATTTTTGTTAACTAAAATAGCCCTAAAATCAAAGTTTTGACTATATTTTGTTGAAATACTAAACATATAAATTACAACGGTTAATACACATAAAATGGTTAAAAACAAGATATTCCAATATTTTTTTATTGAGTTTTTTAAAATTTTTATTCTTGTCTCGTTATCATTTTCTTTGCTAATATGGTTTTCTCAAGCTGCAAGATTGTTAAGTCTCATAACTGAATATGGAAATCCTGTTTCTATTTATGTAAAATATCTAATTTTTAGTTATCCAAAAATTTTAGATAATACATATTTGTTAAATTTTATTATCTCATTATTTTTTTTATTCGCTAAGTTAGACAGCCAGAATGAAATGCAAATTTATTGGCTTTCTGGGATAAGCAAACTAAAGATATACTCAATTTGTATATATATTGGATTACTAGCACTAATTATAAATATCATTCTATCAAATTTTATTGCTCCATGGAGTTCTTATCAAGGTAGACTGCTTTTGGGCAATTCAAAATTCACTTTAATTAATGCCTTGGTAAAAGAAAAAAACTTTAACTCTCCTTTGGAGGGACTAACAATATTTGTAGAAAAAAATGATAAAAAAGGCAACCTAAGAGGAATTTTTATATATGAAAAATCAAGAACGATTACCGCTGCCAGCGGAGAAGTTCTTTCAGATGGAAATACATCATACTTAAATCTATACAATGGTACTACGCAAGAAAAAACTAAAAATTCAGTTAATTTTATAAAATTTAAAAAAACAACTTTCGATTTTTCAAATTATCAACTTAAAAATACAAGCTATCCAAAATTTAATGAGCGAAATTTTAATTGGTTAATAACAAATTTAGATAATAAACAAATTCCTGAAAATAGAAAAAAAGAAATCAGAGAAGAAATCAATACGAGAATAATAAAACCTTTTTTAATAATTGCTTTAACAAGTTTAATAAGTTTTTTAATTTTTTCAAATAATGAAAAAATTAATTCTAAAAAATTAAAATTTTTTATTTTTTTTGGATCAATTTCTCTAATGATTTTAAATCAAATAGCTCTGGGGATTAGTGGAAAAAATATAAATTCAAGTTATGCGTATCTCTCTATATTATTAATGCTAATAGCTATTATTAATTTATTCTTTTTTCGTCAAATTAAAAATGAAAATAAGTTATGAAAAGATACACGCCAAAAATTTTAATAAAATATCTTATTAAAGAATTTGCTTTTTCGTTATTAATATTTACGCTAATTTTTTCTTCTTTAATTATACTTACTACATTTGTTGAAGAATTAATCTTTTTCAAAGAAAAGCAAATTAATAATAATTTTTTTTTAAAGATTTTTATTTTAACATTAATTAAATCTCCAACACTGATTTTTAATTTTTCTCCTTTTATATTTCTTTTCTCCGGTATTTTTTTTTATGTTAAATTTTTGAAAAATAATGAAATAAGCCCAATGAGCTTATCAGGATTTTCATTAAACTTTATAACACTGGTGCCAGCTATATTTTCTTTTTTTTTAGGCATTGTAATTATTGCTGTATTAACACCTGTTACATCACAATTATCTAAATATTATGAAAGTGTTAAACAAAAATATTCAGATAATGATAATTTATTAATTATGAGTAATACCGGTATATGGATTAAAGAAAACAAAGGTATGGAAAAATTAATAATTAGAGCCGATAGAAATACTGAAGAAAATTTCTCTAAACTAAAAAACATTACAATATATATATTTAATAACGAACTATTTAAAGAAAGGATTGCAAGTGAACAAGCTACTATAAAAGATAATGAATGGCATTTACATAATGTAAATATTACCTCGGAAACATCTGTCAGGAATTTAAAAAATTATATTTATACTAGTGCAATTAATTTAGAAAAATTAAAAAGTTATTTTAGTAATTCAGACATTTATTCAATCTGGAACATTAATAGCCAGTTAGAAGAAATAAGAGATAGGGGTTATTATGGGCAAGAATTAATTATTAAACTCAATAAACAATTATCATTACCTTTTTTATTATTTTCAATGATTATTATTTCTACTCTTTTTACAATCAAGGTAAATTATAGTTTTAATAATTTTATTTATATTTTTTTAGGTATTTTAATTGGTATTGTTGTTTACTTTATCAATGATTTATCAATTGCTTTGGGAGAAAGTGGAAAAATACCTCTAATTTTATCAGTTTGGATGCCAGTTATATTGCTAATGATTTATTCTACTTATAGTTTAATAAGAAGTTATGATTAATTTTTTTTCAAATATTCATAAAATAATTTTAATACTTTTTATTTTTTCAATATTTATTCCTATAAAAAAAGTACAAGGTAATGAATTATTTGAAATAAAAGCCAAAAAAATTGAATATAATGATACCAAAAATTTAATTAAAGCAAATGGAAATGCTAATGCAATACACTCATCTGGAAAGAAAATTTATGCAGACCAAATTTTATACTACAGAAATAAAAATTTAATTATAACAAAAAAAAATTCTAAATATATTGATGGTGAAAATATTTTAACTGCTAATACTTTTACGTATAATGCAAATAACAAAATTATAGAAGCTAGAGGTAACGTAGTTTTAATAGATAAAGAAGATAATAAATTTTTTTTCGATAGTTTTAAGTACAATGAAAATACCCAAATAGGGTATGGAAACGAAATTGAGGCCAATATATCAGATGGATCTTTTTTATCTTCAAAAAAAATTATATTAAACAAAAAAAATAATATAACAAATTTAAATGATGCAAAATTTACAACATGTTCAAATGTGAAAAATGATAAAAATGAATTTTGCCCATCATGGTCTTTGAACAGTAAAAAGATCATTCACGATAAAAATAAAAAAAAAGTTACTCATAAAAATGCAGTTTTAAAATTAAAAAAAATACCAGTTTTTTACTCTCCATATATTTCTCATCCCGACCCATCAGTAAAAAGACAAAGTGGATTTTTGCCACCTATGGCAAAAACTTTAACAAATATTGGCAGAACAATCCAAATTCCGTATTTTTGGGCAATTAATGATGATAAAGACCTTACGCTAACACCAACTTACTACTCTAATGAATATGATTTGCTTAGGTCATCTTACAGACAAGTGTTCAAAAATGGCAGTCTCATAATAGAAAATGGCTATTCAAAAGGTTACAAAAATCTAAACAAAACAGGCCGTACAAAAGGAGCTAGAAACTATTTATTTGCAAATTACAGTGGGGATATTCCAAGTGTTTTATTTTATGAAAATCAAATAGAATTTAAATTACAAAGAGTATCACAACAAAATTTTTTAAGAGTAAATAAAATAAATACTAAATTATTTAAAAACGATATTAGAAGTTTGGAAAATAGTATCCAAATTTCAGGAAATGATTCTAATAAAAGATTTAGTACTAAAATTGGTATTTTTGAAAACCTGGATATTTCAGATAATAGTAAGTATACCTATTATCTTCCAGATGGAGTGTTTTCATTAAATAAAAAATTTGCAAACTTTAATTCTAATTTTAATACTTTATTTCAAGGAAAAAAATTTTTAAAAAATCAAAAGCAATTTAAAATTAGAAACAATATATTACTTAATAGCAAAGGAATGGTTTTTAAAAATAATGGAATTAGCTCTGTAGCTAAACTTTCACTCTACAACAATAATATTTATAATGATAATGTTACAAATCAAAAAGATAATACTAATGTTGATAATTACTTTACTTTTGCTTTAGATAATACACTGCCATTTGCAAAATTCTCAAAGAATTCTTATCAGACTCTAACTCCAAGAGTTTTTTTAAAATATACAAGTGGAAAAATGCTGAATGCTTATGACAGTGAAAAGCTATTAAATTTTTCTGACGTTTTTTCTATGAACAGAACTAATAACCTTGATACCCCCGAGGTTGGAGCTAGTATAGGTCATGGTTTTGATTATACATTCAATAAAAGTAAAAAAAATTCAAATTTTACAAAGGTGACAACAAGTTTGGGTTTAGGGCAAGTCTTAAGAAAAGACAGAGAAAAATTAATGCCTAATAAATCGTCTTTAAATAATTCTTCCTCAGATATAGTTGGATACTTTAAATATAGTTTAAATGGGGATGAGGTAAATTTGAATATAAAGAATAAAGATAAAATTAGTTTTCTTAATAATTTTAAAAATAATAATTTAACCATAAATCATAATTTTAATATTGAAAATGATTTTTCGGAGATGGTGAGCAATAATACAATATTATCTGGTAGTTATAATAAACTTTATACTGCATTAAAATTTGAAGAAAAAAATAATCATGTGGGTTCTGAAAAGAGTGGTTCAATAAATATAAAGAAACTTATCGGAGATAATTATTATTTTAATTTTGAATCAAAGAGAAATTTAAAAACAAACAACTCTGAGTATTTGAAATTTGGAATTAATTTTGAAAATGATTGTATATTGTCATCATTAACACTTTCTCGTGATTTCTATTTTGACAAGGATATAACCTCTTCAAAAACACTAATTTTTGGAATCACTATAAAACCTTTTTCGGATAATTTTGGTCCAGATTTAACTGACTTGATAAATTAAAAGATGAAAATAATAAAAATCATTTTTTCTTTTATTTTAATATCTATCACGCAGGTCAGTACACAAGAGTTCCGACCGCTTGTAACAATAAATAATAGAATTATTACCAATTATGATCTTCTATTAGAAATAAAAACACTAGAATTTTTAAATGATGTAAAGATAAATGATAAGCAACAACCAATAATTTTACAACAAATGATAAATGAAAAAATTAAAGAAATAGAGCTGAAAAACTATAAATTAAGTGTAAGCGATGCATTAATAGTAAAAAAATTAAATCTAAGTTTACAAAAAAAAAATAAATTAATAACTAAAGATATTAAAGATAATATTAAAAATAAAATAATCCTCCAAGATAAATGGAATAAGTTAATAAATTTGAAATACTCTCAACAATTATATGTAAATACTGATGAAATTAATCAAATGATAAAAAGTAAGAACTTAAAAGAAAAAGATAGAGAAAAGATAATTTCAATAGAAAAAAATAAAAAGTTAAATATTTATTCAAAAACCTTTTTTAATCAAATTAAAGTAAAATATTTAATAAAATATTTATAATGAAAAATATAAGTATATTATTAACTGATAATAATAGCATTAACGAAAAAATTATTGTCAAATCATTAAAAAAATTAAAAAATTGCAAATTGGATAAAATTATTTTTATAGGCGACAAAAAACTTTTCTCTAAAATTTATTCTTTTTCAAGAAGAATAGATAAGTTTATATTCCTTAATATTATTGTAAATAAAAAAAATTATTTTGAATATTTAAAAAAAATAACTTTAGCTTCAATAAGATTATTTAAAGAAAAAAAAATTCAAGCAATAATTAACATGCCTTTAGACAAAAAAAAATTTTTGAATAATAAATTTTTTGGATATACGGAGTTTTTTTCATATTATTTTGACAATAAAAAAAATGAGACAATGCTACTATATAGCGATAAATTTTCTGTTTCTCCTCTTACTACACATGTAGAAATAAAAAATGTTGATAAAATAATTACCAAAAATAAATTAATAATATCTATAAAAAATATTGTGAACTTTTACAAAAAAAAAGTAAAAAAAAAAATTCAAATTATAGTTTTGGGCTTAAATCCTCATGCGAGCAAAGATTTGCAAAATCTCAATAAAGACGAAACTCACTTAAGACCTGTTGTTAAATATTTTTCAAAAAAAAAGGTANATATTATAGGGCCAATATCATCTGATACAGCTTTTAATAATTTTAAAAACAAGGTCTATTTAGGTATGTATCATGACCAGGTGTTAGTACCTTTCAAGATGATGAATAAATTTAAAGGTATAAATATTACTATTGGCAAAAAACTCCTTAGATTATCTCCAGATCATGGTCCTGCAAAACAGCTGAATAATAATAAAAATAAATCTCAAATAGACAACCAAAGCTTTATTGAATGTATAAAATTTTGTGAAAAATTTAATGTTTAAAAAAAAATTTGGGCAAAATTTTTTAATTAATGATACTTTAATTGATCAAATTATAGAGCTGGAAAATATTCAAAATAAAAATATCCTAGAAATAGGTCCAGGCAATTTAGCATTAACAAAAAAAATAATACAAAAAAAACCTAAAAATTTCTTTGCTTTAGAAATTGATAATGCTTTAGTTATAAGGCACAAAAACTTTGAACATTCAAAACATATTATTAATAAAGATGCATTAAAAATTGATGAATATNAACTATTTAATAAAAAAAAATTTTCTATTATTTCAAATCTACCGTTTAATATATCGGCACAACTTTTAATTAAGTGGTTAAAGATTCAGAATAAATACAATTGTATTGAAAATATGATCTTAATGTTTCAAAAAGAATTAGCTGAAAGAATTGTTGCAGATATTAATACAAAAAAATACGGAAGAATATCGATTTTAAGTAGTGCTTTTTTTAAAATAGAAAAAAAATTAGAAATTGGAAAGAAAAATTTTTATCCAGTACCTAATGTTGATACAGTCGTTTTAAAATTTACTGCATTAAAAAAAAAAAAAAATAAAAGAAAAAAACTTTCATAAATTAGAAAAAATTACACAAATTTTTTTTAATGAAAGGAGAAAAATTAATACTAAAAAAATAAATAGAATATTTACACAAGATCAAATTAATAAATGGAAACTATATAATTATTTTAAAAAAAGACCAGAAAACTTAAGCAGAGATACTTATTATTTTTTTTCTTCAATTTTATAACTTTTTTATTGTTTTTAAAGTTTGATCCATGCGTTTTTTTTCTTCGATCAATGATCTAATTTTTTTTAAAATTGATTTTACACATTTGTTAAGATTATCATTTATAAAAATAAAGTCATACTCACCCCAATGTTCTATGTCTTTTTTTGCTAATGAAAATCTTTTTAATGCAATATGTTTATCTTCTTTATGTCTTTTTAATAGCCGTTGTCTTAAAGCAAGCTTATTCGGAGGTAGTATAAAAAAAGANTAACAATTTTTGTTAATTTTATTTTTAATTGACCTTGCCCCTTGCCAATCTACATCAAATAAAACTAAAATCTTTTTTTTTAAGTTATTTTTTACCTCACTTTTTAAAGTGCCGTAATAATTTTCGTAAACCTTTGCAAATTCTAAAAATTTTTTACGTTTTTTTAAGTTTATAAATTTTTCTTTTGAGACAAAAAAATAGTCAACTCCATCTCGCTCGTTACTTCTGGGTTTTCTTGTAGTGCAAGAAATAGATAAATGAGATTTTTTTATTTTTTTTAAAATTGCCCTGGTTATAGTAGTTTTTCCTGCCCCAGATGGGGATGAAATAATTATTGATAATCCACTACTGTATGACAAAAAAAAATTATTTAGCGTTACTTTCTATAAATTTAACAGCATCACCAACAGTAAGTATTTTTTCTGCCTCACTATCAGATATTTCTGAACCAAATTCTTCTTCGAATGCCATCACTAATTCTACGGTATCCAAGCTATCAGCGCCAAGATCATCAATAAAGCTTGCCTCGTCAGTTACTTTTGCTGCATCAACACCCAGGTGATCAACAATAATTTTTTTTACTTTTTCCCTAACATCGCTCATAAATTCTCCTTTTTGTTTAAAATATTTCTTTAAATGATTAATTTAACTTAATCAAGCCATATACATCCCACCATTCACATGTATTGTCTCGCCTGTTATATATGAAGAATCATCAGAGCAAAGAAAAATTACAGCATTTGCAATATCTTCACCTGTCCCTAGTCTATTAATTGGAATATTTTTTAATAACTCATTTTTATATTCTTCTTTTAAATCTTTAGTCATATCTGTAGCAATAAAACCTGGGGATACACAATTTGCTCTAATATTTTTTTTGGCATATTCCTTTGCCAATGATTTGGTCATAGCAACAACACCTGCCTTTGAAGCTGTGTAATTAGCTTGACCGGCATTACCAGTATGCCCAACAACAGAAGTTATATTAACTATACTGCCTGATTTATTTTTAATCATAGCTTTTATTGCAGCCTGACATGTAAAAAAAACAGAATTTAGGTTAACATCTATTACATCTTTCCATTCTTCTTCTTTCATTCTTAAAGTTAAATTATCTTTAGTAATTCCCGCATTATTAATTAGAATATCAATACCACCAAGAGAGTCTATGAGACTCGGAAATTGCTTAACTACGTCATTTTGATTTTTTAAATTTAATTGTTCAATTTTAATATTAGGGAATTTTTTTTTTAAATTTTCTAAATTGTTAGGATTGGANCTAATAGTTAATATTTCTGCTTGAAGTTTATAAAGTGCTTCCAACACTGATAACCCTATACCTCTCGACCCACCAGTAATAATTACTTTTTTATTTTTAAAACTATTCATAATTTCTTATGTCCTCCACATTATCGAGTTTTAAACATTTAATTTCAAATTCAAATCTTTTGAACATATTTGTCAAAGCTTTACCAGGACCGCATTCTACAGCCTCTAATATTTTATTGTTTGAAAAATAACTAACTGTATCTCTCCATTTAACTCTTGAAAAAATACATTTAATTAGTAAGTCTTTTATTTCATCACTTAAGTGTTCTGCTTTTGCACTTACATTTGACACTAATGGAATTTTAGGGTCACTAAATTTAAAATCTACCATATAATTTTTTAATTCTTCAGCAGCAGGTTTCATCATATTGCAATGGAAAGGGGCGCTGACTGNCAAAGGTATAGATTTTGTTTTTAATTCTTTTTTTAATAAAATCACTATTTCATCAACCTCTTGTTTTGACCCACTTATAACACATTGTCCTGGACAATTATCATTTGAAATTTCTACAGTCTGAAAATTTTTTTCCAAAATAAATTTTTCTAAATTATCTATATCCATGTTCAAAACTGCTGCCATGCCACCTTCTCCAACTGGTACAGCATTTTGCATTGCTTGACCTCTTTTTTTTAAAATTTTAGCCGCGTCGGAAAGCTTGATTGATTCAGAGGCTACCAACGCGCTATATTCACCTAAAGAGTGGCCAGCGCATAAGTTGAAATCATTAATATTAATGTCTTTTTCTTTTTTCAGAGCTTCGAAAGTGGCAATACTCACTGCCATAATTGCAGGTTGTGTATTCTCTGTTAAATTCAACTTTTTAACATCTTCGCCAAAAATTATTTCGCTTAAATTCTGATTTAACGAACTGTCAACTTCCTCAAATACTCTCTTAGAAACATCAAAATTCTCTTTCAAATAGTTTCCCATGCCTAAATATTGAGATCCTTGGCCTGGAAAAACTATACATTTGGTCATTTTTAAAGAATATATCTATTGAATTAAAATTAATACTCTTATATCAAACCATTTTTTTAAATTAAATAATTATAATTGTGAATATTTACGAACATACATATATCGCTGCCCCAGAGGNAAATAAAAAAGATCTAGAAAATATTGAGAAGAAAATTGAAGAAATTCTTAGCAAATCATCAGGTAAAATTTGTAAAGTTGAAGACTGGGGTTTACGGAATCTAGCTTATCCAATTAAAAAAAATAATAAAGGGTATTATAGAAACATTTATTTAGAGGGAGATAATAAAACAGTAAGAGCCATTGAAGAATTTGAAAAATTTAATGATAAAGTAATAAAATACTTATCTATGAAAATTAAANATCTTCCTAAAGAAGAATCTGAACTTGCAAAAGAAAAAAAGTAAATGAAAAAAAAACAATTTAAGAAAAAAAATAGTTTTGGTTTATCATCTAAATTATCTCAGTTGGGTAAAAAAAATTGCCCTTTGGCAAAAAAAAGTGCCGAGGAACTTAACTATAAAAATATAAAATTATTAAAAAAATATATTTCAGACTCTGCGAAAATATTACCTACTCGAATTACAAATGTTTCGCATGGTAAGCAAAAAATTCTAGTAAAAGAAATAAAAAAAGCAAGAGCGCTAGCTCTATTGCCTTATGTAGGAAATTAAATATGAAAGTAATTTTATTAGAGAATATAAAAAAACTTGGAACCATTGGACAAAAAGTAAATGTAAAAGATGGTTTTGGTAGAAACTATTTGCTAAAAACAGGTAAAGCNTTGCTTCCAACTAAAGAAAATCTTGCTCATTTTGAAACTAGAAAAGCAGAGATAATAAAAAAAAATGAAATTGAAAAAAATAAAGCAATTGAAACTTCAGAAAAATTAAAAACAATCAAAATAACTGTAAAAAAAGAAGTTATGGAAAATGGAAACCTATATGGTTCAGTTACTATAAAAGAAATATGTAATGAGATTTTAAATACCTCAAATATTGAAATAAAAGCAGAGCAAATCGAATTAACTACAAATATAAAATCAAAAGGTGAATATAAATTCGTAGTAAACCTTCATGCAGAAGTTCAATCTGAAGTTTNATTAGAAGTTATTCCAAAAGAGTAANTGTAAACTTTTCCACACTAAAATAAATTTTTTTTAAAATGATAAATTTTACAATGAGTGTACTAAATACTCATGAGCTCACAGTTAATTAATTTAGAGTTAAATAATAATCAAATACCTAAAAATATTGAAGCAGAGCAAACAATTCTAGGTTCAATACTTGAAAATAATGAATTATTTGATGAGATTACTGATGAGATAAATGAAAGTTATTTTTACGACACTATTCATCAAAAAATTTATAAAGTTATTTCAAATTTAATATCAAAAGGTTTGCTTGCAAACCCAGTAACAATAAAAAATTTTTTTAGCAATAATGAAGAATTAATAGAGATTGGTGGATTAGAATATCTTTTAAAGTTAACAAAAGTTTCTACAACAAAAAATCAAATTAGACACTACTCAAAATTACTTTCTGATCTTTATATTAGAAGACAATTAATTAAAATAAGCGAAGAGACCCTTGAAGATAGTAAAAATAAAGAATTAGAAATTACAGGTACAAATATCTTAGAAAATACNGAGAGAAAACTTTTTGAAATTGCTGAAAGAGGAGAATTCCAAAGAAGTTTTGTTACATTCAAAGATGCTCTTAAAGAAACAATCGATATGGCAACCGCAGCTTACAAGAATGATCAGGGTATAGTTGGTGTACCATCTGGCTTAACTGATCTTGATGACAGATTAGGTGGACTTCATAAACAAGATTTAATAATAATTGCTGGTAGACCGTCAATGGGAAAAACAGCTCTTGCAACTAATATTGCATTTAATGCAGCAGAAAATATTCAAAAACAGAATAAAAAAANGTCAGTTGCATTCTTTTCACTTGAAATGTCATCAGAACAACTATCAACAAGAATTTTATCTGAACAATCTCGCATAAAGTCTAATGACATTAGAAGAGGTAAAATTAATCAAGAAGATTTTGAAAAATTTATTGAAGCTTCAAAAAATTTAGAAAATTTACCACTTCATATTGATGATACACCAGCAATAACAATTTCAGCTTTAAGTAATCGAGCTAGAAGACTAAAAAGAAAGCAAGGATTAGATTTAATTGTAATCGATTATATCCAATTAATGAAATCTTCAGGCTACAGAAAAGAAGGAAGAGTTCTAGAAATTGCTGAAATAACTCAAGGTTTAAAAGCACTAGCTAAAGAACTTGATGTACCAGTATTGGCATTATCGCAATTATCTAGGCAAGTAGAGCAGCGTGAAGACAAAAAACCACAGTTAGCAGATTTAAGAGAATCTGGATCAATTGAACAAGATGCCGACGTGGTTATGTTTGTTTTCAGAGAGCAGTATTATCTAGAAAAACAAGAGCCAAAATTAGGAACAGCAGAGCATGTAGAATGGCAAGAAAAAATGAATCAGGTTCATAATCAGGCGGAAATAATTATTGGCAAACAAAGGCATGGGCCAACTGGACTTATCAAGTTAGAATTTGAGAGCGCATTTACTAAATTTAAAGATGCTAGCAATTAAAAAATAGTTACTTTTTATCTAATTAATTATATATACCAATCATCATACAGGTATGAAATACTCTACCCCAACTTTAGATATTGATTTAAATGCTGTTAAGAGAAATTACTTAACAATAAAAAATTTTTGTAAGAATTCAGAAGTTTGTGGAACAGTTAAAGCCTCAAGTTATGGTCTTGGTGGCCATAATAAAATTGTAACTACTCTAAAAAATTCAGGGTGTAAAAGATTTTTTGTAGCTAATATTAATGAAGGTATTTTTATAAGAAAAAAATTTAAATCTATTATTATTAATATTTTAAATGGACTTAATCGTAATGAAGAAAAAATTTTATATAAATATAATCTAAATCCAGTGATAAATACTATTTCACAATTAAAGAAATGGTTAAAGTTTACAAAAAACAAAAAAAAGAAAAAATTAATTATTCATTTTGATACTGGGATGTGTCGACTGGGAATACAAGAAAACCGAATTGAAGANGTTAAAAAATTAAAGGAACAAATCAATAAATTTAAAGAAGTTATAATCATGAGTCATTTGGCGTGCGCTGGTGAAAAAAAAAATAAATTTAATGAAATGCAAAGAAGAAAATTTGAAAAAATAAAAAAAATTCTTCCGGGTTATAAATATAGTTTAGCTGCATCAGGTGGAATATTTTTGGGTAAAAAATATCATTATGATTTTGTTCGTCCAGGAATTAACCTCTATGGTGGGAGTAAAGTTTTAAATAAAAAAATNAAACACGTAGTTAGTCTTAAAGCACCAATTATTCAAATTAATAACCTAAAAAAAGGCGAAACAGCTGGATACTCTAGAACATTTAAAGCTAAAAAAGATTCTGTAACTGCTACAATTCCAATGGGTTATGCTGATGGCATTGGTNTAAGACTATCAAATAAGGGTTACGTCCATTTTAAAAATAAAAAAATTCCTATGATAGGTAGAGTATCAATGGATCTCATCATATTAGATATAACCCGTATTAAAAAGCAAATTAAAGTTGGTGATTTTGTAGAATTATATAATGATAAATTTACAATTGATAATTTCGCAAATCTCACAGGTACAATCCCTTATAGAATAATAACTTGTATTTCAAAAAGATATTTAAGAAATTATAAAAATTAATGGTTGGAAAATTTTATAACAAAATTTTACAATATCCCTTTTATATCCTGTTAATTTTTTCGACTTTATTTGCATTCTCAATCTATCAATCTAAAAATTTTGAATTAGATGCCTCTGCAGATACACTGCTAATAGATAATGACCCTGATTTAATTTATTTAAGAGAACTTAATAAAAGATATAAATCTGAAGAATTTTTTATTATCACCTACACACCTAACAGCCCAAATAAAAAAGAAACAATTAAAGAATTAAAAAAATTAGTCACAGAAATAAACAATTTTAAATGGATTAGTAAAACTGTATCGATAATCAACGCTCCTTTGCTTCAATCTACAAATGAGCCTTTAATGGATAGAATTAAAAACTTAAAGTACATCACAAATGAAAATATTAATACTGATAAGGCCATTAAAGAATTATCTACAAGTCCTGTTTACAAAAACTTAATTATAAGCGAAGACTCCAAAACATTTGGTATTGTAGCTTTCATTAAAGATAACAAACCTTATTTAGAAACTATAGATACTAAGTCTAAATTATTGCTTTCAAAAAAAATCAATAAACAAGATTTAGAATTAATTAATCAAAAATTTAAAAAACTACAAAAACAACATTCGAAAAATATAAGCAAATATAATGCCTCTATAAAAAAACTTATAGGTAATTATCAATCTAATGCAGAAATTAGATTGAGTGGAATACCTATGATTGCTGATGATATGATTTCATTTATAAAAAACGATATTATTATTTTTGGAATTGGAGTTTTTTTATTTATTATTTTTACCCTTTGGTATGTTTTTAAAAATATAAACTGGGTAATTTTTCCATTATTAAATTGTTTACTTGCGATTACATTGATGATTGGTTTTTTAAGTACAGCTGGGTGGAAAGTAACTGTTATATCATCAAACTTTATTGCCCTTATGTTAATTTTAACTATGTCGATGAATATTCATTATTTAGTAAGATTCATGCAAGTTGATATAAGCCGTTTTAATTCTGAAGAATTGGTAGAACAAACTAACTTTAGAATTAAACAAACTTCTAATTCAATATTCTTTCCTATTCTTTATGCTGTTTTAACCACAATATGTGCATTTTTATCTTTAGTATTTAGTGAAATAAAACCTGTTATAGATTTTGGTTGGATGATGACAATCGGATTACTTATATCTTTGGTGTCTACTTTTTTATTTCTTCCAGTTTTAATAAAAATTTTTAATCCTACTATCTCAGAAAATTTAAAATCATCAGAATCTAAAATTGCAAAAATTTTTCTTAGTTTTTCAAATAAAAATAAATTTATCTATTTAACTTTGACATCTCTAATTATTGTTTCATTCCTAGGGATATCTAAACTTAAAGTTGAGAATAGTTTTATAAATTATTTTGACAAAGATACGGAAATTTATAAAGGCATGAAAAATATTGATGAAAAGCTTGGAGGCACAACTCCTTTGGAGATAATATTAAAATTTAAAACTAAAAAAATAAATAATGATGATGATAGTTTTTTAGGATCTAATACAAATAAAGAGGACGATTTTCTTGGGGGCGGAGTATCACAAAATGATGATTCTAAATATTGGTTTACCAGAGACAAGATAGACAGAATAGTAAATATACATAATTATTTAGAAAGCCAACCTGAAGTAGGAAAAGTTTTATCTTTCTCATCAATATTAAGTATAGCTGAAAGCTTAAATAATAATAAAAAGCTTGGGAGCCTAGAAATGGGTGTGTTGTATGAAAAACTACCTGATAATATTAAAGAACAAATAATTAAGCCATATATTTCGATTAAAGATAATGAAGCAAGAATTACTATGCGAATTAAAGATTCTCAAAAAAACCTTAGAAGACAAGAATTAATAAATAGAATTGAAAATGACCTTCAAACAAAATTTAAAATAAATAGTGATGAGTTTAAATTAGCAGGTGTTTTAATTATTTTTAATAATTTATTACAGAGCTTATTCGACTCCCAAATTAAAACTTTGGGAATAGTTATGGCTGGAATTTTTGTAATGTTTTTAGTGCTATTCAGATCAATAAAACTATCTATCATTGGCATAGTTCCAAATTTTATTGCAGCTACTTTTGTGTTAGGTTTTATAGGTATTTTAAATATTCCTTTAGATATGATGACCATTACAATTGCAGCGATAACGATTGGAATTGCTGTTGATAATAGCATTCATTATATCTATCGATTTAAATTTGAAAAAGAAAACAACAATTTTGAAGCCAAACAGATAACTAGTAATTGCCACCAGTCAGTTGGTAAGGCAATAATTAGTACATCTTTAACAATAATATTTGGGTTTTCAATTTTAGTTTTATCAAATTTTATTCCTACTATTTATTTTGGTCTATTCACAGGATTAGCTATGATGACTGCATTATTTTTAGTTTTAACACTATTGCCTAATTTGCTAAATAAATTTTATACAAATTAATGGACTCCTTTTTTGAAATTTTTGAAGGAACAGTAACACTCTTAGATGCAATATTAATCATATACGTTCTATTTAATTTAATTTCAGGAATAAGAAATGGTTTTGTTGCCAGTTTAATATCTTTCTCAAAATGGATTATTGCTTTTTTGTCTGTTAAATTTTTACTTCCAATTCTAAGACCATATTTAGACAATATAATTTCATCTGAACTCATGACTGATATAATCTTGGGTGGATTTATTTTTTTTGTTACTTTGTTTATCGTTTTATTAATTAACAAAGGTCTTAAGAAAACAATTAGATGGGCGGGATTAGGTTCTATAGATACTTTTTTTGGTTTAATTTTTGGAATAGTAAAAGGGTATATTTATTTTGTATTTCTTTTTACGATTATAAATTTTTTACATCCAAATGATAAATGGCCAAATTATTTAAACAAAGGTTTAACTTTTGATTATATTATTTGGGGAAACGAACTAATGATTGAAGTATTTCCGAAAAGGTACGAATATTTAGATAAAAGTAGAGAAAAATTAGATAAAATTAAATAAATTATTTAATGTACAAATGACTTTTCAATATTTTTATTATACTAAGGTTTTGTGGAAGATAGATTAAAAGAAGAGTGTGGTGTATTTGGTGTTTACAATCATCCAGAAGCATCAGCATTAGTAGCACTTGGTTTGCATGCATTACAACATAGAGGTCAAGAAGCTTGTGGAATAAATTCTTTTGATGGTAAAAATTTCTATTTAATTAAAAGACGTGGATTAGTTGGAGATAATTTTACAGATCCAAAAATAATAGATCAGTTAAAAGGTCATACTGCAATTGGTCATAACAGATACTCTACTACTGGTGCCCCGCTAATTAGAAATATACAACCTTTTTTTGCTGACTTGCATACTGGCGGGCTAGGAATAGCCCATAACGGAAATCTAACAAATGCAATTAGTATAAGAGAAAAAATGGTTAAAGAGGGAGCAATATTTCAATCTACCTCAGATACCGAAACTCTTGTTCAATTAATAGCAAAATCAAAAAGATCAAAAACAATAGATAAAATTATAGATGCAGTTTTTCAAGTCCAGGGTGGATATGCATTAACAATCATGACAAATAAAAAATTAGTTGGCATCCGAGATCCATTTGGAATTAGACCTTTAGTATTAGGTAAATTAAAAGATTCTTACATACTTTCTTCAGAAACTTGTGCTCTAGATATAATAGGTGCAAATTTCATAAGAGAAATTGATAATGGTGAAATTATAATTATTGATAAAAATGGTATTGAGAGCATAAAGCCTTTTCCAAAAGTTAAGTCAAGACCATGTGTATTCGAATATGTATATTTTTCTAGACCTGACAGTATAGTTGGCGGCAAAGCCGTTCATCAATATAGAAAAAAATTAGGAGAAGAGCTTGCAAAAGAAATAAGGATTGATGCAGATATTGTTTCTGCTGTACCTGACTCAGGTATACCAGCTGCAATTGGTTATTCAAATCAATCAAAAATTCCTTATGATATGGGCATAATTAGAAATCATTATGTTGGTAGAACTTTCATTGAACCAACACAACAAATAAGGCAATTAGGAGTGAAGTTAAAACACAATGCAAATAAGGAAATTATAAAAAATAAAAAATTAATATTAGTTGATGACTCAATTGTAAGAGGAACTACTTCCAAAAAAATTGTAGATATGCTTTATAGTGCAGGTGCTAAAGAAATTCACCTTTGCATATCAAGTCCACCCATAAAATATCCAGACTATTATGGGATTGACACTCCAAATATTGAGGATTTAATAGCTGCAAATAATTCAGTAGAAGAAATAAGAAAATTAATAGGAGTAGATTCACTGCAATTTCTGAGTATTGATGGACTATACAGAGCACTTGGCTATGATCAAAGAGATAATAACAATCCTCAATTTACAGATCATTGTTTTACTGGCGAATATCCTGTTCAACCACTAGATCAGCTTAATCAATTAGAAAAAAATAATCAATTGTCCCTATTAAGCAACGTGAGATTATAAATTATTTTTTATTATAAGGATTTTTATTATTTATATATTTTATTACGACAACTTGATTATAAATCTTTAAATTTTCCAGCAATTTTTTTATAAAAAAATTTTTATAATCTTTTCCTAAATGTGTTAATTTATTTCCAAAAGCCTTAAATATCATAGGCTTTGAGTTTACGTGTTTAATAAATTTGATAATTGGTCTACTTTTTTTTGAATATACTGGTTGATGCTTACGAATAATAATTTTTAAGGCCTGATTTACCTGCTGATTACTGATCAAAAGATTTGAGCTATTATAAATTTCTAATATTTTTTTTAATAAAAATTCTCTTCTAACGTTTTTTAATGCAGAAATAAATATTGGTTTTAATAAAATATTAGGATAATTTTGACTAAAAAAAAACTTAAAGTAATTCTCTTTTTTTTTTATATCATTTTTAATCAAGTCTATTTTATTTATAATAACAATTACATTTTTTAATTGATTGAGAATTAATTTAAATAATTGTTTGTCATTTTTAGTTATTTCATCACTTCCATCCATAATAAAAAATACTAAATCAGATATCTTGAGCTGCTTAATAGTTTCAGAAGTAATCACTTTTTGTTGTTTTTCATAAGATTTTGATTTTCTTTTTAATCCTCCCAGATCAACCAAATTTATTGATAAATCTTTAAAGTTTTTTACATAAGAAATCGGGAAAACAGTCGTCCCAGAAATATCACTTACTTTAGAAATATTTGATCCNAGTAATTTATTAAAAAAAGTAGACTTACCAACATTAGGTTTGCCAATTATAGATAAATTTATATTTTTAGTCACCTAAATCTAACCAAAGATTTACTTGTTATAAGATATAAATTATTTGAAATTACGATAAAGTTTTTAAAATCAATATNTTTTTTATAAACTNTTACTTTTCCCAAATTCATTTTATTTATTAAAATAATCTGACCATCTTTAGAAAAAAGAATTATATTTTTTTTACCTAATAATAAGTTTTCAAATTGATATTTACTTTTACTTTTAAAAGATGGAATATTTTGATTATAAATTATTTTTCCATTTAATAAATTGATAATAACTAATCTATCGTGGTTTGCTAAAAAAATTAAGTTTTTATCTACTAGAAAATTATTTGTATTTTCTATTGGCAAAGACCATTTAACTAACCCTGATTTTGGATTAATTGCATACAAAAAACCAAAATTTGTAGATANAAATAAATTATCTCTATTTATTATAATTGGGCTTGATTTGAATGTAATCGGTTTTTGAGAGTAATTAATAGGCTCAAAAGTTAAGGACCATATAATATTGTTTTTTGATAAATCTACGCAATATATTTCACCCACGTCATTAGTAAAATAAAGTTTATTATCATAAATAGAAATTTGATAAGAACCTTTGGATTTAATATCCCTTGAAACTGTTTCAAAACTCCAATTAATTTTTCCCGAAGAAATGTTTAATGAAAAAATTTTACTATTACTATTTATTACAAATAAATCATTTTTATAAATTTTTATATTTGACATAAATGGTACACTTAACTTTTGTTTCCAAACAAGATTTAAATTTTCAATATTATAACAGTGTATATTTCCAAGGTTATCTGCAATGTATATCTTATTACCTTTTCCAATTAACTTAAAATCTAGATTAAAATTTTTATAAATTTTTTTTTTATAAATTTTTTTCGATAAAATTTTTTTTAAATTTTTATCAAATATTTGTAATTTAGAGTCTTTATTAATTGTTATAATTTTATTTGATAAGCTTATAAGTTGATCAAATTTACCATTNATAATCTGATGTTTTTTTTGATATATTTCAACTTGTGTTGATGGGATATAATTTGAAAGACTATAATTGCTTTGATTCCAATAATTAATTTTTTTATTATTTGAAGTTATTACCTTATCAATTTGTTTAATATTTTTTTTATAAGCTTGGTTAGTTTTAAATAATTCAATTTTTTTTCCTTGTTCAATAAAAGATTTCAAATCTACTTTGTCTTCTAGTTTATTCGAACAAGAAACAACAAACATAACTAAAATAATTAAAATTATTTTCATAATTGTTTTTTTATTTGATCTGCTTTATTAAATTGCTTATTTTTAATATAAAAATCTATTANTAATTTATTTTTTATAATTTTAAATATAGTATCATTATTTACTTTTAATAAATTTAATATTTTATCTTCATTGAGATTTTCAAAATTTAATATAACTTCTTTAATAGTCTTAAGTTCTTTAAAAATTTCTTTATTAGAATTTAATTTATAAGATCTTATAAATTCTAGAGCTGCCTCTCTATCTCCTTTTTCTATATAGTAATTAATAAGTTTTCCTAATGATAATACAGAAATGGTATCACTATTTTCTTTGCCGAGTTTTTTTAATATTTTAATTGCATTTTCTTGATCTTCATTTGTATCTATCATTACTTCTGCTTTTAAATATTCTGATAAAAGTGTTTGTTTTTTTTGATTTTGAAAAAATAAGTAAAATTGCAAACATACTGGAATAGATATTATTATTATACTGACTAATATAATTATTTTTTTATATTTTTTAAAAAAATAATTAAGTTTATCACTAAAAACTTCATTTCTAATTTCATCTTCAAATTCATTTGCCATTATTTTTACTTATAAACATTTTTTACTGTTGGAAATTTATTTGTTCTTACTTCATAGGAATATTTTTTTACAGCCTTATCAATTTGATTTTTAATATTTAAATATTTTTTAACAAATTTTGGAACTTTTTCAAAAAATCCAAGTATATCTTCTAAAACTAATATTTGACCATCACATCCTTTGGCTGCTCCAATACCAATAATGGGCGTCTTTGAAACTTCAATAATTTTTTTCGCCACTCTTTCTTTTACACCTTCTAAAACAACTGCAAAGGCACCTGATTTTTCCACTGCGTATAGATCCTGAAGAACTTTTCTTTCTTGTTTTAAATTTTGTCCAACAATTTTAAAACTTTTTTTATTTTTAATATTTTGTGGCAATAATCCTATATGACCCATGACATTAATTTTATTTTTTACTAAAAAACTTATTATTTTAGCTTTACTTTTTCCACCTTCTAACTTTATTCCATCGCAATTAGTTTCTTTAATAATTTTTAGAGCATTTTTTTTGGCATTTGATTTTGTATTGTATGTTCCGTAAGGCATATCAACAATTAAAACAGATTTTTTTACACCTTTTCTGACTGATTTTGCATGTCTGATAATTTCTTCTAACTTTACAGATCGAGTAGAGCTATCGCCATAATATGCCATCCCCAGTGAATCTCCCACAAGTATTAAATCACAATAATTATCAATTATTTGCGCTGAAAATTTATTATATGCTGTTAAACAAACTAAAGGTCGTTTTGATAATTTAATTTTTCTTATCATTTCTACTCCCACTCTATAGTACCTGGAGGTTTAGAAGTTACGTCATAAACAACTCTATTAATTCCTGGAACCTCATTTATTATCTTGTTTGATATTTCAGTTATATCTTTATATTTAAAATTGAAATAATCAGAGGTCATGCCATCTACAGAAGTTACTGCTCTTAATGCACATACAAAATCATAAGTTCTGCTATCTCCCATTACACCTACTGTTTTTATAGGTATTAAAACTGCAAATGCTTGCCAAATATCATTATATAAATTTCTCTTTTTTAGTTCATCAATAAAAATTTTATCAGCGGTTTTTAGTATATCAATTTTCTTTTGATCAATCTTTCCTGGTATTCTTATTGCTAAACCAGGTCCTGGAAATGGATGCCTATCAAGTAAATATTTATTTACTTTTAAAGTTTTGCCAATCTTTCTTACTTCGTCCTTGAACATTTCATTAAAGGGCTCAATTAATTTAAGTTTCATTTTTTTAGGTAAGCCACCAACGTTATGATGCGATTTTATCACTGATGTTGGGCTGCCTGAAAAACTTTTGCTTTCAATTAAATCTGGGTATAATGTTCCCTGCGCTAAAAACTTAATATTTCTTTTGCGTTTCGTAAAATTTTCAAAAATTTCTATAAATGTATTTCCAATAATTTTTCTTTTTTTTTCAGGATCGTGAATATTTTTCAATTTATTTAAAAAAATTCTTTTAGCATCAATCTTATGAAAAATTTTCTTAAATTTTTTCTTAAAAATTTTATTTATCTCTTCTGTTTCACCAAGACGCATTAATCCTGTATCAACATAAACACATATAAGATTTTTTTTTACTGATTTAAAGAGCAGATGGGCAAGTACACTGCTATCAACACCTCCAGATAAGGCGCATAAAATTTTTTCATTTTTTTTAACAGATGATCTTATAGATTTCATCATTCTTGAAATTTTATATTTGTCAATCCACTCCTTTTTTACTTTACATATTTTAAATAAAAAATTTGAAAAAATAATTTTTCCATTTTTTGTATGAAAAACCTCTGGATGAAATTGAGTAGAATATATATTTTTTTTACTATGCTCCAAAATTGCAAATTTTGAATTTAAACTGCTTGCTACTACGTTAAAATTTTTGGGTTTACTTTGTACTGAATCAGAATGACTCATCCAAACCATATTTTTTTTATTATTAAAAAAACCAGAAGTTAGTTTAGATTTTTTTTTCTCAAATAATACTGCGCTTCCAAATTCCTTTTTTTTAGAATATTTTGTTTTGCCACCAAATAAATTTGAAATTAACTGGTGGCCATAACATATTCCTAGAATTGGAATGTCCACGTTTATAAAATTTTTATTAATAGATGGTGCAGATTTATGCAGTGTTGATTTTGGTCCACCGGATAAAATAATTCCTTTTAAGTTACGATCTATAAGTTTTTTTTTATTAAATAATTTATAATTAATTAATTCACAATAAACTCCGAGCTCTCTTGTTTGTCTTGCTATTAGTTGTGTAACTTGAGATCCAAAATCAACTACAATTATTTTTTGAACATTATTTTTGCTCATCAATTTTTATATTTTTTGATTAAATTACTTAATTCTACTTTTTTTTCACATAATTTTTTACAAGAGCTTTTAAAGATTTCAAATTTTTTTTTAGCTAAGTCGAAATCACCATCCTTCAATTTTTTAGATATCAACATATATAAAGCCTCTTCATTTTTAGGATCCAATAGCAAGGTTGTGTTTAAATTTTTTTCATACTCGTCGTTTAGTTTTTTAACTTTATAAATCTTAGATAAATATAAATAACTCTTAGAATCTTTAGGATCTCTAACTATATGCTTTTCAAAATTAATTTTGGCTTTATCGTATTTTTCTTTTTCAAAATTTTGTTTTCCTTGATTGAAGAATTTTAAATCTTCCAAAGAGTTAACTCTGATATTATTATTGAAAAAAATTAAGATTAATAAAATAATAATTTTTTTATTCATTTGCGGGATAATTGGGTGATTGTTTAGTGATTTGAACATCGTGTACATGTCCCTCTTTAATTCCTGAATTTGATATTTCAACAAACTTGGCATTTTTTTTAAATTCACTTATATTTTTTGCCCCAAGGTATCCCATTGAAGATTTTAGACCACCTAAAAGCTGATCTATAATATTTTTTACTGGACCTCTGTAAGGTACTCGACCTTCTATTCCCTCTGGAACAAGTTTTAGTTGATCTTTTACGTCTTGTTGAAAATATCTATCTGCTGAACCTCTCGACATTGCAGCAATAGAACCCATGCCTCTATAAGATTTATATGATCTGCCTTGATAAAAAAATATTTCTCCAGGAGTTTCATCTGTTCCAGCTAGTAATGATCCTATCATAACGGCATCAGCCCCAGCTCCAATGGCTTTAGCAATATCACCTGAATATCTTATTCCACCATCAGCTATTACTTTTACATCCTTAAATTTTTTTAAAGCTTTTTTAACATTTAAGATTGCAGAAAATTGTGGGAACCCAATACCAGCAACAACTCTAGTAGTACAAATTGAGCCTGGTCCAATTCCAACCTTTACCGCATCAACTTTTAATTTAGCAAGATCGATCGCGGCTTCCTCCGTTGCAATATTTCCTGCAATTAAAGTGATTTTCTTACTTAAATTCCTTATTTTTTTAACAATATCCAATACTGCTTTGCTATGGCCATGCGCAGTATCAACAACTAAAAAATCACAATTTGCAGAAATTAAAGATTTAGCTCTTTTTAATCCATCTTCACCTACACCAACAGCAGCACCAACTATTAGTGATTTTTTTCTATCTTTAGAGGCTAAAGGAAATTTTTCCGACTTCTCAATGTCTTTTACTGTTATCAAACCTAAACACTGATTTTGATTATTAGTTACAATTAATTTTTCAATTCTATGTTTATGTAATAATTTTTTTGCTTCATTGCTTGAATACCCCTGTTTGATTGTAATTACATTTTTTGTCATAAGATCTTTAACTTTAGCTTTGTCATTTCTACTAAATCTAAGATCTCGATTAGTAATTATACCAAGAATTTTATTTTGATTATTTACCACTGGTATACCGGAAATATGTTTCTCCTTAATTATTAATCTTACATCTGAAATCGAATTATCTGGGCCAATAGTTATTGGATTGACAACCATTCCAGATTCATATTTTTTAACCTTCAATACCTCCTCTACTTGCTGATCTATAGTCATGTTTTTGTGTAAGCATGAAGCACCTCCTAATTGGGCCATGGCAATAGCAAGATTCGACTCTGAAACGGTATCCATTGCAGCTGATAGAATTGGCACTTCTAGTTTTATATTATTTGATAAGCTTGTTGTTGTACTGCACCCACTAGGTTGGACGCTACTTTTTTGTGGTATTAAGAGTACATCGTCAAATGTATAGGCTTTGGGTATTTCCATAGAAGTAATTATGATATTTGAATTTTTTTGTCAAATACTTACTTTTTTCTATTTTTGAACAAAAATATACATCTCTTTTGAGTCTTTTCTACTGGATTTGGGTTTAATAATTTTATTTTTACTAAAATTACTACGAGAAAATTCAATTATATCTTTATCAAGCTCTCCATTAAAATATTTAGCAAGGACGTATCCATCATTTTCAAGATTATTACAGGCAAAATCAAGAACATCTAAACAGATAGAATTAGTTTTAAAAGAATCTAATTTTTTATTACCCGTAGTGTTCGTTGCAATATCAGAAATTATAATATCTATTTTTTTAAATTCTTGAAAAATTTTTTTTTTTATATTCTTGTTTGTAAAGTCGCCTAAAATAAATTTTACATTCGATACATTATTCATTTCTAAGACATCAACAGCTACTACATTCTTAAAGCCTTTTTTTGACAAATATTGTGACCAACTACCAGGTGCAGCTCCAAGGTCTATAATATTTTTATTTTTATTTAAAAAACATAGTTTATTATTTATCTCTTCAAGCTTGAATATTGCCCTTGATCTATAACCTAATTTTTTTGCTTTATTGACCAGATCATCATTGTGATGCCTTTGTATCCATCTTTTAGAACTTCCGCTTAAGCTTTTTTTTTTAAATTTAACCAATAGAAGAAAACCTTAAACTTTTTGATAAAGTTTTATTATTTAATGTTAAAATATTAATTTTGATATTTTTATCATCTCTTAAATCAATATTTTGTTCATTGTAAATTCCACCGGCTAAATGTAAAATTCCTATTTTATTATTTGGTAAATTGGGTTCTACAAATACTGAGTTATTTTCATCATATTTTGGCAAAAGATGACTTGCTATCCAATTGCAGGAGTTTGGTAAAAATTCAGTATCTAATCCATCAACATAAACACTTATGTTTATGGCTAAACCTTCTGAACCAAAAATTCGACCTTTTGATAAAGCTTTTTTCAAATTTTTTTGCCATAAATTCCAGCCTTCACTGTTTCTTTTCATGGAGAAAACACCAATATTTAAATGAGGTGCAAATGCTATTTTTCTAGCAATTTTATAATCGAAACCTGATCGTATAGCATGTTTAAAGTTTTGTGTTTTAACTATTGCAAAGCTACCTAAAAACCATTTTACTTTACCTACGTCTTTATAACCTGGTGCAATTGTTTGAGTAATAGCTAAACTTTTTTGTTCGCACCCTTTAATTAATAAATCTATAGCAACCCAGTCATTAACCCAGGCGTCAGAATCTATCCAAATATAATTCTCATAATTTGGAAAGTATTTTGGCAAAAATGCTCTGCTTATTTGACTTTTTAGCCACTCTCTATTTTTTATTTTACTACTTGGTACTTCTATATCCCATTCAGCTTTTTTTATTTCTTTTACCTTTGATTTTAATATTTCTAATTGATTGTCATTCATACCTGCATCTAAGATACATATATCTACTTCTTTGCTTTGATTAAAACTTCTGATGGATTCTATTAATTCATTTAGTAAGTTAAAATATTTTTCATCAGACAGGCTAATTATTACTGTTTTATTTTTCATATTTTTTATTGAGATTTAAATAATGAATTAAACTTACAGGTATAGAAAATAAGTAAACAAAACCAATAATTGTAAGCGTCTCAAAAGTATTTTTAAATAAAAAACCAAAAAATAATACTGTACTGAGTGCGATCAAAATAAAAACACTTCTTGAAATTCTAATTTGCTTAACTGCATAAGTTGGTATTTTGCTTATCATTAAAAAAGATACCAATACTACAATAAATAAAATTACTATTGGTTCTATTTGAAGAACCTGATTAAAATTTGAAAAACTAATTATCATTGGTAACAAAGCCAAACCAGCTGCGGCAGGAGCTGGGACTCCAGTAAAAAAGTTTACTTTCCAGTTATTTTTTTCAATTTTTTCACTTATATCTAAATTAAATCTTGCAAGTCTTAAACAACAGGCAACTACAAAAATTAAAGAGACTAACCATCCATAGAATCCAAAACCGTTCAAAATCCATAAATACATAATAATACCTGGGCAAACTCCAAAATTGACAAAATCGGTAAGAGAGTCTAATTCAGCTCCAAATTTTGAAGTACCTTTAATTAATCTAGCAATTCTTCCGTCTAATGCATCTAGAATAGATGCAAGTACTACAAAAATTAGTGCTTTTTCAAAATCGCCTTCAAAAGCATGCTTCAGGGAATTTAAGCCTAAACACAAACCTAAAATAGTAATTAGATTAGGCAAAGCTACTCTAAAATCTATTTTTTTCATTTAACCTTTAACGGTTAATGTCTTTCTACTGGCTATCAGTGTTTCTCCACCAACAACTGTTTGCCCTTTTTTAACTAAAATTCTAAATTTATCAGAAAAGAACATATCAACTCTACTGCCAAATCTTATAATACCAAAACTTTGTCCTTGTTTATATTCGTCATTGCTATTGCAATAAGAAACTATTCTTCTAGCTACTAAACCTGCTACTTGGGTAAGAATAATACTGTCGTTATTGGAGGAAGTTATTTTAATTAAATTTCTTTCATTTTTTAGACTAGCATCATCAAGTGAAGCATTTAAGTACTGACCAGGTTTATAAAATACTTCATCTACCTTGCAATCAATTGGAAATCTATTTACATGACAGTTGAAAACATTCATAAAAATGCTTACTTTTGTAAATTTTTCATTTTCTAAAGAAAATTCTACTGGACCACTCACATCTTCTTCGATCTGACATATCATTCCGTCTGCTGAAGCTAATAAAAAATTATTATCTTGAATTGGAAATCTTTCTGGATCTCGAAAAAAATAAAATACCCAAATTGATATTACGATTCCAATCAAACCTAAAAACTTTGAAAACAATAAAAATATAAATGTTATTACTAGACTTATCGTTAAAAACTTTTGTCCTTCTTTATGTAATTTTGGTAATAAAATATCTAACATTAAGATTGATTGATTTTTTAATTTGTATATAAGCCACTTTCTATTAACAAAATGGCAAAAATCAAAGTTAAAAATCCTGTAGTTGAGTTGGATGGCGACGAAATGACTAGAATAATATGGTCATTTATTAAGGAAAAATTAATTCTACCATATCTGGATATAGATTTAAAATATTATGACTTAGGAATGGAAAGCAGAGATAATACAGATGATCAAATTACAGTTGACTGCGCTAAAGCAATACAAAAATATAACGTAGGTGTAAAATGTGCAACTATTACTCCAGATGAAGATAGAGTTGAAGAATTCAATTTAAAAAAAATGTGGAAGTCTCCAAATGGTACAATCAGAAATATTTTAGGTGGTACAATTTTTAGAGAGCCAATTATTTGTAAAAATGTTCCAAGATTAGTTCCACATTGGACAAGTCCAATTGTAATAGGAAGGCATGCATTTGGTGATCAATACAGAGCAACAGACTTTAAAGTACCTGGAAAGGGAAAATTAACTGTAAAGTGGGAATCAGAAGATGGCTCTCAAAATATTGAACATGAAGTATTCAACTACCCTTCATCTGGAATCGCACTATCAATGTATAACCTGGATGATTCAATTAAAGATTTTGCAAGAGCTTCAATGAATTACGGACTGCAAAGAAAATGGCCGGTTTATATGTCGACAAAAAACACAATTCTAAAAGCTTATGATGGAAGGTTCAGGGATATATTTCAAGAAGTATTCAATAAAGAATTTAAATCAGAATTTGAAAAAAATAATTTAACTTACGAACATAGATTGATAGATGACATGGTTGCATGTGCATTAAAGTGGTCAGGAAAATTTGTTTGGGCATGTAAAAATTATGATGGCGATGTTCAATGTGATACTGTTGCTCAAGGTTATGGTTCTTTAGGATTAATGACCAGTGTTTTAATGACACCAGATGGCAAAACAGTAGAGTCAGAGGCGGCTCACGGTACAGTAACACGTCACTACAGACAGCATCAACAAGGTAAAGAAACTTCAACTAACCCAATTGCATCTATTTTTGCTTGGACACGAGGTTTGTTGCATAGAGGAAAATTAGATGGAAATGAAGAATTAACAAAATTTGCAAATACACTTGAAGAAGTTTGTATAGAGACTGTGGAAAACGGTGAGATGACAAAAGATCTTGCAATCTTAATAGATAAAGATTCAAAATTTTTAACTACAAACCAATTTCTTGAAGCATTAGATAAAAACCTTAAAAAAAAATTAAATTAGATTTCCTCGGATATTTTATTTAAGGATTCTTGAACTTTTTCTAATGTAGATGGTCCACCACCTGCTTGCGCAAAATCCTTTCTTCCACCACCGCCCTTTCCATCAAGATAAATGGATATTTTTTTTGCAAAATTTGCAGCATCATATCTGTCTGTTAAATTTTGAGAAATACCTACCCCAATTGAAGTTTTTTGATCTTCCAAAGAAATAATAAATATTATTGTATTATCTTTTGTTTTTGTTCCCTTATCAACTAAACCTCTGATATCTTTTGAAGATAGTCCTATCAATATCTGATTAATTATCTCAATTCCATTTTTAGAAACTGAGGTAATGATATTTTTATTTTTATCGTCTAATACGTTTTTGGCTCTGAGTTTATTTAAATAGTTTACAGCTTCATTAATTTGTTTTTCATTTTGATATTCTGAAAAATTTTTATAATCGCCTTTTAATTTTTTAATTTGACTAATAATCTCCTCAAATTTTAACTTATTTTTCTTTAAATTCTCTTGTTGAGATATATTTTTGTTTTCTAAGTAAGTTTTTAATTCATCGCCTCTTAATGCTTCAATACGCCTAACACCTGAAGCTATAGAACTTTCATTTATAATTGAAAATTGTCCAATTTTTCCAGTATTTTCAACATGAATACCACCACAAAGTTCTAATGAAAATATTTTGTCATTATTTTTACCCATAGAAACTACCCGAACTTCTTCACCATATTTTTCACCAAATAGTGCCATTGCACCTTCTTTAATTGCTTTTTCTGGAGACATTAACCTTGTAACTACTTTATCGTTCTTATTTATAAAATGATTTACTCTAGAATTTATTTTTTTTTGTTGTTCAGAATTTATTTGTTTTGAATGACTAAAATCAAATCTTAAACGATCAGGGCCAACATAAGAACCTCTTTGAGCAACATGATTACCTAATTCTTCCCTCAAAGCTGCATGAAGTAAATGTGTTGCCGAATGATTTGATTTAATATTTTTTCTTCTTTCAAGATTTATTTCTAAATAAGAGTCTTGATTTTTCTCAATGTACCCCTCTTTTACAAAACCAATATGAATAAACAAGGAGCCAAAGAATTTTTGCGTATCTTCTACTTCAACAATTCCTGTTTCAGTTTTAATTATTCCGCTATCACCAACTTGACCGCCAGACTCTGCATAAAAGCAAGTTTGATTTGTTATTATCTTTATTTTATCTTTCTCTTTAGCTTTTAAAATTTCTTCTCCATCTTGATTTACTATTGAATTAACTTTTGCTTCAGTTTTTTCTGAATTATAACCTACAAATTCTGTTGAGACATACCTATCTTTTAGATCAAACCATATCTTATCAATTGAATCTGAACCAGAACCTTTCCAAGATTTTCTAGCTTCTTTTTTTCGTTTTTCCATTAATTTATTAAACTTTTCCGTATCAACTTTTATTTTTAAAGTTTTAAAATAATCTTCAACTAAATCTAATGGGAAGCCATAGGTATCATATAATTTAAACGCAACCTCTCCACTTAATGTGTTGTTTTTAATTTTATTTTTTTCATCATGTATAATTTTCATTCCATTTGTTAGCATTGATTGAAATTTTTCTTCTTCATTTATAATAGTTTCTTTGATTGAATCTTTAGCTCTATCTAACTCATTATACTCTGAAGACATTTCTTTTATTAAATGATCTATCATTTTTGACAGAACATGATCTTTTGAACCTAGAGTATTTGCGTGTCTCATTGCTCTTCTCATTATTCTTCGTAAAACATAGCCACGACCTTCATTTGATGGCATCAATCCATCTGCAATTAAAAAACATGAAGCTCTTAAATGATCAGAAATTACTCTATGACTTGAAATGGTATCTTTGTTAATTTGCGTTTTTGTAATTCCGGCACTTAAATCAACTAATTTTTTAAATAAATCAATTTGATAATTATCGTGAGTTCCTTGCAATACTGCAGCCATTCTCTCCAAACCCATACCTGTATCAACAGAAGGTTTTGGTAAATTAACCCGTTTATCTTTTGAAATTTGCTCATACTGCATAAAAACTAAGTTCCAAATTTCAACAAAACGATCCCCGTCTTCGTATTTTGAACCTGGAGGACCTCCAAATAAATGTTCGCCATGATCATAAAAAATTTCTGAACATGGTCCGCACGGTCCAGTCTCGCCCATTGACCAGAAATTATCAGATGTATGAATTTTAATTATTTTATCTTCACTAAAACCTGCAATTTTTTTCCATAAGTCATATGCTTCTTGATCTTCTGAAAACACAGTCACACATAATTTATTTTTTGGTAAAGCAAAGTCTTTAGTTATTAGTTCCCAAGCATATACAATTGCTTGTTCTTTAAAATAATCACCAAAGGAAAAATTACCCAACATTTCGAAAAAAGTATGGTGTCTTGGTGTATATCCAACATTTTCGAGATCATTATGCTTTCCACCAGCTCTTACGCATTTTTGTGAAGTAGTAGCACGATTATAATCCCTTTTTTCAACACCTGTAAAAACATTCTTAAATTGAACCATGCCTGAGTTTGAAAACATTAAAGTCGGATCATTTTGCGGAATAAGTGGGCTAGAACTTATGACTTTGTGGCCGTTTTTTTCAAAAAAATTTTTAAAAGTTTCTCTTGTATCTCTTAGAGTTTTTTTCATTTCTAAGATAATTACAACTTTTGCTGTATATGTCTAGTAATGGAAAAGGCGCTATCATTTATAGATAGCGCCTAAAGAGATGGTTAATTATTTAATCTTTTTTCTTATCTGCTGATTTTGCTTTATCAGTAACTTCACTAACTTCTTCAGTTTTTTCTTTAGTGATAGGATTACCTTCAAGCTTTTCACTTATTAATCCAGCATTTGCACGAATTGCCATTTCAATTTCAGCTGCAATATTCACATTATTTTTTAAATACTGCTTTGCGTTTTCTTTCCCTTGGCCAATCTTTTCTCCTTTATAAGAGTACCATGCACCACTTTTTTCGATAATATTTGCCTTAGCACCTAGGTCAATTAATTCACCCATTTTGCTAATTCCTTCACCATACATTATATCGAACTCTACTACTTTGAATGGTGGAGCAACTTTATTTTTGACAACTTTTACTCTTGTTTGGTTACCGATAATCTCATCTTTTTCTTTAATAGCACCAATTCTTCTAATATCTAATCTTACTGAAGAATAAAATTTAAGAGCATTACCGCCTGCAGTTGTTTCTGGACTTCCAAACATTACACCAATCTTCATTCTAATTTGGTTAATAAAGATAACCATAGTATTAGATTTAGAGATACTTCCTGTAAGTTTTCTTAAAGCCTGACTCATTAATCTTGCTTGTAAACCTACATGCGTGTCACCCATGTCACCTTCTAATTCTGCTCTTGGCGTTAAAGCAGCAACTGAATCAACAACTAAAACTGATACTGCGCCAGATCTAACTAATGTATCTGCGATTTCTAACGCCTGTTCCCCTGTATCAGGTTGAGATATTAATAATTCAGAAGTATCTACACCCAATTTTCTTGCATAGGTTGGGTCCAATGCATGTTCAGCATCTACAAACGCACAAACTCCACCTGTTTTTTGTGCTTCAGCTATTGCTTGTAAAGCTAGAGTAGTTTTTCCAGATGATTCAGGTCCATAAATTTCCACTATTCTGCTCTTTGGCAATCCGCCAATTCCCAAAGCAATATCTAAACTTAAAGAACCTGTTGAAATAGCTTCAATATCTAATGCCTGGTCTTTTTGACCAAGTTTCATTACTGAACCTTTTCCAAAATTTTGGTCTATCTGCCCGATAGCTGCCTCTAAAGCTTTTTGCTTCTCATCTAATTCTTTTGGTTTATTTACCACTTTCAAATTACCTTTTGTCATTTTGTATCCTTTTGTTTAATTTTTTTTAAACGACTCAATATAAAAAATGTACATATTTTGTTCTCATTTACAATAATTTAAATAAGTTGTTGATCTTATTATATTTAATTAAAAAATATGCCTAATCCAGTTGGTTTTTGGATTAATTTGTTTTGTTTCAAGTTTTAAATGTAGTGATGTTAAATTGCCAGTTACCTGCAACAGTTTAAATCTTGAAATTATTTCGTCTCTTTCAACATCAATAAAATTAAGTCTAGCTATTAATAAAAGTGATCTAGAATTTAGTACATCTAAAGTATCTCTAGTACCACTTTCATACTCCTGAACAATGCCTTCATATGCAATCTCGGCCGCTTGCAATTGCGCTTTAGCTAAATTTAACTCACTTTTCTTTAACTGATATTCTGACCAAACATTGGTAGCGTTTTTTCTAGTTTCATTTTGCTTATCTTGATAATCTAGCTCAGCACTAACTTTGAGAGCTTTTTTCTGCTGATAAAATGAATAATTTTTTCCTCCAGAATATAATGGTATTTCTACTTTTGCTTCAAATTGGGATTGATCCCTCTCACTTATAGTAGAGCTAACATCTTCATTTTCGGATATCTCAAATGAAACAGATGCTTTGGGTGCAAATTTTTCTGCTGCCCCTTTTAATAAATAATTAGATTTTTCAAAGTTTAGCTTTGAAATTAATAGTTCAGGGTTACTTAAAGAAGCCAATTCCAAAGTTTCCTCTAAGCTTTTTGGTAAATTTAAATCAAGATTTTTTATTGTTTCTAAATTTTTCGGTAAATATCCGATAATATTTTCATAGTCTTTTTCAGATACTGCGAAACTATTTTCCGATCTTATAAATTTTGCTTTTGCATCTGCTAAAGAAGACTCGGATTGTGCAAGATCAGATAATTTAATTGCACCCCTTTCATATCTACTTTTATCCAACTCGACTTGTTTGTCTGCAAGATCGAGATTGTCTCTTGTGATGTCTAATCTTTTCTTTGAGGCCAGAACAGAAGTATAGGCGGTTACAGCTTTGAGTAGGACGTTTTGCTCAACAAATTTAAGCTCATTACTTGATATCTTTACATTAGTTTTTGATGCTAAAATATTAGGTATGCCTTGTAATATTTTTTGTTCAACTTTAATTGCCTTTTTTTTTGTTTGAAGGTTACTATCTGCAATCGAAGAACCTGATTGATTTTTTTGCCCTTCATTTAAATAATCAGATTGAGAAAAAGTTCCAGTAATCGAAGGTTTTAATATTGCATAAGATTGTATTAATTCTTCATTTACTGCTTTGGCTTTTTCACGTTGAGAATTAAGTTCTTTATTATTTATATAAGTTGAAATTAAAGATTGAAATAAATCCTCAGATGATGCAACTCCGCTTATTATAAAAAAAACTATATTAAAAATTAAAAACTGCTTTAAAATTTTCATTTAATTTTATCTTCTAAATAATCTAATCTGTCTTGACCCCAGTATAACTCATCTTCATAGATATATGAAGGGGCACCAAATACATCTTCTTTAATTGCATTATTTGAATTTTCAGAATATATTTTTTCTACTTTCTCACTAACAGCTAGTGCTTCNACTTCGTTNAAATTTAATTGTAAATTATTACAAATTTCTTCTAAAACTTTTTTGTCAGANATATNTTTTTCATTAGCCCATAAATATTTTAAACATTCTTTTCCAAAGCTTAATTTATTCCCAAGTTGAATTGCTGCAATTGTAAATTTTGCAGGTAAATGAGGATCAGAAGGTGGAAAAAATTTTGGTTGAGAATTAATGCTAACTCCATATTTTTTTCCAATTCTTTCAATTTCAACTAGACGATATTTTAATCTTGATGGATGTCTTTTTGGAACTGGAACTCCACCAGTATTTGGAAAAACTTGACCTACAAGATCAAAGGGCATTTCTTCAACTTCAATATTTTTTTTATTTACTAAATTAATAAACCTATCAATTGCTAAGTAAGAAAATGGTGAAGCAACACTATAGTAATATTTTATTTTCATATTATTTTTCTGCTATATATACCTTTAACTAAAATTGGATATAAAATTATGTTTGAACTCTTAAGTGCCGATACACCTAATGGAAAAAAGGTGTCTATTTTATTAGAAGAATTAAATCTAAAATATAAAGTGACTAAAATTAATATATTAAAAGGCGACCAATTTAATCCTAAATTTTCAAAAATTAGTCCATTTAACAAAATTCCAGTTTTAAGAGATTTAAAAACAAAAAAAACAATTTTTGAATCTGGTGCCATACTTATTTATCTTGGAGAAAAATATAAAAAATTTTACGANAAAAAANATAGGTTAAAAATATTGCAATGGCTAATGGCTCAGATGGCATATGTGGGTCCAATGTTTGGGCAGCATCACCAGTTTCATCATTATAATCATGGAAAAAGTAAATTTGGAGAAGAAAGATATTTTAGAATTTCAACTCAGATATATAAAGACCTAGATAGAAGATTAGCTAAATCAAAGTATTTGGCCTGTTCAAAATATACGATAGCTGATATTGCAACTTTCCCTTGGGTAGCTAGACACGAAATTCATGATATTGGATTAAAAAAATTTAAAAATCTTACACGCTGGTTTACATTAATTTCGAAAAGAAAAGCAGTTATTAAAGGCTACGATTTTATGAATAGAGGTGAAACTATTCCAAAACCTTAATCTTCAGCGAAAATTTTTTCTTGTTTTTCGTGTCTTTCCTGAGCCTCAACCGTCATTGTTGCAATTGGTCTAGCAATTAATCTTTTTAAACCAATTTCTTCTCCTGTCTCTTCACAATATCCATAAGTGCCATCTTCAATTTTTTGAAGGGCAGAATCAATTTTTTTCATAAGTTTTTTGTGACGGTTCACAGTTCTCATTTCAACTGATTTACTTGTGAAAGATGTTGCTTGATCCACTACATCTGCCGAAGCTGCATTGTCATCATCGTTACCAAAAATAATTCTATTATTTTGTTCTATTAATTCATTTTTCCATTCAGCAAGAGCTTTTCTAAAAAAAGCTTTATGTTTTGCGCACATATACTTTTCTTTTGCCGATGGCACGTATGTTTTTGAAATTTTTGTTGGCATAATTAATTTAAGGGAAGGAATATATGTTGGAAATTTTTAGTGTCAATTATTATGAATAATTATAAAAACTAAATAATGCNAATTAATAGACTATTTCACTATTTTTTACTCACACATTTAGTGATTTGGACACTAATACCGAGTATTACAAATCACAACTTACCTCTTGATACTATTGAAGCTTTAGCATGGGGCAGCAATCTAGACTGGGGATTTGATAAACACCCACCTCTAAGTGCCTTGGCGGTTGAAATATTTTATAAAATCTTTGGACCTCAAGATTGGGTTTATTACCTTTTGAGTCAATTATTCGTGATAACCGCTTTCTACTTTGTGTTTAAATTATCAAAAGAAATTCTTAATACTGAGAAGCATGCGTTATTATCTGTTTTACTATTAGAAGGAATTTATTTTTACAACTTTACTACTCCAGAATTCAATGTGAATGTATGTATGCTACCGTTCTGGGCGATGACCGGTTACTATGCTTACAAATGTCTGAAAGATAACCTTACAAAAGATTATATTATTNTTGGAATTGTTGCTGCACTTGGGTTTTTATCAAAATATCTTTTTATCTATTTATTNGTTGGAATAAAAATCTTTTACATTTTTTATATAAAAAAAAATAATTTTAAAATTAATTATATCATTCCAGGAGTTATATTTTTATTAATTCTAACTCCTCATCTAATTTGGCTTACTGAAAATAATTATATTACAGTTACATATGGTTTAAAAAGAACGGGAGAAATCAAAAGCTATCTTGATCATATCATTTTACCTTTAATTTTTCTGGGTAAGCAAATTGGGATCTTAATACCTTTTTTTATTTTACTTTTTATTTTAACCAAAAATATAAAAAATAATTTTTCTTTTAAAGACCAAAATCTTTTATATTTATTATCTATTTCAATAATTCCAATTTTTTTAATGATTTTAACATCTGCAATAATGGGAGCAAAAATTAGAACAATGTGGATGACACCATTTTACTTATATATTGGGACTCTATTTATTTATATTTTTCAAAATAATATTAATCTTAACAACCTTAAAGTTTTCAATTATATTTTTATTTTTTTATTTTTACTATCACCAACTCTTTATGGATATATTTCTATTTCCCAGGAAAATAAAAGAACTGATTATAAAGGAAAAAAAATATCTTTTGAAATTCAAAAAATATGGAATAGTAAAAATAAAAATAAAATAACTCATGTTATTGGTGATGAATGGATTGCGGGTAATCTTTCTTACCACCTAAAATCAAGACCAATTTGGATAAATAATAAAGATTTAAATAAAATAAAAATTTATGAAAATAAAATTAATGAAAAACTTGAAATTAAAGAAAAATTTTTAAATACTGACCATAAAATTGCGATTGCTACTTTAATAAATATTAAAAAATAATATATGATAAAATATATGATATTAATTCCTGTCTTTAATGATTGGAAATCTGTCTTTAAATTAATTGAAAATATTGATTCANATATAAATAATGAAATTATTGACATTGTAATTNTTAATGATGCTTCAACTGAAAGTTTTGATAATAATCAAAAACAATTTTCAAAAATTAATTCTGTAAAAATTATTAATTTAATTAAAAATGGTGGCCATCGAAAAGCGATTGCAACTGGTCTAAAGTATTGCCAAGAAAATCTAGATTACGATTATATCATTCCAATGGATGGTGATGGAGAAGATAGGCCTGAGGAATTAATAGATTTCTTTAATCAAGTTCATGAAACACAACCCGAGGTAATTACTGCCACTAGAGTAAAAAGAAGTGAAGGCTTTGTGTTTAAATTTTTATACTCAATTCATAAAATTTTTACCCACCTCATCACGGGTAAGCTTATTAAATTTGGTAATTACACATGTTTATCAAAAAGTGCTGTTTCAAAACTTTTAACTGATGGATCTGTTTGGCTNAGTTATTCTGGTGCCGTTACCAAGCATTTTCCTCAATTTTCTACTATTCAATCCATTAGAGGTAAGAGGTATTTTGGGCCTTCCAAAATGAGTATTTTTGCCCTTATTTTACACTCTTTGAGAATCTCAACAGTTTTTAAAGAAAATATTTTCATTCGAGTAGTTATTATAATTCTTATTTTTGGGCTACTTGCCTATTATTCTTCTGCCTATTTTCTTATCCCATCACTAGCTGGTTGGNTATTTTTGTTCTTTATTATNTGTTTAGCTTTAGATGATGATATTAAAAAATTAAACAACTGCCTTAATAATATTAAAAGCCTATCTGATATTTATAGTCGGTAAAAAATTATAACTAGAAGTATCAATTTTTGAAGAATGCCCCCTTCTCATTCTCCAGTTGTTACAAAACCCAGTATCCGCAACTGTAATCATATTTCTTCCAAATTTAAAATTTGTTTTATCAATTGCTTTCATTAAACTTTGGGACTTTTCTTTCTTTTCATATGAAAATAAACCTTCATCATATTTTCCTTTTCTTGATAATCCTGAAAAAATTACACCAGCTTTTTGATAACGAGGACCTTTTAAAAATATTTCTTTTAAAGACTGAATACAAACTTTTGTTAACAAAATACTATCATCGCTAGGTATTGGTAAATCTACTTTTTTAGATCTAGAAAAAAATTTCTCATTCTTATCAAAAGGACTGTTTCTTATAAAAACAATTACTGATTTTACAACTTGCCTATCAACTCTAATTTTTTCAGCAGCATTTAANCAATGTGCAACAATAGACTCTTTTAATGTATCATAATCTAATACTTTTTTACCAAATGATCTTGATACACAACAATTTTTTCTTGGATTTGAATTAGATTCAAATTCTACACAATTTACTCCTCTTAACTCCATAACTGTTTTCAAACCAAGAANATTTGTATTTTTTTTTATCCATCTATTACTTGCATCTTTTAAATCATAAGCACTTTTAATATTATTACTTTTATATAATTTAGATATTTTTCTACCTACTCCCCAAATATCTTCAATTGGAAAATTTTTTAATAAATCGTCAATTTCTTTTTCGTTATTCAAAATAAAACTTTTAATTCCGATTTTTTCTTTTTTTGCAATATGATTTGCAACTTTTGATAATGTTTTTGTTTGTGCAACACCAATGCTTACAGGGATACCTGTCCATTTTAATATTATAAATCTTAATTCACTAATAAAATTTTCTAGATCCTCATCTTTTATTAAACTTAAATCTAAAAAAGCTTCATCAATCGAATATATTTCAATTGTTGGACAAAACTTTTTTAGAACATGCATTACTCTTCTTGAAATATCTCCGTATAGTGCATAGTTAGAAGAAAACACCTGGACTTTATGAGATTTAACTAAATGCTTAACCTTAAAATAAGGCTCTCCCATCTTTATTCCTATTTTTTTTGCCTCTACTGATCTTGATATAATACAACCATCATTGTTAGATAAAACAACAACAGGAAGATTATTTATTNTTGGGTTAAAGAGTCTTTCGCAAGAAACATAAAATGAATTGCAATCAACTAGTGCTATTTTTTTTGAATTTTTATTTTTTAACTTTATGTATGACATAAGTTACCACTCCCCAAACTTGAGTTTCATTATCTTCAGTGATTTCAATAAAATGATTATGATTACCTAATTTAGAAATTAGAAAAAATTTATTATTTTTTTTTACAATTTTTTTAACTACAAGTTGCCCTTGATAATTAAGAACTGCAACTGAGTTATGTTTAACATCAAGGCTTTTATCGACGATTAATACATCTCCGTCATAAATATGGTCTTCAACCATTGAATAACCTGAAACTCTTATTAAAAAAGTTGATGCTTTGTTTGAAATTAACTCTTCATTAAGATTTATTTCATCCTCCAAGTAATCTGTTGCAGGAGAAGGAAATCCAGCGCATACCTTTTGAAGAATAATTGGTAACTTTTCATCAATTTTCATGTTCTTATTTTGTTCTTTTTTTACAAATATTTCAACTAAATTGTAGGTTGTATTTTGAGTCCAGAGCTGAATCAGAACAGAATCAAACAGAGAACATTTAAACCTAAACGATGCTCAAATGTGGATAAAAATTATGAGGCTTTTCTTTTGAAATAATTACCAAGAATAGTAGCGCCAGGTTCAATGCTGATTGAGTTGTAAGAAATTTTACCATGAACTTTTGCGGATGGACCTATTGCAACTCTATTTGCAATAATATCACCTTTAACCTCACCTAAAACGAAAACCCAATCTGAATTAATATTTCCGGCAACTAAAGAATTTGGACCAACTTTAAGAAATTTACACGTTAAATTACCATTTACAGTTCCGTTAAAAAATAAAGTGCCGTCAAATTCAACATCAGCATTACAGTTAAAAATATTAGCTTTATTAGGGAAGATAATATTNACTTCTTTTGTATCTTTTNAATAAAATAAAGATTTAATAAAGTTGATCACTTTTTAACTCCTAACCTCTTTTGTATATCGCTAGATGATGTTGTAAATCTAAAAACATATTTTTCATCAGGTCTTGCTCTTTTAAAACACTCTTGAGCGCATAATGCACCTTCGTGAAAACCACTCAAAATAAGTTTTAATTTACCTGGATAAGTGCATATATCGCCAATAGCAAATATCCCTTTCTCATTAGTTTCAAAATTTTTAGTATTAACTTTTAAAGATTTGGCTTCAAGGTCAAGACCCCAGTTTGCGATTGGACCAAGTTCCATCTTTAAACCAAAAAAAGCTAAAACACTATCTATGGTCAATTCTTTTTGGTCTCCATTATCATGCTTAATTAAAACCTTTTCTATTTTTTCATTGCCTTGAAAATCTAATGGCTGATAACAAGTTAAAATTTCAACTTTTCCTTTTTTCTCAAGATCTTTAGCTAGATCAACAGTATGTTGAGCTGCTCTAAATTCTTCTCTTCTGTGAATTAAAATAATTTTTTTTGCAATTTTAGAAAGTTCAACAGTCCAATCTAATGCAGAGTCTCCTCCACCAAAAATACACACTGTTTGATCTTTAAATTTAGTTTTATCTTTAACCGCATAAAGNAAATTGGTTTTTTCAAATTTTTCTATATTTTTTAAAGGAGGTTTTCTTGGCTCAAATGAACCAACTCCTGCTGCTATAACAATATTTGGAGTTTCAAATTGAACTTGATCACTTGTGGTTACTAACCAATTATTATTTTTCTTTTCTAACTTTTCAACTCTCTGATTAAAATGAAAATTTGTTTTAAAGGGTTTGATTTGTTTCAATAAATTCTTCGTTAAGCTTTCACCAGTACACTCTGGCATTGCTGGAATATCATAAATGGGTTTATCAGGATAAAGTTCAATACATTGGCCGCCTGCTCTATCTAAATTATCAATAACATGAGAATTTAGTCCCAAAATACCTAATTCAAATACTGTAAATAGCCCAACGGGTCCTGCGCCAACGATAATTGTATCTGTTTTTATCATTTAACCTTGTTTCTCTGGAAGATTAACAATAATTCCGTCATGTTTATCTTCTAACATTAATTGACAGCTTAACCTGCTATTGCTTTTTGTTTCAAAAGCAAAATCCAACATATCTTTTTCACCTTCACTTTGTTCAGATAATTTATCTAACCATTCTTCTTTAACATAAACATGACAAGTAGCACATGCGCACGCTCCCCCACAATCTGCATCAATGCCAGGAATTCCGTTTTGTACAGCACCTTCCATGATTGAAAGGCCATTTTCAACATCTACTTGGTGCTCTTTCCCGTTGTGCTCGATATATGTGACTTTTGGCATAAGAACCTTATATTCATTGATAAATAGAAAACAACAATGAAGTATAAAAACTGCTCAATTAAATACAAAGATAAAAAATTTGATCTTAAGAACCAATTTAAGATTTCAAGGGGAAGTAAATCGTCCATTAATACAATAGAAATTAACATTAAAAAAAATGGCCTAATAGGCCGTGGAGAATGCGTTCCTTATNAAAGATATGGAGATAATTTAAAAAAAATTAAAAATTTATTAAAACAAAAAAAAAATCTAAATAATTTAAAATCACTAAAAATATTATCACTCAGCAATGCCATATCTAATGCTTACTTTGATTTAAATTTAAAAGAAAAAAAAAATATCGTTTAAGAAATATTTAAAAAAAACTAGATACAAAACTGCAGTTACAATACCTATATTTAAAGAAAAAAAATTTATAGATGAAGTTAAAAAATATAAAAATGTCAAAGTATTAAAAATAAAATTAAATGAAAAAAATATTTTTAATTATCTAGATATTATAAAAAAATGCTCACCAAAAAGTAAAATCATCATTGATGCAAACGAAGGATGGTCGATATCTTTTTTGAAAAAAAATGAACCAAAGATAAAAAAATACAATATTCTTTTTATAGAACAGCCAGTTAAATCAGGAAAAGATCATTTAATAAAAACTAGTTTACATTTATGTGCTGATGAAAGTTTTCATTTAAATAAACAATTTGAAAAAATTAAAAAAAATTATAGATGGGTTAATATTAAACCAGACAAGTTTGGTAGTGAAACCAATATTTTAAAAGCTATTAAATTTGCAAAAAAAAAATAAATTGAAAATATTTCTGGGATGTATGGTAAGCAGTTCTTTATCGATTATTCCTTCATTAAGATTTGCAAAATACTCAAATTTGCTTGATCTAGATGGGGCTATGTTCTTAATTAAAGATTATGAATATGGATTAACTTATAAAAAAGATAATTTGATTTACAATAAATCGTTTAATTATGGCTATTGATCATATTACAATGTAAAAAGGATAATCTCTTTTATTTGATTTTAAAAAATAGTTTTATTACAATGTATTGGGGGAGAATAAATTGAGCAAATATCAAGAAACATTTAATTACTCGTTATCAAATCCCGAAGAATTTTGGGCACAAGCTGCTGATGAAGTTAAATGGATAAAAAAATATGACAAGGTAGTGCACTGTGATAAGCCTCCTTTCTATANATGGTTTAAAGGAGGAAAAATTAATACCTGTTATAATGCTTTAGATCGTCATGTCGATGAAGGTAATGGGGAACGAACAGCGCTAATTTATGATAGTGCAATGACAAATACTAAAAAGAAATTTTCATATTTAGAACTTAGAGATAAAACCGCAGAACTTGCCGGTGCACTTCAAAGATCAGGGGTAAAAAAAGGCGACCGAATAATTATTTATATGCCAATGATACCAGAAGCAATCATGGCCATGCTAGCGTGTGGAAGAATTGGCGCGGTTCACTCTGTAGTTTTTGGTGGTTTTGCTTCAAGTGAATTAGCAAGTCGTATTGATGACTCTAAAGCAAAAATGATTTTATCTGCTTCGTGTGGATTGGAACCTGGGAGGACGGTTGAATATAAACCTTTACTAGATGGTGCAAAAAAAATTGCAAAACACAAAGTTGAAAAAATAGTTATTTTTCAAAGAGAACAGCATAAATGTGAAATAGGAAGGGACGATGTTGACTGGAATGAATTTATTAGTGGCGCTAATAAAGCAGAATGTGTTGAGTGTGATGCAAATGATCCAGCTTACATTTTATATACTTCTGGAACAACAGGTGTTCCTAAAGGAATACTAAGAGANATTGGTGGGCATATTGTAGGTCTTAAATGGACAATGAAAAACGTTTATGACATCAATCCTGGAGATATCTGGTGGTCCGCAAGTGACATAGGTTGGATTGTTGGTCATTCCTATATTGTGTATGGTCCTTTATTTCATGGATGCACAACAGTAATCTTTGAAGGAAAACCAGTTGGAACTCCAGATCCAGGTGCTTTTTGGAGAATAATTTCTGAATACAAAGTCAAATTACTATTTACTGCTCCCACAGCCTTTCGAGCTATTAAAAAGGAAGACCCTAATGGAGAATATTTTAAAAAATACGATCTATCAAAATTTGAAGCATTATATCTTGCAGGTGAAAGAGCTGATCCTGATACAATTCACTGGGCAGAAGGTTTGTTAAAAAAACCCGTAATTGATCATTGGTGGCAAACTGAAACAAGTTGGACTATTGCAGGAAATTTCAAAGGACTTGGATTGTTTCCAACTAAATATGGTTCTGCAGGAAAACCAGCTCCTGGTTATGATGTAAAAGTTTTAAAAGAAGATGGAAGTGAAGCTAAACCTGGAGAGATGGGAGATATCTGTGTTAAGCTTCCTTTACCACCAAGTACTTTTCCAACACTTTGGAATGCAGATAAGCGTTATGAAGAAAATTATATGACCACTTATCCTGGATATTACCAAACTTACGATGCAGGTCATATTGATGAAGATGGTTACGTTTGGATCATGTCAAGAACGGATGATATTATTAATGTTGCTGGGCATAGATTATCAACCGGTTCAATGGAAGAAGTTCTATCAGAACATCCAGATGTTGCTGAATGTGCAGTTGTTGGAATAGCTGACAAGCTAAAAGGTCAAATGCCTATCGGAATGGTTGTTTTAAAAGCTGGAGTTACAAAATCTCATGAGAATGTAAGCAAAGAATGTGTACAAATGATAAGGGATAAAATTGGTCCAGTTGCAGCCTTTAAAACAGCTATTGTAATCAAAAGACTTCCAAAAACAAGATCGGGAAAAGTTTTAAGAGGGACAATGAGAAAGATTGCCGATAAGGAAGAATACAAAATGCCAGCAACAATCGATGATCCAGCAATTCTGGATGAAATTAAAGACTCTCTTAAGGTGGCTAAGATCTTATAATTATTTGTGATTTAAAAAGTCTCTTTCAATACACATAGCGATACCCATACCNCCACCAATACAAAGAGTTGCNAAACCTTTTTTAACTTTTCTTTTTTGCATCTCATGAATTAAAGATACAAGAATTCTAGCACCAGATGCACCGATTGGATGACCAAGNGCAATNGCNCCACCATTTACATTTATTTTGTCAGCAGTNAAACCAAGCTCTTTATTTACTGAGATTGCTTGTGCTGCAAATGCTTCATTAGCTTCGACTAAGTCGACTTGGTCTTCACCCCAACCAGCTTTTTCTAAAGCTTTTTTTGAAGCCGGTATTGGACCAGTNCCCATGATTGATGGATCTACTCCACATTGNGCCCATGAAACTATTCTAGCTAAAGGTTCAATTTTTCTTTTCTTTGCTTCTTCAGCAGTCATTAATACAACTGCAGCAGCNCCATCATTAATTCCAGAAGCGTTACCAGCAGTAACTGTACCATCCTTCTTAAATGCAGGTNTTAATTGAGATANTTTATCAACTGTTGTATCTGATTTTGGATATTCNTCTGTATCAAATGTTTTTTCTTGTTTTTTAATTTTTACTTTAATTGGAACAATTTCATCTTTAAATTTCTTTTCATTAATTGCTTCAGTTGCTTTTCTTTGAGATGATGATGCAAAAGTATCCTGATCTTCTCTAGAAATTTTATATTTTTCAGCAACATTTTCAGCNGTGATACCCATATGATAATTATTATAAGCATCCCATAAACCATCAACGATCATACTATCTGTTAGTGTGCCAGGACCCATTTTTATGCCATTTCTTAAATTTGCAAAATGCGGAGCGTTACTCATACTTTCTTGACCGCCAGCAACCATAACTTTTCCATCACCACATAATAGTGAGTTATAAGCTAGAGCAACTGAGGCTAATCCTGATCCACACACCTGATTAATTGTTGTTGCAGTTTTATCTTTTGAAATTCCTGCGTGAATAGCTGCTTGTCTTGCTGGGTTTTGTCCAGCACCAGTTGTTAACACTTGGCCCATGTAAACCATATCAACATCATCTGCTTTTAAGTGAGAGTGGTTCATGCATCTTTTAATAACTTCTGCTCCAAGTTGAGGTGCAGTTTGTGAGGCNAAAGAACCACCAAAAGATCCGATTGCAGTTCTAAAAGCACTTGTGATTACAATATTATTTTTATCTGACATTTATTTTCTCCTAATTAAATTATTGATAATGTTGACCGCCATTAATATTTAAAGTTGCTCCAGTCATAAAAGCTGCTTCATCACTACATAAGTAACTTACTAATGAAGCAATTTCTTTTGGATCAGCCAATCTTCCAACAGGAATTTGGGCTACGATACTTTCTAATATTTTTGGATCAATTTTTTTAACCATGTCTGTTCCAACATAACCAGGTGCAATTGCATTTACAGTAACACCTTTATTTGCATTTTCTTGTGCAACAGCTTTTGTAAAACCTATNATACCAGCTTTAGCAGCTGAGTAATTTGACTGCCCCATTTGTCCCTTAACACCGTTGATAGAGCTAATAGAAACAATTCTACCAAATTTTTTTGCCCTCATGTTTTCAATTACATTTCTAGTCACGTTAAACATTGAGTTTAAATTAATATTGATTACGGCATTCCATTCTTCAACGGACATCTTATGTAAAAATTTATCTTTTGTTATTCCTGCGTTATTGACTAAAATATCTATTGTATTTCCCGCTTCCTCTTCAATTTGCTTAATTGCTCTTACGCAATCTTCATAATAAGAAACATCAAATTTTATTACTTTAATTCCAGTCTTTTTTGTAAATTCATTTGGACCTTCCGGTGTTCCAATATAACTTGCAACAACATCAAATCCGTCGTCTTTTAATTTTATTGAAATTTCAGCACCAATCCCTCTCGTACCACCTGTTACTAATGCTAATTTTTTTGACATGAAAATCGTATATAAGTTTTTTTTAAAATTACTACAAGGCTAGATTATAACTTAGGGGGAGAAATCTAACCTTGTAAATAATGACTAAATTAATTTTTAGTTTCAGNTTTTACTGAAGTTTTAGTGGTTTCTTCAGAAACAACTTTTTTAAGTTCAGTTAAACCATCCAAAAATCTAGTATTTAGTATTTGGATAGCTTCATTAGCTGTTTTTTCATTGATCTTAGATAATTCAGCAACGTTTTTTTGAGCTTCTACGATTGCTTTCTTAACTAATTCAATTGAATTAGCTGCAGATTCTTGAGTATTACCTTTTGCAACTTCAGAAGTCGCATCTTTAGCACTTGCTACTGCAGTATTTAAGATTTCAACTTGTTTATTTGCAAATGCATTTACACCTTCAAAAACAGCTTTAGATGCACCAGCTACCGCCTCAAGAGTTTTCTTTTGAGCATCGATATAACCTGCAGAGTTAACGTCTAATTTCGGTAATTTAGTTGCCGAAAGTACTTTTTGAAAATCAAACATTTCAAAAGGGTTATTTGAGTTAAACATATTTATTTTCCTTATTTATTATTATTTAAAAGTGATATATATTGCGATGCGCAATTAATCAAGGTCTAATATTAAATAAAATTATAAATAATTGAATTTATTGTATTTTATTTATATGCTAAGCAGCATATTATATTGCAAAACAAAATAATATGTTGCAATAGCTAAAATATGTAATTTAATAATAAAAATTAAANTTTAAATAGATATATGAAAAAAAACAATAATANTCANAATTTCGAAAAAANCGTAACCNCAAATTTTGACCANCTCAATGACATTTTTCAAAATAATATAAAAATTTATAATAACTTCGTTAAAAAATCTAATTCAGCTTATCAGAAACCTAAAATCAAAGTTAAGGGGAATGGAAAAAACAATTCCAATTCAAATAAAGAATTTAGCTCCATAGACTTATTAAACCTGATTAACCCCACAACTACAAAAATTACCAATACGCTTATTGATGTTTCCACACGAATGGCAAGTAATCCAACTTTATACTATGAGCATATAAATAAGTGGATTCAGCAAATCGCTTCTTTAAATTTTTATTTTATAGCAAGATTGTCAAACCAGTCCGCCGATCCTGTTATTAAACCAGGCAAAACTGATAAAAGGTTTTCTGCATCTGAGTGGACAGATAATATTTTTTTTGATTTTATCAAACAATTCTATCTTCTAACTTCAAGTATGATGGAACAGTTGGTGGATTCTCTAGAGCATATTGATCCAAAGCAAAAGAAACTGATAAAGTTTTATACAAATCAAATAAACGCAGCATTTTCACCTACAAACTTTGCTGCAACAAATCCTGAAATTTTAAATCAAACAATCCAAGAAGGCGCTCAAAATCTAGTCAGAGGTTTTGAAAACTTTAAGAAAGATTATTTAAAACATCCTAACAAAATGTTTATATCACAAACTACTGAAGAATTTAATGTGGGAGAAAATATTGGAAATACAAAAGGTTCTGTTATTTTTAAAAATAATGTTTTTGAGTTAATCCATTATAAACCTGAAACAAATACTCAGTATGAAAAACCAATGTTGATCATTCCTCCGTTTATTAATAAGTTTTATATAATGGATTTAAATGAAAAAAAATCGATGGTTAAATATCTAATTGAAAATAATCATAATACTTTTTTAATATCATGGAAAAATCCAAAATCAGATAGCAAAGACTTTAGTTTCAATGAATATATCAATGAAGGTGTTTTAAAAGCGCTTGATGTAGTTTGTGAGCAAACTGGTTCAGATGGTGCAAATACCGCCTCTTATTGTGTTGGTGGAACTTTGACATCAATGGTTTTGGCTCATTTAGCTAATCAAAAAAATATTAAAAATAAAGTTTTATCATCAACATATTTCGCTAGTTTAATAGATTTTACCGAACCCGGAGATCTCGGAGTATTTATTAGTGAAGAACAAATTGAAATGATTGAAAAGCAAATGAAAACGAAAGGCTACTTTGACGGAAAAGATATGGCTGCTTGTTTTAACTTTTTAAGACCAGGAGACCTTTATTGGAACTATGTAATAAATAATTACCTCAAGGGAAATCAACCTACGGCTTTTGATATGCTGTATTGGAACAGTGACTCAACACGAATTCCAGAAGTTCTTCACAGTGATTATTTAAGATCAATGTATTTAAATAATCTTTTAATAAAAAAAGAGTATAAATTTAATGGAGACGTTTTAGATATATCAAAAATTAAAACTCCTATGTTTCATGTGGCAACAACAGATGATCATATCGCACCATGGAAATCTGTATATATGGGGCTGAACCACTACAAAGGAAATATTGAATTTACCTTAGCAAATTCTGGCCATATTGCTGGAATTATTCAAGGAAAGGGTGCCAAGCCTGGTAAACAGTATTATTTTGAAAATAAAAATATAGAAAAAGACTCAAACAAATGGCTTGAAAATTCCAATAAAATTGAAGGTTCTTGGTGGCCAAAATGGATGGAATGGCTTAAACAATACTCTGGTGAGCTCAAAAAAGTAGAGCAAATAAATTTAAATAAATTTAAAGAAATATATAAAGCACCTGGAGAATATGTTTTAGAGAAATAAAAATGATAGAAATAAAAAAATATTCAAATCGTAGACTGTATAATACTGAGACGAGCTCATATATTACTCAAGAAGACATTGTAGCTCTTATTAAGCAAGGTAAACAATTTAAAATTAAAGATGTTGAGACAAAAAAAGATATTACCTCAAGTATTTTAACTCAGATTGTTTTAGAAAGAGAAACAACAGGTACTAATTTAATTCCTGAGGAATTTTTAAAACAAATTATTCTTTTTTATGAAAATGATAGATCATCAGAGATGTTTGGTTTTTTAAATAACGTAATGAATTTTGCTGATGCAAATAAATTTTTTAATAATGGCTTTCAAAATATTATGAAATTTAATCCTTTTGATTTCCAAGCTTACTTTAATAATAATTTAAGTAATAATGATGCTAAGGAGACTCCTCCTGCTGANNNTAAAGCATCAAAAGAAAATGAAATAACAGAATTAGCTAATCAAATTGATGAGCTTAAATCTGAAATCAACAAATTAAATAAAGAAAAAGTTAATTAAAACTATAAGGCTGTCCAGAGCTTTTTAGAATTAGTTCTTGATTCCAAACTACAATTTTTCCACCAATAATTGTTCCAGAGGGAGAAACATCAATATTAGTTCCATTAAATGGAGTCCAGCCACAATTACTTTCTATCCATTCATCCTTAATAGTAAATTTTTGATTAAGTTTATAAATTGTTAAATCTGCAATATGACCAATCTCAAGCGCTCCTCTATTTTTAATNCCAAAAATTTTACAAGGATTAATACATAAAAGTTGAACTAACTTTTTTAAATTAATTTTACCTTTTAAAAAATAATCNGTCATTATTAATCCTATAGTCTGAGTGCCTGGCATACCAGATGGGCTTTTTGGATAAGGTTGTTTTTTTTCCTCAATAGTGTGAGGAGAATGGTCAGAACCAATGATACTAATCAAATTATCTCCNACCCCTTTCCATATTCCATCGCTATGNTCTTTGGTTCTTATGGGAGGGTTGATTTGCGCAAAAGTATCTAGCTGATCATAGATGTCTGGAGCATATAAAGATAAATGTTGAGGTGTTGTTTCTAAAGTTGTGTGCGTTGGTTTTTTGTCTCTTACATAATCAACTTCATCTTTAGTTGTTATATGTAAAATATGAATGTTTTTTTTATATTTATTTGAAAGTTCTATTAATTTTTTTGTAGATGAAACCGCGCAATCAACACTTCTCCATTTATAATGCGATTTAACATTACCCTCTTCAATTNTACTTTTTCTCGACATNAGCATATCTTCATCTTCAGAATGAATAGATACTATTCTTGGTGANTTTTTAATAANCTGCTCAATATAAAAATCATCCTTAACTAAAAGATCACCAGTTGAGGAACCGACGAACATTTTNACTCCGCANCATCCATCAAAGCCTTTTAAAAAATCTAATTTATCTGAATTTTCGTTAGTAGCCCCAAAATAAAATGCATAATTACAATGCATATTATCTTTTGCTCTTGATAGCTTATCATTAAGCGCATCTGCGTTATCTGTNATTGGAGATGTATTTGGCATCTCAAATATTCCTGTAATACCACCCATCACAGCCGCTCTACTTCCACTCTCTAAGGTTTCTTTTTTGGGATGACCAGGTTCTCTAAAATGCACATGAGTGTCTATAAAACCAGGAAAAATTGTTAGACCAGCACAATCTTTTACTTCATGTGAATCATCTGGAATATTCTTGTCTATTTTTTTAATCTTATTATCTTCAATTAAAATATCTAAGTTTTGAAGCTCATCGTTGTAGCAAACTTGACCATTTTTTAATAATAATGACATAATAAAAGCAATGATATCTAATTATACAACTAACCTAGAAAACAAAAGAGTAATTTCAATAACTGGGGATGAATCCGAGACTTTTTTAAATAATATTATCACTAACGATGTAAAAAAAATAAACTCTAATAATTCTATTTATTCTTGTTTATTATCGCCTCAAGGAAAAGTCATAAGTCATTTTTTTATATCAAAGATAGATAATAAATTTCTTATAATAATAGATGATTATTTATCCGATGATCTCATAGAAAAGCTTAATTTTTATAAATTAATGTCTCAAGTAGATATCAAAGATGAAAATTTATATAATGTTGTATTTACAACAGATGAGACTATCAAATTAAATTCGATTTTAGATTTTAAAGATCCAAGAATTCCTAATTTTGGTAAATATTTTATTTCAAAAAAAAATGAAAATTTAGATATTAATTTANANGATAATGAAAAATATTATAAANTAATAAATTTATATGGTCTAGTTGATGGTATTTTTAATCAAATACAAGGTCAATATTTTTCTTTAGAATTGAATATGAAAGAGTTAAAAGCTATTGATTTTTCCAAAGGTTGTTATGTTGGTCAAGAAAATACAGCCAGAATGAATTTAAAAGAAAAAATATCAAAAAAACTATTTCGTCTAAATAATGAAGGTAAGCTAATTTCTGGTGAAGAATTATTCTTTAATAANGAAATAATTGGAAAAATTGTTAGTGAGAATCCAAATTTTGCAATGATCAAAATGTCNAAGTTTAANGAATTTAATGATAAGAATTTAAANACTCAAAACGATATAAAAGTAAAAATTTCTAAACCTAATTGGATGAATTGAAATGGTGCGGTCAGAGAGACTTGAACTCTCACGGGAAAACCCACACGGCCCTCAACCGTGCCTGTCTACCAATTCCAGCATGACCGCTTTTTTACTGTATTCAGAATATAAAATGTGACATTAATGTTAAATATTTTTTTTTAAATAAATATTATATTTAATTATGAATAACGAACTTAAGTTTAATTCTGAAATAAAGAGCAAAACAAGCTCACTATATAAAAAAATACAAGGTACCATTCCAGAGATTGAGTGGCCAATAATGGCTCCTTATATTTACGAAATCAATAAACTTAAAAAAGAAAAAGACGTTACAATTTTAGCCCATAACTATCAGGCACCAGAAATTTTCTATGGTGTCGCTGATATTGTTGGAGACTCACTTGGGCTAGCTATTGATGGAGCGAAAGTAAAAACAGATAAAATTTTAATGTGCGGCGTACATTTTATGGCTGAGACTGCAAAAATTATGTCGCCTGAAAAAAAAATTATACTTCCTGATTTATCAGCTGGTTGTTCATTGGCAGANTCAATTACTCCTGCAGATGTGANAAAATTAAAAGAAGAAAACCCAGGAGTACCNGTTGTTACTTATGTCAATACATCTGCAGATGTTAAAGCTGAAACAGATATATGCTGCACATCTGCTAATGCGGTCAAAATTGTCGAGTCTCTTAATGTAGATAAAGTTATTTTTTTACCTGATGAATATTTAGCAAAATATGTGGCGAGCAAAACTAAAGTTGAAATCATTTCATGGAAAGGAAAATGCGAAGTACATGAGAAGTTTACCGATACAGAAATTTTAGAACTCAGAAAAAAATATCCTGATTTAAAAGTAGTATCTCATCCTGAATGTCCTCCAGATGTTATAAAAGCCTCAGACTATACCGGATCTACAGGCTCGATGATTGACTATGTTAAAAATACAAAATCTAAAGATATATTTTTAGTCACTGAATGTTCGATGAGTGATAACATTCAAGTTGAAAACCCAAATATTAATTTTGTTAAACCATGTAATCTTTGTCCTCATATGAAAAAAATTACATTAAAGGGTATTTTAAAATCATTAAAAGAAGACAATAATTTTATTGAAATTGACAATGAAATTATTTTGAAGGCTCGTGGTGCAATTGAAAAAATGATTGCTGTTGGCAGATAACATTAGTGAGCGAAAATCAAATAAAGCAATTAATCAATCTTTCAATCCAAGAAGATAAAGTTGATCAAGATATTACATCCAAATTAACAATTCCTAATAATCCAGTTGTATCAGTAAATATTGTTTCAAAAGGTAACGGGATTCTATTTGGAATAAATTTAGTAAAAAAAATTTTAAAAACTATCGATAAAAAAATAAAAATAAAAATTTTTAAATCAGANGGAAAAAGAATAAAAAAAGGAAATAAAATTATTAATTTTAAAGGTAAAGGACAATCAATCCTTAAAAGTGAAAGAATAGTTTTAAATTTCTTAGGTCACTTAAGTGGAGTTGCATCTGAAACTAAAAAAATGGTTAATCAAACTAAAAAATATAAAACAAAAATTTGTTGTACAAGAAAAACTTTGCCTGGTATGCGTTACCTTCAAAAACTAGCAGTTAAAGCAGGTGGTGGATTTAATAATAGATATGATTTGGAACAGGAAATTTTCATTAAAGATAATCATCATTTAGATAAAGAGAAATTTCGAGATAAAATTATTAAAGTTATAAAAAAAAATAAAAATAAAAAAATTATTAATGTTGAAGTTGATAATCTAAATCAATTAAAGCAAATCGTAGATTTAAAAATTGATAGAATTTTGCTTGATAATTTTTCAACAGTAAATTTAAAAAATGCTTTAAAAACAATACCTAAAACTATCCAAACAGAAGCTTCGGGTAACATTAACCCAAAAAATATTATTCAATATGCTAGAACTGGAGTGAGACGAATATCCTTAGGTTATTTAACTCACTCAGTAAAAAATTTTGATTTTTCTCTTGAATTTTAACTAGATTCTTTTTGATAAAATTTTAGCTTGCGCAGCTGAAAGTCTAGCGATTGGTACTCTATAAGGTGAGCAAGAAACATAATTTAATCCTACTTTCTGACAGAACATAATTGAGTCTGGATCACCGCCGTGCTCACCACAAATCCCTAATTTAATTTTTGATTTATTTTTCTTTGCATTCTTACAAGCAAGTTCAACTAATTGTCCTACTCCATTTACATCAATGCTTACAAATGGATCAATTTTAAAAATATTATTATCTACATAATCATCTAAAAACTTACCCGCATCATCCCTACTAATACCTAAAGTGGTTTGGGTTAAATCGTTTGTTCCAAAACTAAAAAAATCTGCATGCTTGGATATATCATGAGCATTAAGCGCTGCTCTTGGTAACTCAATCATTGTCCCAACCATATAATCTAGTTTTTGATTATATTTTTTTGATATCTCTTTTGCTTTACTATCTACAAGTTCTTTTAAAATTTCTAATTCTTGACCAGTAGCAACAAGTGGAATCATAATTTCTGGTAAAACTTTTATTTTTTCTTTCTTACACTGCATAACTGCTTCAAAAATTGCTTCACATTGCATCTCGTATATTTCTGGATAAGAAATAGCTAATCTACAGCCTCGATGACCTAGCATTGGATTTTCTTCATGAAGATCGGAAATTCTATCTATAATTTCTTTTTCTGAAATTCCCAAAGAAGATGCCACAGTTGAAATTTCTTTGTCACTTTTTGGTAAAAACTCATGAAGAGGTGGATCTAATAATCTAATAGTAACAGGCAAACCTTTCATGATAGAGAAAATTTCATAAAAATCTTTTTTTTGAAAAGGTAATATTTTACCTAAAGCTTCGCTTCTATCTTCTTTAGATTTTGATAAAATCATCTGCCTTACATATAAAATTCTCTCTTCATCAAAAAACATATGCTCAGTTCTACATAAACCTATGCCTTCTGCCCCAAACTCTCTTGCAACTTTTGTATCTAATGGAGTTTCGGCATTAGTTCTAACTTGCATTTTTCTAGTTTTATCAGCCCAGGACATAATTTTAGAAAAATCTCCTGAAATATCTGGTTTAATGGTTTTAACTTCACCTGACATTACCTCTCCACTTGATCCATCTATTGTAATGATCTCACCCTCTTTAAAGACTCGATTACCAACTTTAAATTCTTTACTTTGATAATCAATTTGAATTGTTCCTGAACCAGATACNCATGGTTTACCCATTCCTCGNGCAACAACTGCTGCNTGGCTNGTCATNCCNCCNCGACAAGTTAAAATTCCTTCAGCTGCATTCATNCCATGAATNTCCTCNGGTGATGTTTCNAATCTNACNANNATNGTTTTTTGATTNTGAGCTTTTAAAGTTTCAGCATCATCAGCTGAAAAAGTAATTTTTCCAGATGCNGCTCCNGGAGAAGCTGGTAGTCCTTTTGCTATAATATCTTTCTCAGCTTTTGGATCTAGNGTTGGATGAAGCAATGTATCTAGTGTTTTAGGATCAATTCTTAATAANGCTTCATCTTTTTTAATTAAGTTTTCTTTCACCATATCTACTGCAATTTTTATTGCAGCTTTCGCTGTTCGTTTTCCAGATCTCGTTTGAAGCATCCAAAGTTTTTTATTTTCAACGGTAAATTCTATGTCCTGCATGTCTTTGTAATGCTTTTCTAACTTTTTATAAATTTTAACCAGCTGCTGATAAACTTTAGGCATAGTTTCTTCCATTGATAACGCATCCGATTTTGCTTCAATTCTTGCTTTTTTTGTTATGTTTTGAGGTGTTCTGATACCTGCAACAACATCTTCACCCTGAGCATTTATTAAATATTCACCATAAAAACTTTTTTCACCTGTTGATGGATTTCTAGTAAACGCAACTCCTGTTGCACAATCCTCTCCCATATTTCCAAATACCATGGATTGAACATTTACCGCTGTTCCCCACTCTTCAGGAATATTATTTAATTTCCTATATGTTTTTGCTCTTTGATTTCTCCAGGATTGAAATACTGCTCCAACCGCTCCCCATAACTGTTGATATACATCTTGGGGAAAATCTTTTTTAATTTCTCTTTTAATAACATCTCTAAAATCTTTAATTAATTTTTTCCAATCTTCTGCATCCAAATCGGTGTCTAATGTTACACCTCTGGTTAATTTGTAATTTTCAATTAAATCTTCAAAATTATGGTGATCAACACCAAGCACGACATTACTATACATTTGAATAAAACGTCTGTAGCTATCNTACGCAAATGTTTCATTTTTAGTTTTNGCNGCTAAGCCTAGAACTGTTTCATCATTAAGTCCCAAATTTAAAACCGTATCCATCATACCAGGCATAGAAACTCTCGCTCCAGATCTTACAGATACCAAGAGTGGATTTTTTTCGCTNCCAAATTTTTTACCAATTTTCTTTTCTACATCTTTNATCGCAGACTTTACTTGCTTATCTAAGCCTTTAGGGTTTTTTCGATTTCTTTTATAAAATTCGTTACATGCTTCAGTAGAAATAGTAAAACCTGGAGGAACAGGTAAACCAATTTTGATCATTTCAGATAAATTTGCACCCTTGCCACCCAATAGGTTTTTTAACCCTGCTTTATTTTTTTTTGGTGGTTTTCTAAAATTATAAACCCAAGTTGCCATTTTTAAGATCCATTTAATTTTGAAAAATCAGTAAATTTTTCAAAGGTTTTACATAAGAGGGTTAATAATTCTAGCCTATTTTTTCTTACCTGTTGATTATCGTCATTGACCTTTACATTGTCAAAGAAATTATCCGTCATAGGTTTTAACTCTGACAATAATGTTATAGTTTTTTCATTGTCTCTTAGTCGACTGGGAGTTGTAAAATAATCTCTAGCTTCGTTTAATTTAATAAGTATTTCATCTTCAGAAGGGTGTTGAAATAAAACGTTATCCGGATTTCCAAAAAACTCTTCTTCTTGATCTGATTGATCTAAAATGTTTTTTGATCTTTTATAAATTGAAATAGCATCCTGGCCTTGAGATTTTTTTAAACATTTTGAAAGTTCATTTATATTTTTCATAATTAAATAAAAATCATCTGACCTATTATTTTCTAAAATTGAATTAGTAACATCTAATCTTGCACCTTTATCCCTTAAATTGATTTTAAATCTTTCAATAAAAAATTGGAATAAATCTTCAATAACTTTTTCATTAGTTAATTGATAATTTTGAGCAAGGTAAAGATTCTTTGAATTATTTAATATCTCCTTTAAAGATAAACTAATTTTATTTTCTGTGATTAATCTTAAAACGCCAAGACAAGCTCTCCTTAGAGCAAAAGGATCTTTTGAACTTGTCGGCTTTTCATAAATTCCAAAAAAACCAATTAAAGTGTCAATCTTATCTGCAACTGCAACTGCAATTGAAATTTTTTCTTTTGGAACTTTTCCACTTGGGCCAAGAGGTAAATAGTGATTTTGAATAGCATTACTAATTTCTTGGCTAAAACCTTGCTCTAATGCAAAGTATCTTCCAATAGTACCTTGCAACTCTGGATACTCGCCCACTAAATCAGAAACCAAGTCTGCTTTACAAATTGAACCAGCAATTTCTGTATCTTCTTTGTTTGCTCCAATGGTATCGGCAATAACAGAACTCAACTGACGAATTCTTTGAGTTTTATCATAAAGCGTACCCAGCTTTTGATAAAATATTATTGAATTTAATTTAGTAACTTGTTTGACTAAATTTTGTCTTTTATTTTTATCCCAAAAAAATTTAGCATCTGATAATCTTGCATCAATTACTTTTTCGTTTCCTTTGGTAATTAAATTTTTATTATCAAAATTATTTGCAACAAATAGAAATGAATTTATTATTTTATTTTCCTGCTCTGACTTCATAGGAAAATATCTTTGATGATTAACCATTGTTAAGTTCAATAATTCATCTGGTAATACTAAATACTCTGGGTCAAACTTACCTTTTAAAATTATTGGAGTTTCTACTAAATTTGTAACTTCATCAACTAAAACATCATTAATTTCTAAAGAGCATTTATTTTTTTTTAATAGTTTCTCTAACTCAATATTTATTTTTGACTCTCTTTTTATATGATTAATTTCAATTTTATTTTTTTCTAAGTTTTTTTTATAATCTTTAAAATTTTTAATCTTAACTTCTTTATCTTCAAAAGGCCCGTTCACATAAGTAGAGTTTGATGAATTAATATGAAAAAAACTAAAATCTAAAACTTTATTATCAAGTAAACACATTATAGACCTTAAAGGTCTTCCCCAAAAACAATCATGATCAGACCATCTCATCGACTTTTTCCAATTAATGGTTTGAAGAATNGAAGGTAATTTTTTCCTTAAAATATCAGAGGTCAGTAGAGTTTTNGCTGGTAATTTTACAAAATAAAATTCTCCTTTGTCTGTAATTTTTTGAATTAAATCCTCTTTTAGAGCATTTTTAGATTTCAAAAATCCCTCAAGCGCTTGATCGTTGCATCCAACCTTAGGTCCTTTCACTTCTTGAGATTCTATTTTTTGATTTAAAGTAATATTTTCAATAAAAACTACTAATCGTTTAGGAGTAGAAAAAACATCAAAACCTTTGAACTTAATATTATTTTCATTTAATTCCTTGAATATTAATTCGTGAATTTGTTTTCTAGCATGAATCTGTAAGCCGTGTGGAATTTCTTCAGAGTAAAGTTCTAGAAAAAAATCTGACATTATTGTTTTTCAATCCAGAGTTCTCCACATGCTTTTGCTAAAGTTCTAATTCTAGTAATATAGTTAGCTCTTTCAGCAACACTAATCACTCCTCTTGCATCTAACAAATTAAATAAGTGACTAGCTTTTAGACACTGGTCATAAGCTGGTAAACAAAGTCTTTTTTCTGCTAAATCTTTTGACTCTTTTTCAACTTTGTTAAACTGGTCAAANAAGCTCTCTGTGTTTGCGTGTTCAAAATTGTATGCTGAAAATTCTTTTTCAGCTTGTAAAAATACATCTCCGTATTTGACACCTTCATGACTCCAATCAAGGTCATAAACATTATTTTTATTTTGAATATACATACAAATTCTCTCTAACCCGTAAGTAATTTCTGAAGAAACAGGCTTGCACTCAAATCCTGCCATTTGTTGGAAATAAGTGAACTGAGTAATTTCCATTCCATCACACCACACTTCCCAACCTAGTCCTGATGCACCTAATGTTGGACTTTCCCAGTCATCTTCAACAAATCGAATATCGTGATCTTTATAAATAATTCCAAGAGCTGTTAAGCTTTTTAAATATAACTTTTGAATATCTTCTGGCGAAGGTTTTATTATTACTTGAAATTGGTAGTAATGCTGAAGACGATTTGGATTTTCTCCATAACGTCCATCTGTCGGTCTTCTTGATGGTTGAACATACGCTGCTTTCCAATGTTTTGGTCCAAGTGACCTTAATGTAGTTGCTGGATGAAAAGTACCAGCGCCCACTTCAATATCATATGGTTGCAAAATTACACATCCTTGATCCGACCAAAATTTTTGCAGTTTAAAAATAATTTCTTGAAAAGTTAGATAAGGAACTTTTTTTTTTAATTTTTTAATTTTAGGCTGTTTTTTAACTTTCGCTTTAACTTTTTTTTTAACTAAGTTTTTCTTTTTGATCATAGTCCAAATTTATTCCATAATGATCTTGTTTCAATTTCGTCTGCAATGTTTGAAAATTGATTTGGTATTTGACTTGATAATTTTCTTTTTAACCAGCTTTCAGGTTTATCAAACTTCTTGATTANAACTTTTTTTCCAAATTTTTCTTGAATAACATCTTCCATGTTACCAAGACCATCAACTAATCCTAATTCTTTAGATTGAATACCTGACCAAAATTCACCAGTAAATAATTGATCATCTTTATCAGATGAAATTTTATCTTTTCTACTATTTTTTACCAAGCTAATAAATTGATCATGCAAATCTAATTGTATTTTTTTTAATCTTTCTATGTCTTCTGGCTTTTCATCCATAAAAGGATCAAGAGTACTTTTATTTTTGCCAGCAGTATGAACTCTTCTTTCAATACCAATTTTNTTAATAAGCTCTTTTAATCCAAATGATGAGTATATAACTCCAATAGAACCTACTATCGAACTAGGGTTCGCAAAAATTTCATCACCTGCACAAGCCAGCATATATCCTCCAGATGCAGCCACATCTTCAGCAAATGTTAAAACTTTTACTTTTTTTTCTTCAGCTAATCTTCTGATTAACGAATAAATCAAATGAGATTGTACTGGCGATCCACCTGGTGAATTAATTGAAATTGCTACAGCAGATAATTTTTTTTGATTAAATGCTTTTTTAATAATTTGCTCATGACTACTCAGACTCATGCCTTGCTGAAATCGTCCAACATTTCCAATCACTCCGCTTAATCTAATATGTGCAACTTGTGGTTTTTTTGAAAAAATCATAACTATAAAAAATACTTATATTTATTGGTAATTTAATTAAAAGTGCTTATTACAACTGCGTCATTTCATTGTTAACAAATCATCAGTAAATAAGCTAATAACAGNTATGCTTTTAAACGTATTACCTTTTAAAAAGATAGAAACTAACCCTTTTGAGGAAATCAAATCTGCATATCAAGAACAGCTGAAAAAAGTTGATNATCATATCAAGTTAAAACTGTCGAGCCATGTTGAACTTGTTGGGGAGATGGCAACTCACCTTATGAGTACGGGTGGCAAAAGACTAAGGCCACTTTTAACAATATGCTCTTCTGAAATATTTAACTACAAAGGTAATAGACATATTAATTTAGCAGCTTGTGTAGAACTAATTCATAATGCCACTTTATTGCATGATGATGTAATTGATAAAAGTGAGTCTAGAAGAGGCTTTAAAACAACTAATGCAATTTGGGGAAACAAAAGTTCAATTTTAGCAGGTGATTACTTGCTTAGCCGATGTTTTGAAATGATGGTAGATGATGGATCANAAGAAGTTTTAAAAATTTTGTCNTCAGTATCGTCTGAAATCGCGCAAGGTGAAATTATGCAATTACAATTTGAAAAACAAGTTGATATGGTTGAAAAAAATTACCTAGATATTATTTCTGCAAAAACAGCGTCTTTGTTTGGTGCTTCAATGCGAGTTGGTGGTTGCATCAACGATAGATCAAATAAAGAAAAAGAAGCACTAGAATCTTATGGGAGAAATCTAGGAATTTGTTTTCAAATTACAGACGACATTCTAGATTATTCATCAAAAGAAAANGTGTTTGGAAAAAAAATTGGAAATGATTTTTTAGAGGGAAAAATAACATTACCAATCATTTTACTATTTCAAAAATCAACTCCTAAAGAAAGAGAAGTGCTTCAAAAGTATTTTTCTAAAAAAATAAGATCTGAAAATGATTTTGAGCAAACATTAAAATTGATAAATAAATATCAAATTATTGAAACTTGTAAAAAAAGAGCTGATTACTTTTCAAGTGTAGCTTCTGACTCACTATCAGTATTTGAAANAAATTTTGTTGTAGAAAAACTACAAGAATTATCTTTTTATATTGTTAATAGACTTAATTAATTAAATATAATCCAAAATTTAAAACTGAAGCAAAGATCACCCAAAGTAAATAAGGTACCATAAGTATAAAAGATATTCTTGATCTTGGTAAATATAAAACCATTAAAATGCTAATTGCTATAATTAAAAATATAATATTTATAAAAGCAGCAAAAATTAAATGATAATAAAAAAATATAAAGCTCCATGTTAAATTAATCACTAAATGATAAAAATAAATTTTTATAATTTTTTTTGAAAAACTTGGTTCGCTCACTTTAGTTTTTTCATAAACAATCCAAATCGCAATACTCATAAACGCATAAAGTGNTGTCCAAACAGGAGCAAAAACCCAATCAGGTGGAGAGATTGGCAAACGATTTAGTGATTGGTACCAAGGATCAATATTTATTCTTGTAACATAACCTGCAATTGATGATGAAAAAAAAGTGACTAGTAATATTAAGATTAAGCTTTTGTACTTTTTAATCATTAAAAACTAAAATGCCTAGAATAATATAAAGCTAATAGACCTAAAATATGACCATAGTAAGTTAAGTTAACAAAAACTCTAAAAATAAATTTATGATCATCTTTCATTTTTAGATAATCACAGATTACATTACCTGGATTGTATAGTACTTCAAATTTCACTATGCAGCTTCTTCGTCGCGGTAACTATCTAAAGATGGGCATGAACAAATCAAGTTTCTATCGCCATGAACATTGTCTACTCTTGCCACAGGTGGCCANAATTTATTGGCTTTTAAATAGCTAAGCGGGAATGCTGCTTGTTCTCTTGTATACTTATGTGTCCAAGAGTCAGATGATAATTCCAAATTAGTATGAGGTGCATTTTTAAGTGGATTATCTTGTTTATCGAAAACTTCGTTTTGAACCATTTTAATCTCTTTTCTAATGTTAATCATTGCTTCACAAAACTTATCCATTTCTAATAAGCTTTCACTTTCAGTTGGCTCAATCATTAGTGTACCTGCAACTGGCCAGGACATTGTTGGAGCATGGTAACCATAATCTATTAACCTTTTAGCTATATCTTCTTCTGAAATCCCAGACTCAGCTTTTATTGGTCTAAAGTCTAAAATACATTCATGGGCTACTAGGTTATTTTTTCCTTTGTATAAAGTTTGATAAGAGCTCTCTAACTTTTTTGACATGTAATTCGCGTTTAATATTGCAACTTCAGTTGCTAATCTTAAACCCTCTGATCCCATCATTTTGATATACATCCATGAAATTGNTAAAATACTTGCACTTCCCCAAGGTGCTGCTGATACAGAGCCCATGCCAGTTTTAGGGCCAGAATTAACAAGAACATGATTTGGTAAAAATGGCTCTAAATGTTTTCCAACACCTATAGGTCCCATTCCAGGTCCACCGCCACCATGCGGTATACAAAAAGTTTTATGAAGATTCATATGACAAACATCTGGTCCAAACTTTCCAGGTTTTGCCAATCCTACTAGGGCATTTAAATTTGCTCCATCCATATATACTTGACCACCATGCGAGTGAACAACATCACAAATCTCTTTAATGTGTTCTTCAAATACCCCATGTGTTGAAGGATAAGTAACCATTAAAGCTGCCAGTTGTTTTGAATTCTCCTCAGCTTTTTTGCTAAGATCATCAATATCAACATTACCGTCTTTATCACAATTAACGACGACAACTTTCATGCCTGCCATCTGTGCACTTGCTGGATTAGTTCCATGTGCTGAACTTGGTATCAAGCAAATATTTCTATTTTTATCTCCATTATTTAAATGAAACTTTCTAATCACCATCAATCCTGCATACTCACCTTGCGCTCCTGCATTTGGTTGTAAAGATACTCCAGAAAATCCTGTAATTTCTGTAAGCATATCTTCGAGATCAGCAAACATTTTTGAATAACCTTTAGCCTGATCCAAAGGTGCAAAAGGATGAATGCCGCCAAACTCTGGCCAAGTTACTGGTATCATTTCTGCAACAGCATTTAACTTCATCGTACAGGACCCTAGTGCAATCATCGATCGATTTAATGCTATATCTTTATCTTCTAATTTTTTTAAATATCGAAGCATTTCTGTTTCAGAGTGATATGAATTAAAAATTTTATGAGTTAAAAATTTAGAGGTTCTTTGAAGTGAACTTTCGATTGAAGAAATATTTACTTTATCAATGCTATCGATTTGTTCATTTAAACCAAAAATTTTTAAAAGATTATTTAAATCTTTAATTTCTGTTGTTTCATCAAAAGAAACTGATAGCGCATGTTGATCTATTAATCTTAAATTGATTTTAAATTCTAAAGCTTTTGCATAAATCTCTTGCGTTTTATCTTTTGTATTTATTGTAACAGTGTCAAAAAACTGGTCTGATAAAATTTCAAATTTTGTTTTTACAATATCAGTAAATGCATTTGCGAATTTTGCTGTTCTTTCTCCAATATGTTTTATGCCGTCTGGACCATGATAAATTCCATATGCTGCTGCCATTATTGATAATAAAGCTTGAGCTGTACAAATATTGCTAGTCGCTTTTTCTCGTCTAATATGTTGCTCTCTTGTTTGAAGAGCCATTCTCAAAGCTTGATCATTATTTCTGTCTTTTGATACACCAATTAATCTTCCTGGCATTGCGCGTTTAAATTCATCTTTAGTTGCAAAAAAGGCTGCGTGGGGACCACCGTAACCCATTGGAACACCAAAACGTTGAGAGTTACCTACAACAATATCTGCACTCATCTCTCCAGGAGGTTTTAATAAGGTTAAAGCTAATAAATCTGTTACTAGAATAGCTTTTCCATTTTTNTCTTGAGTTTTTTTAATAAAAGTTTCCGCACCGTTTATTTCTCCGTAAGTATTGGGATATTGATAAATTGAGCAAAGCAAATCTCCTTCTACTTTATCTATATTGTCATCATCTCCAATTATTACTTCTAGATTAAAAGGCTCCGCTCTTGTTTTTACAACATCAATAGTTTGAGGATTGCAATTTTTCGATATAAAAATTTTATGAAGTTTACTCTTATCTACTCTTTGACAAAGCGCTACAGCTTCAGCGGCTGCAGTTCCCTCANCCAATAGTGAAGCGTTCGCGATATCCATACCCGTAAGATCAGTAACCATCTGTTGGAAATTTAATAACATTTCTAATCTTCCTTGAGCTACTTCGGGTTGATATGGAGTGTAAGATGTATACCAACCTGGGTTTTCTAATAAATTTCTTAAAATTACATTTGGCGTATAAGTTCCGTAATAACCCATCCCTATAAAGCTTTTAAAAATCTTATTTTGACTTGCGATTTGCTTCAATTGTGTAAGTGCTGCATTTTCAGAAATAGATGAATCGATATTTAAAGCACTGTTTTCTAAAATTTTTTCAGGAACTATCTTTTTAATAAATTCGTCTAAAGAATTAAATCCCAAATAAGATAACATCTTATTTTGATCCGAAGATGATGGACCAATATGTCTTCTAATAAATTCTTTGTTCCTGTTATCTGTCATTAAGCATTCTCCGATGTTGCAAATTTATCGTAATCTTCTTTATTCATTAACTCGTTAAGTTGTTCTGGACTCGAAACTTTAATTTTAAAAAACCATCCATTTCCCTCTGGGTCTTGGTTTACAAGCGAAGGATCAGAAACTATTGCTTCATTACTTTCTGTAACTTCGCCAGCAATCGGTGAATAAACATCGCTTGCTGCTTTTACAGATTCTACAACTGCAGCNTCTCCTCCAGCTTCAAATGTTTTTCCTTTATCTGGAACCTCAGTAAAAACAATGTCTCCTAATTGCTCAGTTGCATGTTTTGTAATTCCAATTGTTGCTGTATCTCCGTCTAGTTCAACCCATTCATGTTTTTTTGAATATTTTTTTTCAGCCATAACTTTCCTTTCTATTTTACGTAACTTTTTTTAAAAAAAGGCATCTTAAAAATTTTAGCAGTATGCCTTTTTCCCCTCACTTCTAATTCTAAATCTTCTCCTTCATTAGAAAATTCTTTTAATACATAACCCATTGCAACAGGTCCGTTTACGCTTGGTCCAAATCCACCACTGGTTACAACTCCTATTTCTTTATCACCTTTAAAAACTTTTGAACCTTCTCTTGCAATGGTTTTTTCAGATTTGATACCTACTCTCTTTTTTAAAGCACCATTCTTAATTTGATCTTTTACAATTGAAGCGCCTAAAAAATTTCCTTCTTCTTTATTTTTCTTAGATAACGCCCAAGTTAAACTTGCTTCTACAGGTGTAGTTTTAGTGTCTAGATCGTGGCCATATAGACATAGACCAGCCTCTAATCTTAAAGAGTCTCTTGCTCCTAACCCAATAAGCTTGACATTATGATCTTCTAATAAAGCTTTGCAAAATTTTTCAGTTAAAGAATTTTTTATTGATACCTCGAAACCATCTTCTCCAGTATATCCCGAACGCGTGACATAAATATCTTCATTATTTAATTTAAACCTTGATCCGTTCATAAAAGTTAGAGCTGAAACGCCAGAAATGATATTGTCTAAAATTTTAACAGCTTTAGGACCTTGTATTGCAATCAAAGATAAGTCTTCATGTAATTTAGTTTTTGAAGGATCAATTACTTCTTGAATTCTTTTTATATCGTGATNTTTGCAAGCTGCATTGAGAACTATATTTAGTCCACCTTCAACTTTCGTAANAATTAAATCATCATCAATNCCACCATCTTTATTCATCAAAACAGTGTACTTAGATTGGTTGTTATTTAATGATTTTAAATCAATAGGAACTATTTTTTCTAAAGGCAAGTACTCTTCTTCAGTTCCATAAATTGAGAATTGACCCATATGGGAAACATCAAAAATTCCAGCATTAGCCCTTACATGTAAGTGTTCTTTCATGATGCCTTCAGGATATTGTACTGGCATTTGGTATCCCGCAAATGGAACCATCTTTCCACCAACGGATACATGAAAATCGTAAAGCGCTGTTTTTAAATCTGTAATTTTTTCTGCGTTTTGACTCATTAATAAACTCTGTTCATATGCCCGTCTGTCGATTTACCTGAGAGATTTGCTCCTTCGGTGGGACTTNAATCCGCTTTCCAGAGTTTATTTTATATACGGTCCATTTACCTGAGAGTTTCCTGGGCGTTGCTCCTTCGGTGCTGATTAAACAGACTCTCCCGTATAAAANTACATTATCTTTTACCTATTCGAATACAATAACGCAATAGTTGTGAGGGTAATTTAGGTTAGTTTTATTAAATAGATTTGTTTCCCAGATTTAATTATTTATTTTTTCAGATAGTAATTTCGCGTTAATCCAAGCATTTTCAGCTCTTCCACCTGTAAACCAATCACCAGTAATGCCAATGTTTTTTTTATCATCCCAAAAAACTTCNGAAGATTGATTTTCAGAAAAAGCATATAGCCAACCNTGAACNTTTTTATGAATCACCTCAGAATCATCAATTTNAAAAATATCTAAAAATTCANTCAAAATTTCATTTAANATATGCTCTTTNTTTTCCCTGTATCGTTTAAAGTTCGCAAAACCATANTCTTCAGTNGTTTGAAGAGTTAACAATGTAAGATCCTTATTATTTAAATCTCTAAATTTAGAACTTTCATTTGCGCACCAAGATATAATTTTATTATTTTTAATTACATAACCCGAATGTTTAAAAATCGGAGACTCTTTTAAAGCTAACATGACAGTAAAACATGGTTTCATAAAGTTTTCTTTTATCTCAAATTTTAAATTTAAATCTTTTATTAAAATATTCGTTTGCTCTTGAGGAAGAGTTAAAATAATTTTTTTTGCAAGGTGCTTATTTGAACTATCGTCAATAAGCTTCCAGTGATCATTTTGATACTCAATTTTTTCAATTCTAGTTTTAAAATGACATTGATCTAAATTGATATTTGACTTTACAAAATCATTATTGCCAGTGATACCAATCAATTTTTCAGACGGAGGTAAAATAGAGACTTTTCCGTCAATCTCAACAAAATCTCCATCCCATCGCTTAACACTTTTATTTAATTTTAAAAATTCTGAAAACTTTTTATCTTTAGGAGAAATATATTGAAGACCATGATCAAACACTCCAATATCATCTACTTTCCTTGTAGAAGACCTACCTCCTGGTCCTCTAGCCTTTTCAAAAACTTTGATATCTTTTTCATTTAAATAATAACAAAGTGTTGAGGTAGAAAATCCGGCTCCTAATATTGCAATGTTATTCATAATTATTTTTTAAATGATTTTAGCAATAGTGCTAAGAAAATAATTGTACCACCAATAAAAACACCAATAGATGGATTTTCATTAACAAATATCCAAGCCCACAAGGGTCCAGCTATTGCTTCTGAGAAAGCAAATATGCCAACTTTTGCAGACTCTGTTGTTCTTGAACCAAGGGTTAAACAAATAAATCCTGGTGCATATTGCAAGGATCCAAATAAAAAAGCTAAAAAGAAATCATGAGATGTCATCATTAAATTGTTACTCATCATTGCCCCAACAACCATACAAAAAACTCCAGATAGAGCGACTGCTGGAACCATATCAGTATGCTGATATTTTCTTATGATCATGACAATACTTGTAAAACAAATTGGAGTTATAAAAGCAAAAGCATTACCAAGCATTGCACCGTTTGAAATTTTGGTTCCAATCATAATGTAGATTCCAATTGATGCCATTAAGATTGCAATACCAGTGGTTAAATTAATTTTTTCTTTTAGAATAAAGTATCCAGCAACTGCCAACATAAAAGTTTGAGTGCTGATAATAAATAAAACATTAGCAACCGTTGTATGCTTCATGGCAAACATATAAGCACCACTACCTGTTGCGTATAATGCTGCACAAAAAATACCAATGATACCAACGTTTTTAAATTTATTAATCACATTGTTTTTTGACGAAAAAAATAAATAAATTAAAACAGCAGGCGCAAAGAAAAAAGATCTCCAAAAATAAATTGTCCATACGTCTTGGTTTTCAAAGAGTTTAAATAAAGCTCCACCAGAACTTAAGAATAATCCTCCAAGGGATACCAACAAAAAACCTGGAATTTTATAATTGGATAACATGTTTGATTAGTTTAATACTAACTTTATGAAACTTGGTTTTATTGGAACAGGAACTATTACAACGGCAGTCATTGAGGGCTTACTTAAGTCAAAAGCAGGGCTTGGGCAAATTAATATTTCTTTACGTTCTAAAAAAAACTCATCAAAATTAAGACGCAAATCAAAAAAGATTAGAGTTTTTAATAAAAACCAAGAAATTATTGATAAATCCTCAATTATTTTTGTCAGCTTATTACCAAAAGTAGCAAGCAAAGAACTAACAAAACTTAAATTTAATAAGGGTCAAATCGTTGTGAGCTTTGTCTCAACTTTAAATTTAAAAACTTTAAAAAAATTATGTAAACCTATTACAAAAATTGTAAAAGCTGCACCTCTTCCTATGGCAGAGGATGGACTTAGTCCAACGATTATTTACCCAAATCAAAAAACCGTAAAAAGTTTGTTTGAACTTATTGGAACTGTTGTGGTTGCTAAAAATGAAAACCAAAATAATCACCTTTGGGTGATGTCATCTTTTATGGCAACCTATGTATCTATTATAAAAACACTAAAAAAATATTTACAAAAAAACAAGGTTGGGAAACAAGATGCAGATAAATATCTTAATACATTTTTAACTGGCATGTTGTTTGAAATGAATAACCAAAACTTTGATTTAGATAAATCAGTTAAACTACTTCAAACAAAAGGTGGGATTAATGAAGAACTTTTAAAAAGATTAGAAAAAGGTAAGTTTTTTAAAAAAATGGAAAATAATTTTAATAAAATTTATTTAAGACTAAAAAAAGCAAACGATAAATAGGAGAGTATATGTTTAGTGAAGTTGAAGGAAATTACAAAACGCCGGACCAAGAAACTCAAAATTACAGATTAAACCATACTATGATCAGGGTAAAAGATCCTGCAAAGTCAGTTGATTTTTATACGAGAATTATGGGAATGAAACTGTTAAGAAAAATTGATTTTCCTGCAGCAAAGTTTTCTTTGTATTTCCTAGGGAGCTTCGATGAAAAAGAAGTGAAAGATATTCCAGAAACGGATGATGAAAGAAGAGCCTGGGTACTAAGTCAAAAATCAATTTTAGAACTTACCCATAACTACGGAACAGAGACTGATAAAGATTTTGCTTACCATGATGGAAATAAAGATCCCCGAGGCTTTGGTCATATAGCTTTTCGTGTTCCTAATGTACAAAAAGCATGTGAGCGTTTTGAAAAACTTGGAGTTACATTTCAAAAAAAACCTGAAGATGGACGTATGAGTAATATTGCATTTATCAAAGATCCAGATGGATACTGGATTGAAATTGTTTAATGCAATCCTTAGAGATTAAACAAGTTTTAAATATATTAAAGAATAACACAAAAAATATCTCTTTTTTAGATATTAGAAAAAGGAAGGAATATGTTTATGGTTTTGCTTTTGGTTCAGTCAATTGTCCCTTCTCTAAATTTAAATATTTAATTAAAGAATTAGTCCCTGATATAAATACTACACTGATACTAATTGGTGTTAAAAATATTAATCAAAAAAATCAAATACAAAAAATGCTTAAAAAGTTGAAGTATCATAGATCTTTTATCATTAAAGGAGATTATAAGATTTGGAAAAAATACAAATTTCCTATATGGGCAGGAGAATATACTTTTTCAAAAGCGTTTGGTGAATGGATAGAAATTACTTCAACTATAAAAAATTTATATGCTAAAGAACTATATAAAATTCACAATCAAAACCACAATTATTTACAAATTGATGCTAGACCAAAAAAAGAATTTGAAAAATTTTCTTTACCTCAATCAGTTCAATGTTCTGGAGGTGAATTACCGTGTTATATTAATAATACAGAAAATTTAAGAAAAAATTATATTGTTCATTGTGCCGGTAGAACAAGGAGTATTATTGCATACCAAACATTAAAAGACTTTAATTTTAAGAATAAAAAATATGTTTTAAACGGTGGAACACAAAACTGGGTATTAAATGGATTTGATCGTAAATTTAAAAACCAGTCAAAAATTACATCTACAAAAATAAATTACAAAGATGATTTAAAATTAGCAAATAGTATTGTCAAAAAATTTAAGATCCCAACTACTCAAATTATGAATAAAAAAACTAATTCCTATAATTTTCAGATAAATTCTGAAATTAAAAATTTTAAAAAAATACCTGGTTGGAAACAAGTTAATGCAACAACTCTTATACAAAGTACTGATAAATTTATATCATCAACCAATACTAAAGTTTTAATATTTTCTAACATTCCAAGCTCTGCTGTTTTTACCATAATATGGTTAAGACGAATGGGTTACCAAGCTATATGGCAAAAAAAAAATGCTCGTAAAATCAAAAAAAATTATAAATCAATAAAACCAGATCCTACTTATTTTTTTCCAAAAAGACACCTGGGAAGTAAATCTGATTCAAAAGGTTATTTAAAATGGGAACATTCTTTAATACCGACAATTAAAAAATGGGGTTGTAAAAACCCATGGTTATCTGCAAATCAAAAAGACTTAAGCAAGGTTCAACATTCAATTTATAAGATTTATAAAAATTTCTAAGTAATTTTAATTATTTTAATTTAATACCATAAATTTTTTCAGCATTTTTATATGCAATTTTTTCAGCAACATCATTCGGTAAAAATCTTAAAACTCGTTTTCTTGCATGT
>NHGV01000003.1 GCA_002171085.1 Pelagibacteraceae bacterium TMED146 | reverse complement strand
TGGGGACCATGCAATCTTCCATTGATACGACCTTTAAAAGCTTTCAGAATATGCTTGATGATAAGCAAGAACGAGGTGCATTTTCTGAAGTAGAGTTAGAGAAATTGTTACGGGATCGTTTACCTTCAAATTATTTAAAATTTCAAGAAACCTTAAGCAATGGAAAACGAGTAGATTGTTTAATTGATTTTGGAGATGCTAATTCTAGAATTGGAATTGATAGTAAGTTTGTACTAGATAATTTTAAAGTGTTTAAATCATCTGAGTCTGATGAAGAAATCAGAAAATATAAAAAACTCTTTGAAGAAGATGTGATGAAAAATGTTAAAAAAATATCAGGTGACTATATTATTCCAGGTGAAACAGCACCACACGCCATTATGTTTGTAAGATCAGAAAGTGTGTATCGATCCATTCAAGACAGTGAAAATGATTTGATGGGAAAAGCACGCGAAAAAAATGTGTTAATTGTATCTCCATCTTATTTGTGGGGTTTGCTCAATACTCTTCGTGTTTTTTTGAAAGATAGTGAAATGAATAAGAAAGCTCAAATGATAATTAAAGAAATAGGATTAATTGGAAAAGATATTGGAAGGTTATCTGAAAGAACGGCTGATATTGAAAAGCGTTTTAATTTGGTAGCTGAGCAGTTTAGAAACGTAAAAGTTTCAGCTGATAAAATTCAAAGTAGAGCTGAAAAGATTCAAGATTTAGAAGGCATTAAAGTTGAGGAGATAGAAAAATAATGAATTACGTATTTTATGATTTTGAAACCACAGGAAGATCTTCGACCTGGGATCAGATTATTCAAGTAGGTGCAATTCTTGTTAATGATACTTTTGACATTTTAGATAGATTTGAAGCAAGGTGTTCTTTAAAACCTGGAACAGTTCCTGAACCTGGTGCACTGTTAGTGAACAAGACCACACCTGATATGCTTAAGAAAGCAAATCTATCTCATTTTGGAATGGTGCAGATGATGAAAGAGACTTTTGAGAAATGGTCTCCTGCAATGTTTATTGGTTATAACAGTCTAAGTTTTGATGAAGAGTTTTTAAGAAAAACTTTTTTTAAGTCTTTAACCGATGTGTATTTAACTAATACGAATGGAAATAAGAGAGGGGATATTTTAGGGTTAGTTCGAAGTGCTCATCTTTATTATCCAGAATGTTTAAAGACACCAATTTCAGAAAAAGGAAATGCCGTATTTAAACTTGATCAGATTGCATCNATGAATGGAATTTCNCATGATAATGCNCACGATGCNATGGGAGATGTTTTAGCAACAATGGGTATGGCAAAAATTATTGCGGATAAAGCACCAAGCGTTTGGAAAGCAAGNTTAATGACGATGAGCAAACAAGATGTTGGAAACATTGTTCAAAAAGAAAAACTGTTTTGTGTGAACGAATATTTTTATGGAAAAGCTAGACCCTTTGTCGTTTCATTTGTTTGTAACCATCCTGTTTATAATTGGCCGCAGTGCTTTGATTTAAAGAATGATCCTGAAGATTATTTTAAAATGGATATGTCTACACTTAAAGGAGCAATGAAGAAAAGCCCTAAACTTTTAAGAAGTGTAAAAGATAATAAACATCCAATTATTATGAACCCGAATTACGCAACTAACTTTGATACCTATAAGCAAATTGGAATAAGCAAGTTAAATGAAAGAGCTGAAAAGATTAAACAAAATGAAGAATTTGGAAAAAAAGTTTCAGCTATTCTTCAAGAAGAAGCTCAAGAAAAACAAGATTTAGATAGCCAACTTGATGTTCAAGCTGAAGAGTCGATTTATTCTGGTGGTTTTCCAGATGATAAAACGAAGATGGCTTTAAAAGAATTTCAAAAGGCAGAATGGAAAGATAGGTTAGTGATTGCAGATAAGATGAAGGATGAGAGATATAATTATTTTGCAAAAAGACTGATGTATGAAGAAGCACCAGATTTGATGCCAAAAGATTTATATCATGAAATTCATCGTGGGATTGCAAAAAGGATTTTAAGTACCAATGATGAAAAATGGAACACTATTCCAAAAGCTTATAACGAACTTGATACTCTTCGATTTAAATATGAAGAAGACGGAGATGAAGAAAGACTTTCGATTACAAATAATATCAACAACTTTCTTGAAGAAATAGAGAAAAAATATCAGGAAGCTTAGTTGACACTTTGGGGTTAATGCTTACATTTTAATTTTAACAATAAGGAGATTCTTAATGCCTGCATTAAAAGTAACAGATGAAAATTTTGAAGAAACGATTGGCAATAAAGATAAGCCAGTTCTTGTGAAATTCGGAGCAGAATGGTGCCAGCCATGTAAGATGGTAACGCCAGCACTAAATGAATTAGCAGATGAAATGTCTGATCAAATAGTAATTGGTGATCATGATATTGATAACTCTCCAAATGCACCAACCAAATTTGGTGTGAGAGGAGTTCCTACCATGCTACTTTTTAAAGGTGGTGAAGTAGTAGACTCTAAAGTTGGAGCGGCTTCAAAAGAAGATATTAAAACTTGGATTAATTCTAAAGTTGGATAATTTTTTAAACTAGGAATTTTATTTTAAAGTTCCTAGTTTTTAATTTTTAATCTGTATTTTGCTAAAATTTTTAAATTCTTATCGGTCAAAACCATCTCACCTTCACTAGCACCGTAATCTAAATGCTCTCCAACAATGACATAATGAGCACAAAGTAATAAGTTTCCATCACCATTCCAATTTGTAATATATTCTCTTAACTGCCTTCTTTGCTTTGCTGTGTTGTGAGAAAATTTTGAACTAAACGTTGAGTTTAGTGCCGAGAAAGTTTTAAACTCTCCGAAGAATTGGCATGTTTCAATTGCTCTAAACCACTGTGAACTTAAGGCATGTTTAATGTTAACTTTGTTTTTTTTAAAAAGCTTTGAGTATGCTTTTCCTTGTTTAATTCCAAATTTTCCTAAATTTCTTTGAGTACTACGAACTCTAACATCAAAGTTATCCGGATCTCCACCACCAGGAGCTGAAAAATGTCTAAGCCATAAAATTTTGTCATTTCCTTTTAATAAATCAAAAAACTTTTGTTCTTCATTAGCATTTGAACTTGTGCAAAGTATTAAGAATAAAATTAAAAAATTCTTCATATGTTTTGCTCCAATACCTTACCTGCAGAATAAAGTGAACCACAAACCACAATAATGGCATTAGGATCTTGTATAGCAAGTTGAGCTATAGCTTCAGTGGCTGAGCCATTTGGATTTGCATGAATACCTAGCCCTTTTGCTTGAGCGATAATATCTTTGGTTTCATAAAAATTTTCACTAAGTTTAAAACATTTAATCTCTGTCACTAATGAACTAAAATTAGATAGATATGCTTTTAAATCTTTGGAAGTTAGCATTGAAAAGACAAGATAGATTGAGCGTTTACCTTTAATTTTTTCTAAGTATTCTGCTAATGATTTTCCAGCTTGTTCATTATGACCACCATCAACGATTAAAGTATTAGTTTCTTCATGAATATATGAAAGCAATTTCCCTTTAGTGACATGTTGAATTCTTCCTTCAACTTTAGTGTTTTTTATACCCTTTGAAATATTTTTATTATCAAGTTTTAAACCAAATGATTTTAAAGCTTTTAGCGCAACAGCTGCATTTTGAATTTGAAAAGAGCCTTTCATAGTTGGCATATCAAGATCAATCAAACCATCATCATCTTGATAGATCATTCTGTTATTTTCTACACTGACATTAAAATCTTCAGAAAAAATATATTTTTTTATTTTTTTTCTTTTCAATTCTTCATCAATGTAACCTAGAACTTCACTGCTTTGTTTTGCAATAATGACATTGGAATTATCTTTAATAATTCCGCATTTATTATGCGTTATTTCTTTAAGTGTATCTCCTAAAAAATCTTTATGATCCATACTTATAGGAGTTAGTACTTGTGTTTTTAGATCTTGATAATCAACATTGGTACTATCATATTTTCCACCAAGCCCAGTCTCCATAATATTAAAATCACAGTTTGCTTCAGCAAATGCTTTAAAGGCAATACAAGTTATATATTCAAAAAAAGTAATATCTTGATTGTTATTTGCCTTATCAACTTCTATGACGTAGTTAATAAATTTTTCTTCATCTAATGGTTCGCCATTAATTAAAAATCTTGTTAAAAAATTATAAAGAAAAGGGGATTGAAATAAAGCAACACTATAACCATTGGATTGTAAAATTTCTTTTAAATAAAAAGCCGTTCCACCTTTGCCATTAGTTCCGGTTACTGTGATTACATTGTTTAGTTTTTTGTGAGGGTTACCAAGATCATTTGCAAGTCTTAAAATACGGTCAAGTTTAAGTTCAATCTTATCAGGATTAAGCTCATAAAGTTTATTTAAAATAAATTGTAGTTTTTTTGAATGAGACACTGCTTACTGATTAACAGCTTTGGCTTNTTCTGAAATATTTTCAACAATNGTTTGTTGTGCGTTTTCTTTTTTAAGAAGAATAGAAACTAAATTTGAAATAACATTTTTTTGATCTTTTCTATGTGTAATCATATCAACTGCCCCAGTTGTAATCACATGTGATGCAGATTGAAAGTCTTCTGGTAACGGTTCAGATATTGTTCCTTGAACAACACGTTTTCCAGCAAATCCCCANATTGTTTTTTTGCCTGGCTCCATAATATGAAAATCACCAAGAGAACCAAAACTTGCACTTACTCCACCAATATTTATATTTGCAACTACAAAATAAGGAATTTTATTTTCTTTTAACATTTGTACACCAAGAATTGTTTTTGGCATTTGGTAAAGTGCAAATAAATTCTCTTGAAGAGCAGCTCCTCCCGTTGTGATAAATACTGTAAGCGTAGATACTTTATTCTTAACTGCATACTCACAAGCTTCGTAAAAGTTTTGACCAGATTGCATACTGAGTGTTCCACCATTAAAATTAAAATCAAATGATGAACAAATCATATCTAATCCATTTACTTTTCCGTGAGCTGATACAAGAGATGCGATTTGTTTAGTTTTCTTTTTTGCAGATTTAAGTTGGTCTTTATAAGCTTTAAGTTCAGTTTTAAATTTGTTAGGATCTTCTGCTAGTCTTTTTGTATTTATCATTTCATAAGAGGCATTATCAAAAAATATTTTAAATCTTTCATCCGCACTTATTCTAAAATGATAATCACACTGGGTACAAACGTGCATATTTTTTTTAAGTTCTTTTCCTAAAAACATTTTTTTACACTCAGGACAAGAACTCCAAAGATCAGCGTTTTGTATTGTTTTTTTCTTAAATGAATCTGTTAATTTTGCGCCAGCAGCCTTTGCTTTTGATAAAATTTTTTCTAACCAGTTAGTCATAATTTAAGTTGTTTTAGCATAAACTTTAAAACTTTGGCTACAATGTGATTGTTGTAAAAATGTTGATTTTCTTATGCTATTTTCGACTTTAATTTCATTACCATTTTTTTGGCAGCAATTGCTGGCTTTTTTCTTTGATTAACCGAATCTGTAATTGTTTTACAAAGCTCACTGCCAACAACAAGTCCATCTGCTTTCTTGAGAGATGCAATAGTTTTTTCTGTAATACCAAAACCTATGACAACATTTTTATTTTTATTTAGTCTTTTAATTTTTTTATAATTTTGAATAATTTTCTTAGGAGCAACTTTCAATTTTCCACCTGTAGTAGATAACATGCTGATGCAGTAAACCATATCATGAGAGTCTCTAACAATTTTTTTTAATCTCTCATTTGAGGTTGTTGGTGCAACTAGTTGAATAAAATTAATTGATTTTTTTTTGCATTTTGCAGCAAAACTTTTATTTTCTGGCCAAGGAANGTCCACAACGATCAAGCCATCAACTTTGTTTTTTTTACACTGATTAATAAAGTTTTGTTCACCAAATTGTTTGATTGTATTAAAGTAACCCATCAAGATAATTGGTTTTGCAAATTTGAATTTTTTATACTGATTTGTAATTTTAAAAATATCTTTAATTTTAATACCATTTTTTAAAGCACGGTGCGAGCAGTTTTGTATCTGACCACCATCTGCAACTGGAGTATTATGAGGCATCCCCATTTCACAAATATCTACATATGGCGAGATAGATTTTAAAATTTCCAATGAATTTTTGTGAGTGTTATCACCCGCAACGGTAAAAGTTAAAAGAGCAGGGCGCTTTTCTTTTTTACAAATTTGAAATACTTTTTTAATAAGACTCATATTAGATTTTTTTTCCTAATCTTTTTTTTAAAATATCCCTATCCTTTTTGGCATCACCACAACTGTTAACAATGATCACAGTATCTTTGCTTAATTTAGGTGCAATTTTAATCGCTTCTGCGAATGCATGCGAAGGCTCAAGTGAAGGTGAGATATTCTCAAGTTTCTTCACAAGTTGATGAGCGTGTAATGCTTCCTCATCAGTAGCACATGTATATCTTGCTCTTTTTGTATCTTTTAAAAAACAATGAACTGGCGAAATACCGGGGTAATCTAAGCCGGCACTAATACTTGCTGTATTACTAATTTGACCTTCTTTATCTTGAATCACATATTGAGCTGCACCATGAAGTATTCCAACTTTTGCGTTCGTACTAAGTGGCGCTGCATGGAGTTTGCTATTTTTGGGGCCACCCGCTTCAACTCCAATCATTTCAACTTGATTTTTATTATAATCCATAAATGAATTCCAAAAACCTAAAGCAGAACTTCCTCCACCAACACAATTGATAAGTTTCATTTTTTTAGGAATTTTTCCAAATTCTTTTTTTACTTGAACAATAAGCTCTCTTGAAATTTGTGCAGTACTCCATGCACAAATTTTAATGAAAATATTTGGACCAACTGTCGATCCAACACACATGTGAGTAGTATCACAATTGGATACCCAATATCTCATACATTCACTTACAGCATCAACTAATGTTTTACTCCCTGTATGAACTGGAATAATTTCTGCACCATTTTTTTTCATAGCATCACAGTTTGGTTTTTGACGCTCAATATCTTTAGCGCCCATAAATATTTTACATTTAAGGCCAAATTTTTTTGCTGCCATAGACAACATTTTTCCGGCATAACCAGCTCCGGTATCGCCAACGATATATTTTTTACCTGCTTTTTTGCAAATTAATGCATGTACTGTTGCATTGTAAATTTTATGAGCGCCACCATTTGCTTCGGCTACAACTTTTGCCCATATTTGAGCACCTCCTAAATGATTAGTTAGATTATTAAGTTTTATGAAGGGAGTAGGAGCTCCAACATAATTTTTAAAATAATAGTCTCTTTGCTTTAAAAATTCTTTATTTTTTTTAAGTTTTTCAAATAGTATTGTTAAATCTTCTACAGGCTTTTTGAGAGTCTCTGGAATAAAGTTTCCACCAAATTTTCTACCATACATATAATTTTTGTCATGCTGGTCTATGACTGGGATACCTTTTCTAATTTTCATTTTTTTTTAATCTATTGAAAAATTGTTTAATTTTTTCAGGGTCTTTTATACCCTTTTTAGTTTCTAGACCAGAATTTACATCAATCTTATCAGTATAGAGCAGAGCTGTTTCAATATTATTTATATCTATTTTCCCTGCTATAAAAAAATTTTTATTTTTTAAATCTTTAAGCATTTCAAAATCAAATGCCTCACCATTTTGACCCATGCTTGGCGTATCATAGAGAAAAATATCAGCAGATATAAATTGTTTAGTTGTTTGAAGATCTTCTTTATTGTTTACTTTAATTACTTTGATTACCTCAAGATCTGTTTCTTTTTTTATTTGTTGAATAAATTCTTCAGTTTCATCTCCATGTAACTGAATAACATTACAGTAGTTTGAAATTTCTTTTACNTCTTCTATAGATGGATTAACCATAACAGCTGCTTTTTTAATGTTGTCTGGAATATTTTTTGTTAATGATTTTAGTTTTTCAATTGAAATTGACCTTGGGCTTTTAGGATAATTGATAATAAACCCTATTAGTCTTGCCCCTTGCTCAATGCATAGTNTNATNATTTCTGGATCTGTTTGACCACANACTTTTATAGTTTGTTTCATGAGTTTAGGTGTTGAAAAAGTCTTTTAAAGTTATTTTTAATATTACCTTTGATTAAAGACCGACCCATTACAATTCCTATAGCNNCATTNTNAAAAGCAAATTTTGGAGTAGCAATTCGTTTTTGATCNCCNGATTGGTCGCCAGGAAGNCTTATNCCAGGAGTAATAGATGGTAGTTTAGAAAGNTTTTNTATTTTTTTTGCTTCATGCGGACTACAAATCATAGCATAGGCNCCTGCNTTTTTTGCAAGTTTACTAAGATGNATAACAATTTTATCTAATTTCTTAGTATGACCAATTTCAGANAGNTTTTTTTTNTTCATACTAGTAAGTACCGAAACTGCTAGAAGCTTTGTTTTGCCAGAATATTTTTTTGCTAATTTTATCGCATNAAAGCCTGNACTTGCATGAATAGTTATGTAATCAGCTTTTAAATCTCTTAAAGATATTACTCCATTTTTAACGGTATTGGGAACATCATTAAGTTTTAAATCTATGAATTTTTTGTATCCCTTTAATGATTTAATAAAATTTCTTCCCTTATCGGAATAAAGAATTTGATAACCTGCTTTAATACCAATCTCATATTTTTTTGATCTAACTTTTGGAACTGATTTGAGAATTGCTTTAGCTTTTGATACTGAGCAATCGAGAGCAATAAAAATTATTTTTTTATTCTTCAATTTTTTTATCCTTATTGATTCTATAATTTAACAATTTAGAACTTTTCCATTTTACTTTATTTTTTTCTTCAATTTGAATTGCTTCTCCAGTCTTTGGGTTTCTTGCANTTCTCGCTGGCATTTTTTTAACTTTAAAAGTACCTAGCCCNCTTATTTCTATGTTTCTCCCTTCNGAGAGAGCATTGCTCAAATATTTAAAAATAGATTCAATAATATGCTCAACGTTATTATTCGGGATTTTTTGAAAATGTCCTTGAAGATCTTTTACAATATCCGATTTAACAAAAGTTTTTTTAGACATTTCAATAAAGTATTGAAATTATTATAGATTTAGATTGTAAGAAAAGGAAGAGTTAATCTTTTTTCTGATCTTTTTTCTCTAAAGCTTCGCCTAAAATTCCAGCTAATGATTGACCAGAACTTGTAGAACCATACTTTTCAATTGCTTCATCGGCTTGTTGTTGCTCTAGTTTTTTAACAGATAGTTTAACTCTTCTTTTTTCAGCATCTAACTCTAGGATAGCAGCATCAATAGAGTCACCTGATGAAAAACGGTTTGGTCTTTGATCTGATTTTTCTAATGCAAGCTCAGATTTTCTAATAATTGTCTGATATCTATCAGGACCAACATCAACTTTTAAACCATTGTCTTGAACTTCNACAACTCTTGTTGAAACAATATCACCAATTTTTTTATCATCAAAGAATGAGAAAGGATCTTTTTTAAGAGCTCGTATTGATCCATTCACTTTATCATCTTTAATATCAATTATTTTTAGTTCTACTTCATCACCTTTATTAAATTTATCTAGAGCCTTGGAGCTTTCGGCGTAATCTAATTGTTTATAGTGAACGAAGATATCAATATCGCTATCACCTGTATTACAGAAAATACCAAAATCTTTTTTAGTCACTACTTTTGTTTTAACAGTAGTTCCAATAGGGTATTTTGTAATAAATTCATCTACTGGATTTGGTAAGCAATCTTTGTAACTTAAACCAATTTTTCTCTTTTCAGTATCAACTTCTTTTAATTTCACTTTAACAGTATCACCAATTTTNAATGCAGATTTAGGATTAACATTTTTTTGCATATGTTTAATTTCACTAGAATGAATNAGTCCAACAATACCTTCTTGCATTTCTGCAAATGCACCAAAATCAGTTAATTTTACAATTTTAACTTCATATTCATTACCAATAGAAAACTTATCTTTAATCGTTTCGAATGGATCTGGAAGCATAGCTTTAACAGATAAACTCATTCTCATATTTTCATTATCAATTTCTAATACTTTGACTTTAATTTTTTCTCCAACTGTAAACATATCGTTTAAGTTTGTGATTTTAAGATGAGAAACTTCTGAAGAATGAAGTAAACAATCCAAGCTTTCAATACTCACGAAACANCCATATGATTGAACTGCCTTGATAGTACCNTCCACAACATCACCAACTTTGTAATTCTTAATGACCTTTTCTTTATTCTTATTTTTCTCTTGTTCGATCACTTGTCTTCTNCTTGCAATAACATTCATTCTTACGTTATCAATTTTGATAATTTGAAATTCCATGGGTTTATTCATGAACTCATTCATGTTTTTGATTGGCCTATCAGCAACCTGAGAATTTGGGCAAAAAGCAAATACACCAAAGATTTCTACAACTACTCCACCTTTAACCGTATTTTTAATAATACCACTAACTTTTTCTTGTTTTTCAAAAGCTTCTTCAATTTTTTTCCAAGATTTTGCTCTTCTCGCTTTCTCGATACTTAAAACAATATTACCGTTTCTATCTTCTGTTCTCTCAAGAAAAACTTCAATCTCTTTACCTTCTTCTAAGCTGTCAAGTTCAGCATGGGGAATTTCATTAATGTCAACCAAGCCACTAGATTTTGCTCCTTTAATAAAAACGTGAACATATTTATCATCAACTTTTTCTACTGATCCTGTCACAATAGAGTTATCCTTTAAAATGATGTTTTCTAAATTTTCTGTAATTAATTTTGCGAATTCTGAATTATTATCTTGATTATAAACTTTTAAGCTACTGTCTGTTCCCACTAATGTTTTTTTATCTCTCTTTCTATTAATAAAGAAATTTTATTAATTGGGCGGCTNATATCATTAAAAGAATTGTCAATCAAGATNCTATCTTTTGTTTTTTTAAGTGGNCTTATAGCNCTGGTAGAATCTGCTAAATCTCTAGCTTTTANAGCTTTTAAGATCTCTTGATAATTAACATTTTTNTCNTTTTTCTTATTTTTTAACTCTAAANATCTTCGTTTTGCTCTAACTTTNACATCACAATCNATATAAAGTTTAATGTCAGAAAAATTANTAGGNANTACAGTTGATGNNATGTCNCNACCNCCAACNAATACAATTTGTTGAGNNCAATTAAAAATAAGGTCTCTTTGNACTGGNAACANTTNNTGACGGATNANNTTAATTTTAGCTATTTCAGATACNTTNTTTGATACNGCAATAGAATGAAGTTTGGGATTTTGTAATTTTGAAATACTGACTTTTTTTAGATGCTTGACTAAAAAATTAGTGTTAATTTCCTTCTTCTTACTTTGTAAATGAACTAAAGTTAAGTAGCGATATAGCAAACCACTATCTAAAAAAGTTGCTTTTTTTGAACCAAATTTTTCAACTATCTTTTTTAATATTGATGTTTTTCCGCAAGCCACCGGTCCATCTGCGGCAACAAGAATTTTTTTACCTTTATTATATTTCAAATCATTAATAGTTTTTAAAAAATTTGGAAAACTTACATTTACCGAGTCAAAGTCATTAATCTGTATTTTTTTTCTTGATACTGCAGCCAAACAGAAGAAAGCCATGCATATACGGTGGTCCTTAGAATAATCTTTGATAATTGGAACTTCACTAGAGTAGAATCTGTTATTGATACCATCAATTATTAAGTTGTCTTTTACTCTAGTAACATTAGCACCACATAATATTAAGTTTTTATACATAACACGAAGCCGATCTGATTCTTTAAACTTTAGTTCTGTAAGATTATTAAAAATACTTTTAGACTTACAAAATAATGCAACTACCAATAAAATTGGAATTTCATCAATAATACTTGCAACTTCATTTGGTTTAATTGTAATACCTTTAAGGTTTGGAGAATATGAGGCTGTTATGTCTCCAATTGGTTCACCAAAATAGATTTTCTTATTTGAAAATATTATTCTGGCGCCCATTTTTTTTAAGACCTTTATAAATCCTATTCGATATGGATTGAGACAAACATTTTTAATTTTAATAATTGAACCTTTTGTCAAGATTGCAATAGTAATTAAAAAAGCACTTGATGATGGGTCGGACGGAATATTATAGTTTTTAAGGGGTTTTAAAAAACGTCTTCCCTGAACTATAATGATCTGTTTGCTTTTTTTATTTTGAACTTTAATTGGATAGTTAAGGTACTTTAAAACTCTTGTGGTGTGGTCTCTCACATTATTAGGAGCCTCTATTATGGTTTCGCCGTAACTTATCATGCCAGCAATAGTAGCAGCACTAACCATTTGAGCTGAGGGTTTTTTAATTTTTACTTTTGATTGAATACAGTTTTCATGACCTTCAATTTTTATTGGCAAATATTGACCATTTATGGGTTTTAAGTTCATTAAAAACTGTTTTAAAAATTCTAATCGGTAGGGCCTTTTACTTAAGCTTTTATCACCTATAATTTTTGCATTAATCTTTGAGCCTGCTATTAAAGGCGTTAATAATCTTAATGTAGTTCCGCTATTATTAAATGAAATTTTAAGCGGGCGTTTACTATCATAACCAATTCCTAAGCCGTAAACAGTATATAGATTTTTATTTCTAATTACTTTAATTCCAAGAGCTTTAATTGCTTCAATTGCAGTCTCAGCATCTTCACCAGGATTCTTGATTTTAATTTTACTGATCCCATAGGCAATACTTGCAAAAATTACACTTCTAATACTAAGTGATTTATCGCTCGAAAGCTCAACTAATCCTTTAATACTAATATTATTCTCAGGTATTAATTGATTTGATTTTTTAATTGCCATTGGATTATTAGATCAATATATACCCACTAAAATAACAATTAAAAAGATATTTTAATGGCCGATAAAAAATTTGGAGAAAAAAGAGTTTGCCCTCACTGCGAGAAGAAGTTTTATGATTTAAATAAAACTTCACCCTTAACCTGTCCTTGTGGAGAAAAAGAAATAGTAATTGAAGATATACTTTCTTTTGTTAACAACAATCAAGTGGAGCAAGTAGAAAAAAAGACTGAAGCTAAAGACGAATTTGCTGATATAGATAATGGTGATAACAGTGATGATGAAGTTATTTCTTTAGATGAAGCTGCTATAGAAGAAAATCAAGAAGATACTAAAGGCTAAATTTTAAAACCACTTCCAAGATAATATTTAATAACTTTTTTATCTTTGGCTACAGTACTAGGAGAGCCTTCTATCATTACATTTCCATCTCTGATAATTATACAATGATCTAAAATATCTTGTATTGCATAGAAATTATGATCTGTGATTATAACAGACAGCCCCATATCTCTTAACTCTAAGATAAACTTTTTAATAGAGGATATACTCAGAGGATCAAGAGCCGCCATAGGCTCATCAAGTAGTAGAATTTTAATATTTTTATTACAAATTCTTTGCAAAGTAGAAATTTTTTTATATTCGCCTCCAGACATATTATTTGCTTTAACATTTGCTAAATAATGAAGACCAAAAAAAGAAAGCAGTTGAAATATCTTTGTCTCAATTTTATTTTTATCTTCAATATAAATTTCTAATATTGCATAAAGATTTTCATATGCAGTCATGCTTCCAAAAAGACCTTTGTGTTGTTCAAGCAAACTAATTCCTTGTAAAGCTCTTTTGTGGATTGGTAATTCATTAATATTTTCATTATTTAATTTTATTACACCTGTATCTGGAAAGATTTTTCCAACAATCATATTGAATAAAGTTGATTTTCCAGCACCATTTGGGCCAAGGAGTCCTAAAATATGACCTCTCTTTAGTGAGAAAGAAATATTTTTTAAAATTGGTTTACCACCTAAAGATTTTGAGACTTTTGAAATTTTTAAAATATCGTCATTTTTTTTATTATCGTTGTTTAATTTTATTATATTTGACGAGGCTAATTTGATTTCATTTTTTTCTTTTTCAAATTTTTTTTTGATTTGTTTATTAAGAAGTAATATTTCTTGTTTTTCAAAATATAAAAAATCTTTTTTTAAGACAAGTTTTTCATTTATCTTGGTATCGGCTTTAATTTTCATTTTTTGTTTTTTATTTATTGGTTTGTCTTTGTCCATAAACTTTATCTTTTTTATTTTTCATGTGAATTTCTAAATTATTAGTTTTTGTATTAAATTCTACAATATCTCCTTTAATTAAATTTTTTTCATCTTTGTACTTTACTCTTTCTAACTTAATTAAATTTTTATTTGAAAAAAAATTGGCAACATCTGAAGTGATTATCTTGTCTTTATTGGTCATAAGTACATTTTGATAATATTTAATATTATTTGTTTTTTTATTATAAATGGCTTTGTCTGATTTTATATTTAAGACAGAACCGTCCTTAAGCGTCGTAAAGCTATTGACAACATTTAATTGAATTAAATTAGGCTTATTTTTAGTTGTAAACGCCTCTTTTCCTCTTGTTACATATTCATTGTTATTTTGAGATGACATTTTGTACTCAACATCTGTAAACTTTGTTGTTCCCAAATTTGAGTCAGAAGATTTTTTTGATAGTGGTATATTTTTAGTATCTTCAATTTTTATTGCGCCTTTATTTTGAAAAATATAATAACCATAAAAAAAGATAAAAAATAAAATTGCAAAGATTAGAAAAATATTTGCTTTTTTTTTAATTGATATCATTTTTCCAGAAATTCTAGAATAGTATGTATGCTTACCAGCCCTTTGAATTTATTATTATTTTTTACTAAAAGTACTGTTATTCTTTTCCTATTCATTTTCGATAAAGCTTCTGTGGCCAAAATCGTTTCATTTACAAAACTTGGGTTTTTAGTCATTATGTCATCAGCTTTTATCAAACTTAAATTTTTATATTTTGCTACTGCCCTAGAGCAATCTCCATCAGTAATAATAGATATTTTTTTAGATTTATTGTTTTTTATTAAGACACAACCTAGTCTTTTTGAGGCTAGAACAGACAGTATTTTTGAAAATGAGCATTTGCTGTTAACGAAAGGAATATTTTTTCCAGTAATCAAAAAGTCTTTAATTGGCGTTAATGCTTTACCTATAGAGCCACTTGGGTGTGTTTCTCCGAATTCTTTAATTTTAAAACCTCTTAATTTTGCAACAGAAATTGCCAACGCATCTCCAATTGAAGAAAGCGCAGTAGTTGAGGACGTTGGAACAAGTTTAAAATTATTGTCACCAATTTCTTTTACTTTTGGATATACGATATTAATAACTGAATTTTTAAACAACTGAGATTTTGAATTTGAAGAAATTCCTAAAATTTTGATTTTATACTTTTTTGCAAATTTAAAAATTGCCATAAGTTCATTCGTATTTCCGCTATTAGATGCAATGATTAAAGTGTCATTATTTTTTAAATTTCCCAGAGATCCATGTGTCGCTTGATTTGCATCAAGCACATAACTTGGAATACCTAAACTACTAAATGTACCACAAGTTTTTTCTAGTATTAGTTTTGATTTTCCAACACCTGAAAAGACAATATTTCCTTTAGTATTATTTATTAATTTTACTGCTTTTGAAAAATTACTATTTAGACTATTCTGAACTTTAGTGAGAGCTTTAACTTCCTCTTTAATTAATTTTTTTCCAAAATTTAAAATTTGTTTTTCAGTCCTCATTCTAGTGCTCAAATATATCTATTGTTAAACCAGCAAGATCTAAAGATGTTCTTGTTTCTAAAAAACTAAAACATTTTTCTGCTAATTCTAGTTTATTTTCTCTTTTTAAAATTTTTTCTAATTCACTTTTTATTCTATGAAGATACAAGACATCTTTACATGCATAAGTAATTTGATCTTCACTATATTCTTCAATTGACTTTCCCCAATCAGAAGTTTGATATTCTTTTGATAAATTAATATTTATCAGGTCACGACATAAATCTTTATAACCGTGACGTGAAGAAAACTTACGGGAAATTTTAGAGGCTATTTTTGTGTCAAAAATATTTGCAACATTAATATTGAGGTGCTGTTTAAGAAAACCCAAATCAGCTCGACCAAAATGAAATATTTTTTTTATTCTATTATTCTCTAAAATATTTTTTAGGTTTGGAGCATTATAATTCTTTTCAAATTTAATTAGATGAACGAAATCTGACCCGTCACAGAGCTGAAGAAGTTGAAGTCTATCAGTCTTAGGGTCAAGACCACTAAATTCACCGTCTACGGCTATGCTTGAGGCATTTTTTAAGCTTGTATCGTCGTCTATATCAGATAAGTAAAATTTATAATTTTTCATAATTCAATTATTGATTGTATACATGAAACCTATAAAAAAAATTAGTTTTTTTGGTGGCGCTGGGTTCATCGGAAGTTCTATAGTTCAAATTTTAGCAGAAAAAGGCTTTGAAATTAAAATTGCAACTCGTAATCCCTATGATGAGGATGTTATTCAATTAAAATCTTCATGTGGAGATCCAGGTCAAATATCACTACATAAAGTTAATATAAATTCAAAAGACCAGGTCGAAGCATTCATTAAAGGATCAAATATTTGTATTAACTTAGTTGGTATTTTGTATGAAAAAGGCCAAAATACTTTTCAAAAAATACATACTGATTTTGTATCAAATCTAGTTGAAGTAATTAAAAAACAAAACTCAATAAAACATTTTATTCATTTTTCAAGTCTTGGAGTAAAGAGTGGTACAGAATCAAAATATCTAGAAAGTAAATTTAAAGCAGAAGAGTTAATTAAAGAAAATTTAGAAAATTATACTATAATCAAACCTTCAGTAGTTTACGGAGGTGGAGAAAATGATTTTACAAATATGTTTGCTAAATTAGCGAAATTGTTTCCCATAATTCCTTTAGCAAATTCAAATGTAAAATTTCAACCAGTTTATGTTGGAGATATTGCAAAGGGTATTGAAAAAATTATTGATGAAGAAATTAAAAAAGAAACTTTTGAATTTGTCGGAGATGAAATATTTACTTTGCAAGAACTTGTTAAAATCATATCAAACGAAATAAGAGCAAAAAATATAATTATTTCAATTCCTTCCTGGGCAGGAAGAATGCAAGGTAGAATTTTGCAATTAGCACCAAAACCTATGCTAACACTGGATCAAATAAAAACATTAGAATCTGGAGACAATATAGCAACTAATAATAATAAAACTTTAAAAGATCTTGGAATTGATTTAATGGGCATCAGAAAAGTTATTCCAAATTATTTATATCGATTTAGACCAGAGGGACAATTTTCTTCTTAAGAAAAAGAATAGAATAAAAGTCCAGTTCCTATAATAAGTCTTAGAACCACAAATAGAGTTAAGTTGTTATTTTCAACAAAAGATAAGAAGACTTTAACACTTAAAAGCGATGCAATTAGTGAAAAACAAAACCCAATTAATAAAATACTTATAACTTGTGAGTCAAAGTTTATTATTGCTTCTGCTGCTCCTAAAGTTGTAGCCGCCAATAATACAGGTATAGATATTATAAATGAAAACTTTGCAGCATGAGTCCTAGAGTAACCTAAGTATCTTGCACATGTTATAGTAATACCCGATCTACTTGTACCAGGTATTAATGCAAGGATTTGTGCCAATCCTATATATAAAGCATTCTTATTTGAGATATTTTGTTCAAAGTATTGTGACACTTTAGTCTTATCTGAGAGATATAAAATTATTGAAAAAAAGATCGTAGCAAATGCTACAACTCTTATATCTTGAAGAAAAATATTTAAGTTTAAAACTTTTACTATTAGGCCAAACAAAACAACTGGAATAGTTGCAATTATTATATTTTGTAAAAGCTTTAAATTTTTTAAAATATTGAAAATTTCTTTTTTAAAATAAAATATTATTGCAATTAAAGAACCTGCATGAACTGATATGTTAAATAAAAGATTAAGATTTTTATCTTCCAGATTTATAAGCTGNTCTAAAAAAACTAAAATTCCACTAGAAGAAATNGGTAGCCATTCGGTTATTCCCTGAATTANNGCTAAAGNTATTAAAGGAAAATAAATTGAAAAACTCACTATGATTTTCAATTATTATCATTTAGCAATTAAAGCTATAAATTTAGAACTAACAAAATCACCTTAATTTTTTGTGATTCTATAAAAATATTATATTTTTGCTAAAATTGATCACTTTTTCTTAAATTTTCATCATTATTANNTAATATTAACAATTATTTAGTAAACGAATATTTACTAAAATACAATGACATAGTAATTTTAATGATATATTAACCAATTCTTATGTCAAAAATGTTAAAATTTATAGATCTAAAAAGAGAAACGCCTGAAAAAATAGGGTCAGGCGAAAGAACAGAGAATTTTTTAGAAATATATAGAGAGTTTATTGATAATAAAGCAAAGGAACAGGCTAGCAGATGTTCTCAATGTGGTACACCTTTCTGCCAAGTTCACTGTCCTTTNCAAAACAATATTCCAGATTGGTTAAAATTGACTGCAGAGGGAAGATTAAAAGATGCTTATGAAATTTCATCAGCTACTAATTCAATGCCAGAAGTTTGCGGCAGTATATGCCCTCAAGATCGTTTATGTGAGGGTAACTGTGTTATAGAGCAAACAGGACATGGCACAGTAACAATTGGTGCTGTAGAAAAATTTATAACCAATACAGCTTGGGAAAATGGTTGGGTTGAACCAATAAAGCCATTAAATGAGATAAAGCAATCTGTCGGAATAATTGGAGCAGGACCAGCGGGTATTGCTGCTGCCATGGAGTTAAGAAAAGAAGGTTATCAAGTTACGATTTACGATCGTTATGATCGAGCTGGTGGGTTGTTAATTTATGGTATTCCAAATTTTAAATTGGATAAATCAGTAGTTTTAAGAAGAACAAAACTTTTAGAAGATAGTAATATAAAAATTATTAATGACTTTGAAGTTGGCAAAGACTCTACATTAGAAGAATTAAAAGAAAAGCATGATGCCATTTTGATTGCAACTGGAGTTTATAAAGCAAGACAAATTGAAACTCCTGGATCCAATCTAAAAAATATTTTCCCTGCAATGGATTTTTTAACAGCATCAAATAGAAAAGGGCTAGGTGATGAGGTAAAAGATTTTGATAATGGAATACTCAATGCTGAAGGAAAAAATGTTATCGTTGTAGGTGGAGGTGATACAGCAATGGACTGTGTTAGAACCGCAGTTAGACAAAAAGCAAAATCCGTTTCGTGTTTATATAGAAGAGATAAAGCTAATATGCCAGGATCTGCTAGAGAAGTTGCCAATGCCGAGGAAGAGGGAGTAAATTTTATCTGGTTATCAAGTCCAAAATTATTTGAAGGAAAAGATAATGTAGAAAAAGTGATAATAAATAAAATGAAACTTGGCGAACCAGACTCATCTGGTAGACAATCACCAAAAATTATAGATGGAGCGGAAAAGTCACTAGATGCAGATTTAGTCATTGAAGCTCTTGGTTTTGAGCCTGAAGAAATACCAAAATTGTTTGGTGAACCTGATTTAGAGGTTACTAGATGGGGTACAATTAAAACGGATTTAAAAACTTTAAAAACAAATATTAGAGGAGTTTTTGCTGCAGGTGATATTGTACGTGGAGCTTCCCTAGTAGTTTGGGCAATTAGAGACGGAAGAGATGCAGCAGTAGGAATAAGCGAATATTTAAAAGAAATCTCACAAAAGAAAAAGAAGAAGGCGGCATAGTGACTATTGAAAATTATTTATTAAATAAAAATAGATTAGAAGCGTCAAAAGTAAAAATAGAAGATCATGACGCTTGTGGTGTTGGCTTTGTTGCTTCTATGACAGGAAAACCTAAGCGTGAAGTTGTTGACAATGGTATTGAGGCATTAAAAGCAGTTTGGCATAGAGGAGCGGTTGACGCTGACGGCAAAACTGGAGATGGTGCTGGAATTCATATTGAATTTAGTAGAGATTTTTTTAAAGAAAAAATCAATGTTACAGGTCACGATGTTAGTGATGATCAAGAAATTTGCCTTGGTATGGTTTTTTTACCTAGAACCAACTATTCAGCTCAAGAAAGATGTAGAACGCTTATTGAGCAAGAGCTTTTAAATAATGATTTTTATATTTTTGGATGGAGACAGGTTCCTGTAAATCCAAAAGTTTTAGGTCAAAAGGCTAATGATACAAGACCTGAAATTGAACAGATTATTTTTGCATGTGAAAAAAAATATGATTTTCAAGATTTAGAAAGAAAGCTTTTTGTAATTAGAAAAAAAATTGAAAACAATGCTGCAAAAGAACAGTTGAATGATTTTTATATTTGTTCATTAAGTTCAAAGTCAGTCATATATAAAGGAATGTTTTTGGCTGAAAATATTGCAGATTTTTATCCAGATTTATTAGACCAAAGATTTGTTTCTCGTTTTGCAATTTTTCATCAAAGATTTTCAACAAATACCTTTCCTTCATGGGAGCTTGCTCAACCATTTAGAGTTATTGCTCACAATGGAGAGATCAATACTCTAAAGGGAAACGTTAATTGGATGAAAACACATGAAGCTGGAATGGATAGTAACCTTTTTGAAAATATTGATGACATTAAACCAATTATTAAAGCAAATAATTCTGACACCGCTTCATTGGACGCAGCTTTTGAATTACTAGTAAGAGGAGGAAGAGATCTTCCAATTGCTAAAATGATGTTGATACCTGAGGCCTGGTCTAAAAAAAGCAAAATTATATCTAAATTACATCGGGATATGTATAACTATTTGAATTCAGTTATTGAGCCATGGGATGGCCCAGCGGCAGTTGCTGCTTTTGATGGCCGTTGGATTGTCGCCGCTTCTGATAGAAATGGTTTAAGACCTCTTCGTTATACAATCACTAAAGATAAAATGTTGTTTGCCGGTTCAGAAACTGGAATGGTTCATGTTGCTGAAGATAATATTCAATATAGAGGAAGGGTTGGTCCAGGCCAAATGATTTCTTTGGATTTAGATAAAGGAAAATATTTTAATGACAAAAAAACTAAAGATCATCTAGCATCAAATCCTGTTTATAAAGAGTTTGCATCTAATCATATTGAATTAACAAAAAGTTTTAAAAATTTAAAAGAAAAAAATATCTACGAAGGTCAAGCGCTCAGACAAAGGCAATTTCTTTCAGGTTTAAGTATAGAGGATTTAGAAATCATCCTTCATCCAATGATTGAAGATTCAAAAGAAGCAGTCGGGTCTATGGGTGATGANACACCTATTGCAGTTTTATCAAGCAAGTACAGACCATTATCTCATTTTTTTAGACAAAATTTTAGTCAAGTTACTAATCCTCCAATAGACTCTCTAAGAGAAAATAGAGTNATGTCACTTAATACAAGACTTGGCAATTTAGAAAATATTTTAGATGATAAATTAACAAAACAAAAGAGTTATTTACTNGCGAGTCCAGTTTTAACAAATACTCAGTTTAAAAAGTTAAATGATATATTTGAAAAGGAAATTAAAACTATCGATTTAACATATGATATTAATGAAAAAAATAATTTAAAAAATCAATTAGATAGAATTAGATCTGAAGCAGAGGAGTTTGTAAGAGGCGGNGCAAAACACCTGGTTATAAGTGATGAAAANGTATCTAAAAATAGAATTTCTATACCAGTAATTTTAGCCCAAGGAGCAGTGCAATCTCATTTAACAAATTTAGGAATCAGAAAGTTTGTTTCTATACATGTAAAATCATCCGAATGTTTGGATACACATTATTTTGCAGTTTTAATTGGAGCGGGCGCTACTACTGTTAATCCTTATTTAACGATAGATTCAATTTATCAAAGATTTGAGAAAGGCTTATTTGGAAAATTAAGCTTTGATGAATGCGTTCAAAGATATGCAAAGGCTATCAATGACGGTTTATTAAAAATTATGTCTAAGATGGGAATTTCAGTTATTAGCTCATATCGTGGAGGACTTAATTTTCAATCATTAGGATTAAGCCGTTCATTAGTTTCTGAATACTTTCCAGGTCTTGAGTCTAGAATTTCAGGTATTGGAATTTTAGGTATTGAAAACATGATTAAAAAACATCATGAAAAAGCCTTTAGAGAAAATATAATTTCTTTACCAATTGGGGGGATTTATAAGTACCGTCATGGCGGTGAAACACACGGCTATCAAGCTAAGACTATGCATTTGCTTCAAAGCGCGGTTACAAATGATTCTTTTGATACTTACAAGAAATACTCAAAGTTAATCCATGATATGCCACCAATACATTTGAGAGATTTGTTGGGCTTTATATCTAAAAAAAAACCAANATCCTTAAAAGAAGTTGAGTCTGTTACTGAAATTAGAAAAAGATTTGGAACAGGAAGTATGTCAATGGGCGCCTTATCAAAAGAAGCACATGAGACATTAGCTATTGCAATGAATAGAATAGGTGGTGCTTCTTGTAGCGGAGAAGGTGGTGAAGATGAAGAACGATTTGTGCCTAGAGCAAACGGAGATAATGCAAACTCGCGAGTAAAGCAAGTTGCATCAGGAAGATTTGGTGTTACAGCAAAATATTTAAATCATTGTAATGAAATTGAAATTAAAGTTGCGCAAGGTGCAAAGCCTGGTGAAGGCGGGCAATTGCCAGGTTTTAAAGTTTCAAAATATATTTCAAAATTAAGACATTCAACTCCTGGGGTTACTTTAGTTTCTCCACCTCCTCATCATGATATTTATTCTATCGAAGATCTGGCTCAACTAATTTATGACCTTAAACAAATTAATCCAAAAGCTAGAGTTGGAGTAAAGTTAGTCGCTTCAACTGGTGTAGGAACAGTAGCAGCTGGAGTAGCAAAAGCTAAAGCAGATATAATTTTAATTAGCGGACACAANGGTGGATCAGGTGCAACACCACAAACCAGTGTAAAGTACGTAGGTTTACCATGGGAAATGGGTTTAACAGAAACAAATCAAATTTTAACAATGAATAACTTGAGACATAAAGTTGTATTAAGAACAGATGGAAGCATTAAAACTGGAAGAGATGTTGTTATGGCGGCAATGATGGGCGCCGATGAGTTTGGTATAGCAACAACTAGTTTAATAGCCATGGGATGTATTATGGTTAGACAATGTCATTCAGATACGTGCCCAGTTGGAATATGTACTCAAAGAGAGGATTTAAGAGAAAAGTTTGTTGGTACACCAGAAAAAGTAGTTAATTTATTTACATTTGTTGCTGAAGAGGTCAGAGAAATTTTAGCTGAGCTAGGATTTAAATCTTTAAATGAAGTTATAGGNAGAACAGATTTATTAACNCAAATTTCTAAAGGATCATCTAANTTAGATGATTTAGATTTNAATCCTCTTTTNGTTCAAGCTGANCCAGGTGATAACCCAAGNTNCTGTAAAGACAAAATTAGAAATGAAGTTCCAAATACACTTGATGAAAAAATTATTNGTGATGTANTGCCATTNATTCAAAGTGGTCAGAATGTTGAGTTAAGTTATAATATTAAAAATACAGACCGAACTGTAGGAGCAAGACTATCNTCAACTTTAGTTACNGACTTTAAAGACAAATCATTTAANGANAATCAAATTAATATTAAACTNAGAGGTTCAGCTGGACAATCATTAGGAGCTTTTATAGTNAAAGGNATAAATCTNGAAGTTATTGGTGACTGTAANGACTATGTTGGAAAAGGTCTTTCTGGTGGAACAATTATCGTTAGACCNGCTAGGGTTACAGAAATNGAAACAGANAAAAATACAATTATAGGTAATACAGTTTTATANGGCGCAACNAGTGGAAAGTTATTTGCTTCAGGACANGCNGGTGAAAGATTTGCNGTAAGAAATTCAGGNGCAANTGCAGTAGTTGAAGGNTGNGGNACCAACGGTTGTGAGTATATGACGGGTGGNACAACAGTATTTTTAGGAGATGTTGGAGATAATTTTGCAGCAGGNATGACAGGNGGNATGGCTTTTGTTTTTGANCCAGATTCNAAATTAGAAAATTTAATTAACCCAAANAGNGTNANANACAATAAANTAGAGACTGATTATTGGAAAAGTTATTTAAAAANTTTANTTGAACAACATGCNAAATTTACTAAGTCAAAATATTCACAAAAAATTNTATATGAATGGGANGTAAATGTTAATCATTTTGTNCAAGTTTGTCCTTTAGAAATGTTAGATAAATTAGATAATCCAATAAGTAATAAATCTTTAAAACAAAAAGCTAGTTAACTTAAGATTTAGCAATTCTAAGCAACACTTTTCCTATTCTTTTAAGATCATCTGATGATGAAAGGCTGTGATCACCTTTTTCTTGCAAAAGGATTAAACTATCTTTTGAATATAAAGTTTTAGATAATTTGTAAGAGTATTCTATTGGAACAACATTATCTTTTAATCCATGGAAAAACCTTAATGGGAAATTGCAATTTTTTTTTAAATGCAAAATTAAATTTTTTTTGCCACCTTCGATCAAAGACTTACCTATTGGATAATAACTATCATAATCACTTTTCAGCTTATAAATTTTTCCAGAGCTGATGATCTGCTTTGCTTTTTTTGAAAAAGTATTCCACATTAAGTATTTTGTAAAATCAGGAGCAGCTGAAATTCCTATAAAACCAATTATATTTTTGAGTTTCCATATTAGTTTAGCACCAATCCATCCTCCACATGATGAACCAATAATAATTATTTTTTTNTTTTTAAGTATTGANTTTGTAATTTCCTTNGCNTCTAAGATCCAATCATNAATTCCTTNCTTTTCAAAAANACCAGAAGANTTGCCGTGACCGGAAAAATCAAATGCNAAAAAGTTTAANTTATTTTTTTTNCATAATNANTTTATGAATTTTACTTTTTTTCCAGAAATATCCGACATCAGACCATGAAGAAANAATACCCCAANTTTACTTTTNGCTTTNAAAAAGGTGAAATGAATAGATTGTTTNTTTGAGGTTAAAAAATAATTTTTTTTGTTTTTCATTTTAATCAGNATATAGTTATAAAATCTTTTAAATGAGNGCAAATATAAGGTTACTTCAAATNATACCAAATATGGATATCGGTGGNGCCGAAACNGGNTGCTTNCATGTNGCANATCATATTTCNAAACNAGGNGGNTTTTCAGCAATTTTAACAAGTGGTGGTAAATTATTAGATCTTATTGATCGTNACAANATTAAAATATTTAAATGGNCAATTAATAAAAATATTTTTTTTATTNTTTTNAATATTTTTTATATTTTTTTAAAAATCAAAATTCACAAAATAAATATTGTTCATGCAAGAAGTCGCGCACCAGCATGGTCTGCATTTTTAGCTTCAAAATTAGCTAATGTTAAATTTGTTACTACTTTTCATGGAACATATAACTTTAAATCAAAACTAAAAAAATTTTATAACTCAATTATGGTAAAATCAGATCATGTCATTGCAGGATCAGAATTTATTTTAAACCACATTCACACAAATTATAAAGTAAAGGCAAAATCTTCTGTAGTCAAAAGAGGAATAGATGAAAAATACTTTTCAAAAAAAAATGTTACTGAAGAAGAAATTAAAAAATTAAAAGATCTAATGAAAATTAGTGATGAAAAATTTATTATTTTACTTCCTGGTAGATTAACATATTGGAAAGGTCAAAAATTATTTATTGAGGCATTAAGTATTTTAAATAATCAAAATTTGTTAGAAAACGTATATTCATTAATCATTGGAGGACATCAAGGAAGAATTCAATATAAAGAAGAATTAATGCAGTTAGTAAAAAAATATAATTTAGAAAATAAATTAAAAATTGCACATGGTTTAAATAAAATGCCAGTTGCATACTCTATTTCAAATTTAATTTTATCAAGCTCAATAGAACCCGAGGCTTTTGGAAGGGTTAGTGTTGAGGCTCAGTCCATGGAAAAACCTGTTTTAGCTAGTGATATTGGTGGTTCGCTTGAAACGGTTATTAATAATAAAACTGGGTGGTTGTTTAAAAACAATGATTCTGGAGATTTAGCAGAAAAAATTAAAATGATTATGAAAACTGAACAGAATGTTCTCGATTTAATTGGTAGACAAGGTAGAAAAAACGTTAAAGAAAACTATACAAGAGAACTTATGGTATCAAGAACACTAGAAATATATAAATCTATGGTTTATTAGTCATAAAAAATATGGTTTCAATCACTCTTCCAGATGGAAATATCAAAGAATATAATTCAGTAGTAACTGGCGCCCAGATCGCTAAAGATATTGCTCCATCATTGTTAAAAAAAGCATTAGTCGTTGAAGTTGATGGCGAATTTAAAGATTTAGGAGTTGAAATAAGCAAAAATTCAAAAGTTAAAATTATTACAATGGATGATGATTATGCTTTAGAGTTAATTCGTCACGACTCTGCACATTGTATGGCAATGGCTGTTCAGGAACTTTTTCCAGGTACACAAGTTACAATCGGTCCAGTGATTGAAAACGGCTTTTATTATGATTTTGCAAGAGATGAGCCTTTTAGCGATAGCGACTTGGAAAAAATTGAAAAAAAAATGAATGAGATCATAGATAAAGATCCTAAAACGACAAGAGAGGTTTGGGACAGAGATAAAGCAATTCAACATTTTAAAAAAATTGGAGAAAACTATAAAGCTGAAATTATAGAGAGTATTCCTAAGGGTGAAGAGTTATCAATTTATTTCCATGGTGAATGGCATGATTTGTGTAGAGGTCCACACTTACCAAGTCTTGGAAGGATTGGGAAAGCTTTTAAATTAATGAAAGTTGCCGGAGCTTATTGGCGGGGAGACTCCAATAATAAGATGCTTCAAAGAATCTATGGAACTTGTTGGAAGACAAAAAAAGATCTTGATGAATATTTGCATCGTATTGAAGAAGCTGAAAAAAGAGATCATAGAAAATTGGGAAAAGCATTAGATTTATTTCATTTTCAAGAAGAAAGTCCGGGTGCAGTTTTTTGGCACCAAAAAGGATGGAGCCTATTTCAGTCACTAGTGAAATTCATGAGAGATAAGCAAACTGATGCAGGTTATTTAGAAGTTAATACACCAGAAATGTTGGATAAAACATTATGGGAAAAATCAGGCCATTGGGAAAAGTTTCAAGAACACATGTATACAACAGATGCAGATGAGAAAACTTTTGCAATAAAACCAATGAATTGCCCAGGTCATATTCAAGTTTTTAACCAAGGATTAAAAAGTTATAAAGATTTACCACTTAAAATATCTGAGTTTGGAAAAGTTCATCGATATGAACCTTCAGGTGCATTGCACGGATTAATGAGGGTTAGAGCATTTACCCAAGATGATGCTCATATATTTTGCACTGAAGAACAAATTACTGAAGAGTCTTTAAAAGTAACAAATTTAATTTTAGATATTTATAAATCATTCGGTTTTGAAAATGTGAAACTTAAATTTTCAGACCGGCCTGAGAAAAGAGTCGGTGATGATAAAATTTGGGATAAAAGTGAAAAAGCTTTACTAGATGCAATAAAGACTAGTGGACTAAAATACGAAATCAACAAAGGCGAAGGCGCTTTTTATGGTCCAAAAATTGAATTTGTATTAATTGATGCAATTGGACGTGACTGGCAATGTGGAACTTTACAAGTTGATTTTAATCTTCCAGGAAGATTAGGTGCTTCGTATGTTGCAAATGATGGAACAAAAAAAATACCAGTAATGCTACATAGAGCAATGTTTGGATCTCTTGAGAGATTTATTGGAATATTAATAGAGCATCATGCAGGAAAATTTCCTTTTTGGTTGTCACCAGAACAAGTTGCGGTATTACCAATAAGTAACGAGCAAAACGATTATGCAAGTAAAGTAAAGTTGTTACTTGAAAAAAAAGGATTAAGGTCTATTATTGATGATAGAAATGAAAAAATTAATTATAAAATTCGAGAACATTCAGTATCGAAAATTCCAGTTTTAATGATCTGCGGCGCCAAAGAAGTTCAAAATAATACAATCACTATAAGAAAACTAGGACAAACAAACCAACAAACAGTTACCCTTGAAGAAGCGGTAAATAAATTGTCACTAGAGTCCAACACTCCATCTATTTAATGCATCAAATTAGTTATTTTAATTAATGAAGGGTCCAAGAGTTAATAACAGGATTCGAGCATCTGAAGTGCAACTTATCACAGATGATGGTGATAACATAGGTGTTGTTCCGATTGGAGAAGCTTTAGATCGTGCTAAGGAAGTTGGTTTAGATTTAATTGAAGTTGCTCCAAATGCAAAGCCTCCAGTATGTAAGATTATTGATTATGGAAAATATAAATATGAAATTCAAAAAAAAGCCAGTCAAGCAAAGAAAAAGCAAAAAGTTATCACATTAAAGGAGTTAAAATTAAGACCAAGTACTGACAAACATGATTATGACTTCAAAATGAAAAACGCTAAGAAATTTATTTCTAAAGGAGATAAAGTTAAGTTTACAATTCGTTTTAAGGGTCGTGAAATGGATTACATGAAAGCTGCTTATGATTTAGTTGATAAAATTATTGAGGATACAAAGGATATCTCAAAAGTTGAGCAAAAGGCTAAGATGGAAGGTAGACAAATGACCATGATTATCCAGCCAAATTAAGCTATTATTGTTATTGTCATTACACCTTTTTTTAGTATAACCACCATCGATATGGCCAAATTAAAGACTAAGAGTTCAGCAAAAAAAAGGTTTAAAATTACAGCTAAGGGCAAAGTAAAATCTGCCCAAGCTGGAAAAAGACATGGCATGATCAAAAGAACAAATTCACAAATTAGAAAATTAAGAGGCACTACAGTTTTATCAAAACAGGACGCAAAGATTATCAAATCTTATATGCCTAACAGTTTAAGAGGGTAATATGGCAAGGGTTAAAAGAGGAAAAACAAGTAAAGCAAAACATAAAAAAGTTTTAAAAGCTGCAAAAGGCTATTGGGGTAGAAGAAAAAATACAATCAGAGTAGCTAAGCAAGCAGTTGAGAAAGCTATGCAATATGCCTACAGAGACAGAAGAAGAAATAAAAGAAATTTTAGGTCACTATGGATACAAAGAATTAATGCTGGTGTAAGAGCTGAAGGTCTAACTTATTCTAAATTCATAAATGGTTTAACAAAATCAAAAATTAATATTGATAGAAAAGTATTAGCAGATATCGCTTACAATAATCCAGAGACTTTTAAATNTATTGTAAAAAAGGTACAATCNCATTTAAATTAAATATTTAAATGTTAGATCTTAAAAACTTATCCTCAGAGATAAATTTAAAAATCCAGCAAGTTAAGGATCGAGAAACTTTAGAGTCTTTAAAAACTTTTTATCTGGGAAAAAAAGGTATCATTACAGAAGCATTTAAAAGNATGGGTAAAATTAATGCTGATGAAAGAAAAAATTTTGCATCNGAATTAAATATAATAAAATCCAATTTACTAGANCAAATCAATTCANATCAATCTAAAATTGAGCTTAAAGAAATAGAAGNAAAATTAAACTCAGAAGAAATTGATGTCACACTCCCAACAAAAGAAATTAAGAAGGGAAAAATACACCCTGTATCACAAGTGATTGATGAGTTGACATGTATATTTGCCGAAATAGGNTTTTCTGTAGCAGAAGGTCCAGATATTGAAAATGAATTTAATAATTTTACTGCACTCAATACTCCTGAACATCATCCTGCTAGAGATATGCATGATACTTTTTATTTAGATGAGGATAAAAAAACTTTGCTACGAACTCATACATCACCAGTTCAGATTCGAACAATGTTAAATAATAAACCTCCTATAAAAATTATTGCGCCAGGAAGAACATATAGGTGTGATAGTGATATGACGCACACACCTATGTTTCATCAGTTAGAAGGCTTGCATATCGACAAAGATATTAATATGGGACACTTAAAAGGTTGTTTAGATTTTTTTCTAAAAAAATTTTTTGAGGATGAAAATCTTGAGATGCGATTCAGGCCTAGCCATTTTCCATTCACTGAACCAAGCGTAGAGGTAGACATCAGTTACAAACTTGAAAATAATAAAATTGTTGTAGGAAAAGGAGATAAGTGGCTAGAAGTTTTAGGCTGCGGGATGGTTCATCCAAATGTTTTAAAAAATGTTAAAATCGATCCAAAAAAATTTCAAGGTTATGCTTTTGGAGTAGGTATTGATCGTCTTGCGATGTTAAAATATGGAATTACGGATTTGAGATCTTTTTTTGAAGGCGATTTAAGATGGTCTAACCATTATGGTTTTGATGCAAACGATGTTCCGACAAACTATAGAGGGTTGAGTAAATGAAATTAACTCTTTCTTGGTTAAAGAAACATCTAAATACTAAAGCTTCAACAGATCAGATTGTAGGTGCATTAANTAATATCGGTCTAGAAGTAGAAGAGGTTATAGAGGAAAATAAAAATTTAGAACTTTTTAAAATCGGTAAAATTCTAAAAGCCGAAAAACATCCTAATGCTGACAAATTAAAAATTTGTGACGTCNATATTGGAAAAAAAATTGAAAAAGTAGTTTGTGGAGCAGNAAATGCCAGAGAGGGATTATTAACAGTCTACGCACCTCCTGGCGCGGTCATTCCAAAAAATGGAATGAAGCTTGTCATAGCAAAAATTAGAGGAGTTGAGTCAAAAGGTATGCTTTGTTCGGAGAGTGAATTAGGGGTATCAAATGAAAGTGACGGGATTATAGAGATTCAAAATAAAAAAGTTGGTGAAAAATTTTTTAAAAATACCGAAGAGGTTATAGATATTTCTATTACACCAAACCGCTCAGATTGCCTAGGTGTCAGGGGAATTGCTAGAGATTTAAGCGCTTATGGTCTTGGAAAAATAATTGAAGAAAAAAAAATTAATTTAAAGCAAAAATCAAAAGAAAGAATCAAAGTTGAAATTAAAAAAAATTCTGGATGCAATGCATTTGGCTCTCTATTTATCGAAGATGTAAAAAATTGTGAGAGTCCTGAATGGTTAAAAAAAGATTTAGAGTCATTTGGTTTAAAACCAATTTCNGCAATTGTTGATGTAACAAATTATGNAATGTTTGATCTTAATCGACCAATGCATGCATATGATGCAGATAAACTTGANGGAGATATAATTATTAGAGAAGCAAAAAATGCTGAAAGCTTTGATGCTTTAGATGAAAAAAAATATAAAATTCCAAATGGTGCATGTTTAATTACTGATAAAAATAAAATTTTAGGTCTTGGTGGAGTTATTGGAGGTCAGTCAAGCGCTATTAATTTAAACACAAAAAATATAGTTTTAGAAGCTGCAGCGTTTGATCCTATAAAAATCGCAAAAGTGTCAAAGCAACTAGGAATTATTACTGATGCAAAATTTAGATTTGAGAGAGGAGTTGATCCTAATTCAATTGAAGCTGGATTAAAATTAGCAGCAAAATTAATCCAAGATATTTGTGGAGGAAAAATTTCAAAAATTAATATTTCTGGTGACACAAAAACTAAAAATAAAAAAATTAGATTTGATACTAATAACTTTGAAAAATTAATAGGTTTTTCTGTTAAAGTTAAGGACTGTCAAAAAATTTTAGAAAGATTAGGTTTTAAAATCAAGGCTAAAAAAAATATATTGGATATTGAGGTTCCTAGCTGGAGACCTGATGTCAGTCAAGAAGCAGATATAATTGAAGAAATTTTAAGAATAAAAGGATTAGATAAAATTCAATCNATNCCTCCAAAATTAAATGANAAAAAGTCANTATTAAATTATCACCAAAAATTATTTCATCTAGTTCAAAGATCATTTGCNAGTAGAGGATTTTTTGAAACAATAAGCTGGTCTTTTACTAGCAGTAAATTTAATCAATATTATTCTGATCAAACAATAAAAATCACAAATCCAATTTCATCAGATTTAGATGCACTAAGAAGTTCAAATTTTGTAAATTTAATATTACAGGCAAAATTAAACTTAGATAGATCGAATTTAAATTTACAAATGTTTGAAGTTGGGCCAGTTTTTAAAGAAGATTTAACTCAAGAAATAATCGCATCTGGAATTTTGGTTGGAAAAAAAACTAGTTCGACTTGGATTAATAATGATGAGGAGTTTAACGCAATTGATGCAAAAGAATATTTGTATTTTATTTTAAGNGATTTAGGTTTGTCACTAGATAATCTAGTTGTAGAAAAAAGTGAAAAAAATTATTATCATCCAGGCCAATCTGCTGATGTTTTTATAGGTAATAAAAAAGGTCCAAAAGTAGCAAGCTTTGGAACAATTCATCCTTTAATTTTACAAAAAATGGATATTCAAAAATCAAATATTATAGGTCTCGAGGTTTATCTTGATAATTTCATTGAGCCAAAGAGACCATCATGGGTTTCAAAAAAACAACTTAAAAAATACGACTTTCAAATTGTTGAAAGAGATTTTGCATTTATTTTAGATAAAAAAGTTAGAGCTGGAGATTTAGTATCCTTAATTAAAAAAACAGATCAGTTAATAAAATCTGTTAATGTATTTGATCTCTATGAAGGAGAAAAAATTGATTTAGATAAAAAATCTATAGCTATTAAAGTTCTATTTGAACCAACCGATAAAACGTTAAATGATAAAGAAATTGATGAATTATCAGATAAAATTATTATAGCTGCTAAAAGCTTAGGTGGTTCATTAAGATCTTAATGACAGATATCAGTCTAATTAGGAATTTTTCAATCGTAGCTCATATTGATCATGGGAAATCCACACTTGCAGATCGATTAATACAAANTTGTGGTGGCTTAACCGACAGAGAAATGAAAGATCAGGTTCTAGACTCAATGGAGATTGAAAGAGAGCGTGGTATTACAATTAAAGCTCAGACTGTAAGATTAAAATATAAACACAAAGATGGAAAAGAGTATATTTTAAATATCATAGATACTCCTGGACATGTTGACTTTAGTTANGAGGTGAATAGATCTTTAGCAGCCTGCGAAGGTTCACTACTAGTTGTTGATAGCACCCAGGGTGTTGAGGCTCAAACTTTAGCAAATGTTTACCAAGCATTAGATAATAATCATGAAATTATTACAGTTTTAAATAAATCAGATTTACCCGCTTCAGAACCAGAAAGAGTTAAATCACAAATAGAAGATGTTATCGGTGTTGATACATCTAATGCAATATTGGCATCTGGCAAAACAGGCGAAGGAGTGAACGATATTTTAAATTCTATTATTGAAAATCTTCCATCACCCAAAGGGAATGAAAATGATAGTCTAAAAGCTTTATTAGTTGATAGTTGGTATGACAGTTATTTGGGGGTGGTGATTTTAGTAAGAGTAATAGATGGAAAAGTTAGAAAGAAAGATCAAATTATTATGATGTCAAATAATTCAAGACATGATGTGGAAAGAGTAGGAATCTTTACTCCAAAGGCAATTGATATTGAGGAAATTGGTCCAGGTGAGATAGGTTTTATTGTTACTGGTATAAAAGATTTATCAGATACAAAAGTTGGAGACACCATAACAACATTAAAAAATCCTACTGGTAAGGTACTATCAGGATTTAAACCAAGTAAGCCAGTAGTATTTTGTGGTTTATTTCCGATAGATAGTAGTGATTATGGATTATTGAAAGATAGTCTGGCAAAATTAAAACTAAATGACTCGAGTATAGAATATGAACCTGAAAACTCTTCAGCTCTTGGTCTAGGTTTTAGATGCGGATTTTTAGGCTTGTTACACCTTGAGATAGTAGTTCAAAGGTTGGAAAGGGAGTATGATATTAATTTAATCACCACAACTCCTGGCGTTGTATATAAGCTACAAACAACTGATAACAAAATTACTGATTTACAAAACCCAACTAACATGCCTGAANCTTCATCAATTAAAACTATTAAGGAGCCATGGATAGTTNCAACAATTATAACACCTGATGAGTATCTGGGATCAATTATTAAAATTTGTGAGGAAAAAAGAGGTGTACAAAAAGATATGAGTTATTCAGGAAANAGAGTAGTTTTGAAATATGATATGCCTTTAAATGAGGTTGTATTTGATTTTTATGATCGTCTAAAATCTATTACTAGTGGTTATGCTAGTTTTGATTATGAAATAAATGAATATAAAGATGGTGATTTGATCAAGTTATCAATTTTAGTTAATGATGAGTCTGTAGATGCACTTTCAATGATAATACATAAAGATTTTGCACAAAAACAAGGTCGGTTAATCTGTGAAAAACTAAAAGATCTAATTCCAAGGCATCAATTCCAAATACCCATCCAAGCAGCAATAGGAGGCAAAATTATTGCAAGAGAAACAATCAAAGGATTTAAAAAAGATGTTCTAACAAAAATCCATGGTGGTGGCGCATTAGATCGAAAAAGAAAATTATTAGATAAGCAAAAAAAAGGTAAATCAAGAATGAAACAATTTGGAAAAGTTGAGATACCACAAGAAGCTTTTATTGGTGTATTAAAAATTAACAAAGATTCCTAATGGAAAAAATATTAATTATACAAACTAGACCTGGAATAGGTGATTTATGTGTTTTTCTTCCTCCGATTTATACTATTGCGGAGTATTCAAAAGAATTTGAATTACATCTTCTCACTAAAAAAAGAACTTGTGCTTCGGAGTTTTTGAATAATAATAAATATATTAAAAAAATTAATTATTTACCTGATGCTTCAGGCCTTAAGCTTAATAAAAAAATTTTAAATTTTTTGAAAAAAGAAAAATATGAGAAATGTTTTATTATGCACTATGGTATAAGATATTTCTTTCTTTCAAAATTAGCAGGAATAAAAAAAATATTTTTTTATGGGGTTTTTAAAAAAAATGAAAATATAGTTAAAAAATCACAAAATATTCTAAAAAAATGGATTGGAAAACAATGTATTGATTTTGATCAGATTTTAAACNTGAATAATAGAGTTGATCAAATTCAACAAATTACTTTTGGAATTGGTGGAAGTGGACAAAATAAAAAATGGCAGATTTTAAATTTTATTAAATTAGCACAAAAGATTAATGAAAAAAAAAAATCAATTTTTTTACTAGCTGGAGGTCCTGAAGAAATAGAAGATGCAAATATCNTAAAAGAAAAATTAAAAAAAACTGATATTAAAACTATTTCTATGTGCGATAAGAAAATTAAAGATACNCTTGTTAACCTGTCCCAATCAAAACTTTATATTGGTAATGATACAGGTTTTATGCATTTATCGGGNTGTTTAGGTGTAAGATCCTACGGATTATTTGGAGATACACCCCCAAACTATGCTTCATATAATAAGAATATTTTTGCAATTACACCAAATGGATCATGCAATATAACTCATGGATCTGGTATGATGAATAAAATGAAAGTTGATTATGTTTTTAATCAAATCAGCAATTATATAGATTAGGAGAGATGGCCGAGCGGTTTAAGGCGCACGCTTGGAAAGCGTGTAAAGAGGCAACTCTTTCGCGGGTTCGAATCCCGCTCTCTCCGCCAACTAAAAATTAATTATATAAAATTTCGTAAGTTTTTTTTATCAGGTTTATAGCTCTACTATCTGCTCCCATACCAGAGTTTATTTTTCTTGTTACGTAAGCAATACCTATGCCTTCTATCGGATCCCCAAATCCTAAAGATCCACCCCAACCATTATGTCCAAAAGACTCTTTATTTTTTCCGAACATCCAACCNCCTCTCAAAATATAACCAGAGTACGTCCATTTAATTGGAAGTTTTAGACTGCCATCTATTCTTGAAGGTGATTGTAGTAAAATCTCTTTAAATTTTTTTTGCGAAATTATTTTTTTTTGATCCAATTTTAAATCATTAGCCAGTAAATCGTATAACTTAGCAATTGATAATGCTGAGCCATGCCCCCCCATAGAGGGCACACCTGATAATCTCCATTTTTTTGAATTATAAAAATTTATTTCGTGTTTTGGATTGTTAAAAGCATCGAATTCTTTATTCGCTTTTCCAGTTTCTATATTATTTTCAATTAAATCACTAACATTATTAAAGTCGTCTTCTTTAAATCCAAAATTAAAGTTTAAAATATATTTTTGTGAGAAATTTTGATAAAAAAATTCTTTTAAACTTTTTTTTGTAATCTTTCTAATAAGGTTTTCAACAAGATATCCATGTGTTTTAGCATGATAATATGTTTTTTCACCAGGTTCATGATCAGGATTTTGTTTTTCTAAAATATAAATTATCTTTTCATAATTTAATAAATCTTCATTTGATATTTTTTCTTTAAATCTAAATAAACCAGATTGATGAGATAAAATATCTTTTACTAAAATTTTTTCTTTATTGTTTTTAAATTCTGGCCAGTAAAATGAGACTTTTTTTTCAATATCGAGTTCATTTTCNTCAATTAATCTTGCAATACAACTTGCGTAGATACCTTTACTTAAAGAGAATGTATTTATGATTGTATTTTCATCCCAAGAGCTGTTTTTACTTTTTTGTCCCCCGAATATATTTACTAAAATTTCGCTATTTTTAACTATTGAAAAATTAGCACCTGACTCCTCATTATTATCAAAATATTTTTGAAATATATTTTTTAATTCTTCAAATTTGAGAGGACAAATACCCTGGACCAACATTAACTTGCTAATTTAAATGCAAAATTTCTACCAAGACTAATTTTTAAATCCTGACAAAATCTAGCAGCTTCTGCACCATCTATCATTCTGTGGTCATAGGATAAAGAAATTGGCATCATTTTACGAGGCAAGAATTTGNCATCAATGTAAACTTGTTTAGTTTCTGTTTTGCCAATTCCTAAAATGCAAACTTCTGGCAAGTTTACGATTGGTGTGAAAAAACCTCCACCAATCCCACCCAGGCTTGATATTGTCATTGAACCACCAAAAAATTCTTTTTTATCAATTTTTAATTCCTTACATTGTTTGCTAACTTTTCTTAGTTCTTTTCCAAGAGTTAGAATATTTTTTTGATCAATATTTCTAATTTTTGGAACCATTAATCCATGCGGAGTATCTACTGCAATTCCAATGTGAAAATATTTTTTATAAACTACCTCTTCATTTTNTGGATCCAAAGATGAGTTAAAATTAGGATATTTTTTCANTGCANTTACTAATGCTTTCATGATGAACGCTAATGGAGTTACAGGAATTTTTTCTCTAGTATTAAGATCAACTAATCCTTTTCTAAAGTTTTCCATTTCAGTCACATCAATTTCATCGTGTTGTGTTACATGAGGAATGCTATTCCATGCTTTAACCAAATGGGGTCCTGATAATCTTTTAATTCTTGGAATTTTTTGAATATCAACTGGTCCAAATTCAGAGTGTTCATAAGGCAGATCTATTTTGTCGGAAATTTTGGCATCATTAGATTTCGGAACAACATTCCTATTTTTTACAAAATTTTTTATATCTTCTTTTTTAACTCTGCCACCTCTCCCAGAACCTTGCAATTCATTGATATTAATACCAAGCTCTCTTGCAAATTTAAGAGTATTTGGGCTTGCGCCTGTTGAATCAGATAATTTTGGTTGGTTAATGATATTTGTTTGCCTTACTTCTTCTTTTTTAAATATTTCTTTATTTGTTTTTTGGTTTTTTTGTTTTTGCTCAGAAGATGACTTTTCATCTGTGGTAATTTCTAAAATTTGATCACCTTCTGATACTTTGTCTCCAATTTTTATTTTTATATTTGATATTTTACCTGAAAATGATGATGGAACTTCAACGCTAGATTTATCACTTTCAAGAGTAATGATNGGATCACCCTTATTGATTTCATCACCTTCTTTAACTAACACTTCAATTATCTCGACATTTTTAAAATCACCAATATTTGGAACTTTAACTATTTCACTCATTTATAATTTTACTGGATAAGGTTTATTAGGATCAATATTATATTTTTTAATAGCATCCTTAACAACTTTAGACGCAATCTTTTGTTCTTTAGATAAAGTGCTTAAAGTATTTACTACAATTGACTCTTTATTAACTTCAAAAAACTTTCTTAGTTCTTTTCTCGTGTCGCTTCGTCCATAACCATCAGTTCCCAATGTTAAAAAATTAGTTTTTATATATGGTCTAATTTGATCAACATGTGATCTGATGTAGTCACTTGCAGCAATTATTGGGCCTGATCTACCTTCTAAACATTTTTCGATATAGGTTTTTCTTGGGTCTTTATCCGGATGAAGNTGGTTCCATCTCAAAGTTTCTGCACCTTCTCTTTGTATTTCTGAGTATGAAGTTATACTCCAAACATCGCTATCAATTCCATACTCTTCACTTAAAATTTGAGCTGCTTTAATTGTTTCATTTAGTATTGAGCCTGAGCCAAAAAGCTGGACTATAGCTTTGCCTTTATTTCGAAATTCTTTAAATAAATACATTCCTTTTAGAATATCTTCTTTCTTTACATGACTTGGAATTTCTGGATGTTTATAGTTTTCGTTAAGTGCGGTGACATAATAAAAAATATTCTCTTTATTTTCGTGCATTCTTTTAATTCCATCTTCAACAATGGTTGCCATTTCGTATGCATAGGTTGGGTCGTAAGAAATACAATTTGGTATCATTGAAGCCATAATTAGTCCTTGACCATCTTGGTGTTGTAGGCCTTCCCCAGCTAGAGTTGTTCTTCCAGAAGTAGCTCCAATTAAAAAGCCTCTAGCTTGTGAGTCACCAGCTGCCCATGCAAGATCCATAACTCTTTGAAAACCAAACATGGAGTAAAAAACGTAGAATGGGATCATTTCAACATCGTGGTTTGTATATGATGTTCCTGCAGCAATAAAAGATGACATTGCACCTGCTTCAGTTATGCCTTCTTCTAGAACTTGACCNCTTTGATCTTCTCTGTATGAACTTAATTGTTCAGCATCTACGGGCTCATATTTTTGTCCTTCATGAGCATATATTCCAACTTTTTGAAAAAAACCTTCCATACCAAAGGTTCTAGCTTCATCGGGAATTATAGGGACAAGTTTTGGTGCGACTTCTTTATCTCTAAATATTTTACCTAAAATAGCAACTAGTGCCATTGTAGTTGAAAGCTCCCTTTNACCAGAGCTTTTCATTGAAGAGTCAAAAATACTTGGATCTGAAATTTTAATCTGTTTAGAATTTGAAGATCTTGAAGGGATAAAGCCTCCTAGAGCTGCTCTTTTTTCTTTTAAATATTGTATTTCATCAGATTTCTCATCGGGTCTATAAAATTCTAAATTTTCTACTTGCTTATCTGTTAATGGAATATCAAAACGGTCTCTAAAATAATACATATCATCTAAACCGAGCTTTTTTTGCTGGTGAGTTGTATTAATACTTTCACCAGATTTACCCATTCCATAACCTTTAATTGTTTTTGTTAAAATTACTGTCGGTTGTCCTTTGTGCTTCATGGCAGCATCATAGGCCGCATAAACTTTATGAGGATCATGACCGCCTCGATTTAATCTCCAAATATCTTCATCAGTAAGATTCGAAACTAGTTGTTTTAGTTCTGGGTACTTGCCAAAGAATTTTTCTCTAACATATTTTCCACCTTTAGCTTTAAAAGCTTGGTATTCACCGTCAACACATTCATCCATTCTTTTCATTAACAAACCTGTTTTATCAGCTTGCAAGAGAGGGTCCCAATATGAACCCCAAATAACTTTAAGAACATTCCATCCNGCACCTCTAAAGGTACCTTCAAGTTCTTGGATTATTTTTCCATTTCCTCTAACTGGTCCGTCCAATCTTTGTAAATTACAGTTAATAACAAAAATTAAATTATCTAGATTTTCTCTGGCAGCCAAACCTATTGCACCAAGAGACTCTGGTTCGTCACACTCTCCATCTCCCATGAAGGTCCAAATTTTTCTGCCTTGTTTAGGAATTAAATTTCTATTCTCCATATACTTCATAAATCTTGCATTATAAATTGAAGTGATAGGACCAAGCCCCATTGATACAGTTGGAAACTGCCAGTAATCTGGCATTAACCATGGGTGAGGATAAGAAGATAAACCTTCTCCTCTTTTTATATTTGCTTCTTGTCTAAAGTTTCCTAATTGNTGTTCTGNAATTCGTCCTTCAAGATATGANCGTGCATACATTCCAGGTGCAGCGTGACCTTGAAAGTAAATCATGTCACCTAAAAAATCTTTGGTCTTACCTCTCCAGAAGTGATTACAACCTACATCGTAAAGGGTCGCAGCAGATGCAAATGTTGCAATATGTCCACCTAATTCAGGTGATATTTTGTTTGCTTTCACAACCATTGCAGCAGCATTCCACCTAATTAATGACCTGATGCTTTTTTCTATATTTTGATCTCCAGGNGATTTTGNTTCNAGTTGAGGAGGAATAGTATTGATGTAAGGAGTATTTTGAGTAAAGGGAAGATTAGATCCTGACACATAAGCTTGATTNATTAATTTTGTCAAAAGAAAGTNNGCTCTTCTNGAACCATCTCTTTTAACNACTGAGNTTAAAGACTCAATCCANTCATCTGTTTCTTCTGGATCAANATCTCCAATATCTGGGTTAGANCCAAATACACCCTCATGTTTTATNTCAATNCTNTTANTTTCTGNTTNAGNTTGGNTNCTAGNCTGTGCTTGATCATTATTTTGAATATTTTTTGGTATTTCTTTTTTTATCTCTACTTTTTCTGCTTGATTAGAGCCTGATAACTCTGCAAGAATATCTCCTTGAGAAACTTTGTCTCCAATTTTAACTTTAAGGTTAATAATTTTTCCTGAAGTATTACTAGGTACTTCCATACTAGATTTATCACTTTCAAGAGTAATGATTGGATCTCCCTTGTTGATTTCATCCTCTTCTTTTACTAGTACTTCAATTATCTCAACGTTTTTAAAATCACCAATATCTGGCACTGTGATAAAATTTTGTGNGCTACTATCTGACTCAGTTATTTTTATTTCTGAATTATCTTTTGGTTCAGCTCCATTTGATCCATTATCTATTATTCCAATAATACTTCCTTCTGAAACTTTATCACCGATCTTCACATTTAATTTTTGAATTGTTCCATCTAATGACGATGGAACCTCAACGCTTGACTTATCACTCTCAAGGGTGATTAGAGGATCGTTTTTTGAAACTTTTTGTCCTTCTTTAACAAGAATTTCAATAATTTCTACATCTTTAAAATCTCCTATATCTGGTACTTTAATTTCCATATTTTTTGAATTGGTTTATTTATATGAAGTAATAACATAAATAATGAAAAAAAACATTTTAGATTTAGGCGAAGATGTCACCCTTCAAGAAATAATAAAACTTAAAAAAATTAAAATACAAGAAACAGTTAATTTTATAGATGATTTAATAGATTATGAAAGTTTGTTAATAGCAAATTTATCAAGTGCTTCTAAAAGCATTTTATTGACAGGTTTTGATAGTTTAAAAATTCCATTGATTTGCCTAATGAATAGTTCTGAGAGATCAAAGGTCAACTTTCTAACAAAAAGTGAAAAAATTCTTAAATTATCCTATCAGTATAATGATCAGAATAATCAAATATCTCTCAGAGAAGAAATGAGCAATGAAGATACTTATTTTGATGAGATTAATTCAAATGATATTTATAAAGATAAATTAGATATTGATAATTTGAATGAAAATAAATTATTGAATTATTTAAAATTAGGCTGTGATCTTACTATTATTTATGTAGACTCTAATGAGCACATAGCACTAATCACAGACCTCGTTCAAAAACAAAATGTTGAAAAAAGTATTTATTTAGTAAAAACAAATTTGGATTCCTCTATCTTTCAAACTAAAACTTTAAGTTTTAATAAAATTCAAAATACAAATTTATATTTTATAAAAAAAATAGCCTAAGTATCTAATCCTAAATGTGTATATTTTGTGTTTAAATAATCTTTGATTGCTTCACTTCCACCTTCTCTTCCGTAACCACTTTGCTTTATACCTCCAAAGGGAGCTTCGGCTACAGCTACAACTGGAGTATTAATTGATACCATGCCAGTTTCAAGGGCATCTGCCGTTTGATATGCCTTTTTCATTGAAGTAGTACAAACATATGAGGACAAGCCATTATCGTGATTATTAGCTCTTTCAACTACCTCATCAAAATCTTTAAAAGACAAGATTGGGCTCAAAGGTGCAAAAGGTTCTTCGGTCATTATAGTAAAGTTATCTTTTACTTTATCAAAAACTGTTGGTTCAAAATAATAGCCTTGATTGAAACTGGGAGCTCTCTTACCTCCGCAAATTAGTTCAGCACCTTCCTCTACAGTTAAGTTGGAAAGCTTTTGAACGTCATCTAATCTTCTTTCTGTAGTGATAGGACCTAAGTCTGGATTTGAAAAAGCATCACCCATTTTTAATTTTAAGGTCTTTTTGACAAATAGATCTTGAAACTTTGATTTAATTTTTTCGTGAATATAAAATCTGCTTGGTGAAATACACACTTGACCGTTATTTCTATATTTAGCTGCCATTGCTACATCTACTGCTTTTTCTACGTTGGCATCTTCATAGACTATAAAAGGTGCATGACCGCTTAATTCCATAGTTACTCTTTGTACCTTATCTGCTGCTTGTTTTAGAATTATTTTTCCTACTCTTGTCGATCCAGTAATGGAAACTTTTTTTACAATATCTGAAGAAATTAACTGTTCAGAAACTTTTGCAGGATCTCCGGATAACAAATTGATAGCACCATCAGGAAAACCAGCTTTGCTAATTATATCTACAAGAGACATTACGCTTCCCGGTGTTATGATATCTGGTTTACAAATAACAGAACAACCAGCTGCCAAAGAAGTTGAAATTTTTCTTGATGCCAGCATACAAGGAAAATTCCAGGGAACTAATGCTGCAACGACACCAATTGGTTGATAATATATACTCATTTTTGTTGTTGGGAATCTGCTTTCAATATTTTGACCAAATATTCTTTTTGTCTCTTCTGAATTCCACTCAAAAATTTCAGCTGAACCCTCCACCTCAGCTAATGATTCCTTTAAAGGTTTACCTACCTCAAGTGAAATCCATTTAGCAATTGTCTCTTTATTTTCTCTTATTAAATCTGCTGCTTTTCTTATAATTTTACTTCTTTCCCAAGGAGCAGTCTTTTTCCAATTTTCGAATCCTTTTTTTGCACTATTTAGAGCATTGTCTACATCTTCTGGTTTTGCATTAGATACATCTCCTATAACTTCTTCATTACAGGGATTAATTACTTCATAAGTACTTTTATCAAATGACTGATGCCAACTTCCATTGTAAAATTGCCCGAAATTTTTATACATTTTTTTTCTCTTTCATTAAATTCTTAACAAACTTAGCAAATATATAAGATAAAAAACATCCTAAAATTATTAACAAAGTTAGACTAATAGGTTTTTTAAAAAAAATTAAAGGGTCACCTAGAGAAATAATTAGGGACATCCTAAATTGCTCTTCTAAAATTTTTCCAAGAATTAAGGCTAATATTAAAGGTAGAATTGGATAACCGTTTCTCCTCATATAAAATGCTATAACGCCAAATATTATCATAATCCAAACATCGAACATTGAGTTTCTTAATGCAAAAGAACCAATAATACAGAGAACAAATATTACTGGCATTAAGTATTTTGTTTTGATTCTTATTGCTTTTAGAAAAAAAGGTATTCCAATTAGTGTCAGTATAATTAAAAAAAACACAGAAACTGCAAAAGAGCCCAACAGGCCATAATAAGCTTCTGGGAATGTTGATATCATTAATGGGCCTGGCTCCAGTCCATGTATAGTCAAAGCACCAAGCATTACAGCTGTAACCGGATCACCAGGAATTCCAAGTGTTAGCATGGGTATTAATGCCCCGCCACTCATAGAACTGTTAGCTGCCTCTGGAGATATTATACCTTGCGAACTCATGCGATCATTATCCTCTGATTTTTCCAATTTTTTGGTGAGTTGGTAGCTTAATGTTGCAGCTATTGCACTTCCTGTTCCTGGTACTGCACCAATGATTGAGCCAATAATAGAAGAACGGACAATATTAAATTTTGACTGGATAACTTCTTTTAATGCATCATAAACTCCGATTAAACATTCTTTATAATTTTTGTTTAATGATGGAAATTTGAAATCATTAGTAATGATTAAACTTTCAATAATTGTTGGCAAAGCAAACATGCCAATCATCACAGGAATAAAAGATATACCTTGTTGCATAGTTACAGTCCCAAAATTAAATCTAGGAGTAGCTGTGATCGGATCAAGACCAATTGTTGCGATCATTAAACCCAAACACATACTTATATAGCCTTTCATTACTGATTTTTCTGATAATGCCGAAACCAGTGACAAACCTAACAACACTAGCGCACATTGTTCAACAGCACCAAACTTTAAAGCAAAATCTGAAAGTTCAGGCGAAATCAAATATAGAACTATAAGACCAATAAGGGCACCTAGGGTACTTGAAATCATTGCGAGACCTAAAGCAAAATCTCCTTTGCCGCTTTGCGCTAACGGATAACCATTTATGTTTGTTACTATTGAAGCTGGGTTTCCTGGTATATTAATTAAAATTGCAGGAATTGCACCTCCCGCCATCCCACCAACAAATACCCCCATAAGCATGCCAAGTGATGAAGCACTATCAAGATAAAAAGAAAAAGGAAGTAGCAAGACGACACCAATAGTTGTTGTAAGGCCTGGTATTGCGGAAACCAACACACCAAATGCTACTCCAAAAAAAATTAGTGAGATAGTTAAAATATTAAGATTTGAAAAGAGTAAATCAATCATTCCATAAACCAAATTTCTGGAAAACTTAATTTAAAAATTTTAACAAATACAAAATGTATAATTATTATTGATACAAGACTTATAATAGTATTCTTTATAATCGATATTTTAAGCACATGATTTAAATACAGTAGAAATAATCCTAAAACAAAATACATTCCCAAATAGTCTATAAAAAATATTGGAATAAAAATTATTATTAAAAATCCAAGTAATACTAAATTTTCTTTTTTGTTAAATTCTTTCCTGTCGTTAGTAAAAAAATCTTTCATCGCAAATAAAAAAAAACTTACAGATATGATAATGGGAAAAAGACCAGCGCCATATCCTTCCTGCATAGGTATGGAGGGAAACTTTAGAGACAAATAAAAATAGATAAAAAATACTATAGATATTAGTGTTTTAAATAATAATTCTTCGGTAATTTTGAGCATGACTTTGATAGCTAGCCCTATATTAATTATATAGGGCTAGAGACTTAATTTAACTATTTAATACTCGCCATTGCTTTACGTAATAAAGCATCTTGTTTGGCAACATATTTCGGGAATTTATTGTGCGGGATAAAGTTGATTCCAAACCCCCTCTTTAAAGCTGCAGCTTTTAACGCTTTATCTGATGCAGCATTCTTATAAGCGTCAGATAATTTTTTTATCACAGACTTAGGAGTTCCTTTTGGAACAAAAACACCTCTAAATTGATAAAAACCAAGATCCATTCCTAATGATTTAAATGTAGGAACATCAGGATAAGCAGCCATCTTAACTGGAGTTGAAACCGCTAACATTCTTATCTTTCCAGCTCTTACATTAGCCATTAATTCTGGCGGGTGAACCGAAATTGCATCTACCTCTCCTGATAGTAGCGCTGGAGTTCTTCTTTTTCCAACTGGAACAAAGACGACATTTGCACCTTGCTGTTTCATTAAAACTGCACCAGTTGTATATGTAAAACTTCCTACACCTGCGTGACCAATTTTAATTTTTCCAGGATTCTTCTTTGATGCAGCAATTAATTCAGGCAGTGTCTTATACGGAGAATCTGCTCTAACTGCTATTGTTGTTGCATCAACAGTTACACCACACACAAAATCCCAGTGTTTGTAGTCATATGGCAGTTTACCCAATATTGTTGTTGTCAATATTGATGCAGATAACCATCCAATGTTATATCCATTATTTTTTTGTTTACCTACGAAGTCAAAACCAACAGAGCCTCCTGCTCCTAAACGGTTTACTGCCGAAATTGGTTGTCCAAGAACTTTTTCAGCCGCTTTTGCAGACAATCTTCCTGCAATGTCAGCAGCACCACCAGCTTTGAATGTTATTGTTTTCTCAATTGGTTTACTCGGGTACTTTGCATGACTTCCTGCAAAAGAGTTTGTAGAAACACTAGCGAATAACAATGTGAAAGTCGCTAATGCACTTACGATTTTTTTTGTTAGCTTCATTTTGCCCCCTTTTTTTTGATTTAGACTAACTAACACTCAAAAGATTAACTAACTCTTTTGAGATTTGTTTTTGCTTTCTCAAGAGCATTACGTCCTTGTTCAGCAATTTTTTCTGCTTCATCTGTAGGATTACGATCCCATTGTTTTGGAATCTTGTCCCAGTCTTTGTAAACAGTAAATGGATTTTCCTTTATTCCATGAGGTGGTACACCGGTAAATCCTCTGTGTTTTAATCCATATAGGTAATTGTTAGAGATGCGATCTCTTCTAATTGCCTCTACTTCTTTTGGGAGAATATCAACTTTAGTCATTCCTTCGTTGTCACCCATTTTGCATAGAATGTTTCCATCATAATCAGTCACCATTGATCGACCAAAGTATGAATATGAATTATCTGCACCTGTGTGATTTACAGACACAACATAACACATATTTTCATAAGCTCTTACTTGATTTGTGATGTCCCAAATATGATCCCAAGGGTACATATATTTTGCAGGCCTTAAAATTACGTTTGCACCTTTCCAAGCAGCTTCTCGACTTGTTTCAGGGTAGTCCATATCTGAACAAAGCATCATAGCAATTTTCGATCCTTTTGGTCCTTCACAAACATTCATTGTTTCTCCTGGAGTCCAAGGTTCTTTTGGGCACCATGGCATCATTTTTCTGTATTTCATTGCAACTTCACCATCCGAATTTATTAAAACCATTGAGTTATATGGCTTTAATTCTGGATCCGAATTTTTCTCAACTATTGAAACGCATAACCAAGTATTAAATTTCTTAGCTATCTCTCCCATCTTTTGAGTAGACTCACCTGGAATTGTTTCTGCTAATTTTAAATGAGTTGCATATGGATCAAAACCAAACCCATGAGTACTATATTCAGGAAAAACAATCAGATCAACTCCTGGAAAACCATTTGTTGCTCTTGTTACATACTCTTCTATTTTTTTTATATTTCTATCTACAGTTTCTTTTGTTGTAGCTGCTTCAGGAGAAAACTGTACCATTACGATGCTCATTGCATCTTTACTAGGATTCATTGCTGGCATAACTATTCCTTTGTTAAGTTTATTAATTTATTAGACGTATTAAAACGTATTAAAAAAAATTGTCAATTTCTTTTTTTTAACTTGACTGTAAAAAACAATGATTATAATACCTCTTCAAATGATTACTGTTTTTGCTAGTTTTTATCCAAAAGAGAAAGATGTAGAAAACGTAAGAAAAATCTTACAAGGTATGGTTGAACCTACTCGTAATGAGGAAGGAAATATTACCTATGATCTTTACAGCATGGATGATGTGGAAAATGAAGGCACTGAAACCTTTCATCTGTTTGAAATTTATTCAGGAAAGGAAGCACTTGATTTTCATAGAGAAACTGCACATTACAAGGACTATAGAGCGAAGATAGTAGAATACTTAAAAAAACCAATACAAGTAAAGGTACTAAATAAAATACAATGAAAAAACATTCTTTAACGTTAACACAATATATAGACGGTAAGGCAGACCACGGTAACGGCCAGGAACACGAGATAACCAATCCATTTGATAATAGTTCAATTTGCAAATTAAAATCAGCATCCAAAGAAGAAGTAGACTTTGCTATTGAAAATGCTCATGCAACATTTAAAAGTAGTAATTGGCAAAAAATGCTTGGCAGGGAACGTGGAGAACTCCTGAATAATTTAGCAAGAATTGTTAAAAGAGATGTTGAAAAATTTGCCTATCTAGAAAGTATTGACACCGGTATACCAATTAGGGAAACAAGAATGGAAATTTCAACGTCAGCGCTTCATTTTGAGTATTTCGCTGGACACGCTGGAAAAATTGAGGGTTCTTTCCAAGATTTGGGTCCAAGATTTAATTATATGATTAGAGAGCCTTATGGTGTGATTGGACAAATCGTACCTTGGAATACACCATTTAAATTAATGGCCAGAGGTTTTGCAGCTGCTTTTGCTTGCGGTAACACAATGGTAATAAAGCCATCTATTGTTGCTCCTTTAAGTATACTGGCTTTGGCCGAGGCCTTGGAGGAAGCTGGTTTTCCAAAAGGTTCAGTTAACATAATTACAGGATCTGGTAGAGTTACTGGCAAACAAATTGTTGAACATAAACTAATTAAAAAAGTAATATTTACGGGTGGCGGAGAAGGTGGATATGAAATACTTCAGCAAACTGCTAGAAACGTAACACCATCAGTTTTGGAGCTAGGTGGAAAGGGTCCAATTATTGTAACAGACAATGTTGATTTTGACGAAACTATAGATGGAGTTTTGACAGCTGCTTTCGCAAGAAAAGCCGAAGTTTGCTTTGCCGGGACACGATTATATTTATCCAACCAAATGCATGATAAGTTTATAAATAGATTAAGCGAGCAAGCTCAAAAAATTCCAATGGGCAATCCATTAGATGAAAGTACCCAACTCGGACCATTGATGACAAAGAAAAGAGTGGAAGATATTTCAAAAATTGTTGATCAATCAAAAAACGAGGGAGTTAATATCGTTTGTGGAGGTTTTAAACCGACTGATGATAATTTAACAAAAGGTAACTTCTATGCTCCTACAATTGCAACTAATATAAGTCATAATTCACACATGGCGCAAGAAGAGATATTTGGACCAGTTTTATCTGTATTTAAATATGAAGATCTTGACGATGCTGTAGAAAAATCAAACGATAGCGACTTTGGATTAGCATCATATGTTTGGTCTAATGATATAAGACAAGCTCACGATTTAGCACATAGAATTGAATCAGGAAATGTATTTATAAATGCATATGGCTATCAGTCTGAAATACCGTTTGGTGGTTATAAAAAAAGTGGTGTTGGTAGAGAGCATGGCTCTGAGGCTATGTTAGAATATACACAATCTAAAAGTATAACTGTTGGCATGGGTAGATTTCAGTCAAGATTTAACATTAATTAAATTTATTTTTTAATGCTTGCTACAAAGAGATCACAATTTTCGTTACAAGATAAAATTGTTGGCGATATTCAAGATAAGATTGAGTCGAAAACTCTTAAAGTTGGCGATATGATTGCCAGTGAAGATGAGCTTGGTAAAAAATATGGAGTTAGTAGAGTCACTGTGAGATTAGCTTTAAACAAACTCGAAGCAAAAAATTTAATCATTAAGAAGCAGGGGCTGGGCACGTTTGTAAAAAGTAAGAAAATAAAACAGTCTTTATCTACGGCAAAAACTATTATTGATGCTTTAAGAGAAAAAAATTTAAATCCAAAGGTAAAAGTCTTATTTAATGAGATAGTTAAGGCAGACGAAAAACTAGTCTCTGATTTAAATTTAAAAAAAAATACCAAGGTTGTTAAAACAAGAAGATTAGTGAATCTAAATAAACAGCCGTACGCTGTCCTAGATACTTTTATGCCAGAAGTTTTTCAGGGTGTAACAGAAATAATATCTAAATCTAAAAATTTAATGACAACTTATGATGTATTCGAAGAAGAACTTGGCATAATTATTAAAGAAGCGAAATATGAAATCAGTGTAACAAAAGTATCTAATGAAATTCTAAAATTATTAAAATTAAAAGAAAATTCTTATTGTCTCAAGAATTCGAGAGTTACTCTTACAGACAGAAAAAAGCCGATCGAGCTTACTGTTTTTTATTATCCACCAGAGACAGCCAAGTTTGAAATGATTTTACCAAGAAGAGATAGAAATATGCTATTGAGGGTTAAATAAATCATGGACTTAGGATTAAAAAACAAAGTGGCTTTTATAACTGGTGCAAGTTCAGGTATCGGTCTATCAACTGCAGAAGAATTCGCTAAAGAGGGTGCCAAAGTTATAATTTGTGGTCGGAATGGGCAAAAACTTGAAGAGGCCAAGAAACAAATTAAGGAAGTTACAGGTGTAGAAGTTGATGCTTTTGCTTGTGATACTTCAAATTTTGAACAAGTTGAAAAAACCATACACGAAATAGAAAAAAGTTATAATAAAATTGATATTTTAGTAAATAATGCTGGTAAAGCACAAGCTGGTGGTATTGTTGATGCCAGACCAGAAGATTGGCAGTCTATGATTGATGTTAAAATTTTTAGTTTAATAAATACCTGCAAGCTAGTTGCTCCAATAATGAAAAAAAATAGATGGGGCAGGATTGTAAATATGTCATCAATTGGCGGAATATATCCTAATCCCAAATTAACAATTTCTCATGGTCTCAGCGCAGCCATAAATAATCTTACCAGGAGTTTGTCTCTAGATCTTGCTCCTTTTAATATCATTGCGAACGCAATAGGTATTGGTGCAGTCAGAACAAAAAATTGGGAAGAGAATATGCTACCAAAAGTTAGGCAAACTAGAAAAGATTTAGCAAATTTAGATGATGAAGTTATAATTAAACAACTAGGTGAAGAACTTACTCCAGTAGGAAGATTTGGAAAACCAGTTGAAATAGCCCAAATAGCATGTTTTTTGTGCTCAGAGTGTAATGGATTTGTTACTGGTTCTGTTATTGAGGCCTCTGGTGGTGCAGACAAATTCATGTAGATTTAGATTAAATTAATTTTAATACTTAATTTTATTTTAAAAATTAAATTTTTTATTTAGATCAAATAAAGAGAGTTAATTATATTTTGATTCAGACAATTGCAATTATTGGTACAGGCTTGATGGGCTATCCAATGTCCAAAAATATTTCGAAGAAATTTAAATTAAAAGCATATAACAGAACTTTTGAACGCATGAAAGGACTTGATCAAAGTGGCATTATTATATGTAAATCCATTGAGCAAGTGTGTGAAAATTCAAATATTATAATATCTATGTTGCCAGACGACAAAGCGGTTTTAGAGACTGTTAAAAAAGTGTCAAAACATATTCAAAGTGGGTCAATTTTTATAGATATGAGCTCAACAAAAGTATCTACTGCAGTTAAATGTTCCAAAATTTTAAAGTTATTAAGCGTTGATTTTTTAGATGCCCCGGTTTCAGGTGGTCCTGAAGGAGCCAAATCTGCCTCGCTAGCTATAATGGTTGGCGGGAGTGAGAAAATATTTTCAAAAGTATATAAAGTTTTGCAGACAATAGGTAGGCCAGTTTTGGTAGGTCCAAACGGTTGTGGACAGGTTGCAAAATTATGTAATCAAATTATTGTAGGAGTCACAATTGGAGCAGTGGCTGAAGCTATTATTTTATGTGAAAAAAATGGAGTAGATCCAAAAAAATTTATCACAGCAGTATCCGGAGGGTTCGCTGATGGAAAAATTCTACAAAATCATGGACAAAGAATGATAGATAAAGATTTTGTTGCTCGAGGAAAAAATATTACTCATTTGAAAGATATGAACAATATTCTTGAATGCGCCTCACAAAAAGGCATAAAGCTTCCAATTTCGAAGCTTATACAAAATATGTTTAAAAATTTATGTGACTCAGGTTTTGAGAACGATGATCATTCCTCTCTTTACAAGGAAATTTCAAATTTAAAATAAGTGGTGCCCACAACCAGAATTGAACTGATGACCCCGTCCTTACCATGGACGTGCTCTACCAACTGAGCTATGTGGGCGTTTTAATTATTAATATATTTTCCATTGTCTAATAAAAGTCTTTTTTTAATCAAAAATTAAACTTTTTTAATTTGTATTTATTTTCCATGATAAAAAAAATGTCTAATATATTGGTACTTTTAGCTTTCGTTTTTGTAGCTAATTGCGCACAACACTCAGTTAAATTTGGTAAAAAATGTACTCAAGTTGCGAAGGATGGAACGTACGAAAAATCTTATATTTGGATTGTGAACAATAAGACAAATCCAGATTTTGGAAAAAAAATTACAAAACAAAACTGTATTTCTGCAGAAAGTTCATAAAAGCCGCTTAATGTAGCTATCCAATTTCTTGACAAAATCTTCGGATATCTATTTAAAGTGCCCAGCATCAAAGTTGATGCTGTAATTTAATAAGAAAGTAAGTATGAGTATAAAAGGAAAAGTAAAATGGTTTAATGGAACCAAAGGTTATGGTTTTATTGAACGAGAAGACAAAGAGAAAGACGTCTTTGTTCACATGTCTGCAGTAAAAGATTCAGGAGTAGGTTATCTAGATGAAGGTGATTCTTTGACTTTTGAAATCGAAGAAGGAAAAAAAGGCCCTTCAGCAGTTAACCTAAAAAAAGAATAGGTTAAAAATTTAACGTAGGAGGCTCGGTCATGGGTATACATTATGATTATAAATCCAAAAGAGGAGAAAGAGCTATGCTTAAGGAAGCTAAAAGAAAAGAACGTTTAGCTCTAAAGAAAGCTAAAAGAGCCTCCACGTCAGATATTGAAGAGAAAAGTGAAGAGATTAAAATGCACGATATTAATAAACCTATCACTTTAGATGATTTAACCAACCCAGATAAATAGCTATGCAATTATTATCCAAAAAGGATGATAAAAAACAAAAGCTTGCTGATGCTTTAAAACAAAATTTAAAAAAGCGAAAAGAATTCAAAAAAAAATTAGAAAATAAATAATGAGCGTTCTCTCAGATAAATGGATTAAAAAAATGTCACTAGAGCATGGCATGATAAGTCCATTTATTGAAAAACAAGAAAGATCTAACAATATATCATATGGCCTTTCTTCATTTGGATATGATGCAAGAGTCTCAAGTGAATTTAAAATATTTACCAATGTTAATTCATCAATTGTAGATCCAAAAAATTTCTCAGATAATAATTTGATTACAAAAACAGAAGATGTATGCATTGTTCCTCCAAATTCCTTTGCTCTTGCCTCAACAGTTGAGTATTTTAAAATTCCAAGAGACACTTTAGTGATATGCTTGGGAAAAAGTACTTATGCTAGGTGTGGAATTATAGTAAACGTAACACCATTGGAACCTGAGTGGGAAGGCCATGTGACTTTAGAGTTTTCAAATACAACTCCATTGCCGGCAAAAATTTATGCTAATGAGGGGGCATGCCAGTTTATTTTCTTAAAAGGAAATGAGTCTCCAGAAACCTCGTATGCAGATAGAAAAGGAAAGTATATGAAACAAACTGGTGTAACACTTCCGAAAATCTAATTATCAATGAAAAAAATTGTTATTCAAGGAGGAGCAAAGCTTCATGGATCAATTAATATTTCAGGATCTAAAAATGCAAGCCTACCAATACTAGCAGCAACATTATTAATAGATGAAAAAATAATTTTAAGTAATGTTCCAATTGTTAAAGATATATTGACTATGGTTAATCTTTTGGAAACATTAGGCAAAAAAGTTAAAGTAAAAAGAAATACATTAGAAATAACTTCAAAAAATAAAAAAAATTATGTAGCAAAATATGAGCTAGTTAAAACAATGCGAGCAGGCATTTTGGTTATCGGACCATTATTAGCTAAATATGACAAAGCAAAAGTTTCTTTGCCAGGTGGTTGTGCAATTGGAGCAAGACCAGTTGATATACATTTAGATTTTTTGTCTAAGTGTGGATATCAAAATAAAATTTCAAAAGGTTATGTTGTTTCTAATAAGCAATCTATTAAAAAAAAAATATCGTATAAATTTAAGAAAATATCTGTAGGAGCAACTGAGACTGCTATTTTAAATTGTTGTTTATCGAATAAACAAGTTAAATTAAAAAATATTGCAATCGAACCAGAGATAATTGATCTGATTAATTTTTTAAATAAATCAGGTGCCACTATCAAATTTACAGCAAAAAGATCTTTGTTAATTAAAGGAGTTAAGAGTTTAAATAGTACAAAATACAGTATTATGCCTGACAGAATAGAAGCTGGGACTTATATGATAGCTTCTGGCATTACACAAAGTTCTTTAACTTTAAACAACATTTTAATTGACCATTTAAAAAATATTATAATTGTTCTAAAAAAAATTGGCTTTAAATTTAAATTTATCTCAAATACGAGTTTAAAAATTTTACCTTCAAAATCAAAACCTATTAAAATAAAAACAGTTCCATATCCTGGTTTTCCAACGGATATGCAAGCTCAGCTAATGAGTTTGCTCATTTTAACGAAAGGCACCTCAGAAATTAAAGAGGATATTTTTGAAAATAGATTTTTGCATGTTTTGGAGCTGCAAAGGATGGGGGCTAATATTCAAATAAACAATAATGTAGCAAAGATTACAGGTATAGATAAGCTTTCTGGAGCTGAAGTTATGGCAACAGATTTAAGAGCCTCCGTATGTTTAGTGCTAGCCGGTTTGGTAGCAAGAGGAAAAACTGTGATAAACAGGGTTTATCACCTTGAAAGAGGCTATGAAGATTTAGTAAAAAAATTAAAAAAATGTGGAGCTAAAATTAAATTTTTAAATGTTCGATAATCAAGGTTTTCTAAAGCTAAAAGCTGACGACAAAAATGATCTAAAGGTATTTGCTGCCTATTTACAAGATAGCATTACAACTCCTAAAGAAATAAAATTTTTAGAAAAAAATAAAGCATTTATTTGTATATTTAATAGATTTATGTGGGAAGATGCTGAAAAGGGTATTTTTAGAGATAACAAAAGAATACGATCAGCATTAAAAATAGATGATGTAAGATCAGTGAAATCAAAAAATCTTAATCCTCAAGAAGAAAAAGCACTAGAATTTCTAACAATTAATGTTGAGCAGGGTGATCAAGAAAATATTAATATTAATCTTTTATTTTCAGGCAATATGACTATATCAGTAAATGTAGAGGCAATTAATGCAACGTTAGAAGATTTTTCTGATAGTTGGAAAACAAAAATTAAGCCTGTTCATAAAATTTAATGAAAATATTAAATACAAAAAGTAAATTATTTAAAAAAAATTTTGATTTAGTTCTTGATTCTAAAAGAATTCAGTCAAATAATAGTCAAAAAATAGTAAAAAAAATTATCAGCGATATCAAAAAAAATGATGATTTAGCTTTAATTAAATATACCAAAAGATTTGATAAGGTAAATTTTGGTCCATCAAAAATTAAATTAGATGACAGGTTAATTAGCAAAAAGATCAAAAAATTAGATATAAAAATTAAGAAGTCTATTGATCTTGCTTTTAATAGAATTACAAAATTTCACAAAAAACAAGTGTACAAGGGTTTTAAATTTAAAGATAAATTAGGCAATCAATTAGGTTACAAAATCTTACCTTTAGACAAAGTTGGAGTTTATGTACCTGGCGGAACGGCAAGCTATCCGAGCACATTATTAATGAATTCGATTCCAGCAATGGTTGCTGGTGTTAAAGATATATATTGTGTGATGCCAACTCCTAAAGGTCAAATAAATGCTGGCGTATTATATGCAGCAAAAAAATGTAAAATAAAATCAATTTTCAGGATAGGCGGTGCGCAGGCAGTTGCTGCTTTAACATACGGAACAAAAAATGTTCCCAAGGTTGATAAAATTGTTGGGCCTGGAAATATATTTGTAGCTACAGCAAAAAAAGAGGTTTTTGGAACTGTTGGTATTGATATGGTTGCTGGACCATCAGAAATCACTGTAATTGCGGATGATCGCAATAGAGCAGACTGGACTGCTATTGATTTATTATCACAGGCAGAACATGATGTTTTATCTCAATCAATTTTGTTAACCACAAGTGAAAAATTTGCAAAACGAGTTTCTTTAGAAGTTAAAAAAATATTAAAAACTTTACCTAGAAAAAAAATTGCATCTAAAAGTATTAAAAATTATGGCTGTATAGTTGTGTGTAAAAATAAAAAAGAATTAGTAGATTTTGCAAATGTTATTGCACCTGAGCACCTTGAAATAAAAATTAAAGGTTCTGAAAAATTGGAAAAACAAATTAAAAATGCAGGCTCTATATTCTTAGGTGAATTTAGCCCTGAGGCTATTGGAGATTATTTAGCTGGACCAAATCATGTATTACCAACTTCTGGTTCTGCAAGATTTGCCTCGGGTTTATCTGTTAATGATTTTTTAAAAAGAACATCTTTAATAAAGTGCACCAAAAGAGGCATTGAAAAGATTGGTCAAATGGCTATAAATCTCGCAAACTATGAAGGCTTACATGCGCACGCACTGTCAGTAAGCAAAAGGATAAAAAATTAATGGCAAAAGAAGAAATGATCGAATTCAAAGGCAAAGTAACAGAATTGTTACCGAACGCCACATTTCGGGTAAAATTAGAAAATGATCATGAGATTTTAGCGCATAGTTCAGGAAAACTGAGAAAAAATAGAATTAGAGTATTAGTTGGTGACACAGTTTTAGTTGAGGTCACTCCCTATGATTTAACTAAAGGTAGAATAACTTTTAGACTTAAATAACAGTCTAGATGTCTAAATTAATATTAGCAAGCGCATCTCCTAGGCGATTAGAACTACTCAAAGTTACTAATATTTTTCCTGATATTGTTGAGCCCTCAAATATTGATGAGATTATAAAAAAAAAAGAAAAACCTAAGTCATACTTGAAAAGAATTTGCTTTGAAAAAGCTTTGAGTATTCAGAAAAAATATAAACAAGACATAATACTTTCAGCGGATACGATAGTTACAACTAATCAAAAAATTTTTGGCAAGCCATCTAGTAAAGAAGATGCAATTAAAACATTAAAATATTTATCAGGTAGAAATCATAATGTAAGCACTGGCGTTTGCGTTTTGTATAAAAATAATAAGAAAATTAAAATTGTAGACACTAAAATAAAATTCAAAAAACTTCATAATGACGAAATTGATCAATATATAAAAACAAATGAATGGACTGATAAAGCAGGATCATATGCTATCCAGGGGTACGCAGAGAGATTTGTTATTAAAATAAACGGGTCATATTCAAATGTCGTGGGTTTACCATTGTACGAAACAGTCAATTTACTAAAAAGTATAAAGAATTTTTAATTGATTATTTAATAATTATATGAAAAAAGCCTTTCTGTTGGTCTCGTAGCTCAGTTGGTAGAGCAGAGCCCTGAAAAGGCTTGTGTCGCTGGTTCAATTCCAGCCGAGACCACCATTTAGAACTTGAAATTTTATTTTAAATAAGTACTTAACAGATCAATGAAAAATATAGTTTTAAATCATACGCACCACCACACACATGCTAAGCATGGGCTTGGCAATTAACTATATATTTAACAAAAAAAAAATAATATAAACTTTAACAAATGCAGCTGTAGCTCAGTTAGTTAGAGCGCCTGTCTGTGGAACAGGAGGTCGTTGGTGCAACTCCAACCAGCTGTACCAAAATAATGAATAAAAAAATTAGTAAGCCACCCGTAGATTTACCCGGTGGTTTTATCGATAGAAAAGAAAAAGAGCTGGTTATAAGAGATTTCTTAATTAAACAAATTAAGGAGGTCATGACGAAGTATGGCTTTGAATTTCTTGAGACACCTAGTTTTGAATATACGGAAAGTTTAGGAAAATTTTTACCTGATAAAGATAGACCATCTGAAGGAGTATTTTCATTTGAGGATAGTAAAAAGTGGTTATCTTTGAGATATGACCTTACAGCACCGTTAGCCCGGTTTACTGCAAAAAATTTTGATAATCTTCCAAGACCTTTCAAAAGATATCAATTAGGTGCAGTATGGAGAAATGAAAAACCAGGACCAGGNCGTTTTAGAGAATTTTTACAATTTGATGCTGATTATGTTGGAACAAATAATTTATTAGCTGATAGCGAATTATGTGTTTTAATATCAGAAATATTAGAAAAGTGCGGTTTAGCAAATAATGAATTTAACATTAAAATTTCAAATAGAAAATTATCAAAAGGTTTACTAGAAGAGCTAAATATTAAAGATCAAAATCAACAGTCTACATCATTAAGGGCAATTGATAAGTTAGATCGAGTCGGCATTGATGGTGTTAAATTATTATTAGGAAAAGGTAGAAAAGATAAATCAGGTGATTTTACTGNAGGNGCAAAATTAGANGTAAAACAAATAGATAAAATTGTAGAATTTTTAAATTCAAAAGGGATAGATCAATTAGAGCAAATAGGATGTAAAAATAAATTATTTCAAGAAGGTATCAGCGAATTAAANCAAATAGTCAAAAACTTTGCGTTTTTTGAATTTAACAATTTTAAAATTGATCCAGCAGTGGTCCGAGGTCTTGAATATTATACCGGACCAATTTTTGAAGCAGAACTTACATTCAAAGTTAAAAATGAAAAAGGAATAGATATTGAATTTGGTTCTATTGGTGGTGGCGGAAGATATGATGANCTTGTAAAAAGATTTAAAAATCAAGATTGTCCAGCTACTGGAATTTCTATTGGTCTTGACCGTTTATTATATGCATTAAATCAAAAGAATATTTTTAATTTCAGTCAAAAAAATCCTGTTTTAATTTGTATNCTAGATGAAAAATATATGGATTATTATTTTAAAATCTTAAATTTATTGAGATCNAATAATATTAATTCTGAAATTTATTCTGGGTCTTCGAATTTCAAAGCTCAATTAAAATATGCAGATAAACGAAATTGCAAATATGTGATTATTTGTGGTGATGATGAAGTTTCAAAAGAATTNGTAACGTTAAAAAATCTCGTAATAGGTAGNAAAGTATCTGAAGATATTAAATCTAGAGAAGATTGGACGCAATCCAAAGATGCACAAAAGACTTTTGCANTATCAGATTTATTAAAAGAGATAAAAAAATAGGCATGTCAAAAGCTTTAATAAATAAAAAAAATAAAGAAAATATTTCAAAAAAAATATTAAATATTTTNAAAAANAAAGGTTTTNATTTTATNGANCTNGANATTGTNATNGATACNGATCTTCTNACACANGCGATCCGGAGAAGCTTTTAAAAAATACTCATTAAATTTTAAAGATAAGTCTGGAAAAGAAATTAGTTTGAGACCTGATTTAACAATTGCAACAGCCATTCAATATATTCAAAGTAAAAAAAAGGGGACTGAAAAATTATCTTATTTTGGATCAGCATTTAAGTTGAATAAAAAAAGAGATTTAAATGTTTTTGATCAGATTGGTTGTGAAATTATTAACTCTAAATCGTCGCCTGAATATTTAATTTTATCTACTATTTTATCTGTATTTCAAAAATTAAAAAAAATTGAAATCGTTTTAAACGATCTTGGTTTATTTCAGAATTTAATTAATTCATTAAATTTACCTCAAAGATGGAAATTAAGATTAATCAGACATTATTCTAGAAAAGAATATTTTGATGAGCTGTTAAAACGATTAGACACAAATTATGATCTTGATGATGAAAAGATTAAAATTGATTATGATAGACTTGAAGAACTTAAAAAAATGGAAGCTGGCAAGGTAATTGGTGGTAGAACCGTTGAGGAGATTATTGAGAGATTTGAAAAGAAAATAAAAGATCCACGAGATAATTTTAGAGGTAGTCGTAGTGTCAAAATTATTAAGGATTTTTTAAAATTAAAAGTTCCTTTAGGTAAATCAAGAAATGTTATTAAAAATTTTGTTGAAAAAAATAATTTGAAAATAAAAAATATTAATCAAACTTTATCGAAATTTAATAATTTAAACAAAAAATTAGGATCGAAACACGATATCATCTTTGATGCCAAGTTTGGAAGAGAAACTCAATATTATACTGGTTTAGCATTTTCAATTTGTAAACAGAATAAAGAACTTGCCAGAGGAGGTGAATATAATAATTTAATTAAAACTTTAGGTGGTAAGCAGACCCCGGCTTTTGGTGCTGCAATTAATTTAAATCAATTGATATGAACAAAATAAGATTAGGATTACCCAGTAAAGGAAGATTAAAAGATGAAAGCATAAGAATATTTGCGTCAAAAAATTTAAATATTAAAAATACAAATTCTAGAAATTACTTCTTTAATTTTGAAGAAAGTGACAATTTTGATGGTATTTTTTTACACGCTAGAGAAATCATTGAAAGATTAAATGATGGAACTTTAGATGCTGGAGTATCAGGTTTAGATCTTTTGATGGAACTACCAGATGAATATCAAAATAATATTAAGATTTTGAAAAAACTAGATTTTGGTTTTGCTGATTTAGTCGTGGCTGTACCAAATGACTGGCTTGACGTTCAAAATATTGCAGATTTAGAAGAGGTTAGTTTTGAGTTTAAAGAAAAATATAATCGAAGAATGAGAGTTGCAACAAAGTATCCAAAATTGACAGAGGATTTCCTTTTATCAAGAGGGGTAACCGAATTTAAAATAGTTGGGAGTTTAGGTGCAACAGAGTCTTACCCCTTTACAGGTTCGGCAGAGTTAATAACTGATATTACATCGACAGGATCAACACTAAAAGAAAACAACCTAAGAATAATTTCTGATGGAAAAATATTAAAAAGTTCAGCCTGTTTATTTGTCTCGAAAAAATTTAAAGAAAAAGAATTAGATATTTTTAAGTAAAAAAAAGCCCGGTTACACCGGGCTTTTTTAAATTCGGTTCGGAATTACATTCCCATTCCACCCATACCAGGCATACCGCCACCCATAGGAGGCATTGCTGGACCAGAATCTTTATCATCTGGTTTATCTGCAATCATTGCTTCAGTTGTAATTAACAAACTAGCAATTGATGCAGCATCTTGAAGAGCAGTTCTTACTACTTTTGTAGGATCGATAATTCCTTTTTGGAACATATCACAATACTCTTCTGATTGAGCATCATATCCATTAGATCCTTTTTTACCTTCTAAAAGTTTTCCAACAACTACGGATGCATCCACACCAGCATTAGCGATGATTTGTCTGATCGGAGCTTGTAAAGCTTTTTTTACAATTTCTACACCAGCTTTTTGATCATCACCTTTTACTTTTAAATTATCTAAAATTTCAGAAGCATAAAGTAGAGCACATCCACCACCAGTTACAACTCCTTCTTCAACAGCTGCTCTAGTAGCATTTAGTGCATCATCAACTCTGTCTTTTCTTTCTTTAACTTCAACTTCAGTTGCTCCACCAACTTTTATAACGGCAACACCGCCAGCTAGTTTAGCAAGTCTTTCTTGAAGTTTTTCTTTATCATAGTCAGATGTTGACTCTTCGATTTGTTTTCTGATTGAACCACATCTTGCTTCAATGTCACCTTTTTTTCCAGCGCCATCAACAATTGTAGTATTATCTTTATCAACTTTAATTTTTTTACAAGATCCAAGATCATTGATTTTTACGTTCTCTAACTTGATACCAAGATCTTCAGATATTAAAGTTCCACCAGTTAAGATTGCAATATCTTCTAACATCGCTTTTCTTCTATCTCCAAAACCTGGAGCTTTAACCGCAACAACTTTTAAACCACCTCTTAATTTGTTTACAACTAAAGTCGCTAAAGCTTCACCTTCAACTTCTTCAGCAATAATTAATAGTGATCTAGAAGATTGAACAACAGATTCTAAAAGAGGAACAATTGATTGTAAGTTTGATAGTTTTTTCTCACATAATAAAATTAGTGGATTATCTAGTTCAGCAATCATCTTGTCTGAGTTAGTAATAAAGTATGGTGACAAGAAACCTCGGTCGAACTGCATACCTTCAACGACATCTAGTTCAGTTTGAAGACCTTTTGCTTCTTCAACCGTAATCACACCTTCGTTACCAACTTTCTGCATAGCTTTAGAAATCATATCTCCAATTTCCTTTTCACCATTTGCAGAAATTGTTCCAACTTGTGCAATTTCTTCACTAGTCTTTACTTTCTTTGAACTATTTTTAATTTCTTCAATCACTTTTTCAATTGCAGTATCAATACCTCTTTTTAAATCCATTGGATTCATTCCTGCAGATACATACTTGCAACCTTCTTTAGCAATTGATTGAGCTAATACAGTTGAGGTTGTAGTTCCATCACCAGCTTCGTCATTTGTTTTACTAGCAACTTCTTTTACCATTTGAGCACCCATGTTCTCAAACTTATCTTCCAACTCAACTTCTTTTGCTACAGTAACACCGTCTTTAGTAATCCTTGGAGCTCCAAAAGATTTATCTATCACAACATTTCTTCCTTTTGGTCCTAAAGTAACTTTTACAGCATTAGCAAGAATGTCAACGCCTTTAAGCATTGAGTTTCTAGCTTCAGTATCAAATTTTACAATTTTTCCTGCCATTTTAATTTCCTCCTAAATTATTTCTTTGCAATTACTCCCATGATGTCACTTTCTTTCATGATAGAATATTCTTTTCCATCAATCTTAACTTCAGTGCCTGACCACTTTCCAAAAAGAATTTGATCACCTACTTTGACATCCATTGGTGTAATTTTTCCATCTTCTGATTTAGCTCCTGGTCCTACCGCAACTACTTTACCTTCTTGAGGTTTTTCTTTTGCAGTATCAGGAATAATAATTCCACCAGCAGTTTTTTCTTCACTTTCTAATGATTCAACTAACACTCTATCGTGTAACGGTCTGAATTTCATAGTTTTCTCCTTTAACGTTATGGCAGAGATATGATTATGAATTCCAAATTTTCAAGGGGTTACTAAAACCCAGAATATGTGGTTTTTCGAGCTATTTTGCAGTATATGCTAAACAATGTCTGTATTTAGTTCTATCAAAAAAGCCTTCAAATCTTGCGAGTCTGCAAACTTTCCTAATGATTTAGAATCTCTATGGATGCCTTTTTCTGCAAATAAACACTTCAAAAAAAAACCTCGATTAATTTCAAAAGCAAAGGGTATGTATTATTATACACCTTCCGGAGAAAAAATTTTGGATGGTGTAGCTGGGTTATGGTGTTGTAACGCCGGTCATAATAGAGAGCCAATAGTTGAGGCAATTAAAAATCAAGCAAGCGAACTAGATTTTGCGCCTGCTTTTAACATGGGGCACCCAAAATCATTTGAATTGAGCTCTAAATTATCTCAAATGGCTCCGGACGGATTTAATCATGTTTTTTTTGGAAACTCTGGATCAGAGGCAGTTGAAAGTGCTTTAAAAATTGCCCTCTCTTATTGGAGAGAAAAGGGCAAAGAAAAAAAAAGAATACTTATTGGCAGAAACAGAGGATATCACGGAACTAATTTTGGTGGAGTTTCAGTTGGTGGTATCGAAAAAAACAGAAGTCAGTTTAATAAATTTTTACCAGAAGTTTATCATTTAAAAGATACACATAATTTAGAAAAAAATGCTTTCTCTAAAGGTCAGCCAAGCTGGGGTGAAGAGCTTACAAATGAATTAGAAGATATGATCCAAAATCACGGATCGGCTAATATAGCAGCTGTTATTGTAGAACCAGTTGCAGGTTCAACTGGTGTATTAATTCCACCTAAGAATTATTTAGATAAATTAAAAAAAATATGTGATGTAAACGATATTCTTTTAATTTTTGATGAAGTAATTACTGGCTTCGGAAGACTAGGTACGGCTTTTGCGAGTCAATATTTTAATGTTACACCTGACCTAATATGTTTAGCAAAAGGCATAAACAGTGGAACGGTACCAATGGGCGCAGTCTTAGTGCAAGATAAAATTTTTGAAGCATTTATGAATAAAGATGAAAAGACAATTGATCTGTTTCATGGGTATACTTATTCAGCCCATCCATTAGCCTGCGCAGCATCTTTAGCAACTTTAAAACTTTATGAAGACGAAAAACTTTTTGAAAGAGCTAATGAATTATCTATATATTGGGAAGATGCAGTACACTCTTTAAAAGGAGTGAGAAATATAATCGATATTAGAAATCTTGGACTAATTGGAGCTGTAGAGCTTGAGCCTATGGATGGAAAGCCTACAAGGAGAGCATATAATGTTTTGTGTGAAGCTTTTGAAAATCAAAAAACATTATTAAGAGTGACTGGTGATATTATAGCTTTATCGCCACCATTAATAATTCAAAAAAATCAAATTGATCAATTGATAGATAACTTGAAAAATACTCTTCAGAAAACTGAATAAAAAATGAGAAAACAGTTTCCAGAAGAGATTATTAATTTTAAGGACATTTCAAGATATTACGATATTTATTTTGTAGATTTATGGGGCGTTATACATAATGGAGTTAAATTATTTGATAATGCTATTCATGTCTTAGAAAAACTAAAGAGTAACAAAAAAAAAATAGTTTTGATATCAAACGCCCCCAGAACAAATGAAACAGTAAAAAAGTTTTTATTAAAATTAAATTTTGATTTAGATTTAATTGATCTTCTCATTACATCTGGGGATGTTACTAGAAAATATATATTAAATAATAAAGATAAAAAATTTTTTCATTTGGGCCCAGATAAAGATAGCGATCTTTTTTTTGAAATTAAAAATATTACTAAAAATATAGATGATGCAGAAGAAGTAGTTTGTACAGGTTTAATAGATAAGATCGGTCAAGATATATCGAACTATGAGAATTTTTTTATGAATTTAATAAATAATAATAAATCTTTTTTATGTGCAAATCCTGACGAGGTTGTTTCTAGAGGAGATAAGATCGAGTTTTGCGCTGGTGCGCTTGCAAAATATTATAAAAAATTAGGTGGCAAAGTAAAATATTTTGGAAAACCTTATGAGACAATTTACGAGTTTGCAATAAATCAGATATCCAGAATTCTTGATATAGAAATCGAGAAGAACAGAATATTAGCTATAGGCGATAATTTAAAAACAGATATTTGTGGAGCACAAAATAATTATATAGATTCCTTATTAATTTTAAATGGCATTTACAAAGATTTTTTTAGGAACAACAATTTAAATTTTGATAAATTATTGAAATCAAATGAAATAGAAAGTCTACAAATAAATAAGTTTCAACAAGAGCTGAAATGGTAAAATGAAAATTTTAAGAAATAAATTTAATTTAAATTATACAAAAAATTCGATTTTGGTTATCGGGAACTTTGATGGCTTACACAAAGGCCATGCTTCAATTTTAAATGAAGCAAAAAAAGTAGCCAAAAAAAATAAATTAAAATTTGGTTTACTAACTTTTGATCCAAATCCAAAAGAATTTTTCTTAAAGGATAAAAATCTTAAAATAATAAGTAACCAGGATAAAGAAAATATCTTATTTCAAATGAAATTAGACTTTTTAATTATTTTAAAATTTAATTATCGTTTTAGAAGTCAAAGTGCTAGCAACTTTATTCATAAAATTTTAAAAAATAGAGTTTCGCCATCAAAAATTATTATTGGTAGAGAGTTTAAATTTGGAAAGAATAGATCTGGGGATACGAAATTATTAAAAAAATATTTTAATATAAAAATTGCTATCCAAAAAAAACTATATGGAAAAAAAATTTCATCATCACAAATTCGAAAACTTATTCAAATTGGAAAAATAGATGAAGCTAATATCCTATTAGGTAGAAAGTGGTCTATCACAGGAAGTGTCAGTAGTGGAAATAAAATTGGACGCAAATTAGGTTTTAGGACTGCAAATGTTTTTATAAAAAATTGTATTAAACCTTTGAGAGGTGTTTATGCAACTAAGTTGCATGTCAATAATAAGTCATATAATGCTATAAGTAATTTTGGTATTGCGCCAACTATTAAAGCAAAACAAAACGAGGTCTTAGAAACTCATTTGTTTCAACCTATTAAAAATTTATACAAAAAAAAGGTAAAAATAGAGTTTTTTAAGTTTCTTAGAAAAGAAAAAAAATTTAGAACAAAAAAACATCTTACAGATCAGATAAAAAAAGATATTACAATCGCCAAAAGAGTCTTAAATAATGTCTGAAAATAAAGTCAATTTACCAAAAACAGATTTTCCGATGAGAGGAAATCTTCCTCAGAAAGAACCAGAGACAACGCAGTTTTGGGATAGGATTGACTTGTATAAAAAGATTAGGGCCAAAAGAGCCGGAAGAGAAAAGTTTATTTTACATGACGGCCCTCCTTATGCGAATGGGAATATACATATTGGAACGGCTTTAAATAAAATTTTAAAAGATATAGTTGTGAAATTTAAATCTATTGATGGAAAAGACTGCCCCTATGTTCCAGGTTGGGATTGTCATGGATTACCAATTGAATGGAAAATTGAGGAACAGAATAAAAAAAAAGGAATTGATAAAAAAAGTATATCTATTTTGGATTTTAGAAATCAATGTAGAGAATTTGCTAAAGAATGGATTAAAATTCAGAAAGATCAATTCAAAAGATTAGGCGTGTTAGGCGATTGGGAAAATTACTACGCGACTATGTCAAATGATGCAGAAGCTCAAATCGCGAATGAAATTCTAAGATTTTTAAAAAATGGCGGATTATACAAGGGTTACAAACCTGTTTTATGGTCAGTAGTAGAATCTACAGCATTAGCAGATGCTGAGGTTGAATATCAAGATCATGTTTCTAATCAGATATATGTAAAATTTAAAATTAAAAATAAATTTAAGGAAATGGATGATTTGAATGTAGTTATTTGGACCACTACACCTTGGACAATACCTTGTAATAGAGCATTAGCCTATAACACAAATTTAGAGTATGGAATATATCAAGATGATGAAGGTGAAAAAATTATAATAGCAAAAGATTTATTTGAACATTTCAAAAGCGTAACAAAAAGTAATCTTAAAATAATAGATACTTTTAATGGAAATGAATTTAATGGATTGATAGCTACTCACCCTCTTGATGAACTTGGATATCAATTTGACGTACCTTTGTTGGAGGCAGACTTTGTAAATACAGATCAAGGAACTGGAATAGTTCATGTTGCTCCTAGCCATGGCCCAGATGATTTTGCTCTAGGTTTAAAAAATGGAATTAAAGCTGAAAATACGATTGATGATAACGGTTATTATACAAATATAATTAAATATTTTGAGGGTAATCATATTTTTAAAGCAGATAAATTAGTTATTGAAGAATTAAAGAAATTTAAAAAATTAGTTTTTACTACTGAATATAAACATAGCTACCCTCACTCATGGAGATCTAAAGCCCCACTTGTGCATAGAGCAACACTACAATGGTTTATTTCAATGGATACAAATGATCTAAGAAAAAAAGCTATCAAGGGTATTAATGAAACAGAATTTTTTCCTTCAATGGGAAAAAATAGAATTCATGGGATGATTGAAACTAGACCTGATTGGTGTATTTCCCGACAAAGGTTTTGGGGGGTTCCGTTACCAATTTTTATTAATAAAAAAACTCACGAGCCAATTATTGATGATCAAGTTAATGAGCGCATTTACAATATTTTTAAACAAGAGGGTAGTGATGCGTGGTACAAAAGAGATCTGTCTGAATTTTTAGGAGAAAAATATAATAAGGATGAATATGCAAAGGTTGAAGACATTGTCGAAGTTTGGTTCGACTCAGGTTCAACTCACACTTATGTTTTAGAGAATAGAAAAGAATTAAATTGGCCAGCTGACATGTATTTAGAAGGTTCTGACCAGCATAGAGGCTGGTTTCATTCATCATTGCTGCACTCTGTGGGCACTAGAGGAAAAGCACCTTATAAGAGTATACTTACCCATGGTTTTGTTGTTGATGGAAAGGGGCAAAAAATGTCAAAATCTTTAGGCAATGTTGTAGCTCCGGAAGAAATTATAAAAAGGAATGGAGCTGATATCCTTAGACTATGGGTTGTTGCTTCTGATTATTCAGAGGACTTAAGGATTGATCAATCTATCATAACACAGCATTCTGAGTCTTATAGAAAAATTAGAAATACATTAAGATTTATATTAGGAAATATAAATGATGAATTTAGATTTAATGAAGTTGAAAATTTAAAATTTGAAAATTTAGATGTTTTAGAATCTTTTATTCTAAATAAAATTTCAGATTTAGATAAGAATTTTAACCTTCATGTTGAAAAAAATGAATTTCACAAAATATATGTAGATGTTTTAAATTTTTGTACCATTGATTTATCTTCATTCTATTTTGATATTAGAAAAGACTGTTTATATTGTGACGATCTAGACAGCAATAAAAGGAAAAACTGTATAAAAATATTAAAAATTTGCCTTTACTTCCTAATGAAATGGTTAAATCCTATTTTAGTTTTTACCATTGAGGAGGTTTTTCAAATACTAAAATTATCAAATAGAGATGAAAAATCATTATTTGAAGAAAGTATATTTTTAATAGATTTTAAAGATATAAAATTCGACCAAAGGATTGAATTCGATAAAAATCAATGGGGCGCACTTACAAAAATTAAGACAGAAGTTAATCAAATTATTGAAGATTTAAGAAATAAAAAAATTATAAAATCTAGCCTTGAAACAAAAATTATTTTCTCAATCGATGAAAAAAATCAAAATGTATTTGATAAAATTAATTTAAGTGATTTTTTTATTTGCTCCAGTGCAGATGTAGTAAGTGATGAAAAAAAGTATAAAATGCAAAGTTTAGATTTTGATAATGGTATTAAAGTTGCAATCGAAAAAGCAGTGGGAAAAAAATGTGATTACTGCTGGAAAGTATCGTTAAATCCCTGTGAAAGAAAAAATTGCGCAATTAAGAAATAAAATTTTGTTAAGTATTTTTATAATTACCATTTGTTTTTTAACAGATCGAATTTCAAAAATTTATGTAATAAATTATTTTATCCAAAACAATCTGAGCGATTTATATATAAATCCTTATCTAAATTTAATTTTATTATGGAATAAAGGTATTGCTTTTGGACTTTTAGAAAGTGAAAGTTTTTTTTATAATTTTCTCTCCATATTAATATTCATGATTATAGTTTTTATTATTTATTTAATTTTTAAATCTGAAAAAAAATTTGAAATAGTATGTTTTTCGATGATTTCAGGAGGAGCTATTGGAAATTTTATAGATAGGCTTTATTATAATGCTGTGCCAGATTTTATAGATATAAATTATAAAGGTTTCCACTGGTTTACTTTTAATATAGCTGATATTTGGATTACTTTGGGTATTGTTACACTTCTATCTTTCGAAATTATTAGTGATATAAAAAAAAAATGATTAAGTTTTTAGTTTTAATATTTGTTTTATTTTCAATTTCGGGCTGCTCAGAATTTAAAAAAGGTGTTGGTTTCGATAAGGATGTACCTAATGAATTTTTAATTAAAAAAATAGATCCTATTACAAAACCCCCTAATTATGATTTGCTTCCTCCCGATAGTAAAACTAAAAAAAAGAAAAACAAAATTACTGCAGTAAATGAGACTAAAAGTATTATTGATAGCTCATTAAATTCAAACAGTGAAAAAAAAGAAATTAATCAAAATACTTTAAAAAAGTCTTCTGTTGAAAAGAGTATAATTGATCAGCTAGAGAGAAATGATTAACCTAGATAATAGTTTTTTTTTTGACAAGGAAGGTTTTGATTTTAATAATCATACGCAATTTTTAAAAAATTTAGACAAAACAAAAGAAATTTCGGATCAACTTTTAAAGGAATATAACAACGGAGGAAATGAAGTAATTGAGTCTTTTACTAAAAAATATCAGTCAAAAATTAGAAAGTTAAAGTATGAAATTGATATCAAAAATAAAAAAAAGGTTGTTATTGGTCTTGGCGGCTCTTCCTCTGGGGCAAAAGCATTATCTTTTTACATAGACGGTGAAATTATTTTTTTTGACAATCTTGACTACGAATATTTTATAAATTTCTTTAAAAAGAAAAATTTTAAAGATTATGTTTATTTTGTTATATCAAAATCAGGGGATACATTCGAAACACTTGCAATTTTAAACATTTTGATAAAGGAGTATAAAGATAATAATTTATGCAATTACCTCTTTGAATCTATGGTTATAATCACAGAAAACAAAGATAGTATTTTAAATAAATTTGCCATTAAAAATAAAATTAAATGTATTGAGCATAATCCTAATATAGGCGGAAGATTCTCTATATTGTCTGAGACAGGTATTTTACCATTTTTAGATTTAGATCTTAAAGTTGAAGAAGGTTCAGAGAAATACATTGCTTTACTCAATGAAGATAACGACCAAAGTCCCACGAGAAATGTTGCAATTCTAGTAACACTGATAAAAGAAATGAAATTAAGTATTTATTGTAATTTGATTTATAATTATCGATTAAAGCATTTTTCGTATTGGTTTCATCAACTGCATGCTGAAAGTTTAGGTAAGCAAAATTTAGGTATGACTCCAATTACATCAATTTGTCCCAAAGATCATCATAGTATGATGCAATTGTATTTAGATGGTCCCAATAATAAAATGTTCAATATTTTTTCTCCACAAGATGAGAGTTATATTGATCATTTTATTGACGAAGGTTTTACTAACATAGAGCATTTAACTCCATTAGAGTTATTAAAAAAACAATTTAATTCGGTCATTGAGGTATATAAAGAAAAGAAGATTCCACACCGTGTTATTAAAATATCGGACCATAGAAATCCGCTTAATTTAATTGAATTGTTTTCTTATTTTATTCTAGAAACTATTTTGCTTGGAAAAGTTATGGGAATAAATCCATATGACCAACCGTCTGTTCAATTAATAAAAAATAAAATATTAAAAGGTTAATTTTTTAAAAAAATAATTTTAGATATTCCGTATATTTTTTCTAAATTAAACTTAAAATTATCAAAATAAATATGTCTTTTTTTTTCTATATGAAGCGCCAATATTAAATCTTTTATATTATTAAGACTATTAATAAATTTATATATTTCATCAAAATTTTTTATTGCATAAGGTGGATCAAAAAAAATTAATTTAGGATTATAGTTTTGCACTAAGCCAGTTTTATCTAATTTAAAAAAATCTTTCTTGGATATTTCATATTTTTCTTTAGGAAAATTATTTGATAAATTTCTATAAAGAGTATTTTGAGTTTTTGTATTATTCTCTACAAAATAAGCTTTTTTCGCATTTCTAGACAAGCATTCAATTCCAAAAGATCCAGATCCAGAAAAAAAATCAATGACATTTATATTTTCAAATATAATTTTAAATTGCTTATTGTGTGTCAAAATATTAAATATATTTTCTTTAACATTATCTTTTAACGGTCTTGTTATCGATGCATCTGGTAAAAGAATTTTTTTACCTTTCTTTATTCCGGATATAATTCTCATATTGATTTATTTCATTTATAGTGACTTCTTTCATTTCTCCAGGTTTCATATTTTTTAATAAAAATGGCCCATGTTGTGTTCTTTTTAATTTGCTGACTTGTAAATTTAAACTTTTAAATATTTCTCTAATTTCATTTTTTTTTCCCTCAAAAAGTGTCATCTCTAAATTTGTATTTTTTTTTATTTTAGATTTTATATGAAATTGAAATGGTTTATATTTAATTCCCTTAATATTTGTTCCATAAGATATTTTTTTTAAATTTCCTAAATTAAATTCACCATATACCCTAACATCATAAATTCTTGAAAAATTATACTCCGGCTTTTCTAATGATCTTGTGATTTTAGATGAGTTGGTAAGAATTATCAAACCTTCAGAGTTATAATCTAATCTACCAGCAAAAATATAGTTTTTGAATTTAGATCTTAAAATTTCATAAATAATTTTTCTTGAGTCTTGTTTTTTTTTTGAACACAAAACCCCTCTAGGTTTAAAAAATTTAAATATCCTAACCTTTTTGATAAAATTTATTTTTTTTTTATTTATTTTTATATTATCACTTACATTTGCAAAAGTTATAGGTGATGTAATTATTTTGCCATTTAATGATACCTTTTTATCTACTATCATTTTTTCAATCTCTCTTCTTGATCCTTTATTGTAATTTGCGAGAAGTTTAGCTATTCTAATTTTTTTATGAGTCATAATAAAATTAATAAAATAAAAAAAAGTATAAANAATAATTTTGAAGTTTTATATCAAGATTCATTAAAAGCATTCAAAAATAATGAGGTGCCAGTTTCAGCATTAATTTATGATCCACAAAAAAAAAAAATAATTTCAAAAGCATATAATACGAATAATAAAGATAATAACCCTTGTTCTCATGCTGAAATTTCAGCAATTATTAAATCATGTAAAAAACTTAAACAAAAACGTCTTGATGGCTATGATTTATATTCGACTCTAGAGCCTTGCTTGATGTGTTCTTCAGTTATATTTGCTAGTAAAATTAGACGAGTTTACTTTGCTATTGAAGATAAAAAAATTGGAGCAATGGTTAATAATTATAAGTTAGCATTAAGCAAACATATTAACCATAAAATTGATGTTTATTACGGATTTTGTGAGGAAAAATTTTCAAAATTAATTTCAAATTTTTTTAAAAAAAAACGATAGTTATTTTATCGCTCGCCAACCTATATCTCTTCTATAGTATTTGTCTTCCCATTCTAAATCATCAAGTAACTCTAAAGCTTTTTTTCTTGATGATTTAAGATCTGATAGCATTACTGTAGCATTCAATACTCTACCGCCATTAGATAAAATTTTTCCATTTTTTTCAGTTGTTCCTGCATGGAAAATTTGAATATTTTTTTCCTGATTATTTGGAAGATTTTTAATTTCTTTAAATTTTTCAAAACTTTCAGGATAGCCTTTACTAGCTGCTACTATAGTAATACTTGGATCTTTTGACCACTTAGTTTTTTTAGAATCTAAGCTTCCTTTAATTGAAGAAATAATTAAATCAAGCAAATCATCTTTTAGCCTCATCATTAAAACCTGACATTCTGGATCTCCAAATCTTATGTTATATTCAATTAATTTTGGTTCGTTATTTGAAATCATTAAACCAGCATATAATATACCTTTATAAGGACAACCTAATTTTTCCATCCCGTTGANAGTTGGAATTATAATTTTCCTAATAATTTTTTCTTCAAGATTTTCGTCTATAATCAATGATGGTGAGTATGCACCCATGCCACCAGTATTTAAGCCCATGTCATTTTCTCCAATTTTTTTATGATCTTGAGCGGTTCCAATTTGTTTAAAGTTTTTACCATCAGTAATAACGAAATAACTAACTTCTTCCCCTTCAAGAAACTCTTCAACTATCACTTTGTTTGAAGATGAAAATTTTCCCTTTAGTATATTATTTATATCGTTTATTGCCTCATCTTTAGTTTTGCAAATTGTAACTCCTTTTCCTGCAGCTAAACCGTCTGATTTAACAACTATAGGAACATTTATTGTATCTATAACTTTATTCGCTTCTTCTAAAGATTTAATTTCAAAATATTTTGCTGAGGGTATTTCGAACTTTTTGCATAAATTTTTCATAAAAATTTTCGAACCTTCAAGTCTTGAAGCTTGTTTACTTGGTCCAAAAACTTTAATTTTTTTTTCACTCAAAAAATCTACAATTCCATTTACTAATGGCACTTCCGGTCCTACAATAACTAAATCAATTTTTTTTTCTAAAATAGATATATAAATTTGATTAAAATCAGAGATATCAACAACTAGGTTTTCACAAATTTTTGCTGTACCAGGATTTCCAGGCAAACAAAATAATTTTTTTAATTTTTTGGATTGTTTAATTTTGTAACATAGAGCATGTTCTCTTCCACCGCTTCCAATTACACACACGTTCATATATGTTGTTATTATAAGATAATGAGTAATATACCAGAGTTTTCTATAACTGAACTAACGAATCTCACAAGAGGAATTCTTGAAGATAATTTTAATTTAATAAGAGTAAGAGGTGAAATTTCAAGCGTAAAAAATTTTAAAGGCCATCTTTATTTTTCATTAAAAGATGAAAATTATNTTTTAAATTCTGTATGTTGGGCATCAAAAGTTCCTTATCTTCAAGTTCAGCCGGAAGATGGAATAGAAGTTATTGCCGAAGGGAGAATAAGCACATATGCTAAAAGTAGTATTTCTAGTTATCAGTTACAAGTAAACCAGATTGAAGTTAAAGGCGAAGGAGCATTGCTCAAACTTATTGAGCAGAGAAAAAAAAAATTAGAGAAAGAAGGTATTTTCGATAAAAAATTTAAAAAACAAATACCATTTTTGCCAAACAAAATTGGAGTAATCACTTCATCGTCGGGATCTGTAATTATGGATATTATAGACAGAATCCAATCACGNTTCCCGACTAATATAAAACTTTATTCAGTTAGTGTTCAGGGAAAAAATGCTGCGACAGAGATTGTTAATGCAATTGACTTTTTTGAAAAAAATCCTGTTGACCTAGTAATTATAGCAAGAGGAGGAGGTGGCATTGAAGATTTAATGCCATTTAATGAAGAAAATATTCTCAGAAGGGTATTTGCTTTTAATAGTCCACTTATATCCGCAATAGGTCATGAAACTGATTTTACATTATTAGATTTTGTTGCAGATCTTCGGGCAGCTACTCCAACAGCAGCAGCCGAAATGGCTGTTCCAGAGATTAAAAATTTAAAAGAAAAAAATAAATTTTTAGAGTCTTCTTTAAAACAATCAATTAATATTTTAATCCAAAATTATTTAAATTTTTTAAGAAACATAAGGTCAATTTTTGTNGCAAAAAATCTAAAGAAAATAGTCGAAGATAATCAAAAGAATATATTCTATTTATATAAAAATTTATATTTAAATGTTAATTCATTCGTTAAATTAAAAACAACAGATTTAAAAAGTTTAAATATTATATTAAAAAGCTTAGATATTCAAAATACATTAAAAAGGGGATATGTTCTTATAAAAGATAAAAGCCAAAAGTTTGTAAAAAATTCAAAAAGCTTAAAAAAAAATAATGAAATAAGAATTCAATTTTATAATGAAGAAATTGAAGCTCAAATTAAAATAAAAAAATGAGAGAAGCAAAACTTAGGTATAAACAAGGTTATTTTGAAATTATTTCAGAAGGCGATTATGTTATTTGTGCAGTATCTAAAAAAAAAATTTTGATAAAGGATTTAAGATATTGGAATGTAGATCTACAAGAAGCATATTTTTCACCATTAGAGATAGATCTAAAGTTTAAAAATGATTAACTTTGTTAAAATAATTTTCATTTTTTCTTTAATGGCATCACCATGCAACTCATTGGAGTTATATGGTAAGTTTACTCAAGGTGGCTTAATAACTGGTAAAGTTGATAAAAAAATAGACTTATATGTTGATAACAAAAAAATTAAAATTAGCGATAAAGGTTATTTTGTATTTGGTATTCCGAGAGACCAAACTAATAAAATTGTAATAATAACAAAAAAAAATAATAAAGAAGTTAATAAATTAATTAAAAAAGTTCAAATTAGAAAATTTAAAATTCAAAGAATTGATGGTTTGCCAAAAAGAAAGGTTACTCCAACTGCTGAGGATATGAAAAAAATTCGTAGTGAGGGAAAATTAATCTCAAAAGCAAAAAATATTAATTCAAATTTAAGTTATTTTTTTGATAGTTTTATTCGACCAGCTAAAGGCATCACAACTGGAGTTTATGGCAGCCAAAGAATTTTAAATGGCAAACCAAGGAGGCCTCATTATGGTATTGATATTGCAGCACCCAAAGGTACGAGTGTTCTGAGTTCTAACTCTGGGAAAGTGATTTTATCAGAAAGAAGTCTATTTTTCACAGGNGGAACAGTTATTATTGATCACGGACACGGCTTAATTTCTATTTACTCACATTTAGAAAAAACTTTTGTTAAGAAAAATCAGTTNGTAAAAAAAGGAGAAATAATTGCAACTGTAGGATCAACGGGAAGATCTACTGGACCACATTTAGATTTCAGATTATATTGTAATAATGTNCCTGTCGACCCGGACTTAGTGATTTCTTCAAACTAGATTCTCCACCTATCATGTGTCCAAATCCATTCACCTGGATTTTTANTAATTATTTCTTCAATTTTATTATTAATTTTAGAAGTTATTGAATACTCATCGTCTTCACTATCTACATTAATTGGATTCTCAATTTTGATATAAAAATTATTTTCCATATTTCTTTTAATCGATAATGGCTGAAGAACATAGTTATATTTTATTNCCATTTGTGCGGGTAGATTCATAGTCAAAGCCTCTTTGCCAAAAAAGTTTACTCTGATTCCTTGTGTTACTTTTTGATCTACCATTAAAGCTATATTCTCTCTTTTTTTTATTTTAGAAATTAATTCTCTAGCTGCATATTTATATTTTGAAATTCCCGGTATAGTTTTTGGAATTTGATTTTGGCAAATATGTTTTTTTCTTAAATATTCCATTATGGGATTTAAAAAAGGGTTATTGAGAGGCCTATAAAGTGCAGAAATATTGAAGCCCTTTTTTTCTAGGTACATTGCAAGTAATTCAAAATTAGCTAAATGTGCAGAAAAAAAGAGTATTGGTCTTTTTAAATTTTTTAATTCATCAAGTTGAGCCATACCTTTGATTTCTACATTATTATATTTATTTTTTTTTAAAAAATTTAAATGCATATATTCCGCAAAGANACTACCGTAATTACTCCACATCTGATCCATGATTGATTGAATTTCATCTTGATTTAGTTTTGGGAAGGCTATCAATATATTTTTTTCTATTTTTTTTTGACGATCTAATGTGAGGACCAATTTTTTTAAATATTCTAGAAAATAAATATGATGACACTTTTAAACCAAGAATTTTTGAAATGGTAAAAAAAAATATAACTATTAAAAATTCTAAAAAATATTTAATTAATTTCATTTAAAAAATCTTTAAAATTATCTATTTGTAAATCAATTTCAGTAAAAAAAATATCCTTTTTGCATCTTGATGAAATGCTATTATAATTTTTTTCAGTAGTGATTAATTCCACACCTTTTTTTTTNTACTTAAGTATAAATTTTTCGATTTGGTTGTCNGAAAATATATAATGATCAGGGAAAAATTTATTTTCAACTATATTAACATCATTTTTTTTCAAAAAATCTATGAAACTTTTATTATCTGCAATCCCNGAAAATGCAAAAAATTTCTTGTTATAAAATTTTTCTTTATTTTTTAATACATAACTTGAATAAAATATTTTTATATCTTTTTTAAAACTCTTCAAAAGATTTTCTAATACAAAATTTTTTTTGCCATTAATTACAGCAACTTCATAATTTTGAATTGCACTCAATGGTTCTCTTAACGGACCAGCGGGTAAAATGTTTTCATTTCCAAAACCTTTTTTTGACTTAATACACAAAATTGATCTATTTTTTTTGAACGAAAAGTCTTGCATACCATCATCTAAAATTGCAATTTCAAAACCTTTTTGCTCTGCCTCAATTAGACCAGCTAGCCTATTTTTTGGTGTAAAAATTGTTGTTTTAGAATTTAACATATTAATTTCATCAATTTGACTTTGTCTAAACTTTTTAATTATACAGGTTTTTTTAAGATCTTTTAAATTATGGTATATTTTCTCTGTTAGCGGAGTTTTTCCAGTTCCACCAAGATAAATATTGCCAACACAAATAGTTTTAATTTTAATTTCTTTTTCGAAAATTATTTGCTTCATTTTATTTATCTGAAACAAAATATAGTAAATTAATGAAAAAAGAAAAAAGCAGTATTTAAGTGGATGACTTTTGTCATTCCAAAATTTTGGTGTTGATAAAAACTTCATATTAAGATTTGTTGATTTAAAAAATTGATTGTGTTTTTATAAATTTCGTCACTATATTCTTTAATATACAAATTACTATTCACGTTCATCTTATTATCCATGAGTTTTGAAATTTTTTTATACAATTGATCTGGTTCTTCAACAAGCGTAGCAAGTTTTTTTTGATTTAGTTCATTATATATTTCTGTGAAATTAAAAATATATTTCCCGTACAAAATATTACAGCCATATCTAAGTGGTTCAATTGGATTTTGACCACCATGTTTAATAAATGATCCGCCCATAAAAACAAAATTCGTGAAATTAAAAACTTCATCAGCTAGTCCAAATTCGTCTACAAGAATAATGCCATTAAAATTATTAATAATTTTATTCNCCGAAGTTTTTTGTAAATTAATATTTTCAGATAAAATTTTTTCTTCAATTTCACTAATTTTGTTTAAATGTCGTGGTATTAAAAATGTTGAGCTTATATTGCTATTTGAAAATAATACCTTGTGAGCTTGTATAATATAGTCAATCTCNTCAAAGTGAATACTCATTGCACACCAGCTANTATNGATATTAGAAATATTAAGATTGTTTTTATTATGCTTTTTATGTTGAATAAATTTTAAATTTCCAAAGTATTTTATATTTTTGATTTCAAAATATTCTAAAAATTTTAATGTTTCTTGATTTTGTACAGTAATATAATCAAATTTTTTAATTAAATTTTGAAAAGTTTTTTTAAATAGGCGCCATCTTTTAAAAGAATTTATTGATATTCTGCAGTTTAATAAGATTAATTTAGAAACTTTACATGTTTGCATGATCATGTTTGGCCAAATTTCGGACTCTATAAATATTGAAACTTTTGGTCTCCATCGTTTTAAAAATTTAGAGATAATTATCGGACTATCTAAAGGTGCAAATTGATGAATTGTATTTTTACTTTGAAGATTTTCTTTAAAAAAAAAATATGAGCTCAAGGTAACACTCGTTATCAAAATTTTTAAATCATTATCTTGTTGGTAGTGTTTGACGACTGGTAAAATTGATTTTATTTCTCCTAAACTGGCAACATGAAACCAAATAACATTATTAGTATTAACTATGTTAGAAATACCTAANTTTTCTTTATATCGATATTTATCTTCTTTTTTTTTTTTAACTCTAAATTTTAATATTAGTGACAGGAAAGGATGGGCTAAGTAGGTTAAAATTAGATAAATTATTTTCATTAATTATTAAGATTTTGTTGATTATAAAGTTTTTTATAAACAACTGAATCATTAATTAATTCATTATGAGAACCCTGCTCAATAACTGTTCCATTTTCGATAACGAAAATTTTATTAACATTTTTGACTGTAGATAATCTATGAGCAATTATAATAGTCGTTTTATTTTCGATAAGGTTCTTGATTGCTTTTTGAACTTGAGACTCTGATTCTGTATCTAAAGCAGAAGTGGCCTCATCTAACAAAATTATGGGACTATTTTTTAAAATGGCCCTTGCTATAGACAGCCTTTGTTTTTGCCCACCTGATAATTTAATTCCAGATTCTCCAATGATTGTGTCATATCCATTGCTTAAATTTTTAATAAATTTGTCAGCTGCTGCTTTTTTGGCTGCCTCTTTTATTTGACTTTCGTTAGCCAATATATCTCCATATCCTATGTTTGCTTTTACAGTATCATCAAAAAGCATGATGTCCTGACTTACTAGTGATATATTTTTTCTTAAAGATTCTAACTGAACTTTATTTATGTCTTGTTCGTCGATTTTAATACTCCCATCCTTTAAATTATAAAATCTAGGAATAAGATTTAAAATTGTTGATTTTCCACTTCCACTTAAACCCACCAGTGCAGCTGATGATTTACCTTTTACTTCAAAATTCAGTTTTTTTAATGCAATAGTACCATCAGGGTAAGAAAAATTTATATCTTTAAATTCAATTTTTCCTTCATCAATAGATAATAATGGCAATTTACGATCATGAACAATTTCATTACTTTGATCTATAATTTTATAAATTCTTTTTGCTGCAGTTAAACCCTCTTGTATTGTTAGGTTTATTCCGGCTAGAGCCTTAATTGGTTGATATGCCATCATTAAAGCTGTAAGGAAAGATACAAACTGACCAATTTCCATCGCACCTTGAATGCTTCTATATCCAGCAAATAAAATTACCAAAGCAATTGCTATCGCATTTATAGACTCCATAATTGGTCCAGCACGATGTCTCGTCTGTTCAACTTTTTTTTCTTTTTTTAATCTTAAATTTATAATTTCAGAGAATTTTTTTAACTCCTCCTTCTCTCTTTGATATATTTGAATTACAGATGTACCTCTTAAAATTTCTGATAAAAATTTTGTAAAATTTCCAAATGCGTCTAAATTTTCAGAGGCAGCTTTTTGCATTTTTTTACCAATTCTCTTTGAAGCATAAGCTGCAAATGGAATCATAGTAATTGCAACCAAANATAATTGCCAATCTTGATAAAACATTACTCCTAGCAAGGCTATTAATGTGAAACTTTCTTTAACTAAGCTAAGTGAAAAGGCCATTATTGTACTTAATAGAATGCGGGTATCGTTTGCAAAATTNGATATAAATTTTCCAGAATGTTTTTCAATTAGATAGGATAGGTCAGATATTAATATTTTTCCTGTCATTAATATTTGTATATTTCTCAAAACATTAAAAGCTATTTTAATAGTTGTCATCCTCACGATAAATATTGACAAAGCTTTGATCAAGAAAGTTACTATGATTGCCAGCGGTATTAGAATGAGCATTGATTTATCTTTTTCTATAAATATTTTTTTTATAGCTGGATCAAGCAACCAGGCTATAAAAGCCGTCATTAGGGAAGTAATAATTACAAATAAAAAAATAATTAAAATTTCTTTAAAATATTTTTTGATTTGTGTTTTAAATATTCTTATCGCTACTTCTTGATTACTTAACTCCATTTTATTTACCTGCAATTGTTAAATCGTCAATTATAATTGAGGGACTATTAGTTGATGTTTTAAAATCTAAATCATTGCATGGTATTAAATTCTTAAACATGTATTTTAAATTACTAGCTATGGTCACTTCATTTACAGGGTAGGTAAACTCACCATTTTCAATCATAATTCCAGACGCACCTACACTATAATTACCATTTGTAATATCTCCAGCACGTCCAATAAGTTCTGTTACAAAAAAGGCCTTTTTTTGCTGGGATATAATTTTTTTTAAGTCTTCATTGCCATTTTCAAGGTAAAAATTTGTTGTGCCCCCGCATCTGCCATTAGAGGTCATATTTAGAATTTTAGAATTATAGGTATCTAATAGTAATTCATTAAATCTGCCATTTTTTACCACATTTATTTTTTTATTTTTAACACCCTCAGCATCAAATGCTTGAGAACCTAGTCCCTTTTCAATTAATGGATCATCGATTATGTTAACCTCTTTTGAAAAAATATCTTTCCCTAAATGTTCTTTTAAAAAAGATGTTCCTCTCACAAATGATGAACCAGATATAGCTGATGCAAAAGTTGAGAGTAAAGATTTAGAAACTCTTTTGTCAAAAATAACTGGCATTTTTCCAGATTCTATTTTTTTAGCTCCAAGTCTTTTACAAGCTTTTTCAGCAGCAATTTTTCCAATTGTTTTTCCATTTTCTAAATCTTTATAAAAACGAGATATTGACATCTCATAATCCCTCTCCATTTCACCACCTTCTTCAGCTAGCGCCTCACAAAAGATTGAAAATGTAGAAGTATAATAACCATCACAAAATCCTTTACTGTTTGCAAAAATAAAATTTGATTTATTTTCAGAAAAAGAAGAACCATTTGAATTCTTTATTTTTGGAAATGAAAACATTTCATTTTCTATTTCTTCCAAATAGTTTTGCTTAAAATCGTTAGATAATTCTTTATCATCATAAAGATCTAGGTCTTTTTTATTATTTTCTAGTTCTTTTTTATCAGGAAGACCTGCATATTTATCTTCAGGGGAAATTTTTGTACACTCAATACATTTTTCTATTAATAAACTAAGATTATTTTGATCAAGATTTGATGTTGAGACATTTGATTTTTTTTTATTTATGTAAGTAGTAATACCAAGTGAAAGAGTTTCTGATCGATCAAAATGTTCAATTTTTCCATTTCTAAAATTTAATGTTTCAGAAATATTATTACTTAAACCTACTTCAACATCAGTGGCACCTAAATTTTTGGATTTTGAAATACATTTTGTTGCCAGATCTGATAGGAAATCTTTTGTTTTAAGCATGTTTAAAAACAAGTATTTGAATTATAAAAATAGACAACCCATAATAATTATTTATTTTGAAAAGACTTAAATTTTGACTATTATTATTAATCTTTACCGACTTAATTTGAAATATTAAAAATAACATTGGTATCAGGTAAAAAATGAATTCGAATTTAAACAAATCCACTATCAGCAGGTTAGCAATAATTAATATTATAAAACTAAAAGAATAAACCAAAGTCAAAAAAAGCTTAATATTTTTTTTAAANTTTATTGCAGTAGATTTAACTCCAATTTTTAAATCATCTTCCAAATCTTGCATTCCATAAATAGTATCATAACCTAAGGTCCAAAAAATTGCTGATAGATAAAGAAGAATGATTTCTAAATTAATTGCCTCAAAAAATACTAAGTAACTCAAAATTACACCCCAATTAAAAACAATACCTAAAAAAAGTTGAGGCCAGTAAGTTATTCGCTTCATAAACGGATAAAATATAATCAATAAGCCAGATGCTAAACCAAATAAGATTGCATTTAAATTAAATTGTAAAAGTATAACTAATGAAAGAGAGCATAAAGCAATAATTAAAATCCAGGCACTCATTAAAGATATTTTATTAGAAGCAATCGGTCTTGATTTTGTTCTCTTTACTTTTTGATCAATTTTTCTGTCAACAATATCATTATAAATGCACCCAGCACTTCTCATTAAAACAGAGCCAATGAAAAAATATAATAAGTATAAAAACCATTCATTATCCATGGATCTTTTGTTTAAGGCAATTGCAAACCCCCATGAACATGGCCAAAATAAAAGCATAAAACCAATTGGCTTATCAAGTCGCATCAAAAGTAAATAATTTTTCATTTTTTTTAAAAAAGTTTGGAGAGTTCAGACAGATCTTTAATAATTTTATTAGGTTGATAATCAAGTTTATCAAACTCTTTTTCAAATCGATCGACCCAACATGTATTAAAACCGTATACTCCTCCACCTACAACATCCCAGGTATTTGAGCTCATAAAGCAAACCTCATCAGGTANACACTTATATCTTTTTGTTACCATTTCATAAACTTTGGGATCTGGCTTATAAACTTTAATTTCATCAACTGATAAAATATCATCAAATAAATTTTTTACCTTAGCGTGATCTACCAGCTGATTAAGAAGAGCAGGTGAGCCATTGGATAGAATGCAGGTTTTAATTTTTTTGTCTCTTAAATATTTTAAACAATTTGATAACTCAGGATATGCATTTAATTTTTTATATAGATTTAGTAATTGATTTTTAAATTTAATATCAATTTTGTGGACATTCATTGCAAAATCCAAAGAGTCTTCTGTGATTTTCCAAAAATCAACATATTTTTTCATTAATGATCTTAGCCATGTATATTCTAGCTGTACAGTTCTCCAAGTTGACGAAAAAGAAAGCCAATCTTCCCCAATTTCACTGGATAGTTTTTGAGCTGCAGAATTAATGTCGAAGCAAGTTCCATAAGCATCAAAAGCACAAACTTTAATATTTTCAATTTTCATAATGAGATATAAATTGATTTAATGACTAAAATTAGATTATTTTTCAATGAATCTCTAGAAAAAAAAAAAACAATTAATATTATTGATGATGATTATCATTATCTTTCAAATGTAATGAGATGTGAAGTTGGTTCTGATATTTTTCTTTTTAATGAGAATAATGGTGAATATTTATGCCGCGTCATTGAAAAAAATAAAAAAAAACTCATTTTAGAAGTTGTTCTAAAAGCAGAGTATGAAAAAATCCAAAATAATATTAATTTAATTTTCTGCCCTCCAAAATCTCACAAACTTGATACTTTAATACAAAAATGTACTGAAATAGGAGTTAGAAGTTTTATACCTGTGATATCTGACCACACAGAAAATCGAAAGTTAAATTTAATTAGAATTAGAAAGATTATTAAAGAAGCGGTAGAGCAATCTAATCAGCTTAACATTCCAGATGTATTTGATCCAATAAGTTTTGATCAATTTCTAAATCAACAAAAGGACAAGNTTTTTTTTGCTGATATACAGTCAGATATTAATCTTTCTAAATTAAAAATTAATTTAAAAGAAAATAATTCAATTTTGATTGGACCAGAGGGTGACTTTTCATCAAAGGAATTAAAAGCTTTAAGATCAAACAATAATTTTATAAGTTTTTCTTTAGGGAAAAGAATTTTTAGAAGCGAAACTGCTGCTATTGCTTCTTTAGTTTTATTTAATAACTTTTTAAACTAAACTAGATACTTGTTCCTCCAACAGTTATTTGATCAACCAAGATTGAAGGCTGTCCAACTCCAACAGGTACCCATTGACCAGCTTTACCACAAGTTCCAATACCAGGATCGAGTTTCATATCATTTCCAACCATTGAAACTTTAGTTAGAATATCTGGACCATTGCCAATTAAAGTCACGCCTTTTAATGGAGCTCCAATCTTTCCATTAATAATTTCATAAGCTTCAGTGCATGAAAATACAAATTTACCATTTGTTATATCTACCTGACCACCGCCAAACGAAACTGCGTAAATACCTTTATCTACACTTTTAATCATTTCATCTTGAGTATGATTTCCATTAATCATGAATGTATTGGTCATTCTAGGCATTGGTGCATATTCAAAACTTTCTCTTCTTCCGTTCCCAGTTGGTTCAACTTTCATTAATTTTGCATTCATACGATCTTGCATGAAATTTTTTAAAATACCATTTTCAATTAAGACATTTCTCGATGTTGGAGTACCCTCATCATCAATTGTTAATGATCCTCTTCGACTTGCAATTGTTCCATCATCAACCACAGTTACATTCTCATGTGCAATTTTTTGCCCTACTAAATTATGAAATGCTGATGTTTTTTTTCTATTAAAATCTCCCTCAAGACCGTGCCCGATAGCTTCATGCAATATGATCCCAGGCCAACCTGGACCTAAAACAACTTTCATTTCACCTGCGGGAGCCGGTTTACTATTTAAATTGACTTCAGCTTGTCTGATTGCTTCATCACAAACAGTCTTCCAGTTATCGCTGCCAAGATAATTTTCATAATCCATTCTGCCACCGGTACCATAAGATCCTGTTTCTTTTTTTCCATTTCTTTCCATCATGACAGAAACATTAAATCTGACCAATGGTCTTTGATCTTTGTAAACTTGGTTGTCAGATTTTATAATTTCTACTGATTGGTGTTCTCCAAAAAAAGATGCTGTCACTTGTTTTATATTTAGATTTTTTTGTCTTACATAATTATCTATTTTTTTTAAAAGCTCCACTTTTTCCTTAAAAGGTTTATTTTCAATTGGATCTTTATCTTCGTACAATTTTACATTTGTTCTTTTTGGATTACTTTGTTTTTGAACTTTATTTGAACCATTGTTCATATTTGAAACCAAATTTTGAGAAGCATCATTTAAAGATTTTTTTGATATAATATTAGAGTGACAAAATGCAGTTTTGTCATCTTGAACTGTTCTAAAACCAAAACCTAGACTTGAGTCAAAACTTGTATTTTTAATCTTGCCATCATCTAGTACGAGAGACTCACTTTTAGAATTTTCTAAGAATAGTTCACCATCGTCACAGTTGTTCAAAGTCTCTGATACAACTTGTTCAGCTTGCTGTTGAGAAATGTCAGAATTGTTAAAAAAGTCGCTCATATATTAGTGTTTTGTCAAAGTGTCGCAAAGTACAATTTAGATGTTTTTGCTATAAAAGCAAAATCAAAATCATGAATAAACTGTACACTTTATTTTTTATTTTCATATCTTTTTCTGCGCAGGCAGCGCAACCCAAAGATTGGCAATTAGGTTTTCAGCCTGCAGTAACATCCATAATGCAAGATATAACTTGGATGCACAACTACATCTTATTACCAGTGATTATTGGAATAAGCGTATTTGTTTTATTCTTAATGTTATATTTAATGGTAAAATTTAGAGAGTCTAAAAACCCAACTCCATCTAAATCAACCCACAATGTTATGTTAGAAGTTTTATGGACTGTTATTCCATGCCTTATATTAGTCGTCATTGCAGTACCATCTTTTAAGTTACTTTATAAAGAAGAAACTATTCCAAAAGCTGACGTAACTTTAAAAGCTATAGGATATCAATGGTACTGGGGTTACGAGTATCCAGATGAAAAAATTGCTTTCGAATCTGTGATGATTGAAGATAAAGATTTAAAACCAGGTCAGCCAAGACTATTGGCAACAGATATAAAAATTGTAGTCCCAGTAAATAAAGTTGTGAAAGTTCTAATTACATCTGCCGATGTAAATCACGCGTGGGCTATGCCAGCCTTTGGAGTTAAACGTGATGCAATTAAGGGAAGAATAAATGAGACTTGGTTTAAGGCTGAGAAAGAAGGTGTTTATTATGGTCAGTGTTCAGAGCTTTGCGGGATTAAGCATGCGTTCATGCCAATAGAACTTCATGTTGTTTCAGAAGATAAATATGCCTCTTGGCTAGTTGAAGCAAAAAAGAAATATGCAATGGAAGATGATAATAATTCTAGAATTGTAAAAAAGAATAAAATTAAGGAGAAAATGTAATGTCAACATATACTGCACCTGCAGATCATGCTCATGACCATAACCCTACAGGTTGGAGAAGATGGTTACTATCAACAAACCATAAAGATATCGGAACACTTTATTTGTGGTTCGCATTAATTGCCGGAGTTATTGGTTTTGCATTTTCAGTAATTATTCGTGCTGAGTTAATGTATCCAGGTGATGGAATTTTAGGTGGTAATTATCACTTATATAATGTTTTGGTTACTGGTCATGGCTTATTAATGATTTTCTTCATGGTAATGCCTGCAATGATTGGTGGATTTGGAAATTGGTTTGTCCCAATTCAAATTGGTGCACCAGATATGGCTTTTCCTAGAATGAATAATATTTCTTTCTGGTTACTACCTACAGCTCTTATTCTTTTAATAGCTTCACTTTTTGTTGAAGGCCCTCCAGGTCAAACTGGTGTTGGAGGAGGTTGGACAATTTATCCCCCGCTTTCGACAACAGCTCAACCAGGTCCAGCGATGGATTTAGCTATATTAAGTTTACACGTGGCTGGTGCTTCTTCAATTTTAGGAGCAATTAATTTCATTACTACAATATTTAATATGAGAGCTCCTGGGATGACTCTACACAAAATGCCATTATTCGTATGGTCAATGCTAATTACCGCATTCTTACTATTACTTGCTGTCCCGGTATTAGCTGGTGGTATTACAATGTTGTTAACTGACAGAAATTTTGGGACTGCTTTTTTTAATCCTGAAGGCGGTGGAGATCCAATTTTATTCCAACATTTATTTTGGTTTTTTGGTCATCCAGAAGTTTACATTTTAATTCTACCAGGTTTTGGAATGATCAGTCACATTGTGTCTACCTTTTCAAAAAAACCTGTTTTTGGTTATTTAGGAATGGCTTATGCGATGGTATCAATTGGTTTTGTAGGTTTTATCGTTTGGGCTCACCACATGTACACTGTGGGTATGGGCGCAGACACTCGAGCTTATTTCACTTTTGCAACCATGGTCATTGCAGTTCCTACAGGAATTAAAGTATTTTCATGGATAGCTACAATGTGGGGAGGTTCAATTAGATTTGATACTCCGATGCTTTGGGCTTTAGGATTTATCTTTTTGTTTACGGTTGGCGGAGTTACTGGAGTAGTTCTAGCTAATGCAGGTGTAGATACTGCACTACATGATACTTATTATGTTGTTGCACATTTCCATTATGTGCTTTCGTTAGGTGCGGTATTCTCAATTTTTGCAGGTTTTTATTATTGGTTCGGTAAAATGTCAGGTTACGAAATTTCACCATTTTTAGGAAAGCTGCATTTCTGGTTAACTTTTATTTCAGTTAACTTGGTATTTTTCCCACAACACTTTTTAGGTTTAGCAGGAATGCCAAGAAGATATGCAGATTATCCTGATGCTTATGCTGGATGGAATTATATTTCATCACTTGGATCTATGCTTTCAGTAGTAAGTTTAGTCGTATTTTTTGCTGCAGTTACTCATGCGTTTATGAGAAAGAAAGCTGTAGAGGCAAATTATTGGGGTGAAGGTGCAACAACATTAGAGTGGACTTTATCTTCTCCACCACCTTTTCATCAATTTAACGAGTTACCTAAAATTAAATAATTTGAAGTGTCTGCGAGAATAACTGAATTAAACAATACTACAGTAAGTTTCTCGGAGATTTTTATTTCCTTTTATGAGCTAATGAAACCAAGAGTGATGTCACTCGTAATTTTTACAGCTTTAGTCGGTTTAGTTATTGCTCCTGTAAAAGTAGATTTTTTAAATTCTGTTATTTCACTTTTTTTTGTAGCAATTGGTGCTGGTGCGGCTGGAGCATTAAATATGTGGTACGAGTCTGATACTGATAAGTTAATGAGCAGAACTTGTCTTAGGCCTTTACCATTAGGTAAGTTAAAGCAAGACCATGCTTTGTGGTTCGGCTTATCAATGTCAATTTTATCAATAATTGGACTTTATTCTTTTTCTAATTTTTTATCTACTTTAGTATTAACAATTACAATTGGTTTTTATTTTTTTGTTTATACAGTTTGGCTTAAAAGAAAAACTCCTCAAAATATTGTTATAGGTGGAGCAGCTGGTGCTTTCCCACCGGTTATTGGATGGACTATCGCAACGAACAGCATTTCAATTGAGCCAGTTATTTTATTTTTAATTATTTTTTTATGGACCCCCTCTCATTTTTGGGCGTTAAGCCTATATAAAAATGAAGATTACAAAAATGCAGGCATTCCAATGCTACCAGTTGTAGCTGGAGAAAATTACACAAAAAAAAATGTTCTAATTTATTCAGTTCTTTTATTTCCATTTACAATTTTGCCATATTTTTTAGGTTTTGCAGGAATAATAAATTTGATTACCGCAATAGGTTTTGGATTTTATTATATTTATTTATCATACAAACTTTTTAAAGAAGTAGATAAAAAAATTTATGACAAGATAGCTACAAAAATTTTTGTTTTTTCAATTTTTTACTTATTTTTTATATTTTCAACAATCTTGATTGATAATTACATCGGAATTTAAATGGATAAAAAAACTAAGAAAAAAAATTATATCACTCTTGGAATATTAGTTGTTATTATGATTTTTTTATTTTTTATTACAATTTATCAAATTGGCGTTTCATTAAAATAAGTGTCTAAAACCTTTAAAATCAATCCTAAATACTTAGTAGTATTAGTTGTAGCGATGATAGGTTTGTCTTTTGCTTCAGTTCCGCTATATGATTTATTTTGTAGAGTCACAGGTTTTGGCGGAACTACTCAAAANACNAATNAAGAGNCAAAGGTNNTTTTGGATAAGAAAATTAAAATAAGATTTGATGCNAATACNAGTCCTGATTTATCTTTTAATTTTAAACCTGCTAAAAATTTGAGTGAAGTTAAAATAGGAGAGGTTAATACTATTAAATTTTTAGTTGAGAATCAGCAATCTGAAACAGAAAAGGTGATATCAACTTTTAATACCAGCCCCCCAATTGTTGGTAAGTATTTTCAAAAATTGCAGTGCTTTTGTTTTGAAAAACAAACAATAAAATCTAATGAAATTAAAGAATTTACAGTCGCATATTATATAGACCCAAAAATTGTGGAAGACCCAGCGACGAAAGGGACCAGTGAGATAACTTTATCTTACAGTCTATTTAAAGTAAAAGACTGAGAATTATTATGGCGGCTGAAAAAAAACACGATTATCATTTAGTTGACCCAAGTCCTTGGCCAATTTTCTGTTCATTCGCAGCTTTAATTTTAGCAGTTGGTGCAGTTTATTACTTCACGTCTAAAAATTTATGGTTGGTTTATGTTGGTTTAGCCGTAACTTTATACGGAATGTTCATGTGGTTTAGAGATGTCATTAATGAGGCCGAGCATAATGGAGATCATACTCCAGTTGTGCAAATTGGCATGAGGTATGGAATGATACTTTTCATTGTTTCTGAAGTCATGTTTTTTGTAGCATGGTTCTGGGCGTATTTTGATGCAAGTCTTTACCCAGACGCAGTTGGCGGGTCAGTATGGCCACCAAAAGGAATTGAAACATTGGACCCATGGCATATCCCTTTAATTAACACATTAATTTTATTATTGTCTGGAACCACTGTAACTTGGGCTCATCATGCTCTATTAGAAAATGATAGAAAGAGTTTAAAGCAAGGTTTAATTTTAACAGTTATACTAGGTGCAATATTTACAATGTTCCAAGCGTATGAATATGCCGTTGCACCATTTAATTTATCATCAGGAATTTACGGAGCTACATTTTATATGGCGACAGGCTTCCATGGATTTCATGTATTAGTTGGAACATTATTTTTATTAGTATGCTTATTTAGAGCAAATGCTGGACATTATAAACCAGATCATCACTTTGGATTTGAAGCAGCTGCATGGTATTGGCATTTTGTTGATGTTGTATGGCTATTTTTATTTGCTGCAGTTTACATTTGGGGCAGTTAAAATTTTCTGAAGTCCAAATTTTTTAATTTATTTACTTATTTTATAATTCTCATACTCTTTTCACTTGGATCTTGGCAAATTTATAGGCTCCAATGGAAAAATGAACTAATATCAGAAATATCAAAGTCATACTTAAAGCCATCTAAAAATTTTAGTTATAATTCAGAATTATACTCTAAAGTTCAAATTACAGGAAAAATTCTTCATGAGCCTATATTTGTTTACTCACTGGGATCAAAAGGTAGTTATGGGTATGATGTTTATTTACCGATTGAAACTGTAGGCGCAATTGTATTATCCAAGGNAGGTTGGTCACCAAAAAAATTTAAATTAGCTAAAAAGGACTTCAAGGACGTCAAAGTTTTTGATGCTATTTTATTAAAACCAAAAAGAAAAAATGTATTTACTCCTGATAATTCTACTGACCTTATTTTCTTTTTGGATATGTCATTACTTGAGTTAAATTATAAAAAAAAACTATTTCCTCTAATTGCAGAAAATAATTCAAATCTTTTAAAAGGGTATAATCTAAAAAAAACAGAGAAAATTAAATTACCAAATAATCATTTGCAATATGCTTTAACATGGTACAGTTTATGTTTTGTGATAATTATAGCATTCTTAGTTTATAGAAAAAAAATATGAAATATTTAAGTACAAGAGATAAAAACTTAGATTTAACATTTAAAGAAATATTCTTTAAAGGCCTTTCGCAAGATGGAGGTTTATTTTTACCAAAAAATATTCCAGTTATCTCACCTTCAGATTTAAAAAAGTTTAGTAATTATAATTTTCAAGAAATGAGCTATGAAATATTTAGCTTATTTGTAGGTGATACATTTTCTAAAGATGAATTAAGATCAATAATTGATAAAGCATACGCAACTTTCCGAAATGATAATATTGTAGATATCAAAAAGCTTGATCACATCTCTTTTGTCCAGCTTCATCATGGACCAACATTAGCATTTAAAGATATTGCCATGCAAGTTCTAGGGCAAATGTATGAGTTTCTTTTAAAGGAAACAAATCAAAAAATTAATCTTGTTACCGCAACATCTGGAGACACTGGAGCAGCAGCTATTGATGCAGTTCAAAATAAAAAAAATATTAATATTTTTGTTTTACATCCGAATAATAGNATTTCTGAGGTCCAAAGAAAACTGATGACTACTTATGATGCAAACAATGTTTTTAATATAGCAATCAATGGTAGTTTTGATGATTGTCAAAAAATCGTTAAGGACATGTTTGTCGATAAAGAATTTTCAAATCATATTAATATGTCTGGTGTAAACTCTATAAATTGGGCACGTATTATTGCGCAAATTATATATTATTTTTATATTTTTTATAAATTTAACAAAAAAGATTCTATTGTAGTTTCTGTTCCCACAGGAAATTTTGGAGATGTTTACGCAGGATATGTGGCAAAACAGATGGGCTTAAACATAAAAAATCTAATCGTTGCAACAAATCAGAATAATATTTTAGAACGCTGTATCAAAAGCGGTGAATATAAACCTTTAGAAGTTATTGGATCTATATCTCCAAGTATGGATATTCAGGTTGCTAGTAATTTTGAGAGAATTTTATTTTATTTGTGTAAACAAAACTCTGATGAACTAGGTAACTTAATGAATGATTTAAAAATCAAAGGATTTTTTAATCTTTCACAAATTCAGTTAAAAAATTTGCAAAAGGATTTTTCAGCAAGTAGCTGCAGCGAAGACGAAACTCTTGAGATTATTAGAGATATTTATAATAAACATAAATATATTATTGATCCTCATACTGCGACTGCTGTCAAACCACTAAATCAAGAAAATTATAAAGATGATGAGTGTTTTTGTTTTGAGACCGCACACCCATCAAAATTTCCAGTTGCAATTAATGAAGCTATTAACGAATTTCCTAATTTACCTAATGAATTCAATGGGATCGATAACAAAAAAGAAAAATTTGATATTTTAGATAACAATATAAATACTATTAAAGAATATATTTTAAAAAAAATTTAATTCTCAACTTCAGATCTAGCCAACTCATCTGCCATGTTATTATATTGATTATTTGCATGTCCCTTTACCCAATTCCACTGTACATTTTTCTCAGAATTTAATTGATCTAATTCATCCCAAAGATCTTTATTTTTTACATCTTGTTTGTTTGCTGTTTTCCAGCCGTTTTTTTTCCAATTCGAGATCCATTTNTCAATGCCATCTTTAGTATATTTTGAATCTGTATAAATTTCTAAATTTTTATCTTTAACGTATTTGAGAGCAGATATCACAGCAGTTAGTTCCATTCTGTTATTTGTAGTATTATCTTTCGAGCCAGAAATTTTCTCAATTTTTTCACCATCTAAGATTATAGCAGCCCAACCTCCGCGACCAGGATTTCCAGAACATGCTCCATCAGTATAAATTTTAATCATATAAATTTTTATTTAAATTATTATAAAAATAATTCATTTTTATTAAATATTCGCGTGGATCTTTTTTCTTAACCTCTGCATTTTTTGGTGTATTTTTTAAATCATATAATCTTGTTACAAAAAACCGAATAGCCGCACCAAGACATAGTATATTAAGTGATTTTAATTCTTTATTGCTTATTTTGTTGATAGATAGGTATCCTTGTAAAAGTTTTTTTATTTTTAATTTGTTAATCTTATTTTGAGTAAAACAGAATGCATTAATACATACAGCAAGCTCATACAAATAAGGACTATTACATGAAAAATAAAAATCTATAAAACCAGAAAATTTATCATTTTTGAAAAAAATATTATCTGGAAATAGATCTGCATGTATTATTCCACCAGAGAGTTTTCTAGGTTTATTTTGTTTATATATTTTTAGATACTTTTTTAATTTTTTTGAATAATTAGGATAATTTTTTTTGTTTTTATCAAAAATTTTTACCCATTCATTATAATCAAGAGTATTTTTTCTTTTAAGTTTTATCCGAGACGAAATTTGATGAAATTTTGCAATTTGTTTTCCTATATTTAAACAGTTTTGGTATGAAAGCCTTTTTTTTGACTTTCCATNAAGAAAAGACACAATAATTGCTGGTTTATTATTAATTTGAAAGATTGTTTTATTATTTTTATTTCTAATAGGTTTTGGGCATTTAATTTTTTTTTTGTTTAGCACGTCCATTAAATTAACAAAAAATGGTACATCTTGTTTACGAACTCGCTTTTCGAAAATAGTAAGTATTAATTTTTGTTTTGATGTTTTGATAAAGTAATTTGTATTTTCTATTCCTTCTTTGATGCCATGAAATTTTTCTAATTTACCGATATCATAATTATGAATAATTTTTTTTACGTCGATTAATTTTAATTTTGTAAATACAGCCATTTTTTATTTTACATTTTTAAATTTTAGCATAGGTATGTATAGACTTATGGATAAAAAAGTTAAACAACCGATTCAAGTAAATCTCGATAAAGATCGTGTATATTTTTGGTGTACCTGTGGGCTATCAGACAAGCAACCAATGTGTGATGGATCACACAAAGGTAAGTCAGAAAAAAAATCTCAAAGTTTTAGAGTTGAAGAGACGAAGGAGTATTATCTTTGTACATGTAAATTAACAAAGAACCCACCTTATTGTGATGGTTCACACAATTCTTAAAAATATAATTAATTAATATTTTTCAATTTTTCTATAGATTGTTTAACTTTAGAAAGATTAATTTCTTCTTGTTTTTTACTATCTAGATTTTCAGTTAAAACTTTTTCTACAGTTTCAATNGCAACCTTTGTTGCCACTTTTTTTACTTGATTAATTGCGTCATTTTTAGCTTGTTCAATTTTATTTTGAGCTGCTTTTTCTTTATTTTCCAAAGAAATCTTCATTTTTTCTAATGAAGCTGAAATTTCATCGTCACTTATTTTTTGAGCTTTAGCCAATATATTTGAATTTTCTTCATCAGATTTTTCCAATTTACTTTTTGCCTCACTTAGAAGTTTTTCGCTATTTGATTTCAACTCCTCTGCCTCATTAATTTTATTCTTTAATTCTTTTATTTTATTATCAATTTGTCCCAAAACAATTTGTGGAACTTTTTTAAAGACTAAAAGAAGCACAAAAAGAAAAAATGCGATAGCTACCCAAAAGCTTGCATCAAACATTAATTTAATTCTCNCATTTTCTTTTTACTGATATCTTCAATCTTTTTAATAATAATGTTTTGATCAATTTCATCATTAAGTGACAGCTCTTTAAGTAATTCCCCAGATACTTGATTTGCAATCGTTTGCAAATCTTTAATTGAATTAGATTTAAAACTTTGTATTTCTTTTTCAGCTTTCTCAGTAAGTTCTGAAATGTTTTTATCTAATTCATTCTTCTTTTTATCAAACTCAGCATTTAATTTTTTTCTTCCATTAGTGATAATTTCTAGAGCTTCTTTTTTTGAATTAGAAATTAATTNTTTGTATTCATTATTTAACTTTTCAGTTTGCTCAGCTAGAGTTTTTGCTTCATCTACCAGATCACTTACGTAATCATTTCTTTGTTCAATACTTTCAGAAAGTCTTGGGAAAACTATTTTGGATATGACAATATACAGGCCTCCAAATGTTATAATTAACCAAAAAATTTGAGGCACCCAACTATTTGGATCAAGTTGAGGCATTCCACCGCTTTCAGCAGCNAAAGCTGCTGAAGAGGCAAAAATTGAAAATATTAAAACCCTTAACATTAAAAAATTATTTAAAATGCAAATAAGATAATTAATGCAACAACCAATCCAAATAATCCTGTAGCTTCTGCTAATGCGAAACCAAGTAATAAATTTGGAAATTGTTTTTGAGCCGCTGATGGATTTCTAATTGCTGCAGAAAGGTAATTACCAAAAATAGTACCAATACCTACGCCTGCTCCAGCTAACGCTATCGCTGCAAGTCCTGCTCCAATTAATTTTGCTGCTGCTACTTCCATTTTTTCCTCCTTTGTTAATGATGTAAATTGAGCGCATCATTTAAATAGATGCATGTTAAAATTGCAAAAACATATGCTTGTAGAAAAGCAACAAGTATCTCTAAGCCAGTTAATGCAACAGAAAAACCTAATGGTAACCAACCACCTACTAAACCTAAACTAATCACAAAACCACCAAACACTTTCATCATAGTATGACCAGCCATCATGTTTGCAAAAAGTCTTACTGATAAACTTACAGGCCTACTTAGGTAAGATATCACTTCAATTACAACTATAATTGGAAGTAATACTACTGGTACTCCTGAAGGTACAAATAATTTTAAATATCCAAAGCCATGTTTAACAAAACCTATTATTGTAACACCTATAAAAATAAAAATTGCTAGTGCAAAAGTTACAATAATGTGACTTGTAACCGTGAAAGAGTAGGGGATCATTCCAATCATGTTACAAAATAATACAAAAAGAAATAGAGTTAAAATAAATGGAAAATAAGGTCTCGCCTCACTACCTGCAGTTTCAGAAATCATTTTTGCCACAAATTCGTAGGCCATTTCAGCTAGTAACTGTAGCCTTGATGGTACTAATGATTTTTTTTGTGTCGCAAATATAAACAATAAAGAAATTGTAGCTACTGTAATTACCATAAATAAACTTGCATTACTGAATGAGATATCAAAGTTTCCTATTTCTATCTTTGGGCCAATGGTTTTGACCTNGAACTGATTCATTGGATTTGCCATAAAATTTAGTCTTTATTAATCATTTTAGAAGATCGCACAACATTAAATATGCCTGCAACCGATCCGATAATAAAAAAAATTATTATAAAAACTGGCGTAGTTTCAAGCCATTTATCAACATAAAATCCTATGAAGCTTGCGACAAAAACAGCAGCAACTAACTCTGTGCCCATTTTCATTGCAATCCCAAGTGGACTAGCATTTTTTTCTTTGATTTCTTTTTCTTTTAACTCNGATTGAATTTCTTTAACTTTGTCTTTTAATTCTTTGAGTTCCATTAATTAATTTATGCTACTAATTCTTCAGCCCTATCTAAATTAACAGCAACTAATTGGCTTACACCTCTTTCGGCCATAGTCACTCCGTATAACCTATTCATTTTTGACATGGTAAGCGCATGGTGTGTTATGATTACAAATTTTGTATCTGTAAGTCTTGTAAGTTCTTCTACCAATCCATTAAACCTAGTGACATTAGCATCATCTAGAGGTGCATCGACTTCATCCAAGACACATATTGGTGCAGGATTAATCAAAAATACTGCAAAAATTAATGCAAGCGCTGTTAAAGCTTGCTCACCACCAGATAATAGTGTGATCGATTGAAGTTTTTTACCTGGCGGGCTGACTAAAAGTTCAAGACCTGCCTCTAGCGGATCATCGGACTCTATTAGTTCTAATCTTGCATTTCCACCTGCAAATAATTTCGTATATACATCATTAAATTTTCTATTAACTTTCTCAAAAGCATCCAATAATCTTTCACGTCCTTTTTGGTTTAAATCATTGATACTTGATTTAAGTTTTTGAAGTCCATGAACTAAATCTTTTCTGTCATTCATCATTTTATCTATTTTATCTTGCAATTCTTTAGTTTCGTTGTCTGCTCTCAAATTTACTGCACCCATTGATTCTCTACTCTTTTTTAGAAGGTCCAAATGATTTTGGGCATCTTCTATTGATAATTGATTTAGATTTTCAATTTTTGAAAAATCAGCAATNCCATTTAAATCTATGTTAAAATCAATCAAACTTTTTTGCTGCAATTCTTTGAGTTTAGATCTTAAGCCTTCAATAATTGTTTGTGATCGCACTCTAAACTCAGTTTTTTGTAAAGTACTTTCGTTAATTTTTTTTAAAGCTAAATTTAACTCATCAATTTTACTTTCTTTAATTATTAGATTTGACTTTATACCCTCAATATCCTCTTCTATATTTTTAATATTTTGTTGATACGAACCTCTTTTTTCTGCAATTTGTCTTGGCTTATCCTCTTCTTTTTCTAATCCATTTTCTAAAGAGTTAACTTTTTCTTTAAGCTCACTTAGTTTATTTGTTGAATTTTCTTTTAAATCTCTCCAGTTTTGAATTTCTTTATCAATATTATTAAGCCTTTCTTTTCTTTTGATTGCTTCTTGCTTTACTAAATCATATTTACCAAATCTTGATGCATATTTTTCCTGATGATTTTCAATATTTTCAAATTCTTTTTTAAATTCCTGTTGAATAGTATCTTCATTGATTTCCTCTTTATTTTTAACAATATTAATTAGTTTATTAAAAAAACTTTTAAGAGCTTCTTTTGCTTTGTTTAGTTGATTTAAAGAGTCCTTGTAATCGTCTGTTGCTGCTTTCTCAATTTCATAATAATTTTTTTCGACTTCAGCAATATCATTTCTCTCTTTATTAAGCCTCTCCTCATTATTAGTTGAATTTGCTATGATTTCTTTTTCTCTGCTAATATCTGAATAAGTTAATTTTATATCTTTTTTTATTTTTTCAATTTCAATTTTGACTCTTTCTTCATCTTTATTAATTTGGTCAAATTCAATTTTTAGTTTTTGCAAATTTGAGCTTAACTCATTTGATTTAATATTTATTGGTTGTATTTCAGTTTTAAGTTTTTCAATCTCATTCTCATTAAAGTTTTTTTCAATGTTTACTGCGCTTATTTCGTCTTCAAATTCATTTAGCTNATCTTTGTTTTCTTCAATTTCTTTTTCAACTTGGATAGAATTTAAAAATATAATAGCCGCTTCATATCTTCTAATTTCATCTGAAATTTCTTTATATTTTGATGCCTCTTCTGCTTGCTTGACTAAATTCTTAAGTTGGTTTTCTGTTTGTTTCATTAAATCGTCAGCCTTTTTTAAATTATTCTCAGCTGCATTTAATCTTAGCTCTGCTTCATGTCTTCTGGCATGTAATCCTGCAATACCTGCCGCTTCTTCTAATATTGCTCTTCGGTCAGTCGGCTTTGCAGTTATTAAAGCTCCAACACGTCCTTGACTAACCATTGATGGAGAATGTGGTCCAGTAGATAGATCGGCAAAAACAATTTGAACATCTTTGGCTCTAACTTCTTTACCATTAATATAATATTTTGAGCCTTTATCTTTTTCTAACTTTCTTTTTATTTCTATTTCTGGAATGCCTTTAAATTGTAATACATCATCGTTATTTTCAAGTTTTATAGAAACTTCACAAATATTTTTTGACGGTCTATTAGATGTCCCATTAAAAATAACATCTTCCATTCCAGATCCTCTCAAACTTTTAGCAGAAGTTTCACCCATTACCCATCTAAGAGCTTCAAGAACATTTGACTTACCGCAACCATTTGGCCCAACTATTCCAGTGAGACCTTTTTCAAAATAGAAATTGGTTTTATCAGCAAAAGATTTAAATCCAGAGACTTCTATTTCTTTAAACTTCATTTATTAAAGTAGCTTATCTAAATATTTTTCAAGTTCTTTTATGGAACCTTTAAATTTTTTTTCATTTATAATTAAAGTTGGCGTAGCTTCTATTTCATATTTTGATTGTGCTTTTATTCGATTTTGTAAAACAGCATTTTCATTCTTTTTATCNTTTAAACAGTCTTGAAAATCTTTCCCTTGAAGTCCAAGTTTACTTGTTATTTTTTCAATGTGTGACTCTAATTCCTTTAAAGTTTTTGCAGTTGTCCATTGTGGTTGTGTTTTATAAATTTCATCTAAATAGGATTTTTGTGTTTCTAATGGCAGACATTTTTGAATTTGAGCAGCTTTAAGACCAGGTAAATCTAAAGGGAAATCCATATGCTTAATTAACATTTTTTGATTAGATACGTATTTTTTTAATAATTTAGGCAAAACATTTAAGTGGAAGTCTGCGCAGTAAGGGCAAGTCAAAGATGAAAAAACTTGTACAACTATTTTAGGTGCTGGTTCTAATTTACCATAATACGGAAAATCATCTTTAGCATTTGCTGATATTGCAAAAAATACAACAAAGATGCATATTAATATTTTATTTTTTATCATTACTAAAATTTTTAAGTTTATTTTTTAACTCTTCATCATGTAATGAATCTATCAAATTTTCCATTTTTTTGTTTAATTTTAACTCCTTTTTGACACCTTGTGGACTCTTGTTTTCTTTAATGTTTATCAAAATTTTACTTGCAAACTTAAACCCTAAAAAAGAGTTAACCTTTTCTATAATCTCGTCTCTAGAGTAATCAACATCGATTAGATAGTTTCTACCTACTTTTAAAAAAATAGAATTTTCACTATTATATTTTTGAACTTTAACTAATTCACACTTTTTGGATAGATTTTCACCAACTATTTTATTCCAAGATTTTTTAAGATTTTCATAATTACTTGTGGGGTGGTTTTTAATTAATTTCTTCAAATTTTCTGGTAATAAAGTGTGAATAGGTTTTAAAGTACTAAAAGATCTATTTTTTTTCATTTTGTTATGCACTTATCAATATCAAAAAAANTTTTAGCTTGGTATCAAAAATATCAAAGAGATTTACCTTGGAGAAAATATAAAAATCAAAAAGATAGGCATTATAAAGTTTTACTTAGTGAATTTATGCTTCAGCAGACCCAGGTAAAAACTGCATTGCCTTTTTTTAACAACTTCTACAAGAAAATTAACTCTTTGGAAAAACTTTCAAAAACAAGTCAGGCAAAAGTAAATAAATTGTGGCAAGGTTTAGGTTATTATAGACGAGCAAAATTTTTATTANAAACATCNAAGATTATTAAAAAAAAATATAATTATAAACTTCCAAGCCAATATGAAGATTTGATANCTTTACCCGGNATTGGAGANTATACCGCAAAAGCAATATTATCAATTGCGTTTGACAAAAATGAAATNGGAATAGATGGGAATGTAGAAAGAGTTGTTACTAGAATTTTTAATATTTCCGGAAAAAAAAAAATTTTAAAATATGTTGAGAGATTAAAAGTTGAAAAAAAAGCCAGTTTTATNATGCAAGGTTTAATGGAACTTGGTGCACTAATTTGCAAACCAAAATTACCNCTATGTAGTGATTGTTTTTTAAATAAAAATTGCAAATATTCATTAGATAAAAAATTTAATCTAGATAAGAAAGTAAAAGCAGAAAAAAAAATAAAAAAATTTATAGCTATTATTTTTCGTAAAAATAAAAAAATATTGTTGAGATATGAGAAAAGTCTTGGTCCATTAAACNAGTTTTTAAATGTACCTTTGGTCCCAGAGATATCAAAAGATAATCATAATTATAAAAAAATTTTAAAGAACATTANAAATTTCCAAAATCTTGGCATATTAAATATATCCATATCAAATTTTAAGGCAGAAATATTATGTCTTGAAACAAAGAAAATGATAAAAGTTAATCGTCCATATTATTTTATGAATGCAACAGAGCTAAAAAGTAAATTTATTTCCAGTTTTTTAAAAAAAATATTAAAAAAGATTAATTTTATAAAATGAAAAAAGTAGCTATAGTTGGAGCAGGAATTTCAGGGTTAGTATTAGCATCATTTTTAAAGAAAAATGATAACTATCAAATTACAATTTTTGAAAAAGATTTAATCAATGATAAAAATATAAATGGAATTCAGATCTCACCAAATGCCTTGCGAATTTTAAATAGTTTAGATTTTGATAGACTCGATCAAACCAAATTTTATTCAGTTAAAGGGATTAATTTTTTTGATATTTTTGAAAAAGAAAAAATTGCCTCAATGAAATTTAATTATTTAAATTCAAATCAATATCTAACTATGAATAGATCAAATTTAATTGACTTTTTAATTAAAAACTATTCTTTAGAAAAAAATATAATTAATAAAAGTGTATCTGAAATCATTCATAATAGAGTGATTTTAAAAGATAAATCTGATTTCGAATTTGATATTATTGTTGTTGCAGATGGTGTATTTTCAAAATTAAGGCCTGCATATGTAAGACCATTATACTCTGGTTTCTGCGCGTATAGAGGTTTTTTTTCTAACTCCGTACAAGAGGAATATATCAATCTTTTAATGGGTAAAAATTTTCATTTGGTAACTTATCCAATAGATCAAATGAAAAATAATTCGTTTACTCTAGTTTCAAAAACAAAAAAAAATCCTGATGAAGATAATTATAATAATGTAGCTAAAAATTTTAGAGAAATGTTTCAGGATCTGCTGCCAGAAAGATTTAAAAAAGTTTGTATTTGTGAAAATATAAAATCGTGGCCAATTTACTCTTTAAATAAAATATTTTATGGAAATAATAATACTTTTTTTATTGGCGACTCTGCCCATGGATTTATTCCATCTAGAGCACAAGGAGCTGCACAGTCTATAGAAGATTCGTTTGCTTTATATAAATTTATTTCGAGCGAGAATTTATCAATAAAACGATTTTCTAAATTAAGAGTAGATAGGGTAAAAAAAATTAAAAAAAAATCTGAAAATAATTTATTTATTTTTCATCAAAGTTTATTGATTAACAGATTAATAAGAAATTTTATTATTAGAATAATTTGTAAATACAAATTTTTGACGAAAAAATTTAACTCGTCTATATTTGATTATAAAATTGAAAGAAATCTATAAAGAACTTCTAATTTTTTTTCTTAAATAATCAATCGGCTCAAGCTTACCTTCAATATTGAAATGCCAGTATGNCCATCCATTGCAAGATGGCATTCCTTGAATTTCAGCACCTACTTTATGAATAGACCCTTGAATTTTGTTGCAATATATTGAACCATCCGACATTACTTTTGCTTTGTATCTCTTTTTTAAATCAAATAAGTTTAAACCAGGCTCTACGATACCTGTCTCCACTAAGTATCCAAAAGGAATTCTTTTTTCTTTCTTTTTATTCGTCATAGGAATATTGAAATTTTCATCAATCTCTTTAATTCCTTTAATTCTTTGTTCNGCTACCTTGAAATATTTTTTATCTTTTTCTATACCAATAAAATTTCTCCCTAATTTTTTTGATATTGCTCCAGTTGTTCCAGTTCCCATGAAAGGATCTAAAACAATGTCATTTTTGTTACTTGCACAAAGTAATACTCGATAAAGTAGAGCTTCTGGCTTTTGGGTTGAATGAATCTTTTTATTTTTAGATGTTATTCTCTCTGACCCATTACATATTGGAATATCCCAATCAGACCTTAGTTGCTTATCTTCATTAAAAGTTTTCATTGANTGATAGTTAAAAGTATATTTTGATTTTTCTGATTTTGCTGCCCATATTAATGTTTCATGAGCATTTGTGAGTCTTGTACCTTTAAAATTAGGCATCGGATTTCTTTTGTTCCAAATCACATCGTTTAAAATCCAATAGCTATTATCTTGTATTAATTTTCCAACTCTAAAAATATTATGATAACTACCTATGACCCAAATAGATCCATTTTTTTTTAAAACTCTTTTACATTCTTTCAACCAACTATTTGTAAAATCATCATATANTTTAAAAGAATCAAATTTATCCCAGTAGTCATTTACCGCAGATACTTTGGAAGCATCAGGTCTGAAAAGTTTATTTTTTAACTGAAGATTATATGGAGGGTCAGCAAAAATTAAATCTACACTTTCAGATTCGATTTCTTTAAGNTTATCAAAACAATCTTGATTATATAATTCTGCAAAAGTCATATTTCAACCGGAGGTAGAATAGACTAAATATACTTCTTTTTGTCAATGACCTTCAATTGTCAAATAGTGTTAAAATTTTTTAAAGACTCAATATTTTGTGTATTGGAGCAAATGATTTTCGATGGTGAACTGTAATACCGTGTTCTTTGATAGCCTTTAAATGTTTTTGAGTACCATATCCTGAATTTGTATCCCATGAATATTGAACAAAATTTTTTGAGAGATTTGACATTATTTGATCTCTATACACTTTTGCAATTATAGAGGCCGCAGCAATCGATGGGTACTTAGCATCACCCTTNATTTTTGTAATTATCTTTTGGTTTGTTTTGTCGAATGACCAAGGGCCATCCACTAGTATTTTATGATCTTTTGGCAAATCAAATTGATCAACTGCTCGTTTCATTGAAATTAGCGAAGCCTGAAGAATGTTAATTTTATCAATTTCATCTACTTCAGCTATACCTAATTTAAATTTACTTTTTGTTTTTAATATTTCAAAAACTTTCTCTCTTTTTATTTTTGATAATTTTTTAGAATCATTAAGGCATTTATAATTGAAATCTAAAGGTAAAATTACAGCTGCAGATACTACAGGGCCTGCAAGTGGGCCTCTGCCAACTTCATCAACTCCAACAATAAAATTAGATATTTTTTTTTCTTCTAAGATGCTTAGCACAAATTTTGTTCGATAATTTTTTGTTTTAAATTTTTTAAGTCTTCCCACGATGCTTTTTTCTGCGAGGGTTGTCTAAGCAAAAAAGCTGGATGATAGCTCGNCAAGCAGTCATATTCATTGTTACTTATTTTAATTTTATTCCAATGACCCCTTGATTTAGTGAGTGACTGAGTATTTTCAAAAAAAAANTTAAATGTCACAGATCCTAAAATAAAAATAATTTTTGGATTTATTATTTTTATATGATCAAATATTATAGACCTGTAGTTTTTAATTTCTGTAGGACCTAATTTCTTATTATCTTGCAATCTAAAATTTATAATATTTGTAAGATATACTTTGTTTCTATCAAGATTAATTGCCATTAGCATTTTATCTAAAAGCTCACCAGTTTCACCAGAAAATGGTTTTCCATTAATTTCATCAGAAACTCCAGGCGCATCACCAATAATCATTATTTTAGACTTAGAATTTCCATCAGAAAAGACAATTTGATCTTGTTTTTTATTATAGAAGTCTTTTAANTTATTAATTTTTTTCTTTAAGTCATTTAAAGTTAGATAATTATTGCTGATTTTTTTATTAAAAATAACTCTGTCATAAACACCCGATGATTGATAAAAGTCATAGATATTTTTATTTTGCATCATATTCATGAACTTAAAAAAATTTTTAATAATTTGTAGTATTTTATTTGCATTATCCACCATTGAGGCAACAGCTTTTATTTTTAAAAATAAAACAATTATTCACTCAGATGATTATATTAAAAATTATTTGTATGGTTCAATTTTATATGATGAAAATAAACACAACTTGGCAGCGAAAAACTTAGACAAAATAAATGAGCTGACAGGACGACATATTGAATACGACATTAAATATATAAGTTCTTTAGTAATTAAAGGCAAACTAGGTGAAGCTGCTAAAATAGTATCTGAAACTGAAAAAGTATACTCCGATATTTTCTTATTTGATTTTATAAAATCAGTTAATTTTTTGAAACAAAAAAAATATAAAGAAGCGTTATTAGAAATAAAAAAAATTGAGAGTAATGACCCAGTTTTTCAAGAATTTCAAAATTCTCTAATTTTTTGGATTGAAATTAAAGATAAGAGCAAAAATCAATCGAATGCTATTAAGAGATTTAAATCGAGAAATCTAAGTATAGGTTTGATAAATAAATTTTTATCATCTAGATACATTGAAGATTTAGACTTGTACAATTACTATAACAAAAAAATTCTCAATTCAAATGAACTAATAAGATACCAAATCTTTTCTGCTTGGAATGAAAAAAAAATAGGCAATAATAAAAAAGCTTTGAGCATATTAGAACATGCTTTTATTAATGATGGTAGAAATTTGCTTTTAAAGCAGTCAATAGTTGATTTTAATAAAAATAATAATCAAGTTTTACTTTTTTTTGATCCAAAAAAATTTGAAGATAACATAGCTGAAATTTTTTATTTATTTTCAAATTTATATATGCAGAGAGATGATGATTTTTCAAAATTACTTTTATCACTATCATTAAAATTTAATGAAAGATTTTTATCAAATCATCTAGCTTCATTTGAAAACCATATAANAGAAAATAATTTGGAAAGAATAAATTATTTNTCAGTCAGCAAACTAAAAAATATTGGAACAGAGTATAAATGGTATGTAAATTATCAAATGGCAGTTCAAGAAGAAAAAAAAAATATAAATTTTTTAGAAAAAACTATAGTTAAAAATGATTTATTTTTGAAAGATAAATATTTTGATTTGGCAAATTATTTTAGAGTAAAAAAAAATTATCAACTAGCTTTAGATTATTATAAGAGAATTGAAAATATGAATTTAGATCTTGATTGGTCTTTCTATTATTATGTAGGAATTTGTTATGAAAGATTAAAAAATTGGGAATTGTCAGAAAAAAACTTAAAAAAATCTTTATCTCTTTCTCCAAAAGAATATTCAGTAATTAATTATTTAGCTTACAGCTGGCTAGAAAGAAATAAAAATATTAATGAGGCAACCAAGATGTTGGAAGATGCCGTAAAATTAAGCAAGTGGGAATTGGGTTATATTATAGACTCTTTAGGTTGGGCTTATTTTCTACAAAAAGATTTTGATAAAGCAGAAAAATTATTAAAAATTGCCTATGAAAAAGTGTCATCAGAAAGCGAGGTATACGATCATTACGGTGATGTTTTNTGGGTACAGAATAAATTTTTACAAGCACGTTACGTTTGGAAAAATGCATTAAATTTAGAAAATATTGATCCTGAGAGAGAGAAAAGAATAAAAGATAAAATTGTAAATGGGTTAAAAATTAGTGAATAAAATTAAATCATTTGCCAAAATAAATTTATTTTTAAAAGTTATCGGAAAATCTAAAAATTATCATAATCTTTATAGTTTAATTTCTCAAATAAACTTATTCGATGAAATATCAATTCAAGAAACATCAGCAAAAAAAAGTAAGTTTTTATTTACAGGGCCTTACAAAATTAAATCAGAAAAAAACACTATTTCTGATTTAATTTATTTAATGAAAAAAAATTTTTTGCATNTAAAAGATAAAAACTTTATTGTACGAGTAAAAAAAAANATACCAAATGGCTCTGGACTGGGTGGAGCATCCTCGAATGCAGTAACTGTTTTTAAATATTTAAAAAAAAAAATATAAACTAAAGATCTCATACAAAGAGAGTCTTAAATTATTAGCAAAAATTGGAAAAGACTGCCCTTTATTTATAGATAATAAAGTAAAATTAATAAAATCTTCTGGGGTAAGATATGTAAGATTTCATCATAGGTTAAACTTAAAATTACTTATAATTTTTCCAAATCAATTCATCTCAACAAAAAAAGTTTTTAATAAATTAAACAAGTTTTCAAAAATTAGTATTAATAAAAAAATTAATTTAACGAGAAAACCCTCATTAATAAATTTATGCAAACTTTATAAAAATGATTTATATGTTCCAGCATCTAGAATTTCAAAAAAAATTATAGATTTGAGTAAAATGCTAGATAAACTAGATACCATCTTATATTATTCAATGACTGGTAGCGGTTCAGCTTTTTTTGTTATTTGTGATACTAAAAAATCACTTTTAAATGTTCAAAAAATGATTAAAAAGCAGAAAAAAGCTTTTTGGACTACGATAGCTAAAACAATTTAATTGTTAAATTAATTGGGGCATAGCCAAGCGGTAAGGCAGCGGTTTTTGGTACCGCCATTCCTAGGTTCGAATCCTAGTGCCCCAGCCAATAAAAATGATTTCTAATCTTATAAAATTGAATGAATATGATGAGGCCAAAAAGATTTTTCATATTATTAATTCAGATGAAGAAGATGTTGTATGTTTATTTGTTGGTGGATGCGTAAGAGATTTGCTTTTTGGTAAAGAACTTTCTGATATTGATTTTGCTACTTCTTTAGAGCCTGGGCAAGTAAAAAATAAACTCAACAAATCTAATATTACTTACGATGACACATTTGAAAAATATGGTTGTATAAAAGTATTTATCAATAATAAATTTTTTGAAGTTAATACTTTAAGAAAAGACTTTAATGAGGATGGTAGGCACACAAGCGTAATGTTCACTCAAGATTGGAGACAAGATGCGCTAAGACGAGACTTTACAATTAACTCTATTTATTGCGATCTAGATGGCAGGGTTTATGATCCTTTCAAAGGTATTGATGATATAAAAAATGGATATATAAAATTTATTGGAGATCCAGCCAAAAGAATTAAAGAAGATTATTTAAGAGCTTTAAGATATTTTAGATTTCATATCCAATTTTCAAAACATGATCATGAAGAATATGTCTTAAAATATATTAGCCAAAATCAAGATAATATAGAGAATTTGTCCAAAGAGAGATTAATTGGCGAAATGAGTAAAATCTTAATAAGTGGACTTAGTTATAAATTGTTTTCAAATAATTTTTGTAAAGATCTTTTTTTATCAGTTTATAAAGGAATAAAATATTTAACACGCCTAGAATTCAAAAGAAAAAAAAGAATTTTAAAAAAAGAAGTTGATTGGGTTGTTTTAATATCGCTATTGTTAATTGACCAAACAAGAAATTTTGAAAGATTTGTAAAAGATTTTCATTTATCAAATGAAATTAAAAATCGTTTAAATAATCTTCAATTGCAATTTACTTTTAAAACAACAGATACAATTGAAAAAATTGAAAATTTAAAAAAAGCTGTTTTAAAATATGGAGTTGCATCAGTTATTGATTTTATTCATTTTCAATATTTGGTTAATGAAAAATATCATCATGATTTATACGAGAGTAATCTTAAAATGATAAAAGAAACAAAACCTCCAGAATTTAAATTTGATGCGNATAAACTTATCAAAAAAGGTTTTAAAGAAGATGCAAATTTAGGAAATGCAATTAATTTTTTAAAGCAAAGGTGGGTAGCAAATAATTATGAAATTAGAGATAAGGATATAGATGACGCCATTCAATTATTTAAATAATTAAATATACTGAACATTTGTTATTTCAAAATTTTTTTCACCAGAAGGAGTTTTTATCTCAGCAAATTCTCCTTTAATTTTTCCAATAAATCCTCTTCCCATGGGTGATTGATAAAATAAAAGACCGTTCTTTACATCGGCTTCATCTTTGCCAACTATTTTATATTTACTTTCTTTGTCAGTTTCTAAATCCTTAACAGTGATGGTTGCACCAAAAATTACTTTATCGTCTTTTTTTAATTTAGTAATATCAATAACATTTGCTGTAGCGATAGTTGTTTCAAGCTCTTTAATTCTTCTTTCATTCAAACCTTGCTCTTCTTTTGCTGCATGATATTCAGCATTTTCTTTTAAGTCTCCATGAGACCTTGCTTCAGCAATCGCTTGTACAATTTTAGGTCTTGTATTATTTTTTCTATCATCAAGTTCTACCCTAATTTTCTGTAAACCTGATATTGTTATTGGTTGCTTATCCATGGTTTATATTAACATTTTGTTTTAGTTCAAAAAAGACATAAGTTAATTAAATTTACCCAAATTGCCTTAAAGCTTCGGATGAAGCTATTGCTACACTGGTGGCTAAATTGAGCGAACGTGTATTATTTTTAATTGGAATATTCAGTTTATTTTTAATGGTCTCATGAACTTCTTCACTTACACCTTTACTTTCACTTCCAAAAAGTAAGGTATCATTTTTTTCAAAAGTGAATTTAGTATAGTTATTTTTAGTTTTAGTCGTAAATAATATTATTCTTTCCTTTTTTTTACTCNTCACAAAAGTATCAAAACTTTCATGATAAAAAATTTCACAATCTTTTAAGTAATCCATATAGATTCGGTCTAGTTTTTTTTCATTAAGAACAAAACCTGCCGGCTTAATAATTTCTAGTTTCAGACCTAGGCATGCACAAGTCCTTATTATAGCTGCAGTATTTTGAGGAATATCTGGNTGATATAAAGCAATATTAAGCATATTTTATCCAATCTGCGTCATTGTTGAATTAGAAAAACATATTAAATTAATTATATATATCACTCATCATAAAATTTAAAAAATGTCAGAAGAGAATAATAAAATAGATAAACCAACAAGAAGAGAGTTTATTCATATTGCTACTACAACAGTTGGAGTAGTTGGCGCTGGATGTGTGGCTNTTCCATTAGTTACCCAAATGAACCCGGATGCTTCAGTTAAAGCATTGGCTAAAGTTGAGGTTGATATNAGCAAGATTAATAAAGGTAACGAGGTTACAGTAATGTGGAGAGGTAAACCAATTTTTATTCGAAGAAGAACAGATGAAGAGGTGATGAAAGCTAGACAAGTAAGTCTCAAAGAACTTAAAGATCCNCAAAAGGATGAAGAAAGAGTTAAAAAAGGAAAAGATGAATGGTTAGTAATGGTCGGGGTATGTACTCATTTAGGATGTGTTCCTTTAAAGCAACAAGGAGAATATGGTGGGTGGTTTTGCCCTTGCCATGGGTCTCATTATGATATCTCAGGAAGAATTAGAAAAGGTCCAGCACCAGTAAACATGGAAGTTCCAAAATATGAGTTTGTCTCAGATACAAAATTAGTAATAGGTTAAATAATAATTATGAGCGGCACAAATTATAAACCCACATCAGCTTTTGGACGATGGTTTGACGAAAGACTTCCACTATTAACTTTATTCAATGGACACTTAATGCAGTATCCAACACCTAAAAATTTAAATTACTGGTGGACATTTGGTGGAATATTAACTTTTTGCTTAGTTACACAAATTATAACAGGTATCGTATTGGCTATGCACTATACTGCACATGCTGATTTAGCTTTTTCGAGTGTAGAGCATATTATGAGAGATGTGAATTACGGATGGTTGATTAGATATATCCATGCAAATGGTGCATCAATGTTTTTCTTAGCAGTTTACATTCACATTTTTAGAGCTTTATTTTATGGGTCATATAAATCGCCAAGAGAAGTAATTTGGATTTTGGGTATCATTATATATCTTTTAATGATGGCAGCAGCATTCATGGGTTATGTTTTACCATGGGGGCAGATGAGTTTCTGGGGGGCTACTGTTATTACAAATTTATTCAGTGCAATACCGCTTGTAGGGGAAAGTGTTACTCAATGGTTGTGGGGTGGCTACTCAGTTGACAACCCAACTTTAACNAGGTTTTTTAGTTTACATTATTTAATACCATTTTTAATTTTAGGATTAGTAATACTTCATATTTGGGCACTACATGTTCCAGGTAATAATAATCCAGTTGGAATCGATCTAAAAAAAGATGGGACAGATACTGTTCCATTTCATCCATACATTGTAATTAAGGACTTGTTTGCACTTGTAATATTCATGATAGTTTTTGCAGGTTTTGTTTTCTATGCACCAAATGTTTTGGGCCACTCAGATAATTATATACAAGCAGATCCACTAGTAACGCCATCTCACATTGTACCAGAGTGGTATTTATTACCTTTCTATGCAATTCTAAGATCAGTGCCAGATAAGTTAGGTGGTGTAATTTTAATGTTTAGTGCAATTTTAATATTATTAGCACTCCCATGGTTAGATACTTCTAAAGTAAGATCAGCAGTTTTCAGACCAATTTATAAACAGTTTTTTTGGATACTGGTGATAGATGTTTTGGTTCTAGGTTATATCGGTGCAATGCCAGCAGAGGGTATGTATGTAGCAATAGGTAGAGTTGCAACAGTCTATTATTTTGCTCATTTCCTAATTATCCTACCTGTTCTTGGGTTTACTGAAAAAACAAAACCAATACCTACAAGTATTGCTGATCCAATATTTTCTGGCTCCGGTAATCCCGCTTTTGCTAAAAAAATAGATAAAGACCTTCAGTAAATGAAATTAGCATTTTCAATTTTGGTATCTATTTTAATTTCATTTAATTCAGTTGCGGCAGGTGAGGCAGAAAAGCCTATGGAAGTAGACTGGTCTTTTAATGGTTTTTTTGGAAAGTTTGATAGGGCTCAACTGCAAAGAGGTTATCAAGTTTATAAAGAAGTTTGTGCATCTTGTCATTCAATGAAATATCTAAGTTATAGAAATCTAGGTGAAACAGGTGGACCTGAATTCTCAGATGCAGAAGTAAAGGCAATTGCAGCNGGGTTTACTGTTAAAGATGGGCCAAATGAAGATGGTGAAATGTTTGAGAGAGCTGGATTACCAAANGATAAATTTATNAGCCCATACCCAAATGAGAAAGCTGCAAGAGCTGTTAATGGTGGTGCATATCCTCCAGATATGTCAGTGCTAGTAAAAGCTAGATCTGGTGGAGCTAATTATATTTACTCAGTTCTAATGGGTTATGAAAATCCACCTTCAGATATGAAAATAGAGGAGGGTGTTTACTACAATAAATATATGGCGGGCAATAAAATTAGAATGGCTGCGCCTTTAAGCGATGGTAGTGTAGAATATTCTGATGGAACGAAAGCTACAGTTTCGCAAATGTCACAAGATGTAACTGCTTTCCTAACCTGGTCGGCAGAGCCTCATTTAGAAAAGAGAAAAAGAATTGGCTTTAAAACCATTCTTTATTTGTTAATTTTTAGTGTTCTTGTATTCTTTTCGATGAAAAAAATTTGGTCACGTGTTGAATCTAAAGTGTAAGATATCACCATCTTGAACTTTATAATCTTTCCCTTCAATTCTTAATTTCCCATTATCTCTACACCCTGCCTCACCATTAAACTTAATATACTCTTCATGCGCAATAACTTCAGCTTTAATAAAACCTTTTTTAAAATCAGTATGTATTACAGCAGCAGCATCTGGCGCTTTGCTATCTTTTTTTACAGTCCATGCTTTTGTTTCTTGGGGTCCTGCTGTAAAGTAAGTACACAAGTCTAGTGATTTGTAACTAGATTTAATTAATCTATCTAAGCCAGTTTCACTTAAGCCAATTTCTTTCATAAATTCTTTTGCATCAGCATCACTTAAATCGTTAATTTGCTGTTCTATTTCAGCTGATATTAGTACTACCTCATTATTTTTATTTTGCTCTAAAACTTTCTCCGNATATTTATTTCCATTTGCAACACTTCCCTCATCTGTATTACAGACAATAATTTTTGGTTTTAACGTTAATAAGTTAGACATATTGATAATTTTCTCATCATATTTTTCTCTTAGATGATTTATTGAATCACCTTTTTTCAGTAACTCCATAGCGCTTGATAGCAAGCTATCTAATTCTTCATTTTCAGATTTATTTTTTTTCTTTTTGTCTAATCTTTTTTCCAATGATTCTAAATCTGCTAACATTAACTCAGTTTCAATAATTTCAAGATCACGATTAGGATCAACAGTCTTATTTACATTTTGAATATCATTCGAGTCAAAACATCTTAATAAATGTACTATTGCATCTACCTCTCTTATGTGTGATAAAAATTTATTTCCTAAACCTTCTCCTTTAGATGCGCCCTCAACTAGTCCCGCAATATCAACAAAGGTAATTAATGTATTAATTACTTTTTCAGATTTTGCTATTTTAGATATTTTATCCAANCTTGAGTCTGGAACTGCAACTACCCCAACATTTGGCTCTATAGTNCAAAAAGGAAAATTTGCTGCTTCAGCGTTTTTAGATTTTGTCAAAGCATTGAAAGTTGTCGATTTACCAACATTTGGTAGACCAACTATTCCACATTTAAAACTCATATAATATTATTTACCTTACTTGAAAATTCATCAAATTTTTTTAAAAGTACTAATTGTAAGTTTTTTTTTATGGATACAAAAGAATTTTCAATAAGTTTAATTTCTTCTTTTTTGAAATCATTTAAAACATAATTTTCAACTAAATTTTTTTCGCCCGGATGTCCAATCCCAACTCTAATTCGGTTAAAATCATTACCGATATGTTCCGAGATAGATTCTATCCCATTATGACCACCACTAGAACCACCATTTTTAACTTTAATTTTACCGATCTCGAGATCCAAATCGTCGTGAATTACAAAAATATTTTNATTATCAAGTTTATAGAATTTTTTAATTTCAAACAAAGATTCTCCAGATAAATTCATATAAGTCATTGGTTTTAATAAAAGTGTTTTCTGGTTATCTATTTCTTCTTCTGCAAGAAGACCTTTAAATTTTTTTTTATAATTTTCAGCTGATACTATAAAGTCTAGGAACGCAAATCCAACGTTGTGACGATTGTTTTGATATTTTTGATCTGGATTACCAAGGCCAGCCAACAAGAACATTATTTCTTGTCAGTGCTCTCTTTTTTTTCTTCACCAGATTTATCAGCATCTCCAGATTTAGCTTCTTCAGTTTTTGCTTCCTCGCCACCCTCAGCTGTAGCTTCAGCTCCTTCTGCAGCAGGCTCTGGTTCTTTNACTACTGTTGGTGCAGCCACTGTGGCTATAGTAAAGTCTCTATCTTTTATCGTAGGAAGAACTCCTTCAGGTAAATTAATTGCTGATATATGAATACTTTCACCAATTTCTCTTTTTGCTAAATCTACAATTAACTCTGATGGAATTTTATCTGCAGGACAATCTAGTTCTACTTTACGTCTCACTATATTTAAAACTCCTCCCATTTTTAATCCTGGGCAAGTCTCCTCATTTAAAAATTTAACCGGAATCCAAACAATTACTTTAGTATTTGCTGATAGTTTTTGAAAATCAACATGAATTGGTTGATTAGAGATGTTTTCGAACTCTATATCTCTTGGTAATACCTCATACTCTTTTCCATCTAAATTAATTTTAAATACTTTACTTTTGAAATTTGTTGTTTTTAAGAAATGGTCTAATGTGCTCTTCTTAACGCTTAAATTAATATTCTTATCAATATCACCATATAATATTCCTGGTACAAATCCTTCAGATCTAAGTTTGTTAAGCTCTGATTTAGTTTTTGTGGATCTTACTACAGCTTCTATAGTGTTGTTTTCTGAACTCATGATTGGCAGGTTTTTACAATAAAGTATAAAAAAGACAAGTGAGATTTATTATNAAAAAAGCCCTATTTAAACAGTTTTGATACAGATTTTGATATAGAAATACGTTTAATTGCCTCAGCAAGTAAAGTGCTCACATTGATAATTTGAAATTTTGCTGATCGCCCAATTTTTTTATCATTCAAAATTGAATTTGAAATTACAAATTTTTTAATTTTTGATTTATTTATTTTTTTTACTGCTTCTCCAGTAAGCACTCCGTGCACAACATAAGCATAAACATCTTTCGCACCTTTGTTTTTTAAAGCAGTAGCTGCATTTACAATTGTACCACCACTATCTACTAAATCGTCAATAATTATACAGGTTTTATTTTTTACATTTCCAATTACATTCATGACTTCTGATTTTCCAGGGCCTGACCTTCTCTTATCAATTATGGCAAGATCTGCAGATAATCTTTTACCTATTGCTCTTGCTCTTTCAACTCCACCTACATCAGGCGCAACACAAACTATATTTTTTGAATTAATATATTTTTTTATGTGCCCTACAAATGTTGGAGCAGCAAATAAATTGTCAACTGGAATATCGAAAAATCCTTGGATTTGATTAGCGTGCAGGTCCATTGTAAGAACACGATTTACACCAGATCCAATTAATAAATTAGCAAATAACTTAGCACTAATTGGTGATCTTGGTGTCACTTTGCGATCTTGTCTCGCGTAAGCAAAATAAGGAAGTACTGCAGTAATACTTTTTGCTGATGCTCTTCTTAAAGCATCAACACAAATTAATAATTCCATGATGCTATCATTGACAGGTGTAGATGTACTCTGAATGACAAAAACATCCTGACCTCTCATATTTTCATTAATTTCAACATAGACTTCACCATCAGCGAATCTTGTAATTTTTGTATCAATAAGTTTTTTTCCTAATTTTTTTGCGATATCTTTTGATAGGTTAACATTATTAGTACAAGATATTATTTTCATGAATTACGAATCTTTTACTATGACTGAAATGTTTCTTCCATAATCATCTTCTTTTTTATGCACAGATCTCCTAAAACTAAAAAAAAATTTAGGACTTGAGTATGTATCCTTCTCAATAATTTGAATATTTTTTCTACTTAGCTTTTGCTCAATTAATTTTGTAAGTGCGTATTGTTTAATATTAAAGAATATCTTGCCTTTTTTTGTTTTAAACAATTTTTGATATTTGCTGTTCTTGTTTATTATTTTGTTTTTAAAATCCGACTTTACCTCATAGCTTTTAAGTCCAATACACGGTCCTATAGCGCAAATGATATCGTTTTTTTTTATTTTATTTTTTATGAATAATTTNAAAGCATTTTTTATGATATTTTTATGCAAACCCTTCCAACCTCCATGTACAGCACAAATAAATTTTCCACATCTTGATGAAAAAAGTATCGGAACACAGTCTGCAGTCAATACTCCAATAATAAATTTATTTAATGAAGTAAAAATACCATCAGCATATCCAAGTCTTATATTTTTATTTTTTCTCTTTAAATGTATTATTTTATTACTATGGATTTGATTTAATAAATTTATATTATTACAACTAAATTTTTTTTTAATAACTTCAATATTTTTGATAACATGTATTTTTTTATCTTTTGATCCTAAACTACAGTTCAAAGACTCATAAATACCCTTGGAGCAACCTCCTTTTTTTGAAAAAAAACCATGAGAAATATTTTTAACTTTAGATAATTTTTGAGACTTAATTTGCATTAGTAACAATTAAACATTTAAATAAATTCCCCATTTTCTTGGGATGAATTAGTCTATCTACTGACATCTCCAGTTTTAATTTATCTTTTTCAGAAGTTAAAATATTAGTTGCTTGCCTCAACCTTTCAATAATCCCAGCTCTAGTTAAAAACTCTGATTGAGACATAATTATGTTATTAAAATTGGATTTGTTGTTAAAAATTTTTTTTATTAAATTAAAGTTGATTAGGTAGGTTATATCAACATTTCCAGGATCTTCAAAAATACTTACTTTTTTATGATTCTTTAGTCCTTGTAGTGTATTTTTAAATTTATTATCTAGGTAACCGTAGTCAAAAGTTAAAAAACAATTATTTTTATTTTTTTTTAAGACTTTTATAATTTGATTTAAAAATTCAATTACTAATGGTGAAAATTCAATAAAATCATTATTCTTATTTACTAGTTTGAAAATTTTTTGATTTTTATTTTTAAGCTTAGTGTATTCTGAAATAATCTTACTTTTTTTGTTGTCATAGCATACATATTTTTCATACCAATCATTTTTAATTTTTTTTAAATGCTTGATTGGAAATGCATCTAACAGTTCATTTGATACTATAAATAATTTTTTGCATTTTAAATCATCAAATGATTTTATCCAATTAACTTTTAGTTTACTTAAATTTTTTTTTTGTTTCTTTTTTAAATTTTCACTTTTTTCTAATATAAAATATGAGAAGTTTATATTTTTAAATTTATTGATTGTATTAATAATATCTCTTGCCATTACACCTTCTCCAGCGCCAATTTCAAGAATTGAAAAATTATATAATCTTTTTTCTAGAAAATAATTAGTTATATAAATTGCTATAATTTCTCCAAATATGCTTGAAATATATGGCGATGTAATAAAGTCACCTCTAGGTCCAAATATTTTTTTTTTTTCGTAGTAACTAGATTTATATTTGTATAGACAAGTATTAATGTAATCATCTAGTGGTATTTTTTTTTTNTTTATATTATTTATTATTTTTAACATTAACTATAAGTACCAATCCTAATAATAACATAAATAAACTCAAAATTGTTCCCATACTAAACAATCCATATATGTAGCCTAGATGTTCATCTGGTAATCTAAATTGTTCAACAAAAATTCTAAAACAACTATAAAAAATTAAAAAAGAGGCAGATACAAAACCAGTAGTTTTTTTAATTTTAAAGAGTAGGTTTAAAATTAAAAATAATACTAACCCTTCAAGTATAGCTTCATAAAGCTGCGATGGATGTCGTGGAATTTGATCTATTTTTACAAAAATTACAGACCAAGGCAAATTACTAGGTGAACCAATTAGTTCTGAATTTATAAAATTTGCTATTCTTCCTAAAAAAAGACCTATTGGAGTAATGACGGCTAATAAATCTGTAAATATTAAAAGTTTTAAATTTTTAATTTTTGAAAAATAAATTGATATTAAGATGACACCAATGAGACCTCCATGAAAAGACATGCCACCCCGCCAAACATAGAGTATTTCAACTGGATTGGCTAAGTAAAATTGAAAATCATAAAATAATACATAACCAATCCTTCCTCCAATAATTATTCCAATAATTGCAAATGGTAGATAGTCATCAAGTATTTTAGTTTCGAAATTAAAATAATGATTATTTTTAATTAAATGCTTTCCATATTGAATTGCAAATACTAACCCAAAGATATATGCCAGGGAATACCATCTGATAGCAAAGCNAAAAAATTCAAAAGCAACTGGATCAAAATCATTAATAAACATTATGATGGAAATATTAAATTTACTCTTAATCCAGAGCCCTTAGGATTGTCCTGAAGCTCGATTTGTCCACCATGGGAATTGACGATATCTTGCACAATTGATAATCCCAAACCNACACTCCCAGAGCTTGAAGTTCTGCTTTTATCTAATCTATAAAATGGTCTTAAAACTCTTTCCTTTTCGCGATCTGGAATTCCTGGACCATCATCNTCGATTAAAATTACAACTTTATCCTTTGTATCTTTAACCTTTATTACTACCGAGTTACCNTATTTCAAGGCATTCTCNANAACATTAAGAATACATCTTTTNATTAGGTGTTGNCTGCCTATGAGAAAATAATTTTTATTACAATCAAGTTTTATTTTTGAACNGCTAAATTTATGGAAAATTTCATTTAACATAATTGATAAATTAAATTTATTTGAGGATAANTCAGATTGTGATGTTGAGTAATCTAAATAATCAGTAATCATTTTCTGCATTTCGTTTACATCTTCTTTTATTTTATTTAATTTGCCATCTTTATTTAAAATTTCTATTTGGAGTTTCAATCTTGTTAATGGTGTTTTTAAGTCATGACTTATACCTGAAAGCATAGATGTTCTCTGGCTAATATGCCTTAATATTCTTTGTTTCATTTTTTCAAATTCATTTATTGCTTTTCTAATTTCTATTGCTCCAGATGGATTAGTTTCGGCAACATATTGACCTTTTCCAAATTTCTCAGCTGCAGAAGCCAAGTTTGTTATCGGTCTAATTTGGTTTCTTAAAAATAATAAGGAAATTATAATGAGTAAAACAGCTGGAATTAGTATCCAGAGTAGAAAAATTCTTCCTGAAGTATTTCTTATTCTTGATTTAGGTACAATTAAATCAACTATTTGATTATTAAATTCGACTAAAATTTTAACGTAGTCTTTATGTATTTTGGTATTAAACCAAAATTTATAATTTAAATTTTTTTGAAATTCTTCATTTAGTAATCTGTCGTAAAAAGCAAATTTGGAATAATTTGGTTCTTGATATATTTTTCCATCTGATACCTTTATTACATAAGGTNGACTATCTTGAAATGCTTTTAGAATCATTCCCTTTTTTTCTGCATCTTTTTCATTTTCATATAACNTAATGAAGGTCACAATTTCATCTGATAAAGAATTGACTAAGCCTTTATTTGTTTTCAGCCATAGACTGTCAAAGAANACAACAGAAAGCAAAATCTGAAATAAAATTACAGGTGCTATTATGATAAGAAAGTATCTAAAAAATAAAGTTTTAGGTAAAAACTTTTTAATCATTTAGTCGGCCCAAAGAACATATCCATTACCCCTAACAGTTTGAAGGTATATTGGATTTTTTGGATCGGGTTCTATTTTTTGTCTTAATCTAGTTATTACCACATCAACGGCGCGTTCTTTGTCTAAATTAATAATTTTCGATATATCCTCTCTTTGAAACACTTTGCCTAAAGACATTATCATCTTTTCAAGTAGCAGCTTTTCGGATTGATTAATTTTTTCAACATTTTTTTTAAAAGTTATAGTCATTTTTTTTAAGTCAACTTTTNTTTCACCAAATTTTATGAGGTGCATNCCTTCTNTTAAACTNTTAACTCTNTTTAGAATATTTTTAATTCTTAAGACTAATTCTTTTGGCTCAAAAGGTTTTGGAACATAATCATCCGCTCCAGTTTCTAACCCATGAATTCTACTAGCAGACTCACCCATTGCAGTTAAAAAAATTATAGGTGTATCTTTATCTTTTCTAATTTCTTTGGTTAACTCTAAACCAGATTGACCAGGCATCATAATATCTACAATTAATAGATCAAATTCTAAAAGTTGAATTTTATTTTTTGCGTCTTCAGCATCTTTTGCTGTAGACACAAAAAAATTTTCACTTTCTAGGTATTCTTTTAACGGTTCACGAATACCTTCTTCATCATCAATTATTAATATATGTTTTTTTTCTTCACTCATCCTATGATTCTTTTTAACACATTTTTAAAGTAATTAACTTCATCTGGAGACGATTTTTTGAATGCATTTAGTATTCTATTTTTTTGAGAATTAAATAAGCTATTAGTAAGTTCTAAGCCTTTTTCTGACAAATATACTTCTTTTTCTCTTCCATCTTTTTCAGCTTTCTTTTGTAAAATTAAATTTTTCTTGATTAGATCTTGCAATACTCTGTTTAAACTCTGTTTAGTAACTTTTAAATTATTCAAAATTTCAGTGACCTTGATNCCTGGGTTATTATTAATTAGAANAATTAATCTGTGGTGAGCTTTACTTAAAGCATTTCGTTTTAATGTTTGTTCGCTGTCAGAAAATGAGGCTGTATAGGCCTTTAATAATAGCTCAACAACATCTTTAAGGTTTTGTTCTTTGAGGTAGAGAAAATCTTTTAGCATAAGATAATAGTCAGTATTATTGACTTATATTACATTCAAATATAATTTCTATCTACTTCAATATGGAATCTGTCCCGTACGATAAAAGAAATGGAAAGATTTGGTTTAATGGCCAAGTTATAGATTGGAAAGACGCCAAGCTTCATGTCCTTACTCACGGATTACATTATGGTAGCTGTGTATTTGAAGGCGAGAGAGTTTATAATGGAGAAATATTTAAATTAAGAGAACATACTGATCGTTTAATATATTCAGCTAAAAGAATGGGTTTTGAAATACCCTACACCGTAGATCAAATTGATGAAGCTTGTAATGAGATTATTAAAATTCAAAATGTTCAAAATGGTTATGTAAGACCTGTTGCCTGGAGAGGTAGTGAAATGATGGCAATNTCCGCACAAAAAAATAAAATCCATTTTGCAATTGCTACATGGGAATGGGGATCTTATTTTGATCCAAAAATTAAAGAACACGGTATTAAATTAAATGTTTCTAAATGGAGAAGGCCAGCTCCAAATACAATACCTTGGGATACAAAAGCTGCAGGATTATATATGATCTGCACACTCTCAAAACATGAAGCAGAAAAAGATGGATTTAATGACTCACTCATGCTTGATCATGAGGACTTTGTAGCTGAAGCAACTGGTGCAAATATTTTTTTCTTAAATGAAGAAACTAAAGAAATTCACACCCCAACACCTGACTGTTTTTTAGATGGGATTACGAGAAGAACTATAATTGATATTGCAAAAGAAAAAGGTTTTAAAATTATAGAGAGAAAAATTAAGTTAGAAGAATTGAAAAATTTTGAAGCTTGCTTTTTAACTGGTACAGCAGCTGAAGTAACACCTGTGTCTCAAATAGGTGATTATAGTTTTAAAGTTACAAACTCTATAGGAAATTTTTTTGATAAGTACTTGGAAATAGTTAATCGAAAAGTTCTTGCTTAATCAAGGGCATGATCAATGCCTTTTTTTATATAATCATAACCAGTATAAACAGTAAGGATTGCAGAAAGCCATAACAATGTAATACCTATTTCTAAACCATANCCCCCTAATAATTTATCTCCCGAATTTCCCGCCAGTAAAATTGAAATTGAAAACATTTGAAAAAAAGTTTTAACTTTTGCAAGTTGAGAAACTGGCATTTTTAATTTAAATTTAGCAAGATACTCACGTAAACCTGATACTAAAATTTCTCTACATAAAATTATTATTGCAGCAATGATGTTGGTATTTGTAATTGTGTCATTTTTAACTAATAGGATTAAAGCTGTTACCACAATAATTTTATCTGCAATTGGGTCTAGCATTTCTCCAAGTCTTGATTGTTGTTTGAGAAGTCTTGCAAGAAAACCATCAACAAAATCAGTAAAACTTGCTAAAACAAAAATCCCACACGCAAGCCAATCACCAAGTGTACCAGGTAAAAAAAATACAAAGACTAATATGGGAACTAAAATTATTCGACCTATTGTTAGTATATTTGGTATTTTTAACATTAAAGGATATTTTTCTTTTTATGAAAAAAATTATAAACTTTTTCTGCTGAACTGTCATTAATTCCATCGATAGATTTGATATCATCTAAACTAGCCCCCTCTATTGCTTTTGCAGATCCAAAATGACTTAAAAGTGCCTTTTTTCTTTTTGATCCAATTCCATCAATTTCATCTAATGGAGATTTAAACATTTGTTTAGTTTTTTTCTTTCGATGAGTAGTGATTGCAAATCTGTGAGCTTCATCTCTTATTCTTTGAGTCAAAAATAGTACGGGATCATTTTTTTCTAATTCTATAATNCCATCTTCACTAATAAATTTTTCATTACCTTTATTACGTTCTTTTCCTTTAGAAATTGCTAAAATCTTTAGGCCATGAAATCCTAAATCATTTAACTTATTTCTCACAACTGAATACTGACCTTTACCTCCATCAATAAGCAATAAATCAGGTACATTGTCATCAGTTAGCGAATCTACTTTTGAAAAACGTCTATGTATAACCTCGGTCATCATACCATAATCATCNTTTGATTTTATTTTAGTATTTTTGATATTAAATTTTCTATATCTATTTTTAATAAATCCACCTTTTCCAAAGGCAATTAATGCACCAATATTACTATCTCCTTGATTATGACTATTATCATATACTTCTATTAAAGATGGGGTAAAACCTAATTTGAATTTTTCACCCATTGAAACAAGTAGATCATTATTTTTTTCCTGTGATAGTATTTTAATTTGAAGTTGTTCTTGTGCATTTTTAACAGCATTTTTCACCATTAAATTTTTTGGTGATATTTTAATTGAAATTTTTTTATTATATTTTTTTTCAAAAGCAGATTTTATTAACTCATGATTTTCAGGTGTTAAATTTAGAACTAATTCAGATGGGGGTTCTTTGTTTTCGTAAAACTGAGTTAAAAAAGATTTTAGGATATGTTCATCACTATCTTCGTGATCATGTTTTGGATAAAAATACTGACTGCCCCAATTTTGTTTAGATCGGTAAAAAAATATTACTACACATGTTATATTTTCTTTTCTATAACTAACAATTAAATCGGCATCTTTTAAATTATTTTTTTGAATGTTTTGAGATGATTGGATGTAAGTTAAGGATTTAATTCTATCTCTTAATATAGCTGCTTTTTCAAAATTAAGTTTGTCGCTTTCTTTTTCCATTTCTTGTGACATTTTTTTTTGTATATCTCTTGATTTTCCATTTAAAAAACTTGAACATTCGTCAACAGTTTTAGAATATTCGCTTTTTGTGATTTCTCCAGTGCACGGTCCTGAGCATCTTTTAATTTGATATAAAATACAGGGTCGAGACCTTCCTTTGAAAGTGTTATCATCGCAAACCCTTATCTGGAAAACTTTCTGAAGCATTTTAATTGTCCAATTAGCTGATGCGATTGATGCAAAAGGACCAAAATAAATATCCTTATCATTATGTTTACCTCTAAATTTAGTTATCTGAGGATAATNATGGCTTGATCTAATTTGAATATATGGAAAAGATTTATCATCTTTAAGTAAGACATTATATCTNGGTTTATTTTTTTTTATTAAATTTGCTTCTAAAAGAAGTGCTTCAGATTCATTTAAAGTGCTAATTGTATCTATTCTATTTGTCGATGCTATCATTCTTTCTGTTCTAATTGGTTGTGAAGAACTGGAGGAATAATTCGATAATCGGTTTGGTAAGTTTTTAGCTTTACCTACATAAATGATTTTGTTTTTCTCATCAAATACTTGATAAACTCCAGGACTATTAGAGCATAATTTAGATTTACTTTTAAATATCTCTTTACCTTGTTCTAAAGAGTTCATATTTCTAAANTTTTGTTTTAGTTATCTCATAGCCAACACTTTCGCATTCTTTTACGGCCTGAGTTTTCTCAATTCTAATTTTAACTTTGTTCACTCTTTGATCGTCAAATATTTTATCGATTATTTTCTCTGATAAAGTTTCTAGAAAATTAATATCCTCATTTAAAATTTTTTTTATAATTTTTATGATTTGATCATAATCTATAATCTCATTTAAAGAATTATCTTGATACAAATTTTCATTTGTAAAAATTTTTAAATTAAAAATTAGTTCTTGCTCTGTAATTTTTTCGCGAAGATAATATCCAAATTTTGCGTTTAATTTTAAGTTTTTAATAATTATTACCTCTTCAGAGGTTTTGATATTATTTTTTATTCTAATTATTTTTTTTTCACTCATGAATATTTATTAAATCTTTAGTTTGCCAGTTTAAACTTTGACCACTATCAATTGCTATTGATTGACCAGTTATAGATTGATTCTGAATAAAAAAATTACAAGCATTAAAAATTTCTTTTTTATCTACTTGTTTTTTTAACAAGGTATTTAAATACTGTTTTTTAAAATGTTTTGTTGATTGCCTAGTATTTTTAATTACAGGACCGGGTGCGATAGCATTTACTCTGATTTTTGGTGCTAATCGCATCGCTGCTGTTTTTGTCATATTAAATAATANTAATTTACTTACGGTGTATGAAAAAAAATAAGGAGTAAGTTTAAATACTCTTTGATCAAGGATATTGGTTATTGTCGCATTATCACTTTTATTAAGTTTTTGATTAGCAAAATTNGAAATTAAAATTGCCGGTGCTTTAGCATTTGTGTCTAGATGTTTGTTCCAACTTTTCTCATTAAACTCTAGGATATCNTCATTTTCAAAAACTGAAGCACAATTAATTAAATGATGAATTTTACCAACTTTTTTTTTTGCATCATGAAAAAGTTTTTTTACAGATTGATATTTTTCTAAATTCGCTTTTATTAGAATTGCTTTACTATATTTTGAAATATTTTTTTTTGTATTTTCAGCATCTATTTTTGATTTATTATAATGAAGTATTATATTTGCACCTTTTTTTGCNAATCCAACTGCGATTTCTTTACCAATTCTTTTTCCGGCACCTGTAATTAGTATATTCATTTTTTTTTGTACCTTTTACCAGCTCTTGTACCAGCTCTTCCTTGTGTGGATCTACCAGCAATTTTAGATTTATAGTTCTTGGTAAACGAATTTACGGTTAGACCAATATCAGACTGCTCCAATTTTCTAATTTCATCCCTTATTTCAGCTGCCTTTTCAAACTCTAAATTATCAGCGGCGCTTTGCATATCTTTTTTCAATGCCTTCATATGTTTTTTTAAATTATGTCCAGGTTTAGTGAATTTATCTNTATTTAAATAATCTTTTTCATAAACGCTCTCTAGTATGTCTCCAATTTCCTTTTTAATTGATGATGCGCTAATATTATTTTTTTTATTATATTCCTCTTGTTTTGATCTTCTTCTATCCGTCTCCTCAATTGCTTTAGTTATACTTTTTGTTTTCTTATCCGCATATAAAATGACTTTTCCTTCAACATTCCTAGCTGCTCTTCCGATTGTTTGAACTAATGAAGTTTCTGATCTAAGAAAACCCTCTTTATCTGCATCTAAGATGGCAACTAACGAGCATTCAGGAATATCAAGTCCCTCTCTTAAAAGATTTATTCCAACTAAAACATCAAAGTGACCTAATCTTAGGTCTCTAATTATTTCTATTCTTTCCAAAGTATCTATGTCTGAATGCATATAGCGTACTTTAATACCATTTTCGTCAAAGTATTCTGTTAAATCTTCAGCCATTTTTTTTGTGAGNGTAGTAACNAAAACTCTTTGCTCTTTTTTTATTATTCCTTGGCATTCATTTAAAAGATCATCTACTTGATTTTTTGCTGGTCGTATTTCAACTTCGGGATCAGTTAAACCAGTTGGTCTAATAATTTGTTCTGCAAAAACACCTTTTGTTTGTTCCATTTCCCAAGGACCAGGCGTAGCAGATACAAAAACTGTTTGTGGCCTCATTAAATCCCACTCTTCAAACTTTAATGGTCGATTATCCATACATGATGGCAATCTAAAACCATAATCAGATAAAGTTTTTTTTCTTGTATAGTCACCTTTGTACATTCCATTCAATTGAGGTACAGTAACATGACTTTCGTCAACAAATACCAGTGCATTATCAGGTAGATACTCAAATAATGTTGGTGGAGGTTCTCCTTTATTTCTCCCTGATAAAAATCTTGAATAATTTTCAATTCCTGAACAAGATCCTGTTGCCTCTATCATCTCAAGATCAAATCTTGTTCTTTCCTCAATTCTTTGTGCTTCTAAAAGTTTATTTTCTTNTCTAAATTTATCAATGGTCAGTCTTAATTCATCTCTAATTTGTTTTATTGCCTGGTTTACCGTTGGGCGAGGAGTGATGTAATGGCTATTAGCGTATACTTTAATTATATTTAAGTTTTCAGTTTTATCTCCAGTGAGTGGATCAAACTCTTTAATTGAAACTAGTTTACCCTCATCTAAACTAAGTTTCCAGGCTCTATCCTCAAGGTGAGATGGAAAAATTTCTATATTTTCTCCTCTGACTCTAAACGTTCCTCTTTGGAAATTTTGGTCATTTCTTTTATACTGAAGTTCTATTAAACCTTTGATTACATTTTCTCTTTCATAATTTTCATTTTTGATAAATGTGAATGTCATTTTGCTGTATGACTCTGCTGATCCAAGACCATAGATGCAAGAAACACTTGATACAATGATTACATCATCTTTTTCTAAGAGTGACCTTGTAGCAGAGTGCCTCATTCTATCTATTTGCTCATTAATAGATGACTCCTTTTCAATATAAGTATCTGATCTTGGAACATAAGCTTCGGGGGTGTAGTAGTCATAATAAGATACAAAATACTCAACGGAATTATTTGCAAAAAAACTCTTCATTTCACCATAAAGTTGAGCTGCTAAAGTTTTATTGGGAGCCAAAATGATCGCTGGTCTATTTAACGTTTCTATAATTTTTGCCATGGTGAAAGTTTTGCCTGATCCAGTGACACCTAAAAGTACCTGATTTTTTTGTTGATCATTGAGACCAGAGCAAAGCTCTTTTATAGCCATAGGCTGATCGCCTGATGGTTTGAAGTTACTTGTTATTTTAAAATCTTTTCCACCCTCAAGCTTGTTCAAGGATAATTTATTTGTATCCTTGCTTTCTGATTTATTAATTGTATTTAATACAGACATATTTTATGAGTATCTTATCAAGTTCTTTATCAAGAATAAAACCTTCTCCAACAATAGCTGTTACTCAAAAAGCTAGAGAGTTAAAGGAAAAAGGTGTTGATGTGATTTCTTTAGGAGCAGGAGAGCCTGATTTTGATACACCCGATAATGTGAAAGAAGCCGCAATCAGAGCAATTAATAGCGGTGACACAAAATATACTACTGTTGATGGAACTCCTAAGCTTAAAGAGGCTATAATAAATAAATTTAAAAAGGAAAATGGTTTAGATTTTTCAAAAGATCAAATCAATGTCGGTGCAGGTGGCAAACAAGTAATTTTTAATGCTATTTTATCTACTATAAACCCAGGAGACGAAGTATTAATTCCAGCACCTTACTGGGTATCTTATCCAGACATTGTATTATTAGCAGGTGGTACTCCTAAGATTGTTATTTGTGATGAGAAAGATGAATTCAAAATCACACCTCAGAAACTGAAGAAAAACCTAAACAGTAAAACGAAATGGATTATTTTAAACTCTCCATCAAACCCAACTGGATCGTGCTATTCAAAAGATGAAATTGATGCAATAGCAGATATTTTAAAAGATTATCCAGAGGTTATGGTAATGAGCGACGATATTTATGAGCATGTAGTTTATGATAATTTTAAATTTTATACTATTGCTCAAAATAAAAATGTCACTGATAGGACATTAACTATTAACGGAGTTAGTAAATCATATGCAATGACGGGTTGGAGAATTGGATATGCTGGTGGTCCAAAAGATTTAATTAAAGCTATGGCAAAGATACAATCTCAATCTACAACTAACCCTTCATCAATTAGCCAGGCTGCAGCAGTCGAGGCCTTAAGTGGAGATCAATCTTTTATTAAAGATAGATCGGATGCATTTAAAGAGAGAAGAGATTTTGTTGTTTCGAAATTGAACAAAATTAATGTAATTAAATGTTTAAATCCACAAGGTGCATTTTATGTATTTCCAAGCTGCAAAGGTTGTATAGGTAAAGTTCACTCTGAGCTTGGAGAAATCAAAAACGATACTGATTTTGTAAGTAAACTACTAGAGTCAACTGGGGTTGCAGTTGTTCAAGGGTCTGCTTTCGGTTTAGAAGGTTTTTTTAGAATTTCATACGCTACATCAATGACAAACCTTGAAAAGGCAGTCGAAAGAATATCTGATTTTTGTTCTAAATTAAGTTAATGATTTAATAATTTTTCTGCTTCTAGTGCAGCCATACATCCCATGCCTGCTGCTGTAATTGCCTGTCTAAAAATTTTATCTTTAACATCACCTGCTGCAAAAACACCTTCTATATTTGTTGCTGTTGAGTCTGGATTTGTGATGATATATCCCTCATCATCCATTTTAATTTGATTTTTAAAAATATTTGTTGCTGGATTGTGTCCGATGGCAACAAAAAAACCATGAATTTTTAATTCTTTTGTTAGATTATCTTTTACATTTTTAATCGTAATGGACTCTAAATTTTTTGGGTTATCAGTTCCGTTTACTTTTTCAACAACGGTATTCCAAATAATTTCAATTTTTTTATTTTTAAATATTTTTTCTTGCAACATTTTTTCTGCACGTAATTCATCTCTTCGGTGAATTAAATATACTTTTGACGCTATACCAGAAAGGTAGATTGCCTCTTCGACAGCTGCATTTCCTCCTCCGACTACCGCTACTTCCTTGCCTTTATAAAAAAAACCATCGCACGTAGCGCATGAACTTACACCAAAACCTTTGAAACTTTCCTCGTTTTCAATTCCAAGCCATCTGGCCTGAGCACCAGTAGAGATTATTACTGTATCAGACACAAATGTATTTCCATTTTGCCCTTTGCAAACAAATGGTCTTTTTGAAAAATCAACATCACTAATTATGTCTGTTACAAATTCTGTACCAACATTTTCGGCTTGTTTCTTCATTTCTTCCATTAGCCATGGTCCTTGAATAGCTTTCGCAAATCCAGGATAATTTTCAACATCAGTGGTCGTAGTCAACTGACCACCAGGCTCCATTCCAGTAACCATTATAGGTTTTAGCATTGCTCTTGATGTATAAACAGCCGCACTATAACCCGCTGGACCTGATCCAATAATTAGTACTTTAGTTTTAAACTCTTTATTTTGACTCATTTGATTAATTTATAGAAACAATCTAATAAAATATACTTTATTATAATGAAAGCATTACACTGCTGGTTATTAACAGAGGGCGCCCACGGTATGATTAGTCAAGTTGAGGGTTTGGCAAAATCTTTAAATACAACTTTCGATCATCATACAATTGATCTGCCAGTTTTATTTAAATTTTTACCTCCATTCCTAACTCCAAAAATTCAACAAAGCTTTAATTTTAATGAAATAGTTAAAGATGACGGCTCAGCTCCAGACTTAATTATATCCTGTGGACGAAAGAGTGTAATTCCAAATATTATTTTAAAAAAATATTTTAAAAAAAAATTTAATAAAGATTTAAAAAATATTCATATTCAAGACCCAAAGATATCACCTAAAAACTTTGATCTTATTATCACTCCACAGCATGATAATAAAATTAACTCTGAAAATATAATACGATCAGTTGGGGCATTGCATTACCTAAATGAAGAAGAGGTTGTAAATAAAAATAATGGAGAAAATGTTATTACATTTGTATTAGGTGGACCAAATAAATATTATAATTTTAAAAAAGAAGATTTAGAANTTCATTTTGAAAAAATTGACAATAATAAAAATTTAAAAAAAATTAATGTTATAGCATCAAGAAGAACACCTAAATCTGTTTTTGATTTTTTAAGTTCAAAATTTAATCGCCTAGAATTTTGTTATGACTTTAGTTTAAACAAAAAAAATTATACAAATGCTTATGCTGAAGCTTCTCACATAGTAGTAACTTGTGATTCAACTTCAATGATTTCTGAAGCGGCTATAACTGGAAAACCATTGTATGTAGCTAAATTACCNAATTTTAGNAATGATTACCGTTTTGAAAAATTTTTACAAAGCTTTAAAGATTTAGACATCATAAAGGAGTTTAATGGTAATTTAGAACACTGGACTTATGAAAAATTATATGAGAGTAAAAGAATAGCTAAAATAATTATAGAAAAACTAAATTTGGATAAATGAGCATTTTAAATTCTTTGAAAACAAGCAAAAATGGTATCAAACCATTTAGATATTGGGAATTTGATAAACCATTGACCGAAGATATGATCAAAGAACTTTACGATGCCAAACTTGATGATCCAACGGCTCATGACATTGAATATGATGGTACTCGAGCAATTGATGGCGGAGATGGAAAATTAAGAGAAGGAATAAAGTCTGGNGGAAAAGCTTTAAAATTTCGATGTTTTATTAGTAAAGAAAATGAACATAACTATCCTGAATTGTTAAAATTAGTAAAGGATCTTCAAAAAAAAGAAACTCATCAATTTATAGGTGAAATGATAGGAAAAGATTTATCAAAATCTTTTGTAAGAGTAGAAATTTGTTGTGATAGAAAAGGCTTTTGGCTTAAGCCTCATTGCGATATCAAAGAAAAATTAATGTCTTCAATGTTATTTGTAAATAGAAATGGAGAGTCAGAAGAACTTGGAACTGATTTTTACAATGAGAAATTAGAAAAAATTTATACTGTTCCGTATAAAGATAACTATGGTTATATATTTACAACTGATGAGAATAGTTGGCATGGTCTAGATAAAAAAGTAATTAANGATGAAAGACGTTGTCTACAAGTCAATTACGTAACCTTTGAAACAGATTATCCTGTTCAAAAATAATTATAATTCTTGAATTCTTTTAATTTTTAAGGAATTCTTTTTTAACGAATTTATTGCTAGAGTACATGCTTTTGCACCTGCAAGAGTTGTAAAATAAGGGATTTTATTATTCAGAGCTGCTCTACGTAATGACCATGAGTCTTCAATAGATTTTTTTTCAGATGTAGTATTTATGACAAGAGAAATTTTTTTATCATCTAAATATTCAACAATATGAGGACTTCCTTGGTTTACTTTGTTAATTTTTATACATTCAATTCCATATTTATTTAAGGTATCGGCAGTGCGGCCTGTTGCAAAAATTTTAAATCCAATATCAAAAAGATTTTTTGCATATTCACAAACCTTTTCTTTATCTTCATCTTTTACAGATATGAATGCAGATCCTTCTGTTGGAAGGTCATTTCCAGCTGACATTTGACTTTTTGCAAATGCCATTCCAAAATCACTATCAATTCCCATTGTTTCTCCTGTTGATTTCATTTCAGGACCCAAAATCGTATCAACTTCTGGGAATTTATTAAAAGGGAATACAGCTTCTTTGATTGCAAATATATCTAGCTTTTTATCTAAATTTTTAAATTCTTTTAATTTTNNCCCCGCCATAACTTGCGAAGCAATTTTTGCAACTGGNATATTAAGGGCTTTTGAAACGTAAGGAACAGTTCGACTTGCTCTTGGATTTACTTCAAGAATATAAATATCACTTCCTCTTATTGCAAATTGAATATTGATAAGACCAATTACATTTAATTTTTTAGCAAGAGATGTAGTTTGTTGTTTTAATTCTTGAATTAATTTTTCATCTAATGAAAATGGAGGAATACAACACGCCGAGTCACCAGAGTGAATTCCAGCTTCTTCAATATGCTCCATAATGCCCGCGATAAATACATCCTGACCATCACAAACAGCATCAACATCGATCTCAATTGCATCATTTAAAAATTTATCAATCAATACTGGACTATCACCGGAGACTTGGACAGCTTCTTCAATGTATGTATTAAATTGCTCGTCATCATGAACAATTTCCATGGCACGACCACCTAATACGTAAGAAGGCCTAATTACTATCGGGTAGCCAATTTTTTCAACAATAGTTTTTGCTTCTACCTTGCCTCTTGCTAGACCGCTTTCTGCTTGTATTAAATTTAGTTCACTAACGATTTGATTAAATTTTTCTCTATCTTCAGCAGTATCAATTGACTCGAGTTGNGTTCCTAAAATAGGAAAACCAGATTCATGAATTTTTTTAGCTAATTTGATTGGTGTTTGTCCACCAAACTGAACGATTACACCTTTTATTTTTCCAGACGAACTTTCTTTTTTAAGTATTTCAATAATATATTCATCAATAAGAGGTTCAAAATAAAGTCTGTCACTAGTGTCATAATCTGTTGAAACAGTCTCTGGATTGCAATTAATCATAATTGTTTCAAANCCCATTTCTTTTAATGAGAAACTTGCCTGACAACAACAATAATCAAATTCAATACCTTGGCCAATTCTATTAGGTCCACCACCAATTATTATGACTTTTTCTTTATCAGATGGATTAGCTTCACATTCTCCGTCTGACATTAAACCATGATCATAAGTTGAATACATGTATGGTGTTAATGAGGAAAATTCAGCAGCACAAGTATCAACTTTTTTATATGTAATATTAATTTTGTTATCTTTTTTATATTTTTCAACTTGATTTAAAGTTTTATTTGATAGCTCAGAAATTTTTTGATCTGAAAAACCAATTGATTTAATTAATTTGAATGTATCTTTTTGGAATGGTTTTTTAATAATTTCATTTTCAGTATCTACAATTTCTTTTATTTGTCTTAAAAACCATGGATCAATTTTACAGAGCTGATAAATATTTTCTAAGCTTAGTCCTTTTCTAAATCCCTCAGCAACATATAAAATTCTTAAAGGTATATTTTTTTTCAATTGATCTTTTATAGTATTTAAATCACAGTCAATACTATCAAGACCGGATAGGTCAACTTCAAGCGACACCAATGCCTTTTGCAAAGACTCTTTAAAATTTCTTCCAATCGACATACTTTCACCAACTGATTTCATTNCAGTTCCTAGTTCTGCTTTACTTTTTTTAAATTTTTCAAATGCAAATCTTGGAATTTTAGTAACAACATAATCGATAGTTGGTTCAAATGATGCCGGTGTTACCTTTGTGATATCATTTTGTATCTCATCTAATGTATAGCCAACTGCTAACTTGGCTGCGACTTTTGCAATAGGAAAACCAGTAGCTTTCGATGCCAATGCTGATGATCTTGAAACTCTTGGGTTCATTTCGATTACAATCATTCTTCCATCCTTTGGATTGATGGCAAACTGAACATTTGAACCTCCTGTTTCAACTCCAATTTTTCTAAGACATGCAATTGATGCATTTCTCATGACTTGGTACTCTTTATCCGTAAGAGTTAGGGCGGGGGCTACTGTAATCGAGTCACCCGTATGTATTCCCATTGGATCTAAGTTTTCAATTGAACAAACAATAATCGCATTATCTTTTTTGTCTCTTACAACCTCCATTTCAAATTCTTTCCAACCGACCAAAGACTCTTCAACTAAAACTTCATTAGTTGGAGATAAATCTAGACCGTTTTTTATAATTTGAAAAAATTCTTGTTCTGTGTTTGCAACTCCTCCACCTGTACCTCCGAGTGTAAATGAAGGTCTAATGATGGAAGGAACTCCAATATTTTTGTACGCCTCTTTTGCATCTTCTTCATTTCTGCATATGTATGATCTTGCCGATTCAAGACCAATTTCATTCATATTTTTTTTAAATTTTTCTCTATTTTCTGCATTATCGATTGCTTCAGCATTGGCTCCAATTAATTCAATTTTATATTTTTTTAAAATTCCTTTTTGATCCAAACTCATTGCAGCATTAAGCCCAGTTTGACCGCCCATGGTTGGTAGTATTGCATCAGGTTTTTCTTTTTTTATAATTTCTTCTAAAACCTGGTCGTTTATAGGTTCAATATAAGTGATGTCTGCAACATTTGGATCGGTCATTATGGTTGCAGGATTAGAATTAACTAAAATTATTTTATATCCTTCTTGTCTTAATGCTTTGCATGCTTGTGATCCAGAGTAATCAAATTCGCAAGCTTGTCCTATTACAATAGGACCAGCGCCAATAATCATTATTTTATTGATATCAGTTCTTTTTGGCATTTTTTTCCACTTCTTTAATAAACTCTAAAAATAAATAATGACTATCATGAGGACCAGGACTTGCTTCTGGATGATATTGTACTGAAAAAGCTTTATATTTTTTTGATTTAATTCCTTCGATAGATTGATCAAACAAAGATATATGAGTTACCTCTACATCTTTAGGAATTTTATCTTTATCAACTTCAAATCCATGGTTTTGTGATGTGATTTCTACCAGGTTATTATTTAAATTTTTTACAGGGTGATTTGCTCCTCTATGTCCTTGATGCATTTTTTTGGTTTTGCAGTTTAAAGCGTGCGCAAGTAATTGATGACCTAAGCAAATACCAAATATTGGAATATTGCTCTCTAATATTTTTTTTATAGTTTCATTTGCAAATTTTGAGGTAGCGGCAGGATCTCCCGGTCCATTTGACAGAAAAACTCCATCAGGTTTTAACTCTGATATTTTATTAAAGTTTGTATCAGCTGGCACAACTGATAATTTTGTTTTTAAATTAGAGAAATTTCTTAAAATATTTTTTTTACAACCAAAGTCCAAAACTACAACATGGTATTTATGCTCATCATTTTTATTATAACCCTTTTCTTTTGACCATAATCCTTCATCATTCCAATTATAAATTTGTTTCGTTGTAACTTTCTTAGTAAGTTCCATTCCTTTTAAACCAGGCCAGCTTTTGCATTCTTCAAGATATTTTTTTGTTACATTGGTATCACCATTTACAATTGTTGCTTTTAAAGCGCCTTTATTTCTAATTAAATTTGTAATAGCTCTGGTATCAACGCCTGCGATTCCTACAACTTCATTTTTTTTTAACCAATGATTTAGTTTTTCAAATGATCTATAATTTGAAGGTTCAGTTATTTCCTTTGCAAATATAACTCCTTTTAACCAAACTTTTTCTGACTCTATATCTTCAAAGTTTGTCCCAACATTTCCAATATGAGGAAAGGTAAAGTTTATGATTTGATCGGAATAAGATGGGTCAGTTATAATTTCCTGGTAGCCAGTCATTGAAGTATTAAAACAAACCTCTCCAACAGAATGGCCTTCATGACCTATGCCAATTGCAGGAATAGATAATCCATTTTCGAAAACTAAAATACCTGTGGGTTGTGATGATAAAAAATTTAAATCTGCCTTTTTTTCCTTATTAAACAAAAATACAACTCATAGGTTAAGAATCAAAGTTTACAAAAAAACTTTGGCGTTAATTATGAAAAAGTCTTACACTCGTCAAGAAACTAAATTAAATAATCGTCATGACAATTTTTGAAAATGTGAACAACGCTTTGAGTGAATCGCTAAAAAGCAAGCAAAGTGATCGAGTGCTTACTTTAAGAGCAATAGTATCAGCAAAAAAAGACAAAGAAATCGAGAAAAGAACTCAGGATAAGAAAGACGTTACAGATGAAGATATGATTTCTATTTTAAATAAAATGCTAAAACAAAGAAAAGAGTCAGTAGAAATGTATCAAAAAGCAAGCAGACAAGATTTAGTTGATAAAGAAAATACTGAAATAAAAATCATAGAAGAATTTTTGCCACAACAGCTCAGCCAAGAAGAGGTTCAGAAAGTTTGTAATGAAGTAATATCAAATGTTGGCGCATCGAGCCTTAAAGATATGGGAAAAGTAATGGCAGTATTAAAAGAAAAATATTTGGGCAAAATGGATTTTTCTTTAGCCGGCAAAATATTAAAGGATAAGCTCAAAGGTTAATGAAGTATCCAAAAACTTACATTGATGAAATTAGAAATAGGTTAAAAGTTTCTGATGTAGTTAGATTAAAAGTTAACTTAAAAAAAAGAGGAAAAGAATTTATTGGGCTCTCTCCTTTTAAAAATGAAAAAACTCCCTCGTTTACTGTCAATGATGAAAAAGGGTTTTATCATTGTTTCAGTACAGCGGAACATGGAAATATTTTTGATTTCATTATGAAATTAGAAAATTTAAATTTTGGAGAAGCGGTTAAAATGCTTGCTCAAAGAGCTGGAATGCAACCATATCGCTTTACAAAAGAAGATGAAAAAATTGAAAAAGAAAATTTGAAAATTCAAAAATTATTTGAAATCTATTTTAATCAATGCAAAGAAGATTTATTTTCTCAATATAAAGATACTCACCTTAAATATTTGATTGATAGAGGTTTAAAAATTGAAACTATAAATTATTTTAAATTAGGTTTTTGTGAAAATAGCAAAAAGATAAAAAATAAACTTTTTGAAAATGGTTTTACTTCTGATGAATTAATAAAATCTGGAATGTATTATAAAAAAGATGGTACAGATGAATTAGTAAACCGTTTTAAAAATAGAATTATTTTTCCAATACAAAATTATTACAATAATTTTATTGGTTGCGGAGGTCGAACAGTTTTATCAAATGCTTTAGCAAAATATATAAATTCTCCTGAAACAAATTTTTTTAAAAAAGGTTTTAATTTATTTAATTTAAATAATGCAAAAAAAGAAAGTTTAAATTCAAATAACCTAATTCTTGTTGAAGGGTATATGGATGTAGTGTCTTTGTTTAATAAAGGAATAAAAAATGTTTCTGCCACTTTAGGTACTGCAATGACAACTTCCCAGATAAGCTTAGCTTGGAAGAACTTTGATAAAATTATTATTTGTTTTGATGGTGATCAAAGTGGAATAGATGCTTCTTATCGTGCCGCAGAAAGAATTTTAAAAATATTAAAACCAGGAAAAGATATTTATTTTGCAAAAATTCCTAACAGCCAAGATCCAGATGATTTTGTAAATCAATTTGGTAAAGAAGGTTTCAATTCTTTAATAAGTCAAAGTAAAGATTTAGCAAATGTTATTTTTAACCATAATGCATTAGGAGTTAATAAATCAAAACCTTCAGACATTGCTTTGTTAGAAAAAAATTTATTTAATTTAGCTGATGAAATTGAAGATCAAATTTCAAAAAAATATATAAAAAGTGCATTTAAAAATAAAATATTTGAAAACATTATTAAGAAAAAAAATTATAATTCCCAAAGTCAGGAAGAGTTAAAAAAAGCAAGTTTGCGATTAATGCTTTCTAAAGAAGAGATAGTAGAGTTATCTTTCATTAATTTAATATTAAATTATCCAGAATTTAGTGAAAATAAAATTGAAGATATATCGCTTTTAGAATTTAATTTTAAAGAAAGTGCTATTTTTATATCAGAACTTATCAATTCATTAGTTAATGAAAATATAAAAACAAAAGAAAATTTAAGAAAAAAATTATCAGTAAACTTTGATTCCTTAATCAAAAAAATTGAAATGTATTCAAATAACAAAAGTATTATNAGCAAACTTGAAGAGGAATCTTACTCAAATTTTTTCAATGATTATGTAGAGGAAATAAACCTTGCTAAAAAAAATAAGCAGATTTCTAGTCTCGAGTCGGAACTACTAAAGAATCCTGATGAGGCTAGCTATAATCAATACTTATCTCTAAAAAATAGCTAAAAATGTTAAAAATCTTCCGTTTATTTTTTATTAAAAAAATATAAGTTCCAGCATTTATTGTGGAAAAATTAATATCAAAATCCTTTGAAAGACTTGTTGAGAAAGGCCTAAATAGAGGTTTTATAACTTATGAAGAGTTACAAAAATCTTTAGGTAAAAGAAACAGCAATGTTGAAAGTTTAGATACTGCATTAGTGCATATTTTTGATCAAGCAATTACCCTAGTCAAAAATAAATCTGATTTTAAAGTAAAAAAACAAGAGTCTGAAACTGCGAAGCAAACAAAGACAGTTGAAAGAAGCGATGACCCAATAAGAATGTACCTAAGAGAAATGGGTGGCGTAGAACTTCTTTCACGTGAAGGCGAAACAGCAATTGCCAAAAGAATAGAGTCTGGTCGATATGTAATGATCAGTTCNTTATCAGAAAGTCCAATTACTGCAAAAAAAATATTCAATTGGGAAGAGAAATTAATTAATAATGAAATGCTTGTGAGAGATATTATTGATCTCGATACGAATTTTATTGATGATGAAAAATTAGCAAAGTCAATAAAAGAGAAGAGTAAAAAAGAAGCTAAAGAAAAAAATCCAAATATAGACACTGAATCAGATGATAGTAATGACGATGATGAATTTAATATATCTCTAGCGTCATTGGAAATTGAGTTAAAACCAAAAATTTTAGAAGCTTTTAGCAGGATTACTAAAAATTATAAAAAATTAATTTCTTATCAAAGAGATAAACTTGATTGTGTTTTAAAAAATCAAGCATTTAGTGACAGTAAAAAGAAAAGTTACGAAAAGGTAAAAAAAGAAATTATGGAAGAACTTTTGAAGCTTCAGCTTAACCAAGTCACTCAAGAAGATTTGGTTGCTTTAAATTATGCTGAAAATAAAAAGATTCTTTCATACGATGGTGAACTAATGAGAGCGGCAAATAAACATGGTATTTCAAGGGACGATTTTATTAAATTTTATGTAGGCAATGAACTAAATCCAAATTTTGAAAAATTTTTAAGTGAAGAACAAAGTTGGTTAGCTTTCTTTACTAAAGAAAAAAAACTTTTTGCTAATTTAAAAGATAAATTAATTGAGCTCAGTAACAATATTGGAATGTCAATTTCTGATTTCAGAATTTTAGTGAATAAAATTAAAAAAGGGGAAAGAGAGTCTAGAATTGCAAAAAAAGAAATGATCGAAGCTAATCTTAGATTGGTTATTTCGATTGCAAAAAAATATACAAATAGAGGTTTGCAGTTTTTAGATTTAATTCAAGAAGGTAACATTGGTTTAATGAAAGCAGTAGATAAGTTTGAGTATAGAAGGGGATATAAATTTTCAACATATGCAACATGGTGGATAAGACAAGCCATTACAAGATCAATTGCTGACCAAGCTAGAACGATTAGAATTCCAGTTCATATGATAGAAACAATAAACAAAATTGTAAGAACTCAAAGACAAATGATGAGTGAGTTTGGAAGAGAACCTACACCAGAAGAGTTATCAAAAAAACTGGCAATGCCGCTTGAAAAGGTTAGAAAAGTTTTAAAGATAGCAAAAGAGCCAGTATCACTAGAAACTCCAGTTGGGGATGAAGAGGATAGTACTCTTGGTGACTTCATTGAAGACTCAAATGCATTAATACCTGTAGATGCTGCGGTTCAAACTGCATTAAAAAATACAACGACCAAAGTTTTGGCCTCTTTAACTCCAAGAGAAGAAAGAGTATTGAGAATGAGGTTTGGCATAGGTATGAATACAGATCATACCCTCGAGGAAGTTGGTCAGCAATTTTCTGTTACTAGAGAAAGGATCAGACAGATTGAAGCTAAGGCTTTGAGAAAACTGAAACATCCAAGTCGATCTAGGCAATTAAAAAGTTTCTTAGATAACTAAATTAATTCATTTATTTTTGTAACTATTAGTGTAAAAGCAATACATTCCGGGCCTGTAGCTCAGTTGGTTAGAGCCCCCCGCTCATAACGGGGTTGTCGGGGGTTCAAATCCCTCCGGGCCCACCAATAAATAATGACCAAACCATCTATAAAAAGTTATTTTTTACTTTTCTTTTTAGCAGCCATATGGGGCTCTGCTTTTTTTAATTATAAAATTGTATTAACGAGTTTTGATTATTTTCTTTTGGCAGGTGGAAGGTTATTTTTTGCTACTATTTTTTTATGTTTATTATCTTTATTTTTTTTGAGGTCTGTAAATTTTAAAATTTTATTCTCTAAAAATTTTTATATTTTTTTTATTATTGGTTTTACAAATTATGTATTGCCCTTCAGCTTAATAGCATTTGGTATAGATGGTATGTCTAGTGGTCTTGCAGCATTATTGATGTCTGCTGGCCCATTCTATGCAATTATTTTATCTCACTTATTTACTAATGATAAATTCAATAAATATAAATTAATTGGAACTTTGATTGGTTTTGTCAGTGTATTTATTTTATTTTATGATCAAGTTTATATTGAAAAATCAACCACAATAAAATCAGTTCTAATTGTAATGTCAGCATCTCTAAGTTATGTGATTGGAGGATTATTTATACAAAAATTTAAAAAGTTTAATAATCAAACTATTGCAACCTTGTCTATGGGATGTGGAACAGTATTATTATTACCAATTTGTATATTTCAATTATCTAAACTAAACATTAACCATGTTGAGCTTAATAGTTTAATAAGCTTGATTTATCTTGGTGTATTTAGCACTGCAATTGCTTTTATGATGAGGGCAAAATTAATTTTTGATAATGGTTTAATTTTTATGTCTCAAGTATCATTATTAATACCAATTTTTGGTTTATATTTTAGTTGGTTATTTTTAAGTGAAAAATTCACTGCAAATATGTTAATCTCACTTTTGATTATTTTGTTTGGTCTATGGGTTTTGCAGTTNGGATATAAAAAATCTAATTCTTAGATATAAATTCATTCAAGTTAGCCATTAAACCATCAAAGCCTTTACTGGTTAATATNGAGCTAAATTCTTCTCTTTGAGTTTTTGCTAAGCTTAAACCTTCTACAACTAAATCCCTTATAACCAACTTGTTATTTATATTGAAAACTCTCCAGTCAATTTTTATTTCTTGATTGTTTTTTTTAGATACCATTTTTGAATTTACTAAAACATAGTTATCACTTATTCTTTTTGATCCAGTAACTTTTATATTTTGGTCACTATAATTTTGTAATCTACTTGATATATTCTTTGCAAAAAAAACTCTAAATACCTCTGTGTATTTTTTNAGCTGAGTTTCATTCAAATCTTTTCTTGAAGACCCTAGAGTAAATCGACCTAAACCATTCACATCAACAACATCCAGAGCAATAGCTTCAATTTTCTTTTTTTTATCAGCTATTTTAATATTTGAGTCTAAGATAATTTTTTTAGCATTATCAGTTGTTGATTGAACAAGTTCTTCGGCTTCTGTTTCAAATGAGTAACTGTTAAAAGATAGAATAATAAAGAAAAATATATTTAAAAAAAAGATTTTACCTAGCATTTATTTTGAAAAACTATTTGAAATCTTTCCATTGATCTTCATCAGAAGAGTTACCATCATTAGTTAAATAGTCTCTTCTTTGAAGGTATAAACTTCTAACCGATGCATATAGATCTACAGAATTTTTTTCTAAATTATCAAGTGCATTTAAATTTTCAGCTCGCCAATTTGTTTTATCAAGGGCAGTTTCACCCCAATAAGTTCCGTCTCCCAGGTTATTTCCAAGTAACATTTCTTTTTCTCCAACTGTACTTAAATAAAAAGGATCAAGTATTGCATTGCCAATTTTTCCAACACCATCTCTTAAGGTTGCAGGCCCCAGAACAGGCAACATTATATAACATCCGTGTCCAACACCCCAGGCCCCAAGAGTTTGACCATAGTCTTCATTTTCATTTTTTTTAATTCCCAGTTTTGATGCTGGATCAAATATTCCGAGGATTCCTATCGTTGTGTTAATTATAAATCTTCCAGTATCATTTATGCCCTGTTTATATTTACCTTGAAGAAATTGATTTGGAATTTGAACAAAGTAGGAAACATTATTGGTTGCATTTTTCACTCCAGTTTTCAATGGATCAGGTAGGTATGAATAACCTTTTGCAACTGGTTTAAAAATAACTTTATCTAATCCAATATTAAATGAAAAAATAGCTCTGTTGACTGGCTCAAAACAATCCTCAGTTTTTGAAAACGAAACTGTGGGTATCAGTGTTATTACTGATGTAATTAATAATAAAGCGCCTAAAAATTTTTTCATTTTTTTATACTTGTGCGAGTATATAGTGATATTTGTAGCTAAAACTAGAGTAAAAAAAGGCAAAAAATGCGTTTAAAAATAACCCAAAAACCCAGTGACAACTTTGACAAATTAAGAGACAGAAGAATTAAGTATGTAATAATCCATTATACAGGTATGAAGGACCAGAAATCTGCGATAAAAAGATTACAATCAAAGGTTGCAAAAGTTAGTTGTCATTATTTAATTAGTAGAGGAGGCAAAGTCTATCAAATGGTTCAGGACCAAGATATTGCTTGGCACGCTGGAAAATCAAGATGGGGCAAAGACATTAATTTAAATTCTAAATCAATTGGAATTGAATTGGTAAACAAGGGGTTTGAAAGTTTTCATAGCAAACAGATTGTTGCGTTAATAAAAATTTTAAAAATCCTAAAAAAAAAATATAAGATCAAATCCAGTTATATTCTTGGACACGAAGATATATCTCCTGGTAGAAAAATCGATCCAGGTCCGAAATTTCCTTGGAAAATATTGTATAATCACAAACTTACTAAAAAGCATTGATTTTACTTGTTTTTTGACTATAAGTATCTTGCTAGTTGGTTGAATGGTAGCTCTATTATAATAATAATAGAGAGGAAAGTCTGGGCTCCATAGGAAAAAGTACCAGGTAACTCCTGGCAGGAGAAATCCTAGAGATAGTGCCACAGAGAATAGACCGCCTAATCAAGGCAAGGGTGAAACGGTGAGGTAAGAGCTCACCGCCTTTTTAGCAATAAAAAGGGCAAGGAAAACCTTACTTGGAGCAAGACCAAATAGGGATAGCACGATCTTTGATCAAACATCCTAAGTTTGCTATCCGGGTTGGTCGCTGGAGCTGTTTAGAAATAATCGGCCAAGATAAATTACCATTTTAAACGACAGAACCCAGCTTATAGACCAGCTAGCAAATTCAACTAAAAATAGAACATTATAAGAACAATCTAAAGTTGAATATAAATTGACTATTTATTAAAAACCATGTATTCCCATAAAATCCCATAAAGGGTAATTTGATGAATAAATTTTATGTTTATTTCTACTTACGAAAACAAGCTAGACAAAAAAGGAAGGGTGTCCGTGCCTGCAGCTTATAGATCTCATTTATCGGCTCTTGGTTATAACGGAGTTGTTTGTTACCCATCTTTTACAAATTCATCTATTGAGTTTTGCCCTCAAGACAGACTAGAAAAAATCATTGAAACAATTGATACACTAAATCCTTTTGAAGAAAATAGAGATATCTTTTCTACATCAATCTTAGCAAACAGCTCTCAACTTAATTTTGATGGCGATGGAAGAATTACTTTAAATGAAAAATTATTAGAGCACTCTAAAATAATAGAAAAAGCTTTATTTGTTGGTCAAGGAAAAACATTTCAAATGTGGGCACCAGCTTTATTTAAAAAATTCAGTGATGATGCAAGAAAAAAAGCAAATTTAAAAAGATCAGAACTGAAATGGAAACAATCAAACTAAAAAGGAGAAAAAGATGGCAATAAATATAACAGCACCTGAATTAAGAGAATTAAAACCAAGAATAGTAGTTTTAGGAGTTGGAGGAGCAGGAGGAAATGCAATCAATAACATGATTGACTCTGGTATCCAGGGCGTTGAGTTTGTTGCCGCAAATACAGATGCACAAGATTTAAAAAAGAATAAAGCTGATTGTAAAATTCAATTAGGTGCTAATTTGACAAGAGGTTTAGGTGCTGGTGCAAAAGCTGATATTGGACAAGCAGCCGCAGATGAGTCAATGAATGAAATAATTAATTTATTACAAGGTGCAAATATGGTTTTTGTAACAGCCGGAATGGGTGGCGGTACAGGAACAGGTGCAGCACCTGTTATTGCAAAGGCTGCAAAGGATTTAAATATTTTAACAGTAGCGGTTGTAACTAAACCTTTTATGTTTGAAGGACCGGGTAGAATAAGAGTTGCTGAAGCAGGTTTAGAAAATCTTTCTAAAGTTGTTGATACGAGCATAATTATTCCAAACCAGAATTTATTTAAAATCGCAGATGATAAAACAACATTTCCTCAAGCATTTAGAATGGCTGATAATGTTTTAATGCACGGTGTTAGAGGGATAACAGATTTGATTGTACAGCCTGGATTAATGAATTTGGATTTTGCTGATATTGAAACTATTATGAGCGGCATGGGGAAAGCTATGATGGGAACAGGAGAGGCAGAAGGAGAAAAAAGAGCAGAGCTTGCTTCTGAGGCTGCTATAAATAATCCATTAATCGATGATTATACTCTCAAAGGAGCTAAAGGTTTATTAGTAAATATAACTGGTGGAAATGATATTACTTTATTTGAGGTAGATGAAGCAGCAAATAAAATTAGAGCTGAAGTAGATCCTACTGCAGATATTTTAATCGGTTCAACCATTGACGAGTCTATGAATGGCAAAGTAAGAGTATCAATTGTTGTTACAGGATTAGGTGGAGAAGTTATAAAAAATAAACCAACTTTAAGTGTTGTTCAAAACAGAAATCATGGTTACTCAAAACCAAATCTATTTAACAATGCGCACTCACCATATTCAAATTATAGCCAACAAGCGTTTACACAAAATGGTTATCAAGCTAATCTAAGTAATGCCCCTATGGCTAATGCAACAACTGATCATTCAGCATCTATTTCAGGCTCAAATGCGTTGGATGTTAACTCTATCTATAAAACAGAGCAGAATGCTACTCATGAAATCAACACAAATTATGAAGAATTACAAAAAAGTATTCCTGTAGACAATTCTATTACGGAGGATTTTATTAGTGGGGATCAAAATTTTGATAGTCTAGATGCAAGTCCTATTGAAGAACAGCCTTCACTCAATATAGAAGAGAATGTAACTGAAAATAATAATATAGAAACTGAAAATACTGCTCCACAGCTATTCACTGGAGATGAAGAGATAAGTGAGCATGATCAAGAAAAATCATTAGCTGATGAAATTGATACAGATCTGTCTGATATTAATTTTGACGATAAGGATGATCTTGAGATCCCTGCATTTTTAAGAAGACAAACTAATTAGAGATTATGTTCAATGTCACTGGATACAATAAAACATTATNCAGTGATGTTGAGTGAAGTCATCAATTTCCTTTCTGATAATAAATTAATATTAGACTGTACTTTTGGAGGAGGTGGGTATTCTTCTGAAATTTTAAAAAAATATTCAAATTCAAAAGTTATAGCTTTAGATAGAGATATAGAAATTATTCAATTTGCAGAAAAGTTAGAAAAAAAATATTTAAAACGTTTTTTTTTCAAAAATCTTAAATTTTCTGAGATATATAAAGTTAAGGAGTTAAAGGAAATAGATTATTTTATCTTTGATCTTGGTGTTTCACATTTTCAATTAAAAGATATGAAACGTGGTTTCTCATTCAGTTCAGATGAAAGTTTGAGCATGAGTATGGGTTTAACTGATCTAGATGCGGAGGAATTAATTAATAAAGTTTCTGAAAAGGATTTGAAAAATATTTTAAAATTTTTTGGAGAAGAAAAATTTGCTTCAAAAATTGCAAGTAAGATTATAAATATACGAAAAAATCAAAATATATCATCAGGTAAAAAATTAGCTGAAATTATAGAAACCGTTAAATTTAAAAAAAGCAAAATTCATCCATCAACAAAGTCTTTCCAAGCCTTAAGAATGATAGTTAATCAAGAATTATTAGAAATATACAAATCATTAAAATTTATAATTGAAAATTGTAAAGAAAACTCAACTATAATTATAGTTACCTTTCACTCACTTGAAGATCTTCTTGTTAAAAGAATAATAAATTTTTATGGAAAAAAAACTTCAATTTCTAGATACTTACCGCAAGTCTCAGATGTAAAAAAAATGCCTATAAAAATTTTAACTAACAAAGCTATTAAACCAAATTCAGAGGAAGTTAATGTAAATCCGAGCTCTCGTTCAGCAAAACTTAGAGCTTTTACTAAAATTTGTAAACCTGATTTTAGTTTAAAAAGATCAGATTTAGATATGGAAAAATATTTTTCTTTAGAAGAGTTATATGTTTAAAAGTTTTATTATACCGTTGATTTTATTAGTTTTTGGAGTTTCTTTTACAAACTTCTATAAAAATAAATCCAAAAATTTAGAAGAAAAAATTGCTAAAAAAAAAGAAGTTATTTACGATTTAAAAAAAAGTAATGAGTTAGAGTTAAAAGAGAATATATTCTTAAAATCACCAGAAAATATAAAAAAATTAGCAAATGAGTANCTCGGTAAAGACTATATTTTTTTTGANAAAAAAAATATNGAATATCTGGAAGTAAATGAAAAAAAATAATCAACTAGATTTATATTTTGACGAAAATATTTATCAAAAAAAGGAAAATAAAAATTTAGACAACAGAATCAATATTATAATTTCAGTTTTTCTTCTTTTAAGTTTTTTGACATTATCAAAACTTATTTTTTTAGGCTTTGAAAAAAAAGAATTTATTTTAAAAGATAATTATATAGAGCAGGAATTAAAAAGACGATCAATAGTCGATCAAAATAATAATTTATTGGCTTATTCTATTAAAACACATGATCTTTTAGTTAGAACAAAAAAAATTAAAAATTTTAATAATTTAAATTTAAAATTACGTATTAAATTTCCTGAAGTTGATCTAAAAAAAATTNAAAATCTTAACAAAAAATCATTTCATATAATTAAAAAAAATTTAAGCCCCGNAGAGTANAATAATGCTTTAAGTTTAGGAGAACCGTCTATAGAGCTTGTTGAAAACGAAACTAGNATTTATCCAGATAAAAACTTATTTTCNCATATACTTGGAAATGTTGATACAGATCAACAGGGTGTATCTGGTATTGAATTGTTTTTGAATGATGAAATATTAGATAAAAAAAAAATCAATATTCCTATAGTTCTTTCAGTTGATCAGAGAATTCAATTCATAATTCGTGAAACCTTATTAGATGGTATAAATATTTTTAGCGCTAAAGGAGCATCAGCAGTTTTAATGGAAGCGAGCACTGGAAAAATTTTATCAATGGTATCACTGCCAGATTATAATCCAAATGATAGATCTGAATTAAAAAATAAGGATAATTTATTTAATAAAAACTCTAAAGGTCTATATGAGCTAGGATCTGTATTTAAAACTTTTGTAATTGCAAATGCCTTAGAACTAAAAAAAGTAACGAGAGATAAGGTTTATAAAAATTTACCAAGTCAAGTTGCCTGCGGAAAATTTATTATTAAAGAGTATAAATATTCAAAAGATAAAAAAAATTTATCTGTAAATGATGTTTTAGTTGAGTCATCAAATATAGGCACAATAAGAATAATCCAGGATTCTGGATTAGAGACTTATCAAAACTTCTTAGAAAAGCTTGAAATCTTTGATTATTCTGGAATTGAATTACCAGAGGTTTCTGCTTCCACGAAAAAAAGGTGGGGCATGTGCAGAACGCTCACTGCTGGATATGGACATGGCATAAATACCACTCCCTTACAGTTAACTAGGGCATATGCCTCAATAATTAACGGCGGGAATCTTCTAGAGTCAACTTTGCTAAAAAATAAAAAAACTAAAATTAAAAATAAAATAATTTCAAAAGAAAATAGTAAGATAATAAAAAAAATTTTAAGAACAAACGTTGACAATAATTACACCAGAGGAGGTAGTGGAAGAAAAGCAGATATTAATGGATATAATGTAATGGGAAAAACAGGTACTGCAGAAAAACCTTCAAATATAGGTAAAGGATATTCCAATGAAATATTGAATGTTTTTGTGTCTGCGTTTGACGTAGATAAAAATTTATATGTTTTAACAGTAATTATGGATGAACCAAAAGGGGCACCAAAACTGTGGGGTCATAATAGACGAGAGTCTGGATGGAATGCGGGTTATATAAATGGACAAATTATAAAAAAAATAGGTCCAATTTTGAACACATTAAAAATTAATGATTATGCAAAATTGAATAAATGAAGATTAAAAACATTATAAATAGCAATTTTTGTATAGATTCTAGACTTTTAAAAAAAAATGACGTTTTTTTTGATTTTTTATCTAATTCAAAAAAAATAAATCCATTTTTAAAAAGTATAATTAAGAAAAAACCAAGTTTAATTTTTTCATCTATAAAAGTAAATTATCGCAATTCTATTATCTCTAAAAATATTAGAAATTTATATTTATCATTAATAAAAAAAAAATATAAAAAAATACCCAAAAATATTTTTGCTGTAACCGGCACAAATGGAAAAACATCTGTTGCTAATTTTTTTTATCAATTACATATTTTAAATAAAAAATCTTGTGCAAACATTGGAACTCTTGGATATTTTTATAACAAAAAAAGAAAAAAAAATAATTTAACAACGCCCAGTAACTTAGATATTTATAATTTTTTAAAATTTATTAATAAAAAAAAAATTAGAACAGTTATTTTAGAAGCATCAAGTCACGGTCTAGATCAAGACCGATTAAGTGGATTAAAATTCAATGGGGTTGTATTTACAAATTTTTCTCAAGATCATCTAGATTATCATAAATCGATGCAAGCTTATTTAAATGCAAAGTTAAAACTTTTTAGACAAAACTTAAAAAAAAAAGGAATTATAGTTTGCAATAATAATATAAAAAAAATACTTATTAAAAATAAAATTTCTAAAATTTACTTTAAATATGTTTTGGATAATAAAATTAAATACCCTATTAAAATAATTAATGTAAAAAAAAATAATAGTAAAACTTTAATAAAAATAAATTTTAAAAATAATATTTATACTTTTAATCTTAATTTAATAGGACAATTTCAAATTGAAAATTTATACCAATCCTTAATATTGGCATTATCATCAGGTTTAAAAATTAATGAAGTTTTTAAAGTTTTGGAAAAAATTAAGCCTATTGAAGGACGACTCAATATTATTAAAAATAAAAATAAAACTATCTGTATCGACTACGCTCATACACCAGATGGTTTAAAAAAAGTAATAGAAACCTTAAAAAATCATTATAACAAAAATGTTAATATTGTTTTTGGATGCGGTGGAAACAGAGATACAGATAAGAGAAAAAAAATGGGTCAAATTGCTAATAAATTATGTAACAAAGTCATTTTAACAAATGATAATCCAAGAGAAGAAGACCCAAAAAACATAACGAAACAAATATTTCAATCAGTTAAAAAGGCAGAAGTTATTCATAATAGAAAACTAGCAATAAAAAAAGGTATTAAAATTACAAAAAAAAAATGAAGTACTCTTGATTGCCGGGAAGGGCCATGAAAATTATCAAATATTCAAAAATAAAATTATTTATTTTTCAGATTTTGATGTGGCAAAAAAAAATCTATTTATATGAAATTTGATATTGCTAATAAATTATTAAAAAAAAAATTCTATATTGATAGTAGACTAGTAAAAGAAAATTCAGTTTTTATTTGCATTAAGGGACAATATAATGATGGGCATAAATACGCAAAATTAATTTTAAATAGATTTAAAAGAACAATTATAATTTGTGAAAAAAATTCTATATACTTTAAAGATCTAAAAAATAGTAATAGAGTAATTTTCTGCCATTCCACAAAAGATTTTTTAATTAATTTAGCTAGAATCAAGAGATATCTTTTGAGTTCAAAAAATTTTATTGGGATTACTGGTAGTTCAGGAAAGACAAGTTTAAAAGATCTTTTATTTACTGTCTTAAATAAATATAAAAAATCTTATAAATCGCAAAATTCTTTTAATAATAATATTGGTCTTCCATACACTTTGGTAAATCAAAACATCAAATCTGAATTTAATATTTATGAGCTTGGCATGAATAATTTTGGTGAAATAGACTATTTATCAAATATCTTAAAACCAAATCTCGCAATAATTACAAATATTGGAGAAGCTCACTTAGGTAATCTCGGTAGTATAAAGAATATAGCCAAAGCAAAATCTGAAATAATTAAAAATATCACAAAACAAGGTACTATAATTTTAAATCATGACTGTAAATTTTTTGACCAATTAAAAAAAATATCAAAAAAAGATAAAATTAAAGTTTTAAGTTTTGGATCAAACTCAAAAGCAACAGTAAGTTACAAAGTTATTTCATTAAATAAAATAGAAATTAAATTAAATAATCTAAAATTTAATTTAAAATTAAATAACGTAAATCCAAATATAATTAATAACATCCTTGTCTGTATTTTAGTCTTAAATTTTTTTAAGTTAAATATTAGAAAATCTAAAAATTATTTTAATAAAATTAAAAATACTAGAGGAAGAGGGAACATAGTAAAATTTAGAAAAAAAATAATAATTATTGATGATAGTTATAATTCAAATCCGTCTTCATTGAAGAGCTCTATTAATGAATTTGAAAGATTAGCTACGAAAAAGAAAAAAATTTTAGTAATTGGAGATATGTTAGAATTAGGTAAATTTTCGAAAAAAAAACATGGAGAAATTGGCAATTATTTATCCAAGATGAGATTTAACCGAATCTTATTAGTTGGAAAAGAGTCAAAAGAAATTTTTAAAAAAATAAAATCCACATTTTGGTGCAAGCATTTTAATAATATTAACATTTTTTCAAAATATTTTAAAAATGTTTTAATAGAAAACTCTATTATAATGTTTAAAGCTTCAAATGGTGTTGGATTAAATAAACTTTTAAATAAAAAAATTTATTAATGTTGAATTATATTTTTCAAGAGCTGTCATCAAATTTTTCTTTTTTAAATGTTTTTTCTTACATAACATTCAGAACTGGAATTGCAGTTTTTACCTCTTTGATTGTTGTACTTCTTTTTGGGCCAATTTTTATAAGTTATTTAAAAAAATCAGCACATTTCAATCAACCTATTAGAAATGATGGTCCTGTATCCCATATAATAAAAAAAGCTGGGACACCAACTTTTGGCGGGATATTAATTATATTCGGAATATTGATTTCTACACTGTTATGGTCGGATATTAAAAATATTTTTATTTTAATTTGTTTATTTTCATTATTATCTTTCGCATTGATTGGTTTTTTTGATGATTTTTTAAAAATNAAATTTAANAATTCTAAAGGAATTTCTNCANTTTCAAAAATAATNTTNCAATTATTTTTTAGTTTGATGATTTTTTATTTAATTTCTATTTCAATTAATAGTGAACAAAGATTTCTATTAAACTTACCATTTTATAAAAATTTGATTTTTGATATTGGATATTTTTACTTTCCTTTTGCTGCCGTAGTAATTATTGGCTCATCTAATGCTGTTAACTTAACCGATGGCCTTGATGGTTTGGCAACGGTACCATTGATATTAGTTGCTCTGACTTTTACTTTAATTGTTTATTTGTCAGGAAACGTAATTTTTTCAGAATATTTAAAAATTATTAATATTAAAAATATATCTGAAGTATGCATTTTGCTTGGAGCAACAATTGGATCATGTTTAGGATTTTTGTGGTTTAACGCACCTCCAGCTAAAATATTTATGGGTGACACAGGTTCTTTGGCATTAGGAGCATTATTAGGAACTATAAGTTTAATTTCAAAACATGAAATCGTACTTTTTATTGCTGGCGGTGTATTTGTTTTAGAGGCAATGTCAGTTATTATTCAGGTATTTTCTTTTAAATTATTTGGAAAAAGAGTGTTTAGAATGGCGCCGTTGCATCACCATTTTGAAAAAAAAGGCTGGGAAGAGTCAACCATAGTAATTAGATTTTGGATAATTTCTATAATTTTAGTTTTAATTGCATTATCTAGTTTGAAGTTAAGATAGATGCAGTTTCCAAAAGATTTTTTAAATAAAAAAATTTTAATTTTTGGTTATGGAAAAACAGGAAAATCTGCAGGAAAGTTATTAGATAAATTTAAAATAAATTATTCAATTTATGATGACAATATCAATAAAAAAAAATTATTTGATAAAGAGTTTTTCAAAAATAATTATGATTTTATAATTTTAAGCCCAGGAATAAATATTTATAATCATAAAAAAAAAAATTTTTTTCAGAAAAACAAAAAAAAAATTATTACTGATTTAGATATTTTTTTTTCTTTTCAAAAAAAATATAAATTTACAATAGGCGTTACTGGCACAAATGGCAAATCAGGTTTTTGTAATTTGCTAAAAGATATTTTAGATAGAAACAACATAAAGTCTAAAATTTTAGGGAATTTTGGTATACCAGTCTTAGAAAAAAGAATTTCAAGTGATGAAATTTGTATTATTGAATTATCTTCATATCAAATTGATTATTCAAAAAACTTAAAATTAGACAAAGCTTGTATTTTAAATATTTCACCCGATCATTTAGAAAGGCACAAGACATTATCTAATTACAAAAAAATAAAACTAAAAATATTTAAATTTCTAAAAGAAAATGGACGTGGCTACTATCATAAACAATCATTTCCAAAATTAAAAAATAAAAATAAAATTAAAAGCTTTTCTAATTTGAATAAAATTTTTTTAAGAAATATTTTGGGAAAAAATGTAAAAATTCATAAAAATTATCATAATCAAATTAAAAACAGACTCCCACATCGCGTTGAATTTTTTTATAAAAAAAATAATTTTAAATTTATAAATGACTCAAAATCTACAAATTTTGAGGCAACCAAATTTGCTATACAGCAATATAAAAATATTATTCTTATTATTGGAGGTTTGTTAAAAAAGGGGGATAGTTACAATGTTAAAAATTTAAGTAACAATTTGGTGGATATCTATATATTTGGAAAAGAAAATAATATAATTCAAAAAAGTTTAAAAAAACAAAAAATACGATTTATTTGTTTTAAAAATTTAAGGGATATTTTAAAAAATATTTACAAAAAACACTACTTAGAAAATAAAAACAGTAAAAAAAATTTTACAGTATTATTTAGTCCTGCAGCTGCATCTTTTGACCAATTCAAGAATTTTGAAGATAGGGGTAATAAATTTAAAAAATATACTTATGAGTTTTTTAAAAATTAGTAATACTTTTTTATTTAAATGGTTTGCAAGCATCGATAAGATGATTTTATTTTTATTGATTACTTGGATTACCCTAGGAGTAATTTTTAATTCAAATTCAATTCTAGGTTTTGCATCTTCTAAATTATATAATGATTCAAAAATTTTAGTTAACAAATTTTATTTATTTATATTTTTGGGATCATTAGTAATTTTTTTTTCATCTCTATTTAATGAAAATTTTTATAAGCAATCTGGAAAAATTTTTTTTTTAATATCTTTTTTTCTTTTATTTCTGACATTAATAATAGGTGTAGAAGTAAAAGGGTCAAAAAGATGGTTAAATTTTATTTTTTTGAATTTTCAACCAGTCGAGCTTTTAAAGCCGTCTTTAATAATTTATTTATCAAGTATATTTTCTAGTAATATAAAGTTATCTTATAAATTTTTATTATCTGGTTTCATTTCTTTTATTTGTGTATTGATACTTCTTTTACAACCCGATTATACACAATCATTAATTATATTAGTCATCTGGTTTACTTTAATATTCATGTCAGGAGTAAATTTAGCTATACTATTTTCTTTTTTTTTCATACTTGCAGGATTTATGACTTCGGTTTTAATAATTTTCAAAAAAAAATTTTCGTATGTAATTTCAAGGTTCGAAAAATGGATTAATGTAAACGATATTTCTTATCAATCAGAAAAATCTTTAGACGCAATTCAACATGGTGGTTTTTTTGGCCAAGGTATTGGAGAAGGTATTTTAAAAGAGAAAATACCTGAGTCTCATACTGATTATGTATTGGCATCTATAAGTGAAGAATATGGTATTATTATAATAATATTAATTTTAATAATTGTTTTTTCTTTATTTATGAGAGTTTTTGCAATTTGTCAGAAAGAAATTTCAAACTTCAAAAAATATACACTGGTTACTTTATCCACCATCATTCTATTGCAAATATTTATTAATATTGGGGTTACAATTAATTTATTGCCATCAACAGGTATGACTTTTGCTTTTATAAGTTATGGAGGTTCATCTATTATTACAAGTTCTTTTATTATGGGTATAATTTTAGCGTTAACAAAGATTAAGAATTAAAATAAACAAACATTAAATAGTTTATTTAAATACAATTATATGAAAATCCAAATTAATAAAAAAAGTACAATATACTTTGTGGGTATTGGTGGAATTGGAATGAGCGGGATAGCTCTGATTATGAAGAATTTAGGCTATAACGTTTGTGGAAGCGATCTAACCAGTTCAAACAAAGTAATTGAAGAATTAAAAAAAAATAAAGTTAAAATTGTAAAAGGTCATGAATCTAAATCAATTTTAAAAGCAGATATTGTTGTGATATCTACAGCAATAAAACCTGATAATAAAGAATTCAGGTTGGCAAAAAAAAGCAATAAATTAATAATTAAAAGAGCTGATATGTTAGCTCATTTAATAAACTTGAAAAAAAATATAATAATTTCAGGTTCTCATGGAAAAACTACAATTACATCTTTGGTTTCTCATTTATTAAAAGATAATAAATTTTTCCCCACTATTGTTAATGGTGGAATAATCAATTCTATTAAATCTAATGCTACTCTTGGAAAAGGTGAATGGTCTGTAGTTGAAGCAGATGAGTCAGATGGCAGTTTTTTAAAATTCAAAAGTATTTTCTCAATAGTCAGCAATATTGATATTGAACATATGGATTATTATAAAACTACCAAAAATTTAATAAATAGTTTTAAATTATTTTTAAACAAAACTCCATTATTAGGAAAAAATATTGTTTGTATTGATGATGTAAATATTAAAAAATTAACTAAAGAAATAGGTAAAAAAAATTTTTTAACATATGGTTTTGCAAAGAATGCAAATTTACAATGTAAAAATATCAGAAATGTCAATATGGGTATGAAATTTGATATTTCTATAAATTCTTCAGGTAGAAAAAAGTTAGTAAAAAATTTATTTATTAATCTTTTGGGAAAGCACAATGTTCTTAATGCTACCGCAACTTTTGCAGTAGGTTTGCTTTTGAATATTAAAATTCAAAAAATTAAAAAATCATTATTCGGTTTTTCTGGTGTTCAAAGAAGGCTTACATTAATTTATAATAATAAAAATTCGTTGATTTATGATGATTATGCACATCATCCGACCGAAATTAAAGCTGTGTTAAGTGCTTGTAAAAATAATTTCAAAAATAAAAAAATAATTGCAGTTTTTCAACCTCATAGGTATTCAAGAATTTTATCGTTATATAGGGATTTTATAAAATCATTCTCAAATGCAGATCAAGTATTAGTTTGTCCAGTATATTCTGCTGGTGAAAAAAGAAAAAAATTTAATTATAATAAATTTTGTAAAGACATACTCTTAAAATCTGAGACAGAGGTTATACAGACAAATTCAAAAAATGATTTAGCAAAATTTTTGAAAAAAAACTTTTTATGCAATCAAGTTGTTATTGCTATGGGTGCTGGAAATATAAGTAATTGGATAAGGGGTATTTCAAATAAAATTTAATGAACAATTTAAAGACAAATTATAACTTATCTAAAAATAGTTGGTTTGGTCTTGGTGGAAAAGCAGATAAGTTTTTTACACCCAACGATGAAAATGAATTAACTAATTATATAAAAAAAAATACAAACGAAAAATATTGTTTTATTGGATCAGGATCTAATATCTTATTCAGAGATAAAGGGTGCAAAAAAACAATTATAAAATTAGGAAAAAATTTCAGAAATATTAATATAAAAAATAATAAAATTATTTGTGGCTCTGCAGTTTTAAAAAATCAATTATCAAAATTTGCTTTGGATAATGAAATTATTAATTATGAATTCTTAAGTTGTATTCCAGGAACTATTGGAGGCGGTGTTACAATGAACGCAGGGTGTTTCCAAAATGAATTTAAAGATATTATTGAGGAAGTAAAAGGATTTAATAAGAAAACTTTAAAATTTGTTAGATACAAAAAAAGTGAAATTAAATTTTCTTACCGTAAGACAGACCTACCAGATGATTTAATTGTAACTGAAGTTGTATTTCAAGTAAAATATGGCTCAAAAGAAAAAATTAAAGATAAAATTAATTTTTTTAAAAAAAAAAAGAAAGCAGCTCAACCCTCAAAAATAAAAACGGGAGGAAGTACATTTAAAAATCCAGATTCAAAAATTAAAGCATGGGAATTAATTCAAAAGAGTGGCTGCGATAGAATAAAATTTGGTAAGGCTAAGTTTTCAAAAATGCATTGTAATTTTATTGAAAACCAAGGTAATTCAAGTTTAGATATTGAAAAGTTAATTTACTTCACAATTGATGAAGTAAAGAAAAAATTTAATATAGTATTAGAACCAGAAATTAAAATTATTGGTGAAAAATAAAAAAAAAATACTCGTTTTAATGGGCGGTAGATCTAGAGAAAGGTCTGTTAGTATTGCATCAGGTAAAGCTTGTTGTGATGCCATAAAAAAAATTGGATATAAAGTATTCAAATATGATCCTATAAAAAATATAAAAAATAATATAAAAAAAAAATAATCCAGACGTTGTATTTAATTGTTTACACGGAAAATACGGAGAAGATGGTCAAATTCAAAAAATTTTAGAAAAATTAAAAATACCTTATACGCACTCNGGAGTAAAAGCTTCAGAAATAGCTATGGACAAGATAAAATCTAAGAGAATATTTTTAAAAAAGAAAATTGTTACACCAAATTTTAAAATTATAAAAAAAATTACTGATATCAAAAATAAAATTTCAAAATCAAAATTTATATTAAAACCAATTAATGAAGGTTCAAGTTTTGGTGTTAAAATTTTTACAGGAAGCTCAGTATCAAATCTTAAAAATATTAAAAAACTTTTAAAAAGATATAAAATTTTAATACAAGAACCTTATATAGAGGGTAGAGAAATTCAAACTGCCGTACTTGGTAATAAAGTAATAGGCTCTGTAGAAATTATTCCAAAAAGAAGTTTTTATGATTACAGAGCAAAGTATTCACTATCGGCAAAGACTAAACANATCATTCCGCCTAAAATTTCATGGAAACTTCATGATAAAATTAAAAAAATTGCATTAAAAGCTCATAAATCCTTAAAATGNAAAGGTGTCACTAGATCTGATTTTAGAGTTATGCAAAATAATAAAATTTATATTTTAGAAATAAATACTCAACCTGGAATGACAAAATTATCTCTAGTTCCTGAAATTGCTCAAGATTTTGGTTTAAGTTTTATTAAATTAGTAGATTGGATGATCAAAGATGCAAGTATTAATAGGTAAAAAAAAATTTTTATTTTTAATTTTTTTATTTTTTTTTTTTACCACTTACCAAAATAATAAAAAAAATGATTTATATATCTTTAAAATAGAAAAAGTTAATTTTATAGGCGATATCAATTTTGAGGAAAATATTAAGGATGATATAATAAGATTTTTAATTCAAAAAAATTTATATAATATTAGTATAAATGAGCTTTCTAAATTTTTTGATAAAAGTCGATGGTTAAAAAATTTTAGTGTAAAAAGAAAATATCCAAATCAAATAGATTTATTCATAATAGAGTATAAACCAATTGCAGTTTTAAAAAAAAAGGATCGTTTTTTTTTAGTTAACGAGGATTTTAAATTAAGTGACAAAAATATTAAAACAAATAATACATTAGATTTAATTATTGTAACTGGTAAATATGAAAATAAATATTTTAAANATATATATAAAAAAATAGTTGACAATAAAATTTTTTCTCGAATTAAAGAATTGCATTTACTAAACCTAGGTAGACTAGATCTTTATTTAAAAAATAATATTCATATTAAAATGGGATATTATGATATTGAAAAACAAATTAAAATTTTAGAGATTATNTTGAGTCAGAATNAAAATTTAACTTATATTGATCTTAGAAATGAAAATACAGTTATTGTAAAATGATTAATGAAAAAATTACTATTTTAGATTTAGGTTCACATAAAATTAAATTATTAGTTATTTCTTTAAATGAAAAAAATTATATAGATATTCACGCAAAATTCTCAATCTATTCTTCTGGTATAAAAAAAGGAAATATAGTTGATATCGAAAAATTTAGTTCAAAAATTAAATCATGTATAGAAACAGTAGAAAAAGAATTAAAATTTAAAATAAAGAATATTTTTGTTGGCATTAATTCGCTTAATTTCAATTTTCTAACATTTGGGTTAAGTAGAAATATAGGTTCATATGAAATTGAGAAAAAGAAGGACTTACAAAATTTAATTAGTTCNGCAACTAGTATTTTTTATCAAAATTTACCCAATCATAAAATTATTCATTTTTTAAATTCAGGTTTTTATTTAGATAAATATAATTATGTTGAAAATCCCATCGGTTTAAGATCAAAAACTCTTGATGTAAATTTCAGTTTTTTAAGCTTAGATAAAAATATAATATCAAATTTTGATAAAGCAATTGCAAAATTAGGATTAAGTGTGACAAGGTATTTTTATTCTCCGTTCGCAAACAGTATTTTATCTGCAGATCAAGATTCTTTAGAGCGAGGGTTTGTAAATATTAATTTTGGTTTTGATAAAACATCCATAACTTTATTCGAGAATTCTAAAATTTTATTTTCTAGCATTATACCTATAGGATCATCCCACATAAACAATGACCTTATGAAAGCAGTTGGAATTGATAAAAATTTAGCAGAAAAAATAAAATTAAATTTTGATGAAATCTTAAGTGGTAAAATAAATAATTTATTAGAAANAGAGATTAAAAAAACCAAAATCTCTTTAGATATTATAATCAAAATTGTAAATGCAAGAATTGAAGAAATTATAGAACATATTTTTAAGAAAATTATTTATTGCAAGTCTCTAAATAAATCTGCAAGACAAATTATTATCAATGGTGGAGGATCAGAATTACCAATCTTTAAAAGGAAGTTGTCAAAAAAATTAAATACATCTGTAGAGTATGCAAAACAATCTTTTCCTATAAAAGATACAGAATTTAATATCTTTCATGACTATATGGTATGTTTAGGTATAGCAAAACTAATTTTCTTTCCAAATAAAGATGAAATCAAAAGTTTTGTTAAAAAAAAATCTGGATTTTTCAGCAAGTTTTATTCACTTTTTTTAAAATCTTGAAATAAGAAATATTTATTGAGTAGATTATATATGATTTATTTGAGATTTAATTTGAGTGTTCAAAAAGCAAATTACAATTAAAAAAGCCATAACTTTTAAAGGAATAGGATTGCATTCTGGTGAACCTGTATCATTAAAATTATCTCCTGAAAAAAAAAATACTGGAATTATTTTTTATAAAAAAAATAAAAAAATAAAAGCATCTTGGAAAAATGCAGAAGTGAGTCAGTTGTGCACTAAAATTAAAAATAAAAATATCACTATTTCAACAATTGAACATTTAATGTCTACATTTAGTAGCTTAGGTATAACAAATTTGAAAATTAAAATATCTGGGTCTGAAATACCCATACTAGATGGAAGTGCAAAAATTTTTTTAGATGAGATTCTTAAAGTTGGTACTTTAGAACAAGATGCTAATCAAAAATTTATAAAAATAAAAAAAAAAGTTTNATATAAAGATAAAGAAAAATTTATTTGTATTAAGCCAATTAAAGAAAAAAAGTTAATTATAGATTTTACTATAGACTATAACGACCAGTTTATTAGGAAACAAAAATTAGTTTATACACATTCTCCAGACAATTTCAGAGATATATATTTAGCACGAACATTTTGTTTACAAAATGACCTAGAAAAAATTTTCTCTTTAGGATTAGGAAAGGGTGGATCTCTAGACAATGCTATTATTGTATCTGAAAAAAAAATTTTAAACCAAGGAGGATTAAGGTATCCCAATGAATTTGTTAAACATAAAATTTTAGATTGTATTGGTGACCTTTATTTAGCCGAAAATCAAATATGGGGAAAGGTTGAAACATATGGTGGAGGACATGAATTAAATCTTTTGCTTTTAAGAGAAGTTTTTAAAAATAAAGAAAATTATGAGTTTTTTTGATTATTAAAATTAAACTTTTTTAAATTTAAATATATAAAAATCTTATAATGATATTATTAGTCGAATAAATGAAGCTTATTTCAAAAAATAATTTTTTTTTAGTACTTATCTTTTGTATCTTTTTAATTAGTTGTAGTAACAATGATAATTATATTAAAAAGCCTGAAAAATTACCACCCTTAGATGTTTTGTACAAAGAAGCTTTTAATAATTATGAAACAAATCAATGGAGCGACTCTGTAGAATTGTTCCAAAAAGTAGAGTCTAGGTACTCATTCTCAGAATGGGCTCCAAAAGCAACATTGATGATCATGTATATTTATTATGAGTCTGGTGAATATTTTAAGGCAGTGGAATACGCAAAAAAATTTAAAAAATTATACCCCCTNAGTAGTGATTTAGACTATGTAGAATTTATAATTGGATTGTGTTTTTATGAAAAAATTGAAACAATCGCCAGAGATCAGTCAAATAGTGAATTTGCATTAAAAAAATTTAATGAAATAATTAAAAAGTATCCTAATTCAATTTATGCGACTGAGTCCAAATATAAAATTGATTTAATTAAGGAGCAGCTCGCTGGTAAGCAAATGTATATTGCAAGATATTATATGGATAAATCTAAATGGATACCTGCAATTAAAAGATTAAAAATTATTATAGATGATTATGATCAGACAATTTATATCACAGAAGCTTTGCATCGTTTAGTTGAAATTTATTATAAACTTGGAAATACTTTTGAGGCAAAAAAGTATGCATCTATTTTAGGTTATAATTTTAATGACAGTGATTGGTACAAAAAAAGTTANAAAATCGTAGGAGATAAAAATTATAAAATTGTTGAAGATAATAATGAAGAGAAACTTACAGATAAACTAAAAAAAATTTTTAAGTTTTCAAAATGATTAAGGATATAAATGAATATAAAAAAAAGAAAAAAATCTTAATTAAGCACAATAAGTATTATTATAATCATAATGCATCGAAAATAGATGATGCTTCATATGATAAACTTAAAATTGAACTTTTAAATTTTGAAAAGAATTCAAAAATACCAGCAAATGAAATTAAGGTATCTGATTTGGTAGGATACAAGCCATCNAAAAAATTTTCAAAGGTAAAACATTACGAGCGGATGCTGTCTTTAGATAATGCATTTGATAAAAATGATATAATAGATTTTTATAAGAGAATTAATAATTATTTAAATTTTAAATCAAATTTTAGACTAGAATTATTTGCTGAACCAAAAATTGACGGAATCTCTGCTAGTTTGAAGTATATCAATGGAAATTTGATCCAAGGTTTATCTAGAGGAGATGGTGAATATGGTGAGGATATTACTGAAAATTTATTAACAGTGAGTGATATTCCAAAGAAACTAAAAAAATTAAAATCTGGAGAGCTGATTATAAGAGGTGAAGTTTATATTCCTAGGTCAAAATTTAATCATATTTCTGAAAAATTTGCTAATCCAAGAAATGCTGCATCTGGTTCGTTAAGACAAAAAGATGCAACAAACACATCCAAAATCCCACTCAGTTTTTTTGCTTATGGAACAATATTTATGAATCATGACCTTTGTAATAAACAGTCTGAATTTTTAAAAATTCTAAAATCAGAAGGTTTTCAAATTAATTCTTTTGGAAAGATAGTAAAAAATGAGGATGATTTGTTTAAGAATTATGAAAAAATAGAGAGTGCAAGATCTGAACTTGATTATGACATAGATGGAATTGTATATAAAGTTGATGAATTTAAGTTGCAGCAAAGATTAGGTAATTTAACTAATTCACCACGATGGGCTATTGCACATAAATTTTCTGCTGAAAAAGGTATTTCAAAAATAAAAAATATAGAAATTCAGATAGGTAGAACTGGAGCCTTGACACCAGTTGCAAAAATAAATCCAGTAAATATTGGAGGAGTAACAGTATCAAATGCTACATTGCATAATGAGGATGAAATCGAGAGAAAAGATATTAGAATTGGTGATACTGTTATTGTGCAAAGAGCAGGAGACGTAATACCTCAAGTTGTTCAAGTAGATAAATCTAAAAGAGAAAAAAATTCTGAGAAATTTTTATTTCCCAAAAAATGCCCATGTGGTTTTGAAACAATTAAAGAGTTTAATANGATTACAAAAAAGTATGATGCGGTAAGAAGATGTCCAGATAGAGGATACGAATGTAATTTAATCACAAAAGAAAAAATCAAACATTATGTTTCAAAAGATGCAATGAATATTGAAGGTTTAGGGAAAAAAGTAGTTGAGAATTTTTGGGAGATGAACTTGGTAAAATTACCACAAGATATATATAATTTAAATTTTGATAAAATTGCTCAATTAGAAGGGTGGGGTAAACTTTCTGCTGAAAACTTAAAAAAATCAATTAATAAAACAAAAAAAATTAGTTTAGATAAATTTATTTATTCACTGGGTATAAGGCATATAGGGCAGGAAAATGCAAAAATTTTAGGCAAATACTTTCAATCAATAAAATTATTTAATGAATTAATGACTGAAAATGAAAGTTTCTACAAAGATTTATTTGAACTTGATGGTATTGGAGAAACACAAATTAATTCATTAAAAAATTTTTTTTCTAATAATACTAACAAAAAAGTTTTAAAAGAATTAGTTAAGAATTTATCTATTTCAGATTTCAAAATGCAATTAAAAGGTAAGTTTATAAATAAAACATTTATGTTTACAGGTGGTATGGAAAAAATGAGTAGATCCGAAGCAAAACAAATTGTAGAAAATGAAGGTGGAAAAGTTTTAGGTTCTCCATCAAAAAAGTTAGACTATTTAGTTATTGGAGACTCAAAGCCAACTGTAAAAAAAGTAAATCAGGCTAAGGATTTGGGTATTAAAATTTTAAAAGAAAAAGATTGGTATAAATTAATTAATCCTTAAGCAATATTTTTGCAAAAATGCTTTCTGCTTAGAATTGAGAAATTTGTGAATTTTTTCAAAAATTTCTTTATGATAATTATTAATCCAGTCTTTTTCATTTTTAGTGAGCATAGATTTAAGTATCATTTCTCTTTCAAATGGAACTAATGTGAGATTTTCAAAATTATTTTTATGATTTTTATAAATTAAATTTTCTATTCTAATTCCAAAATCATTGTTTTTATAATAACCAGGTTCATTAGACACTACTTGATTAACTAAAAATTTCTTATTATAGAAGTTTGATATTGAAGGTGGTACTTCATGTACATTTGATAGAAAGCCTACACCATGGCCTGTACCATGATTATAATTATATCCAAATTTAAGAAGATTTTTTCTAGCAACTCTATCCAATTTTTTTCCTGTCATGTTTTTTAAATTAGCAACAGCAACTGCAATATGTGATTTTAAAACCAATGTATAAATTTTTTTTCGAAATTTATTTTGTTTACCTAGTGAAANACTTCTAGTCATATCTGTAGTTCCGTACAAATATTGTGAACCAGAATCTAATAGATAAAGATGATTCTTTTTTAAATTTGTTTTTTTATAATCTTTAGCATTATAATGAATAATGGATGCATTTTTCTCTGTTGCAGAAATAGTTTCAAAGCTTGGTCCAAGATAAAATTTATTTTTCTTTTTAAAAAATTCAATTTTTTTTTGGCACTCAATTTCGCTAGTATTTTTTAAAATATTATTTTTAAGCCAATATAAAAATTTACAATATGCTATACCATCAAAAATGTGTGATATTTTTAAATTCAAAATTTCTGTATTATTTTTAATGCTTTTATATTGATCAATCGGATCATTAGTGAATTTAATTTTAATTTTATTTTTTAAAAAAAAATTATGGTNATAAAGAGACAGGTACTTTTTATCTGTATAAATTTTTTTTATCTTTAAAATATTTTTTTTAAATTCACTATTTTTTTTAAATATTATATTTTTAATTTTTAAATTAACTTTTTGATCTGAAAAAATATAAATTTTTTTATTTTTAAGTATTGCAATACAATTAAAAATTTTGCTAAATTTTTTATCATAAGATCTAATATTACTAAACCAGGCAATATTTTCAGGTGAAGTAAATAGAAAAACTTCATTTTTTTTTAAATTTAATTTTTTATTAATTTTTTTTAATTTTTCAAAAGCATCTTGTCCGCTGTAATTTTTTGAAAGGTAAAAGAGTTTTTCTTTTTTTTTTAAATTTTTATTTGATTTAAAAAAATGAAGATTTTTATAATTAAATTTATCAAAAAAACTGAACGCTAAAGTTTTTGGATCAATGAGTAATTTTTTATTAGAACTTATTATTTTTCCAATATCATTTTTGAGCAAAGATATATTTTTAATTATAAAATTTTTTGTTTGTATCTTAGCTTGTNGGGTATATCGACCATCAACATATAAATTTTGCTTATTTTTATATATGATTGCATAACCTAGAGATCCTGTAAATTTTGTAATTTTTAATAAAAAATTATCTCTATCTTCTACAAATTCATTTAAAAAAGTATTATTTTTCGAAATTAAACAAGCTTCTATATTATTATTTTTCAAGTAATTTTTAATTTTTAATACGCTATTCATTAGATGCTTTTTGAATAAATTTATCTATTACCTTTTTTTCACCTTGCTCTTTAAAGTTTATAAGTAATTTGTTTCCATCGATGTGAATAATTTTTCCTAAACCAAAACCTTCATGTTTCACAGTTTCACCTACAGTAAAATCTGTGAAATTTTCAGTATAAGAAATAGTTTTTATATTTTCCTGATTTTTATTTGCAAAATTGCTTTTTAATCTGTTCCAACCTGGGCTATTTTTTTCCCCCTCAATATTGAAATCTTGATCGAAGATAAACTCATCCTTTGCAGAATCATCAATTGATATCTCAGTATATTTATCGTTTATTTCGTCGATAAAGCGTGACTGTAATGAAGAATAAAAGTCATAATTATCATTTTGCCTTCCATAAAATTTTCTTTGATTTGCAAAAGAAATAAACAATTCTTTTTTTGCCCTTGTAATAGCTACATATGCTAATCTTCTCTCCTCTTCTATGCCTTCTGCTCCTTTTTCATCAATTGACTTTTGATGTGGAAATAAACCTTCCTCCCAGCCAGGTAAAAATACTGCATCAAATTCTAAACCCTTAGCTGAATGAATAGTCATAATATTGATTTTTTCACCATCCCATTCTTCATCTATTGCTGTCTGAAGAGATATATTTTCCAAGAACTCATTCAAAGATGAATAGTTTTTCATTGAAGATTTTAATTCTTTAAGATTTTCTAATCTTCCATCAGCTTCAGGCGTTCTTTCATTTTTAAGCATAGAGGAGTAACCTGATTCATCTAGGACAATTTCAAGTAATGAAATGTGATCAATATCTTTAGATTTTTGCTTCCAGGAAATCATATTTACTAAAAAAGATTTAAGATTTTGTATTGTTTTTGGTTTAAGTATATTTTCTTTTAATATTTCTTGAGAAGCATCAAAAAGTGATAAATCTTTTTCTCTAGCAAAATCATGAATTTTTTTTATTGAGCTGTCACCTATAGATCTTTTTGGGTTATTAACTATTCTTTCAAATGAAATATCATCAGATGACTGATTTATTAGTCTTAAATAACCTAGGGCATCTTTAATTTCTGATCTTTCATAAAATTTTAAACCTCCAATAATTCTATATGGTAGTCCAATTTTTATAAACCTTTCTTCAAATTCCCTTGTTTGAAATGCAGCTCTAACCAAAATCGAAATTTCATTAAGTTTAAACTTTTTTGATAAATTTTGCTCAATTATATCCGAGATGCCTGTTGCTTCACTTATACCATCAAAATAAGATTTAATTTTTACCTTTTCTCCATCACCTAATTCTGACCAAATATTTTTTTCCAATCTATCTTCATTATTTGAAATAAGAGAAGTTNCACTATTAAGTATATTTTCTGTAGATCTATAATTTTGTTCTAATTTTATTGTTTGNGTATTTTGATAATTATTTTTAAATTCTAATATATTTTTTACCTCAGCACCTCTCCAACTATAAATTGATTGATCATCATCACCCACAACACAAATATTTTTTTTTTTCAGAAGTTAATAACTGAAGCCAAAGATTTTGAACATAATTAGTATCTTGAAATTCATCTACGAGAATATATTTAAAGTTTCTTTGATATATTTTTTTTATATCTTCAAATTTTTTTAAAATTGTTACAACATGTAAAATTAAGTCACCAAAATCTACACAGTTCATCACTAACAATCTCTTTTGATAGATTTTATATACCTTAAGTGCATTTACTAAATTAAATTCTTGATTTTTTAACTTTACTTGCTCAGGTAACAAAGCTTTGTTTTTCCATTGATCAATATGAAATGNAATTTGCTTAGGTGGATTTTTTTTAATATCTATATTTTCTGCACTTAAAATATTCTTAATTAACTTAATCTGATCTAAGGTATCAATAATTGTAAAATTTGGTTTTAAACCAATTGCTTCAGCATTTTTTCTTAACATTTTATTGCAAATTGAATGAAAAGTTCCAAGCCACGGAAATGCTACTGATTTAGAATTAACTAATTTTAAAACCCGTTCACGCATTTCACTTGCAGCTTTGTTTGTGAAAGTCACGCAAAGTATTTGTTGTCCTAAACATTTCTTTTGTTGAATTAAATAAGCAATTCTTGAAGTAAGAACTTTTGTTTTTCCTGAACCAGCGCCAGCTAATATTTGTAATGGCCCCTCTGTATTTGAAACAGCCAATTTTTGTTGATTATTCAATGAATTTAAATAACTACTCATTTAATAATTAAATTANCACAACAAAAATAAATGTTAAAAAAAAATGCAAAAAAGCTGTTAATATCAATTTTATTTTTAGTTTTTTCTGTAATAGCTTATGTCTGCTCACCTTTTTTAATTAATTTCAATAATGATAAGAAAACTGGAATTGAAAATTTAATATCTGAGTTAATATTTTATAAAGTTAACATAAAGGGCAATATTCAATATAAACTAAATCCCTTACCCAGTTTGGAAATTTCTGAAGTTCATATAACCAATGATGAAGAAAACAGTATTCTAAATAAAATTATTTTAAANGTATCTATTTTTGATTTATTAAAAAATAAATTTTCATACAAAAATATTATTATCNATAGCGGAGAATTTATAATCAATCTAAATAATTTAGAAGCTTTATCGAGTATTGAAGAATTTGATAATAAAAAAATTAATTTTAAAAAGGTAAATATTAAGTTTTTTGATAAAAAACAGACTTTTAGCATAAACGAATTTTCAGGAGATATTTTATATAAAAATAAAAAAATAGATAAAATAAATGGAAAATTTTATGTTGGTGAGATTTTGTTTAAAATTAAATTTAAAGAAAATCAGTTAAGTTTAAAATCTCCAGAAATAAATTTCAAAGCTAGCATTGAAAATTTTTTAAACCCAAAAAAATTGATAAGATTGGATTACAATAATAGTTCAATTTTTCCAGGNGTTGATAATATTTTTGCCTCTTTTACTTATGAGCAAAATGAAAATAAGTTTAGTCTGGTTACCAAAGAATTTGAAACAAATATATTTAGTGGATTAATTAATATAAATAATAACAATGACAGAAATATAATTGTACTCGATGGTTACTTTGAAAATTCTAAGTTTAAAAAAATTAGCAATACAGACTTGGCAACTTTTTTATCCCAAAACCTTAAATTATTGGCNAATCTTTTCGATGGTAGAGTAAAATTAAGATTTAATAATTTCAAGAGTGATAAAAAAGTTTTTGAAAATATTAAATTAAATGTCTTATTTCAAAATGGAGATGTTTTTTTTGAAGATATAANTATTTATTCAGATAATAATTCAATTAATATTAAGGGAAGAAATGTGACATATCAAAAAGACAATCTCCTTTTTTATGANTTTATATTTTCAACAAAAAATTTAAAAANACTTTGTTCGCAAATTTGTGATGATAAATCTTTAATTAATAGAGCTATAGATGGCGAATTTAAATTACAATCAAAAGGAATTTTAAATATTAATAAATCAAAAATAATTGTCCAAGAAAATTTTGTAAATAGGCAGTTTAATGATAATGAGCTTCAAAAATTAAATACAAATCTAAATTCGATTGTAATTTTTGGAAAACTTGAAAATTTATTCGATTTACCAAGATACTTTACATTGCTGTAAATTATTTTGGCCTTACCATCTTTTTGGGATCAACTATCTTATTATATTCTGCCTCTGTTACTAAACCAGTTTTTAATGTTTCTTCTTTAAGAGTTGTTCCATTTTTGTGTGCTGTTTTTGCAATCTTGCTTGCATTATCATATCCAATTTTTGGTGATAAAGCTGTTACAAGCATTAAAGAGTTGTTTAAAAGTTCATTTATCTTTTTCTTATTTGGTTTTATTCCGTTTACACAATAATCAACAAAACAATTTACAGAGTCTGCTATGAGATCAATCGATTGAATTATATTATGCGCGATCATTGGTTTGAAAACATTAAGTTCAAAGTGTCCGTGGGTTCCAGCAATTGTTATTCCTGTGTGATTACCTATTACTTTAGTACAAACCATTGTTATAGCTTCACATTGAGTTGGATTAACTTTTCCAGGCATAATGGATGAACCGGGCTCATTTTCAGGAAGTTCAAGTTCTGAATAACCAGCTCTTGGACCAGACCCTAAAAATCTAATATCGTTAGCTATTTTTGTTAATGCTACAGCTGTTGTGTTTAAACTCGCAGAAAAATTTACCACTGGATCATGACTTGCGAGCGCTTCAAATTTATTTTTGGCTGTTTTGAATGGAAGTTTAGTAATTTTTTTGACTTCATTAGCAATTTTTTTATCCCAACCTCTTCTTGAGTTTATACCTGTGCCTACAGCTGTTCCTCCTTGAGCAAGATAATATATTTCTTTTAATNCTATACGCACTCTTGCTAAAGAGTTTTTAATCTGCATATGATAACCTGAAAATTCCTGTCCCAAGGTTAATGGAGTTGCATCCTGTAAATGAGTTCTTCCAATTTTAACAATATCTTTAAATTGCTTAGTTTTTTTTGAAAGAGCTATCTCCAATTTTATAAGGGAGGGTATTAATTTTTTATTTGTTTGTATTGCAATTGCAATATGCATTGCAGTTGGAAATGTATCATTTGTAGATTGAGCCATGTTTACATGATCATTTGGGTGAACTGGTTTTTTTGATCCTAATTTGCCGCCAAGCATTTCGATTGCTCTATTTGCAATTACCTCATTAACATTCATGTTTGTTTGTGTACCAGAACCTGTTTGCCAAACTTTTAAAGGAAAATGATCGTCAAGTTTTCCTGCTATAACTTCATCAGCAGCTTTTTGAATATATTTAGATAAATTACTATCTAAGTCTTTAAATTTAGCATTAACTATTGCTGCAGATTTTTTAACTATTCCAATCGCATGAATTAGTTCAAGAGGCACATTTACTTTGCCAATCTTAAAATTTTTTATAGATCTTTGCGTTTGAGCTCCCCAGTATTTATCTGAGGGAACTTTTATTTTACCAAAACTATCAAATTCATTTCTTGAAGACATATTTGATTATAATTTATATATATATATTAAATTAATAAAAACAATGAACACATTAATAATAGGTGGAACTTTTGGCATAGGCTTTGAACTTGGAAAGATTTATTTAAAAAATTCTAAAAATTTAATCATTTTTGGAAGAAATAAAGATAAATTAGAACAAATATCTGAAGATTTTCTAAATGAAAATTGCAAAGTAATTACAAAAAAACTTGATGTAACTTCAGCAAGTGAATGTAGAGAAGTTTTAACTTCAGTTATAAATGAAGTAAAAAATATTGATTTAGTAATTTATTCTAGTGGTTTTTATAAACCCAATAATACTTTTGATGTAGATTTAGATCTTTATAGAAAAACTATAGAGGTAAATTTTATGGGTTTAATTAATGTGATGTCCGTAATTTTGCCTGTTATGAAAAATCAACAAAAAGGTCATATTTCTATGATTAGTTCTTTAGCAGGATTTTTTGGCTTGCCAAATTCATCTGGTTATGGACCAAGTAAAGCTGCTATGATGAACTATTCAGAATCTATTTATAGTGACTGTAAAAAAAACAATATATATGTCAGCTTAATCAATCCCGGCTTTGTTAAAACAAGACTTACTGATCAGAATAAATTTGAAATGCCTTTTTTAATGTCTGCTGAAAAGGCTGCGCAAATTATTTATAAAGGTTTAGAGAAAAAGAAATATGATATTACATTTCCTTTTATGATGAGTTTAATATTTAAAACTCTTAAAATTTTACCAAAACCAGTTTTTTTATTTCTAATAAAATTTATGGTAAAAACTGATAATTAGTAAATAACTAAATAAATCATTACCATTACAACTAAATTTGCTCCTAATAGTAGTTGCGTTCCTTTATTAAAAAAAGAATTGGTTTTTTGATCAATTTCAATTGGATCAACTTGAGCTAGTTTTATTAAATTATTTTTTTTCATATATTATATATAAACTTTAAATGTGACTAAGTTTTTGGATAAATTTGACTTTTTTTTGACCGCTAACTGTCTAGTAAATCTAAGGCTTGTTTGAGCATTTCTTCAGATTCTTTGTGATCACCAGACTTATGGGCCTGTTCACCTTGAGCTCTTAATTCTTTAATCTCTGATAGTTGATCTTTTGATAATTGTTTAGTTTCTAATAATAAATTATCAATTTCTTTTATTAAGTTCAAACAGTTACCCGCGTAAGTATTAAAAGGGAAAAGCAATAAGCAAATTAAAATTATAGATTTCTTAAACATATAATTATAAATACTAATTATCTTTAAATTCAGGTTTTTTTTTAGGTAGATCTCTTACAGTTGCTATAGCAACAAACCAATAAAACCTTAATTTATTAAAAAAACCTTTTCTTGCTTTTAGCAAGTAATACTCAGATAACCCACACTCTGTTTTGATGTAATTAGTAATATCTTTACTCATTTTTTTAGTTTTTCTATCAATTTCTTTATAATTAACGGAACTAAACCTATCAATATAAATGAAACAATTATCTCGATACTTAGTATATCCTCAATTTTATTAATTTTTGATAATTGAACACCCGCATTTACAAAAATGATAGTTCCAAGAAACATACCGATTTGAGACACCAAATAGAAAGTCAGTGCTTTCATCTTAGTCAGACCAAATACCAAGTTTATAATAAAGAATGGAAATATCGGACTTAATCTTAGGAAAAATAAATAATAAATTCCATCTTTTTTAATTCCTTCATTTATTTTTTCTAAATATTTGGAACACTTTTTTTCTACATAACCTCTAAAAACAAACCTGGACATTAATAAGCATAAAGTTGAACCAATTGAGCTTGCAAATGAGGTTAGAATTATACCTGGTATTAAGCCAAAAAGAGCTCCAGCCAAGATTGTTTTCAGTGCCCCAAAAGGTAACGCAAATGCTGTCACTATTACGTAAATAATAAAGAATACCACTAAAGATAAAGAATAATTTAATTTGATAAATTCATTTAATTTATCATGTTGGCTTTTAATCGTTTCAAAAGAAAAGAATTGGCTATAATCAAAAAGTAGTCCAAATGAAATGGTTCCTACAAAGATTAAAATAATAAAAATTTTAAAAATTTTATTAGTCATTAACTACAACTAGAACCGCCCAGAACACAAAATTTTGAACAATGCGGATGATTAAGGTAGATTTTTTTCATCGATTCTTTCAGACTATCGCCCAAGTCAAACTCTTGATTATAAGGAAGTAAAGTACATGCAATTACACTAGGGTTTTTGTTTCCTTTTTTCTTAACAATCATTCGAGAAGTTGAACACATTACAGTATCTGGACTTTTGTTTAAAATACCCCAACATTCAGTTGTTATCTCTGGAGTATCTTTTTTTTCATCCATTTCTGCAAAAGTCACTAGTTGGTTTTTATTCTCCACATCCAAAGTAAGTTGATATTGATTAATAAATTTTTTAAAATTTCTTCTTGTTGTTTCTTCGTCCTCATTCCACATCAAACGAGTTGCCAAACAATAATTAAATTTATTCTTGGACAACCATTTTAATCCTTCAATCATCGGATCCCAGCTATTTGGACCTCTGATTTGTTCATGTTTATCTTTATTATAATGATCAATTGAAACTCTAATTGTTAAGTTTAAATGATTTAATTTATTTAATTCATTCTTATTATTCATCATTGGTTTCATTGCATTAGTAAGCACTAAAGTTTTAAACCCGTTATCAAGAGAATATTTAATCATCTTAAAAATATCTTTATTCATAAATGGCTCACCACCAGTAAATCCAATTTCTTCAGTTCCCATTTCATTTTGAATACTTTCATTTACAAACATCTTAAATTCATCATAAGAAAGATAAGATAAGCGATCATTTTTAGGGCTTGATTCAATATAACAATTTTTACAAGTTAGATTGCAAAGCGTTCCTGTATTAAACCATAAAGTTTTTAATTTTTTAGATTCTATAAAAGCTCTAGCTTTATTATCAGCAGTAAAAATTTTATTTTCAAATTTTTTTAACATTTTCAATTCTTTTAAACTAAATAACTTTAATGTATATTATTGAAATGTTCCCAGAAAACTACTTGCTTTTTTTACAAATAATTATCGTAATGTTTGTTACTCCTGGAGGACCTAGAGTTCTAATCATGTCTCAGTCAATAAATTATGGGTTTAAAAAAAGTTTATGGACAGCTTTTGGTGATGTGACAGCGAATTCTGTACAGATGTTACTTGTTCTTTTTGGCTTAAGTGCATTGATAGAAATATTTCCAAATATTGTTTCAGTTTTTAAGTGGGTTGGTATTTCATACATATTATATGTTGCCTATGGTTTTTTTAAATCTAAAGCAAACTTAGATATTAAAACTGGAAAACAAATTAAATCTAATACTGCTTTATTTAGAGATGGATTTTTTATTGCCTTCTTTAGTCCAAAGGCCACCGTTTTTTTTGCTGCTGTATTTCCAACTTTTTTAACTGGTGAAAATTATATTGTTCACTTTATAATTATGCTTATCAGCTGGGTAACTTTAGATTTTTTAACATTAGTAATTTACTCAAAGGTAGCTGAAAAAATTATTGATCAATTAAATTCAAATCCAAAAACATTAAATTATGTTTCTGCTGCAGCGCTTACTGTAATTGCAATTTTTATTGCAATAAAAGTATAATTCAATCAAGAGTTGTTTTTTAATTTAGCTTTTTGAAGTTGATTACAAATATTTTTAAATGTAATTTTCTGAAGTTAATTAACAAATACAAACAGGGGGAGAATATGAAAAATCTTTATAGATCTATCTTAACTTTTATCTCTGTACTTGCATTAGTTTTTAGTTTTGGAACTGCAAATGCAAAAGTTGAGGGCGATACAATTGTTCTTGGCGCAGCAGTATCTCTAACTGGAAAATATTCTACAAATGGTGAGCATACCAAAAATGGTTACAACCTTGCTGTAGAAAGAATTAATAGTATGGGTGGAGTAAAGGTTGGAGGAAAAAGCTATAAGTTTAAAATCATTTATTATGATGATGAGTCTAACTCAAAAAGAGCTACTCAGTTAGCAGAGAGACTTATCAAACAAGATGGTGTTAAATATATGCTTGGACCTTACAGTTCAGGATTAACAAAAGCGATTGCACCAGTGACTGAGGAAAATAAAATTCCTATGGTTGAAGCAAATGGTGCATCAAGATCGTTATTTACTAAAGGATATAAATACTTGTTCGCGGTTTTATCACCTGCAAACCAGTATCTTGAAGTAGCAATCGATCTAGCAGTTGAAAAGAACGGTGGAAAGCCAGTTAGAATTGCGCAAGCTTTCGAGCAAGATGCATTCTCACAAGACGTTAGATTAGGTGTTTTAGATGCAGCGAAAAGAACTGGATCAAAAATCATCATCGACGATAAGCTTCCAAAAGAACTTAATGATATGGCAGCAACTTTAGCAAAAGTTAAAGCTGTGAAGCCAGATGTTCTTGTTGTGTCAGGTCACTCAAAAGGTGCGTTAACAGCGATCAGACAAATTTCAGAAATGAAAGTTGATGTTCCAATGTTAGCAATGACACACTGTGACGCTTCAAAATTAGCTAAACAACACGGTGCAAAATCTGAATTTGCTTTATGTGCATCTCAATGGCATAAAACTTTAACCTACAAAGATAAATTCTTTGGTGATGGTATAAAGTATGACAAAGACTTCACAAAAGCTTACGGTTATGCGCCTCCATACCAAGCAGCAGAATCTTCTGCAGCGTTGTTAGTTTTTAAAGATGCATTTGAAAGAGCTAACTCTTTTGATACTAAAAAAGTTAGAGATGCATTAGCAAAAACTAAAATGCAAACTTTTTATGGAAATATAAAGTTTGGATCAGGTGGACAAAACACGGCAAAGCCGATGGTGCTTTTCCAAGTTATGTGCAAAAGTGGTAAATGTGAAAACGTAGTTGTTGCTCCAACTAAATGGGCAGCGGCTGAATTAATTCACCCAATACCACCTTGGTCAAAAAGATAATTAAGGAATAGAAACTGCCCTCTTCTTAGTTTAGAGGAGGGCAGTTTTTTTTAAAAATGGATTTTTTAGTATTTCATGTTCCAGCTTTAACAGCTCAGGCAATTCTTGACGGGACTCTTTTAGGAATTTTATTCGCTTTAATTGCTTACGGTATGGCTCTTCAATGGGGTGTGATGAACATAATTAATATTGCCCAAGGAGAACTAGTTATTATGGGCGGATACATTGCGTATTTCATGTACATGTCGGGCATTCATCCTGCTTGGGGTATTTTCGTATCACCCATCATAATGTTTTTTGTAGGAGTATTTATTTATAAACTTGTAATAAACAAAGTCGTTGACCGTGACATGTTTATTTCAATTTTGGCAACATTTGGAATTAGCATTTTAATGATGCAATTAATGAATTTTGGTTTTGGTTCGGATGTTGTTGTAGCGCAGTCAAATTTTGGAACAACAATGTTATTTAATAATTCAGTTACACTTCCAAATTCAAAAATTTTCTCAGCAGTTGTAAGTATTGTTTGTGCAATATTACTTACTATTTATATGAAGAAATCTAAACTTGGTCGTGCAATTAGAGCAACAGCCCAGAATGCAAGAGCGGCAAAAATTTTAGGTGTAGATACTGAAAAAGTTTATGCTTCAACTTTTGGAATTAANGCTGCACTGTGNGGTGTAGCTGGTGCATTAGTTGCCATTACATTTACTTTACACCCTTATGTTGGNTTNCCTTANACGGTAAGATCTTTCATGATAGTAATTGTTGCGGGTCTTGGAAACTTACCTGGNGTTGCAATGTCTGGNATGGGCTTGGGAGTATTTGAAGANTTTGCNGATTATNTACTTGGAACAGAGTTTAGAATTGCAACTGTATTTTTTTTATTAGTATTAATTTTAGTTTANAGAAGATTTAAACTTGCCAAAACAAGGGAGTATCTANAATAAATCAATGTTAGCTTTTACAAAAAGAGAACTTTATATTTGTGGTGCGCTTTTATTCTTTTTATTNGTTGCTCCATTTGTNTTCGTTAATTTTAAATTACAATTAGCATTCATGTTAATCNTAATTATTCTTGCAATGACNTGGAATATTCAAGGNGGAGAAATGGGGTACAATTCTTTTGGAAACATAATNTTTTTTGGTGTNGGAATGTATTTATGCGCAAGTATGCAAATTGGTTTGTATTTTCCTTTAGCTGAATGGACAGAAAGTGGTGGAGAAAAAACATTCGTCCATGAACCTGATCAATATTTCAAAGGTTTAGCACTAGGCTTGGCATTTGCTGCGCTAATTCCTCCAATTATTGCCGGTTTGATTGGTTATGGAATTTTAGGATTAAGGGGACATTATTTTGCAATTTGTACTTTAGGGATTGGTATTGCATCAGGTGAATTAGCAGGTGGAATAGAATTAATTGGAGCGGGACAAGGCATGACAGCACCACCATTTCCAAAAGGTCTGGGAGATTTAGAAACTAGAGGAGAGTTTTTATATTTCTTATGTTTAATTCTTTTGATTGCCACATTTACTTTCATCAGATGGTTATACACGACGAGATTTAGATTAGTTTTAAATGCTATTAGAGATAATGAAGATAAAGCTGAAGCGATGGGTATTGAAACNATGCGTTATAAAATTACTGGCTGGATGATTTCGGCGTTCTTCTNNGGTTTGGCAGGAGGTCTTGTAGGAACAATGGTTGGTTACATTGAACCTGTTGAAGTTGCATTTGATGGAAGAGAAATGGGCGTGTTTATGGTGTTAATGACAATTCTTGGAGGAAAAGGGACCTTATGGGGTCCAATAATTGGAGCCTCTGCGTTTCATATATTTAAAGAAAGTTTTTGGACTTTATTTTTAGGTTGGCAATACGTTGCTCTTGGAGTTTTAATTATTGTAATCGTTATTTATTTCCCAGAGGGTTTAATGGGATATTTAAGAGAAAAAAAACCAGAGTGGTTTGGAGAAGTTATTGACGAAAAAGATAGAAAGGCTCAGATCAGTTTAGATTAATGGCATTACTAGAAGTTAAAAATGTTTCAAAATCTTTTGGAGGTGTNAAAGCNAATGTAGACATTTCTTTGCAAGTAGAGCAAGGATCTATTGTTGGAATTATTGGACCTAATGGTTCTGGAAAGACAACATTATTTAACTCAATAGTTGGAACGCATCCAATTGATCAAGGTTCAATTAATTTTGATGGAAAAGAAATTTCTCNGTTAACTATCCCGTCTATTGCAAAATTAGGATTACTTAGAACTTTTCAGCAAACAAGAATTTATGGAAAGCTNAACTGCGTNCAAAATATGCTNATTTCTCATAAACCCAGAGATGANACTGTTTTTACAGTTTTTTCAGGAATACCTGNTGATTTAACANCTAAGGCAGAAGATATTTTAAAGTTTGTAGGGCTTTATCAAAAAAGAAATTTAAGAGCTGGAGATTTGTCTTTTGNTCAGCAAAAACTTTTAGAGTTAGCCATGGCATTAATGAGCGATCCCAAAATGTTATTGCTTGATGAGCCAACCGCAGGGATTAATCCTACTTTAATTAATGGTATCATTAAAAGGTTAATTTCTGTGAATAAAGAGTATGGCATTACACTTTTAGTTATCGAGCATAACATGAAAGTTATTATGCAATTAGCTCAAAAAATATTCTGTGTAGCACATGGCCAACTTCTAGCTGAAGGAAACCCAGATCAAATTAAAAATGATAAGCGAGTAATTGATGCTTATCTAGGAGCACAATAATGGCAGATCAATATTCAGTATTAGGTGCAAAACCAACTAAATCAGATTTAGAAAAATTATCTTCTGGGGAAACTCATGTCACAATTGAAGGTTTAACAGCAGGATATGGTAAAATGGAAATTTTACATAATATAGATTTATTGTGCAGTAAGGCCCAATCATTATGTTTAATCGGTCCAAATGGAGCTGGCAAATCAACTATCCTTCACTCNATTTATGGATTTACAAATATTTTCTCTGGAAAAATTAACATTGATGGGAAAGAAGTTACAAATGTTACACCAGCTGAAAAATTAAAGTCATTCGGTATTGCATATATTTTGCAAGATAACTCTGTATTTCCAGACATGACCGTTGAGGAAAATTTATTAATGGGCGGTTATACAAAAGATAAAACAGAAGAAGCTTATGAGGAAGCACAAAGAGTATTAGAAAAATATGAAAGACTAAGAAATAGAAGAAACCAACCTGCTAAAGTTTTATCTGGTGGCGAAAGAAGGCTATTAGAAATCTCTAGAGCTCTAGTTATGAAACCAAGTGTTTTATTGGTAGATGAACCATCAATTGGTTTAGAACCAAGGTACATTGAAATGGTATTTGAAATTTTAAGAGACCTTCAACAAAATGAAAAGAAAACTATTATTTTAGTTGAGCAAAATGCAAAAAAAGGTCTTGAGTTTGCAGATATTGGATATGTTTTGGTTTCGGGAGAGTTGGCAATTGTTGGTAAGGGCGATGAATTGCTAAATAACCCGGATGTCGGTAGATTATTCCTTGGAGGATAATCTAAATCTTGTTTTCATCGCAATCTTTTAAAGACGGAGTTAAGCACGCAATTGGAGTTCCAGCTTTAGGACTTGGCTCAAGTATGTTTGCTTTTGGAGCTTTTTTACATAGTGCTGGTTTTGATATTTATCAGAGCTTCTTCTCAACATTTTTTACTTTTGCATTGCCTGGTCAATTTGTAATGGCAGAAACTATTTTAGCCGGAGGAACATTATTAAATGTTTTTTTAGCTGTTTTGTTAACCAACAGTAGACTTTATCCAATGACAGTTAATATTATTCCGGTAATTAGGGACTCTCAAACACCTAAATGGAAACAATATTTAGGTGCTCATTTTGTTGCCGTCACTAGTTGGTTTAATATGTTTGCTGTTCATAAAAGTATTAAGCAAGAAGAAAAATTTGATTACTTTATAGGTCTTGGTGGTTTTTTATGGGCAAATTCAGTCCTATGTACTGTTGCTGGATATTTATTTTCAAATCTAGTTTCTTACGAAATTTTAATTGGACTCGTATTTATTAACCCTATGTATTTTTTAGTGATGACAGTTAGTAATTTAAAAGAAAAAAAAATGATTTGCTCAATTTTTTGTGGTGCAATTTTTAGTGTATTATTAAATGATATTTTTCCAGGTTGGTCTATTTTATTTGCAGGGATTGTTGCAGGAAGCTTAGGTTATTTTATATTTAAAGATGAGGTTTATGAGTAATCAATTTATTTATCTATCAATTTTGGTTGCAACTCTTGGAACATATTTTTGTAGAGCTTTTGGGGTATTTAGTGCAAAGAATATTAAAGCTGATAGTCAAATATTTAATTGGATCAAGTGTGTATCAATTGCAGTTATTTCTGCAGTAATAGCTAGGATTATATTATTTCCTGTTGGCGTGCTCAGTGAAACAGATACAACAGTGCGAATAATATCTACTATTATTCTTTTAGCTGTTTATTTTTCTTTTAAAAAAAAATGTGATATTAGCATTAATAACTAGCGCAATATGTTTTGTGCTTCTAAACCACTATTTATAATGGATAANATTAAAGGTCTAAATNTTCNTGATCATNCTTCCAGTTCAAGACTGGCAGATATAAAAATAAANAATGATTATCTTGATCAANTTAAAGATCATTTTGATCAGTATGAATTGATNGATATTGAATACAAACCTTTTTTAAGATTTCATATAACNGATCTTTTTAACAANATATTTGANGGTAAAATTCAAAATCTAATNAAAAAAATACTTCATAACAGAGAACAAGGTGCGTTTGTTATCGGTCCAGAAAAAATGGATTCTGAAAAATATAACGNAGATTTTTTAGTGAAACTCTCAACAGCATTAACTCATCTTGTTGGAGTTCCAAATTTTGATGCAATGTACGGAAAGTATTATGCTAGATTTGAAGTTAAAAATTCTGATAACAGCGATAGTTATCTTAGAAAAGCGGCAAAGAAATTAGATCTTCATACAGACGGAACTTATGTAAAAGAAAAGACAGATTGGCTTTTAATGATGAAGATGAAGGAAGAAAATTCTGAAGGTGGAGAGAGTACTCTGTTGCATTTAGATGATTGGGAAGATTGTGATAAATTTTTTAATGATCCGATTGGTAAAGAGAATTTCGTCTGGGGTTCGCCAAAAAGTAAGAATGTGGATTATAAAATTGAGCACCCAATATTTTCAAAAGACAATAAAGGAAAACCAATTATTTCATATATTGATCAATTTCCAGAACCTCAAAGTTTGAAGCAAGGACTGTATTTAAATAATTTATCAGAGTCTTTAGAGNGTAGTAAAAAACTTATTTCTTTCAAANTACCACCAGGTTACTCAATTTTTTCAAANAATTATTTNATGTTACATGGAAGAAAAGCATTCAAACCTCATCCTAAACTTTATAGAGAATTACTNAGACAAAGAGGTGTTTTTTATAAGTGAAAAGATTNATAATCTTTTTTTTGATCATAATTAGTTTAAATAATTTATCTATGGCCGATGAAAAAAAAGCATATTTTGCAGGTGGATGTTTTTGGTGTGTTGAAGAAGCATTTGAACAAACTTCTGGAGTTATAAAAGCCATTTCAGGTTATACTGGAGGATACGTAAAAAATCCTACTTATGAACAAGTTACATACAAAAATACTGGCCATTATGAAGCTGTAGAAGTTGTCTATGATCCAAAGAAAGTTTCATACGATCAACTACTAGATATTTTTTGGAAAAATATTGATCCCTACGATGCCCAAGGTCAATTCTGTGATAAAGGATCCAGTTACCTTACTGCAGTATTTTATCAAAATGATGAAGAAAAAAATGCTTTCGAGAATTCAAAAAAAAGATTAGGAAAGCCAGATATTGCTAACTTTGTGACACATATAAAAAAGTTAGATATTTTTTATCCAGCAGAAGATTATCATCAAGATTACTATAAAAAAAATCCTATCAGATATAAATTATATAAAAATGGATGTGGTCGCGTTGAGAGATTAAAAAAAATCTGGGATTAGTTTTTTTTTGAAAAATACCTCAAAATAAAAGGTATTGAAAATATAATTAAAAATATNCTTAAAAAGTGATGATAAGTAACAAACAGGGGATCAATATTATACGCTATACTTATAACAACCATCTCATGCAATCCACCTGGAGCAAAACTTAGGAAAGCTGCCATANAATCAAAACCTAGGAAAACTTCTAATAAGTATGCAAAAATNGCTGCTAATCCTAAAAGCAAAACAGAAACAATAAAACCATGAAATGAATAATAGCCAATTTCTTTAATTGGCAATCCACTTAAGCGACANCCAATTGCAGACCCTAAAAATACAAATGCTACATTNATAAAAAAATCTGGAAATNTAGCTGTTGTAATTTCTAAGGTGTAGAAAAAACCACAAAAAATCATCGCAGCTAGAATTGGAGCAGATGGTATCTTTAATTTTGTCAAACCAATTGATCCAATTTGGGATATGCCTAAAAGGAAAATTAACTCTAGAAAATATCTTAAATTATAAACTGGATTATTACCATGAGATGATATTTCTTGGTATCCAACTTGGGTAACAAAAACAAAAGGTAAAATTAAAACTATAAATAGAACTCTTGTAGCTTGGGGAATTACTACTTGTCCACTTTCTTTTTTACTATCTGTCATTTGATTGATTGCTGCCGCTATTACAACAAACGCGCCAGGTAATCCTGCTAATACAGAAACCAATTTTTTAAATTTACAAACTTTATAGAAATAAAAAGCAACAATTACTGATCCAATTATTGTGCAAATAATCATNGCAATTGATGAATAGATCCACAAATGTATTTTATAAAGTAATGAGATATTAAAAGAGCCAGCCAAAATTACACCAATTATAAGAAGTACTGGTAAAAAGATTTTTTTATCAAATGTAATTTTATACTTTGTTAATGAAACAAATAAATTCAATAATAAAGCTCCAAGTAACCATGGCAAAGGTAAATGGATTAAAGTTGCAAGGTAACCTCCAATTGCNCCTATGATAATACTTTTATAACTTTTTTTTATAGCTTCAAAATATTTTTTCATTTTTACCCTTTTTCTTCAATTGCTAAATATTTTTTAAAATCTAATAACTTCAGAGTATCATTTGATTTGTTTTTAAATTTAGGAATTTTATTTTTTTTAATCAAATCTAAAGTTTGTTTAGTTGAGTCTATATACCCATTTAATATCTGCTGAGAAAATAATGCAAATTTAAATTTATTTTTACTAACATCACTTAAAGTGAATTTAANGTTTTGAGTAATATTAAGCATTAAAGGGATATTTTTTANTTTTTTATTTATGATGTTTAATTGTTTTATTGAGTTAATACCCGTAATAAAAATACAGTCAGCTCCTAACTTTTTAAAATGCAAAGCTCTTGAAATAGCCTCATTAAGCGAACCTGTGGTCAAAGCATCTGTTCTTGCAACAACTAGGATATTTTTATTTTCTTTTGCAGCTTTAACTGCAGTTTTAACTCGTTCCTTTGCCTCTTGAAGGTTCAGTAGTTTAACATGATCAGTTAACGCGCATCTTTTTGGAAAAACTTGATCCTCTAACACTAGCGCTGATGCACCNGCATCTTCTAAATCTTTTACAGTTCTATAGACGTTAGCAAGTCCNCCAAATCCAGTATCTGCATCTACAATTATTGGTAATTTTGTATGGCTACAAATTTTTCTAGTCGCATCAACTAATTCTTTTTGAGTAATTAAACTAGCATCAGGAAAACCTAAACTTGCAGAAGATAAAGCAAATCCTCCAATAAATGAAATTTTAAATCCTTTGCTCTCGATTAATTTTGCAGACAAAGGGTCATGACAAGTAGGAAGATGATAGGTTTTTTTATCTTTTAAAAATTTTCTTAAGCGTAAAGTTTTTTTATTCATTTGATAATAATTCTTTTAATTTATTGTGGTAGCTTGATAGTATTTTATAGTACTTTGGCACTGACTTGTTGGTAAAAAATTGTTTCCATCCAGATACACTTATTGTTCCTTTGAAANTATCTTTTTTATCAAAAACGGGAACAGCTACACTAGCAATATTATCTAATCTCTCACCTGTAGTAAAAATATAACCTTTTTTGTCTATTTGATTTTTTAGTTCTAAAATATCTTCAGTATAAGCTAATAAAACCTTTCCTGTAGCTGATTTTAATTCAAATGTCGTACCNTCTACAACATAATGATTTAACTCAGATTTAGAATTCACACGATATAGGCATACTTTTTTATTTCCAGCTTTTATCCAATAACCTGTCGACTGGCCTGTAGCCTCACAAACTTCACTTAAAATTTCTTTTATTTCATTTCCGATTTTAAAATTCGAATTATAAATTGAACCAAGTTTCCAACTCCCGGGGCCAAGGCGATAACTTCCATTAATTTCATTTTTAATCAGGAAATTATGCTTTATNAGAGAACTNCANANNCTNANTATNGTTGATTTATTTAATTGAGTGATNACTGTTAATTCTTTTAAAGAAATACTTTTATTTGCATCATCGAATGAATTTAAAATTTGGAAAGCTTTATCTAATACTTTTATGGTACTCATAGTGTTTTACAATGTGAAACATCATTTTATATTCTAAAATTTGTTGACAATCTATATTTTTTTTGCAGAACTATATTTTTTATAAAATAGGGGAGATTAAGATGGGCAAAGCTTACACACCAAATATTAAATCAGATAAAGGTAAAAACTTAACTAAATACGTAGCAGAGTTTGTTAAAAAAAATAAATACAACTCAATACCAAAAAATGTCGTTGAATTAGCAAAAAAACATATTCTAGATGGNTTCGGTCTAGCGTTATCAGGCTCAGTCGCAAGAACTGGGGATTACTTATTCAAGCATATTAAACAGAATTCAGCGAAAGGTAGAGCAACAGTAATCGGTTCTAAAATGAAAGTTACTTCACGTTTTGCAGCTTTGGCTAATGGTACTGGAATTCACTCAGACGATTATGATGATACGCAACTTGCAGTACAAAAAGATAGAGTTTACGGGTTACTTACTCACCCGACAGCACCATGTTTACCAAGTGCTTTTGCAGAAGGTGAATTAAGAAAAATTAACGGTAAAGACTTTTTAAATGCATATTTAATTGGTGTTGATGTTGAATGTAAAGTTTCAGAGGCAATGTCACCAAGACACTATCAGCATGGTTTTCACTCGACTGCAACATGTGGAACTTTGGCTTCTGCAGCTGCAGCAGCAAAAATTAGAGGATATAATGTTGATCAAATACAAAGATCTTTAGCAATTGCTGCATCATTAAGTGCAGGACTAAGAGAAAACTTTGGTACAATGACAAAACCACTTCATGCAGGAAGAGCAGCCGAGAGTGGAGTTGTTGCTTGTGATTTAGTTGGATATGGATGGTCTGCAACTGATAAAATTTTAGAGTCACCAAGAGGTTTTTTCCAAGCTCATGGTGGTGGATATAATTTAAATTCAATCAAAGGTCAGTTAGGTAGACCTTGGACTTTCTCTAAACCAGGTATTTCAATTAAACCGCATCCATGTGGATCTTTAACACACCCTGGGATGACAAAAATGCTAGAACTGATTTTAAAGCATGACATCAAGCCACAAGACGTCGTTAAAGTTGATGTGGGCACAAACCATAACATGCAAAATGCATTAATCCATCATAGACCAACTAATGAGTTCCAAGCGAAATTTAGTATGGAATATTCTATGGCAATTTTATTAGTTCAAAGAAGAGCTTACATACCTGAATATCAAGANAAAAGAATTAATAAGCCAGATGTTCAGAAAATGTTAAGAAAAATTAATTTCTATAAAAATAAAGTTGCTGAGGCTGCAGGTTATGACAAGATGACAACTATTATTGATATTTATCTTAAAAATGGAAAGAAAATATCTGGTAGAGGTGATTTNGGTAAGGGAAGCCCAATGATCCCAATGTCTTANGATGAAGTAGCAGATAAATTCTTAGGTTGCTGTGAATTTGCTAAATGGTCTAGNAAAAAATCTAAAGCACTGATCGAAACAGTTAGGCATTTAGAAAAAGTTAAAGATATTNGAAAATTAAGCAGTTTACTATCTAAATAGTTTTCTATGAAAGTAGCCATANTCGATGATTACCAGGGTGTAGCTGAACAATTAGTTGATTGGTCAAAATTCAAAGATAGTTGTGAAATCAAAGTTTTTAANCAACCTTTTGAAAACGAGGACCATGCTATAGAAAATCTTAAAAGTTTTAATGCTCTACTAATAATGAGAGAAAGAACTCCAATGACAAAAAAGCTGATGGACGGTTGCCCAAATTTAAAGTTTATCGCTACAAGTGGAATGAGAAATTTAGGCATTGATCTAGAACATGCTAAATCAAAAGGGATTATAGTTTCCGGATCAGAAGGTAATAAATACCCTACTGCAGAATTAACTTGGGCTTTGATTCTGGGTCTTGCAAGAAACATAAAGCAAGAGTCTGAAAATATGTATCAAGGGTACTGGCAAACAACTATTGGATTTGAACTTAAAGGAAAAACTCTTGGGATAATGGGTTTAGGAAACCTTGGAAGTATGGTTGCTAAGGTAGGAAAAGCTTTTGGTATGGAGGTTATAGCTTGGAGTGAAAATTTAAAATTGGCGCATGCAGAAAAACATGATGTCATAGCAGTAACTAAAGAAGAGTTNTTCGAAAAATCGGATTTTTTAACNATACATTATCTTTTAAGTGATCGGAGTAGAAATTTAGTAAAATATGATGATATTTCAAAAATGAAAAAAACTGCTTTTATAATAAATACATCAAGAGGACCAATTATAAATGAAGATGATCTTATAAAAGCATTACAGGATGAAATTATTGCAGGCGCTGGCCTAGATGTTTATGAAATAGAGCCATTACCAGAAAATCATAAATTACGATTTTTACCAAATGTTTTGTTAACACCNCATATNGGATATGTAACATTAGATAACTATGCCAAGTGGTACAANCAAATGGCNGAAGNTNTNCAAGCTTTTNTAGATGGNCAACCTATAAGAGTTTTGAACTAAAANAAATTGTAANATAATTGTAANATTNTTTATGATAATTTTAATCAATGAGTTTTACAAGATTATCNCGTTTTCTNTTAGCANTAATTTTAATATTTTTTTCGGTATTAGGAATTGCTAAAAAATTAGATGATTTTAAAATTTTAAAGTCTTTACCTCAGTTATCATTTAAACCAGAATTTAAAATCGCAGTAGTTATTAATAAAAAGTCAGAAGAAGACGTTATGGCTCTTCAGG
>NHGV01000002.1 GCA_002171085.1 Pelagibacteraceae bacterium TMED146 | reverse complement strand
AGAGCCAATATTGTTATTTATGGAATGAAACCTTTCCAAGAATTAGAACTTGCAAAGAAAAAAATTAAAATCGGAGACACTTTATTTGAAGTTTTTAGTAATACTCCAAGATGCAAAGCTACAATTTATCCTTACCAGTCAATCATTTCAGATTTTAACTTACCTCAAAAATTGAATAAAGTTTATGGTCACATCGATTTTGGCATATATTTAAAGCCAATATCTTCTGGACATATCAATTTAGATAATACAATTTCGATATCTGAATAAATGAAAGAAAATAAATTTTTAACATCAAAAGCAACATTAATCACTTTGTTAATTGGTTGTTTTGTCGTCTCTGTTTCTATGGGCATAAGACAAACCTATGGTTTATTTTTTCAATTTTTTGAAAATGATTTAAATATTTCAAATACTTTTTTTGGGTTAGCAATTGGAGTTCAAGCTATAGTGTGGGGAGTGTTTGCTACAATTTTTGGAATTATAGCTGATAAACATGGGGCAAACAAAGTCACAATAGTTGCTTTATTAGTTTATGCTTTTGGTATTTATGCATTGGGAAATTTAAATAGTACCGGGTTTTTATTTCAGTTAAATCTGGGAATTTTTGTAGGTATTGGTCTAGGAGGTGCAGCCGCTCCAATTATTGTTCCAACAGTTGCTAAACATTTTCCAAATCATAACAGAGCAAAAGCTGCAGGTTTAGTTACCGCATCTGCAAGTGTAGGAATGTTTCTTTATCCAATTTTATCAAGCGCTTTATTTAAGTATTATGAATGGCAATATGTTTTTAATATTTTTGTTTTTATTATTTTATCAGCTGCAATTTTATCTTATTTTTTAAAACAACCCTCCACAAACGAAGGAAGTCAAAATAATCAAAATTCAAATCAAACATTAAGTGAAGCATTTAAAGAGGCTTTTGGTCATAAAAGTTACCTATTTTTAATGGCAGGATTTTTTGTTTGCGGGTTTCAAATTACTTTAGTTGCAACTCATGTCCCTAAATATGTAATTGAGCGAGGCTTAGATGTTTGGACAGGTCCAGCAATTTTATCACTAATTGGACTGTTTAATATATTTGGTACATTAACCATGGGCTATTTAGCCGATAAATATTCAAAAAAAATTCTATTGAGTGGGCTTTACTTTTTCAGAGGAATTATAATTATTTTGTTCTTATTTTTACCAAGCTCAAATTATCTAGCAATTGGATTTGGAATATGTTTTGGTTTTTTATGGTTAGCAACTATACCAGCAACTTTTGGACTTGTTGCACAAGTTTTCGGTACTAGATATTTATCTATGCTTTCAGGTCTTATCTTCTTTAGTCATCAGCTTGGGTCATTCTCTGGTGCATATCTGGGCGGTTATTTCTTTGATAATTTTGGAAGCTATAATTACGCTTGGTATTTATCAATTGCACTTTCATTTTTTGCGACTTTAATGCATTTACCTATTGATGAACGTCCTCTTAAAAGAGTTGCTACTGTTTAAAAGATTAATAGACATATTCTTTTTTTGTCGATTGTTCTAAAGTTGACATATCGTTTGGATCTTTATGTTCACCATCAATGACAAGAAAATTCGTTAAAAGAGAGATACAATATATTTATGAACAAAAAATGCGACGACCAGTAGCGCCAGGCCTGTTGAATAAATAAGCCAAAAATTCATATTTAAGCTTTTGGCAAAAAAGAATGGAATAAAGAAAAAATAACTTGCAGGTACTCCAACNAGAATACTTTTGGCAAAGGTNATNGTTGTTTCTGCNTTTTTATGTTCAGTATANGATAANACNANAGCNATTAATGTTGCNANNGGTANNGCAATAATAAATCCNGCAAGTTTTGGATATTTACCTGATAACCAACTTGCNCCAGCNATNACAAGTGCAGAAAGTAAAATTTTAAAAACAAAAAACATNGTTTTCTTATTTAATTTNNTTNGGATATTTTTCAGCATTTTTTTTCATTTTATAATAAAAAGCCTTTTCTANGTCTATATTCATTATCTGACAAAACCTTACTAAATAAAAAAAAACATCGGCAACTTCATCTTCAACCTGTTCTTTTGAAGCTGATTTTGGATATTCTTTTTCATTTTCCATTTGCCACTGAAAGATTTCCATGAGTTCAGAAGCTTCAACAGATAACGCCATACTTAAATTTTTTGGCGTATGGTAATCTTGCCATTTTCTATTGGATACAAATTTTTCAATATCAGATTTTATTTTTTCAAAATTCATTGTTTCCTTTCTTATAAGTATTTTTCAAAGCCTTTAACTGTATAGCACTTCAAACGTTTTCTTGGAAAAAAAGTAATTACTCCATTTTTATACGGTCCAATAAAAACATGATTTGAGTAAAGAATTTTATTAGATTTAGCATCATCAGGAACATTATCGCAATCTTTATTAAAGACATAAATCGCCATTCTACCAATGGTGACATCTTCATTTTTATTAAAAACGTCAAAATAGAGTTGGTATTTACCTTGAGTATAAAAGTCACGAACAGTGAAAATTTCTACATTAGATTTTTGTTGTGCTGAAAAAAAATTTAAATTTTGTTCAGTATTTTTTGAGTGTGTGCAACTATAAAAAATAAAAAAAGAGCTAAAAAAAAAGGCCCTGATAACAGGGCCTTTTTTAATTAAGTTTTTTAACAACTAAATTGCCTTAGATGACATTTGTTTTGCAATGTATTTAGCTTGTCTCATCGCTAATGCAACAATTGTCAAGGTAGGGTTTTCAGCTGCTCCAGTTGTAAATTGGCTTCCGTCAGATACAAATAAATTTTTGATATCCCACGTTTGACCATATTTATTTACTACACCATCACTTGCTTTGGCACTCATTCTATTCGTACCTAAGTTGTGAGTTGATGGGTATGGAGGAGTTTGAATTGTTTTAGTTGCTCCAACAGAATCATAAAGTGCAGCAGATTGCTTCCACGCATGATTTCTCATTTTAATATCATTTTCATGATCTGAGAAATTAACATTTGGAATTGGCATTCCATGCTGGTCTTTAATCTTCTTATGAAGTGTTATACGATTCGATGCTTGAGGCATATCTTCCCCAACAATCCATAACCCTGCCATATGATCATAACCTTCCATATTCGCTGAGAATTCTCTTCCCCATTGACCTGGATCTAAGAATGCAGCCATGAATGGTAACCCTAATGCTAGAGTTTCAAGTTCGTAACCACCTACGAAACCACGACTAGTATCATGTCTTGACTCGTCTTGAATGATACCTGCCATTGTTGTTCCACGGTAGAAATAAACTGGCTTTTCAAAAATAGCATAAGTACTCGCAGTCATGTGGCGCATATAGTTACGTCCCACTTTGCCTGATGAGTTTGCCATACCATTTTTAAACATGTTTGACTCTGAGTTTAGTAAAAGTCTTGGTGACTCAATTGAGTTTCCAGCTACACAAACAATTCTCGCTCTTTGTTTGTGGATTTTACCGTCTTTATCAGCGTAAACCACACCATCAACTTTACCACTCTTATCGTGTTCAATTTTTAACACTTGGCTATTTGATCGGCATTCTAGTTTTCCAGTCGCTTCACCTTTAGGAATAGAAACATAACCAGATGACCATTTTGCTCCAGATTTACATCCTTGGAAACAGAAACCTATTTGCGCACATGCACCTCGACCATCACGTGGTTGAGAGTTGATAGACATATTTCCAGTATGAAACTGTTTATAGCCCATCTTCTTTGCACCTGCTGCAAATACTTTATAGTTATTGTTTCCTGGTAATCTTGGAATACCGTTGGTTCCAGTTGTTCCCATATGGTTTTCAGCTCTTGCATACCANGGAGCCATTTCTTTAGCATCAATTGGCCAGTCTAAAAGGTCTGCACCTTTTACATTGCCGTAAGTGGTTTTTGCTTTCCACTCATGTGGTTGGAACCTCAAACTTGCTCCAGCCCAATGAAGTGTACTTCCACCTACCGCTTTAACGATCCAAGAAGGTAAACCTGAAAAGTCTCTAGAGACTCTCCAATCACCAGACGTTGTTCGTTTATCTAACCAACTGATTTGACCAAACGAAGCCCATTCGTCATTAACGAAGTCTTGTGGTCNATGACGTCCACCTGCTTCAAGGATTACTGTTTTAATCCCTTTCATTGCAAGCTCCATACCAAGGACACCACCACCAGCACCTGAACCTATGATAACAACTACATCGCCATCACTTTTAGAAAATTTTGCCATGTGTGTCCCTCCTATAACCAGTCGATATCATTGTAACCTCGATTTATGTATCCACCCTTAGAAGCTGATTCACCTTCGTAACCAAATTTCGGCCAAACCTCTTTGTTGTTATATAATCCAACAACAAGGTCGCCTCTTATTTTTTGGAATAGAGGTGATTTTTCATTGCTCTTAAGGATATCAACTCTCTCGAGCTCTCGATTGATATCTTTGTAGTTTGCTTTGTATTTTTTCTTGGCAGCAGAATTAATTTTNTTTAATTCTTTGCCAACCATAGACTTGAACGCTTTATCTTTTCCAGCTTGCGCTTCAACACCTTCAATCACTTTAGCATAAAATCTGTCAGCTAAAAAATCATGAGGGTAGGCGTCTCTTGCCATCTGAATTAGAGTAGCAGCGTCATCAGCACCTATCGTTTTAAATGTAGCGGACCATGCATTATTTTTTCCAATAACCATTGGACCCATTACAGTTAATCCTAGGGCTGTTACCGTTCCCGATTTTAGAAACGATCGTCGTGATATTGCTTTTTTATTCAATACACGCATGTTTCCCCCTTATGTTTATGATCACTTAAGTGTTTTTAAGTAATCAATTATTGTTAGTCTCACACTTTCGTCAGCTTGCATGTAATACATGTAGGTGCCTGGAATGTACGCACCGGCATTGGTTAACCACTTGTTTAGATTTTCTTCGTTCCAAACAATTCCAGATTTTTTGATTGCATCTGAGTACATCGTGTAAGAAGTATCGATTGCAGCCTTACGGCCAACAATACCCCACAAGTTTGGGCCAGCTCTAGGAGTTTTATCTCCCTTTTGAACTGAATGACAAGTTGCGCAATTTTTGATGAATAGTTGATTAATCTCAGCTTTAACTATCTGAGTTGATATTAAGATTATCAAACTAACCAAAAATAACTTCAAGTTCCCCCCAAACTTTTAGTNATAAAAACTTAACAAAATTTAAATTTTTTATGTAGTTTCAATTTGCCCCAATATAATGCTCTGCAATAAAATGAGAACGATTATTAAAAACTATCTGTAGTTGAAGTTAGATTTTTCCTAACTCTTTTGCGATATTTGCTGTTGCTTTTGCTTCAATAATTTCAATCCAATATCCATCTGGATCTTTAACAAATGCTAAAGGTTTCATAGACCCATCATCCGCTTTTTTTACAAATTCCATTTTATGTTCCTCAAACCTTTTGCAAGCTGCATAAACATCTGGAACAGAAAAACAAATATGACCAAAGCCTTTTGGTTCCGCGTTACCGTCATGAAACTTTACAGAATCATCATTTTCAGCTCCCCAATTATGCGTTAATTCTAAAAGTCCTTTTTGTCTAAAAGTCCATATGGCTCTCTCATAATTATCTGTTGGTGCAGATTTAACTTCTTCATCGGTAAGATTTCCTAAAAAGTATAAAGAGAACTTCATTGATGGAAAATCAAATTTTTTCACCATTCGCATGCCCATCACTTTAGAATAAAATTCTAAAGATCGTTTTGGATCTTTGATCCTAAGCATCATATGATTAAAAACGTAACCTTCTGTTTCTTTATCTGGCTGTTGAATTCCGTCTACTTGTTCGCAATGGCTCATGAAACCCCTTTTTAAATTTAATTAAGATTACTATTTTTTAGGCTTGAAAAAAAGAGATAAAAGTTATACATGCATATTATGCATAGCTGATATGCAAGCTATGTAGCCATTTCACATGGTTAAAAAGTGACTCATAGCCATGAGTTAAAAGGCGTAACAATTAAACAAAGGAGTAAATATGTTTTACAAAGACTTCAAATTGTTGCGTAAGGTTAATGACGGTGCCACTAATGCGTTACGTCAAATTCGCAAACAATTTACTGAGCGAAACAGTCGCCCAAGAGCGAAAGACAACGTAATTAATCCTAATCAAAAAGGCATTTAATTATAGAATTTAAATTGGGGTGATACTTTCACCCCAATTAAATTGACATCCCAAACAATACCCACTACCAATTATTTTTATGAAGGGCACGAATATATTACTAGGTTTTATTGCATTAATCTTAGCATTGTTTTTCGGTTTACAAATTGAAGAACAGTACCGTGATGTAAGATATTTAAATAATTGCAAAAAAGATATTAAAGCAAATGGAATTAAAACTGATGATCCTATTGCGTATTGTGCTGGATTAATAAGACAAGATCCTTACCTGTTTACTTACAACCGAGGTTTTGTCGCAAAATATTTACAAGAAAACATTAGTAACGCTCCTCAACAGCCTGCTCCAAATACTGAGCAAAAAAAGTAGTTAACTAAAATATTTTAACGCAACAAAAACAACAATAGGAATTGTAATAAACGATAGCGTTGTTGAGATAACAATCACCGATGCAATGTTATCTGCATGAATTTTTTTTGTATACATTTTGGCTAGTAAAAAATTTAAAATCGCAGATGGCATAGATGCTGAAATCAACAGTACTCCTGCTTCATAACTTTTTAATCCAAAGTAACGAATAATTGAAAAAGCAATTAAAGGTCCACTAATTAACCTTGCAACTGCAATAATAATATTAGTATTAACGTTTTTTGTTTTTAACGTGCTCAGTGCGATTCCAAGAGATGTTAAAATTAAAAAAATAGCCGAGTANCCAAGCAGCATAGTGGTATTCACTAAAAATGCAGGCGGCTTGATTTCAAAGTACAACATGAATCCTGAAATAAATAAAACATGCATTGGAATAGAGGTGATTAATGGTTTTAAACTAAATTTTTTACTNGCAATAAATATTCCAACNGTAAAGTGNAANAGCATGATGANCGCAGCAATTGAGCTTGCAACTGAAAACCCTTTTTCNCCATATGCAAATAAACAAATTGGAAGTCCTAAGTTTCCGGTATTGGGTAAAATAAGTGGACTAAGTTCTAAAACCACATCTCGTTTTAAAATTTTTAAAATAACAAATCCAATTACTGCAAAGCAAGCAACAAATAAAAAAGTAAACGACGCAAATTTAAAAAAAGTTTTAAAGTCTAGGGTTGTTGATGCTGCTAAAGAGTAAAATAAAAGTGCAGGGACACCAATTTTGCCTGCAAACGTCGTAATGATATCACTATTAAACTTTGGATTTTTTTTTCCAAACCAATAGCCAATTCCAATAATAAAAAAGACAGGGAATATAACTTCAAATAATTTAAAATAGATCGCNAGCGACATAATTTTGAAACCTTTTACTTTTATGATTTTTCATTACAAGATAAACAATTACAAATGAGACAATTAATAGTTTTTTTTATTATTTTATTAAATTTTGAACAAGTAGACGCTCACGTTGGCCATAACAAAAACCTTCAAAGTTTATCATTCGATATTTACCGAAATGACGCTTATGCAGGTTTTCATACTATTGATTTTAATTGGGGTAAGGATGGAAGCGTTGAGGTTANAAATGTTATTGAATTTGGTGTAAAAAAACTTGGGATCACTTTTTATAAATACCAGTCAGTTGGAGTCGAAACATATAATGCTGCAGGCAAGTTAGTTAGTTTTAGTTCGAATACGGATGATAATGGAAAGCTAAAATTTTGTAAAATTGATTTAAAAAAAGATAAATATGAGGTGAATGGAACCAAATTTAAGGGTGAATTTAAAAAACCATTTTTAATATCTTCTTATTGGAACCATGACATTGTAACGGTTCCATACCAATTGTCAGGCATTACTTGTAAAGTGACTGAACAGAAAGTGAGTTTTATAAAGGAAGAAGATTTTAAAAAACTAGACCAAACATTTAAAACTCGGATTTTTGATGTTAAAGGGAAAGATCTGGATACCCAGGTATGGTTTGATCAAAAAACAAGAATGATTATACATCAAGTGTTACACCGTAAAGGNAAATGGGAGTATAAACTTAAAAGTTACACATTAAATAAATGAAAAAAATTTTTACATTTTTATTTTTGCTTCATTTTACCTTGCCATCTTTTTCAGATGAGCCAGGCGTCATTTCGCTTATGTATCACCGTGTAGGTGAGGGTAAGTACCCAAGTACCAATGTTTCAACAGAAATGTTCAAACAACATCTTGAAGCGATTAAAGCATCAGGGCTTAGTTACATTGAGCCAGAAAAATTTAAAAACCAAATTTTAGAAGGTAAAACATTTTCAAAACGATTTATTTTATTGACGGTAGATGATGCCTTTAAAAGCTTTTATCAAAATGCTTGGCCTATTTTAAAAGAAAACAAAATTCCATTTATTATGTTTGTAAACACAAGAGAGATTTCAAATAATCATCCAAACTATATGAGCTGGGATCAAATTAGAGAATTAAGAGACTCTGGTTTAGTCACTATTGGTGGTCACTCTTGGAGCCACGAATATTTTGTGGATATGAAGTTGGAAGAGGTGAAACAAGATATTGAAAAATCTCATGATGATTATAAAAAGCAATTAAAAAAAATTCCTGATCTTTATGCACATACATTTGGAGAGACCAGTTCAGATATTATAAAAATTATTAGAGATTTTAATTATAAAATCATTTTTGGACAGCATTCAGGAGTGATTAGTCAAAATGAAAATATCAATTATCTGCCAAGATTTAGTCTAAACGAAAATTATGGAAAAATGAAAAGGTTTAAAAATATATTAAAATCACGTGCATTTAATATTACCTCTTATGAACCAAAAACAGTTTTACTTAATAAAAATAATAATCCATCAAGTATGAAATTAAAATTTAACGAAAATATAAAAGGAATTAATTGTTTTGATAATTCTGGTGGAAAATGGAAAAACACTCAAATTAACTTTATTTCCAATAATGAAATTGAATTAATATTTAATGAAGCTTTTAAAAAAAGAAGGGGAAGATTAAATTGTACCATGCCATCTAAAGATGGATTGATTAAATGGTTTGGCTATCAGTATAGTGTGATTAATTAGTATTATTAAACTTTTTCATCATATTTAAAGTTTCTTTACTAATATGATGCTCCATTCCTTCTGAATCAATTTCTGCAATTTTTCTAGCCACACCAAGTTTAGTTAAAAAATTAAATAATATTTCATGTCTTGTATNAGATTGCTCTGCTAATTTTTTTCCATGTGGTGTTAAAAAAATATTNTTATATTTTTCACTCTCAACAAGTTTTGCTTTAATTAATCTTTTAATATTTTTACTCACCGTCGCATTCGATACGCCAAAATATTTACAAAGATCAACGTTCTTTACAGAACCTTTTGTGTTTAAAATTTCATTAATCGCCTCAACGTAATCTTCGAGAAGTTCGATATTNTTTCTACTCTGGGTAGTTTTAAATAATAGAGGACTACTAGATCTAGTGGTTGTCATAAAAAATTAATATCATTNGGCTANTTAACACTTGAAATAATCTTANCAAGTAATAAGTTTAGCCAAGGCTAAACTTTATGACAGAATTTAGAAAAGGTATTTTTAATGTTGTTGCAGGAACCAGTTTTGGTAGAGCATTAATCTATACTTGTGGTCATGTAATNATTGCAATGACAGTCGTATCTGTTTTGACAGGCGCNAGTTTATTTGAAGCTGGCTTGGTCGCTTTAGTTGAACCAACAATTAATGGTTTTTGGTATTACCTATTAGATAAATTATGGACCAAAACCTTTACTCAAAAATCAGTTTAAATTTAAAACAAATCATTATACGATCTCAAGATGTTTTCTTTTCTAAATATCTTCAAGAAAAAAAATAAAAAAAAAGAAGAAAAAGCTTTTAAATTACTTCGTAAAGCAAGTGTAATCTCAAAAAAAATTGCAGAAGAGACTAATGATGCAAAACTCAAAGGTCTAGCATTTGAATTAAAACGCAGTCATGATGAGGCGATTAAAATTTTTGAAGAAATTAANTANGATNTAAATCAATTAGATAAATTTTATTTTGANCCAAAACAANCATTATCTAAAAATTATAAAAANGTAGANANNATNTTAGATAATTTTANAAAACGTATCGCTTAGTTNATTGCAACTCTAATCAAAACTGATTATAATNTANNTATGTCTACATACGAATGTAAAAAATGTGGNATGTCAGTTAATGCATCATGTGCAAAATGCNATGAGCCTTTAGCTAATGATCATTTANATGTGAATGGANCTCAANTTCAAATTTCTAAATGTCCAAAATGCGAAGGTAAAATTAAATCACCACAATGNTGTGGTGCTGACATGGGCGNAAATTAAACAAGTACAATTCCTAGCATTATAAGTTGTGCGAAGTTTATCACCACTGAAATGAAGTGAGNAATTTTAAAAGCTTTTTCATTTCGTTCATCNTTTAATTTATTAATCTTTGGCATTAAATAAACTAAATTAAAAAAGAANAATAANGCTGAAGTTAACACGAGATAAAANTCTAAANTAAAAGTTTGATAAAAAATATAAAATCCNGAGACTAGTCCAAGGATCANTAAATTNACTAAATAGTAATATGGAAAAATTGCACGGATAANTACCCCTGCATTATCTGGNGGTAAAACNTTAAAAATCATTGGCGCTAAAATAAAAGAAAAAAATAACATNATCCCNAAAACTAAGGACACCATATTCATAATAATTTGCTCNCTCATCTTNTAGCTTTCTTTTTCTTTTTACCCGCTTGATTAATTTTATTTATAAATTTAGTCAGTTTTTTTCTTGTTTGGNTAATTTTTTTTATATNCATAATTTTCTTTTAAAATAAAAATNAAGTTCCACAATATGTTTTGTATACACGNTCAGATGCAGGNGCTGGTTTTGTGAATTCTTCTAAANTTACATCTTCAGTATAGGGTTTTTTGATCACTTTACATAAAGATAAAAATTTGGATATATCTCCATCATCTGCAGCAGATAAAGCCTCTTCTACTCTATGATTTCTTGGAATAAATACCGGATTATGTTTCATCATTAATTGATAACCATCTTCGCTCNTTTGATTTTTAGATAACCTTTTTTTCCATTCTGCTTCCCAAATAATAAAATCAGGATCATTGAGTAATTTTTCTTGAGGAAATTTNCCNTTNATTAANTATCTAAAGGTATTNGTNTAATCTGCTTGGTTTTTGTGCATNAGTTTAAACAAATCACTCATCATTTGTTTNTCTTGGNCTTCATCTGAAATCATACCNAGNTTATTCTTCATCATNNTATGAAATTCATCTGCAAATAATTCTTCGTATTCTTTAATTAAATCATTCGCGATTCCCTCAGCTTTTTTCTCCTCCTCATCTAGTAAAGGAAATAAACTCTCTGCAAATCTAGCTAAATTCCATTGTCCAATNATAGGTTGGCTCCCATAAGCATAACGTCCATAATGATCAATAGAACTAAATACCGTTTTGGTATCATAGTGATCCATAAATGCGCACGGACCATAATCAATACTTTCTCCTGAAATTGTCATGTTATCNGTATTCATCACACCATGAATAAAAGAAACCCGCATCCAATTTACAATCAGTTTAATTTGTCGTTTCATCACAGATTTAAATAATGCTATAGCTTTATTTTGAGCTTGGATGAGTTCTGGGTAATGCCGTTCAATAGCATAATCAACTAACGTTTTAAGTGCTGCGATATCTTGTTTAGCNGCAACATATTGAAATGTACCAACTCTTAAATGAGATGATGCAATCCTGGTTAANACTGCACCTTTAAGTTTTGTTTCTCTTAAAACATCTTCACCAGTGGTGACAACAGCTAAACTTCTTGTGGTTGNGATGTTTAAAAAATGAATGGCTTCACTGATAATATATTCTCTAAGCATTGGTCCTAATGCTGCTCTTCCATCACCACCTCTTGAGTAAGGTGTTTTACCAGAACCTTTTAATTGAATATCCCAACGTTGATTTTTTGGNTCAATATGNTCNCCTAATAAAATAGCTCTTCCATCACCAAGCATGACAAAGTGACCAAACTGATGACCGCAATAAGCTTGAGCAAGCGGTAGTGATCCATCAATGAGTTTATTACCTGAAAAAATTTNAGCATTTTCTTGNTCTGNATGTTTTNAAAAATCTAAACCTAAAGATTTAGCAAGATCATGATTCAAAATTACTAATTCTGGTTTTTTTACAGCAACTGGAGATAGCTTTGTTGCCATAATNTCTGGTAAGTTGGCGTAAGTATTATCAAATTTAAATCCAGAATTATTCATCATTTCCTTTACTGATCGTTTATGATTTTTAATATAACATTTAATGAATCAGTTAAAAAAATATTTTTTNTTTTTTTTANTCTTTATTCTTATTGGTTGTAGNTCAGTCCCNANAAANACNNTNAATGNTTGTGCTATTTTTGATGAAAAATACNTTTGGTATAAGTTTGCAAAATCNACTGAAAAAAAATGGGGCGCACCNGTTGAGCTTCAAATGGCAATTATTAAAAAAGAAAGTGGCTATGACTGGCTTGCTAGACCAGAGCGAACAAAGCTTTTCAAAGTTATTCCTTGGAAAAGAAAATCCAGTTCACTAGGCTATTCTCAAGCTGTCGTTGATACTTGGGAGACTTATAAAAGAAGTACAGNNAAGAAATACGTCACCCGTGTTTTGTTTAAAGATTCGTCAGACTTTATTGGGTGGTATGTAGATCAGACTTATAAGAAAATGAAGGTACCAAAGAATAATTATTTTAGGCAGTATCTTTATTATTATAATGGCTGGACAAAAAGAACGAGACCAGAATCTATCCCATATGCAAAAGAGGTATCAAGAATGGCTAAAAAATATAGAGATCAAATTAGAAAGTGCCAATCGAAACTTAACCGAAATAAGTATATCATCTTTTAGATGAAATTTTTCTTAATTCTTTTTTTCTTACCCACTTTTGTTTTTGCTCAAAATCTAAGAGTTGTTGATGGAGACACTATTCATATTGGCAAAATAAAATATCGTTTTCATGGAATAGATGCTCCAGAGATGTCTCAAATCTGTAAACAAAATAATAAAAATATAAAATGCGGAGTATTATCTAAAGTTAAACTAGTTGAGAAAATTAATAATCAAAAAGTAAATTGTAAAAAAATTACTACCGACCGGTATAAAAGAATTGTGGCAGAGTGTTTTGTTAATAATGAAAGTTTATCAAGTTTTCTTGTAAAGAATGGTTATGCTTTTGCGTANAAAAGATATTCAAAACAATTTGTTGAAGATGAGAATTTTGCGAAAAAAAATAAACTCGGTTTATGGGCAATGAAATTTCAATATCCATGGGATTACAGAAGAAAAAAATAATCCACACACTTCACAGACCGATCATAGAATCAACTAAAGAGCGATACCTTTTTAAAACCAGTTAGTTTATTGTNTTTTTAACTNAGAGCGCAAGTTCTTAGCTGACAGTGAGAAGTAGGGTCAAACTGATTGCTCACTGCAGAAAGCTGAAGGTGTAGGTAGCACTTAGACTCTTCAGAGTGAGGCCATGGGAGTAGTGCTTAAATCACATGGCAANTAACTTCGCGTATAGCTGTTCTTCGGAATAGTTATGCAGCGAAGTTTTTTTNTACGCGGGATCCAAAAGACCAGCATGATTATTAGANGGATTATTGACATCNCGGCTAACTTCATAAAACACAAGTTCTGGATTTTCGTGACTATTTAAAAACANCATGGGGTCTGTTGCNTTTAAATAATTATTAATTTCTTCTTCTTTTAATATTANTGGCATTCTATGATGAATATCTGCTAACTCTCCTTTAGCTGCTGTAGTAATGATTGAAAATTCGATATTCGTATTTTTTTGATAAAGGCCACAAAAAAACAATGGTTCATTGTGTTCCCGTTTAATGAATTGAGGAAACTTTTTTCCTTCATCATTTTTTCTCCATTCATAATATCCATCAGCTGGAACAGTACATCTTTGTTTCGCTACCAAACCACTAAAGGTTCTTTTTTCCATTAACGTTTCTAATCTTGCATTATTCAAAGGTCTAAAATCTTGCATTTTCTCAGACCATTTTGGAACCAATCCCCAGTGATAATTTGTTAAAGTGAGCGCGTCATCATCTTTTTTAATAATTGGTAATTGTTGGGTTGGATAGGCATTGAAGTTATCTGTATCTTCAACTCCTTCATTGTTTTGAACAACNTTTTTTGTTTTTTTTACTGCTTTTGTAACAGCATAACGTCCACACATAGTTTCTTTAATATTTTATCTATAAGATGTATCAATCTATTTCTACGAGTATGAAAAGACGACAAATTTTTTTCCAAGGGATTAAAGATGTATTGCCTTTAAATATTCCTGTTGCGTTATTTGGAATGTTTTATTCAGTGTTATGCATTGAGCTTGGATTTTCTGCATATTTCGCAATAGGCACATCCTTGATTATCTTTGCAGGTGGATCTCAGTTAATTTTTGTCACCCTCNTAACCGCTGGCGCAGTACCCTGGGTTATTTTTGGTTCTGTGATTATGAACAATACAAGAAATTTTTTATACGGCGCTGTATTTTCAAAATATATAGAAAAGAAAAGTAGAATTTGGAAAATCGTTTTAAGTTTTTTTCTAACAGATCAGTGTTTTGCTGTTTCAAATAATTATNTAAANAAAAANTATAAAANNAAATTTGCCCATTANCANATGCTTGGATCTGGTATGACCGTATGGGCAATTTGGCAANTNTCAAATTTAGTTGGTATTTGGTTAGGAGATATTGTGAGNGANCAATTAAGTNTAAACTTTTTTGTTGCCATTACATTTTTAGCTTTAATTGCAAAAGACCTTGGAAAGCTNGATCATTTCCTAGTNATTTTATTATCNGCAACATGCTCNCTNATTTTTTANAANTTNCCNCTTAAAGNNTANGTNATTGTTGCNGCNATTGCTGGAATTAGTCTTGCTTANTTAATNAACACAAAATTTAAAAAATTAATNCGATGAATATNTGGACTTATACAATCATTATTGGAATTTTAACTTTTCTATCNCGTTATNTNGTTACTGCTTATGCAAATACAAAAACTTATAGCGAAACAACAAAAAAAGTTTTGTCTTATGTACCATCTGCAGTCTTTCCCTCGTTAATATTTCCCGCAGTATTTTATGAAAATAATGACTTGGTATTTTTTTCGGATGAAATTTTATCTTTTTTAACAGCCTTCGTTATTAGCATTTTGTTTAAAAACGTACTGTTAACAGTTATGACTGGTATCTTAGTTTATTCATTTGTTATTTTTGTTTAATAAAATTATATTTTCTTTTGTATTACCACATCAACCAGAATTGCGATAACAAGGTTTAATATAGTGATGCCGCAAATAATAATAAAACTAAAGAAATAAACCCATGACCACCAATAAATCTCTTGCATCGGTAACATTACCGTTTCCCACGATGATAGAGTTAAAACTTGAAAAAGAGTAATTAGAGAAATTCCAAGATCACCCCACCTTGATGGATCATCATTTCCAAATAAAATAGCTCCCATCGTTGCATAAATGTAGAGAATAATAAAAAGTAGTAAGCTTACAAAAAAGACTCTTCTTACAGATTCTAAAATAGCTTCAATAATTTGTTTTAGCTCAGGAATAACAGAAATTAATCTTAAAACTCTAAATATTCGAAGTAATCTTAAAACTAAAAAACTAGAATTATTTGGAATTGGAATGAGGGAGATTGCAACAATGACAGTATCAAAAATATTCCACCCACTTTTAAAAAAATCAGCTTTTTGCTTCTCACCTATAAACCTTATGAGAATTTCAATGACAAAGAAAATCGTAATTCCGTAATCTAAGAAATGAATTGTCTCTAAAAATAAAGGATCCAGTTCATAAGTCGTTGCCCCAATTAGTACTGCATTCAAAATAATAATTATAACAACAGTAAATTGAAAAATTCTATTATCTTTTAAACTTGAAAAAAAAGGGGTCATGACAGCTATATATATAGGGACATTTATTTAAAATAAAGGTCACAAGATTGTAATAAAAGGTTCACTTAACAAAATGAGATCCAATGATACTTAAGCGGCGAACCTCATTCTTAAGTGTTATAAATTCTCCCCCTTTTAAATTCTAGGAATGAGGTTAACAAATCCTTACAAAAGAGATATTTTACTAGTAATAAATATTTATGAAAACTTTAAAAATTTTATTACTTCTACTTATTTTCTTTAATACTGCACATGCTAACGAAAGTTTTAAATTAAAAAAAATTATAGCACTTAGTAATCCATGGGGCTTATCTTTCATTAATGACGAAGAGATAATCATCAGTGAAAAGGAGGGTGAAATTTTGTTAGTTAATATTAAAGATGGATCTAAAAAAAATATTAAACACAATCTTGGTTATAAAGTAGATGGGCAAGGTGGTTTATTAGAAATTCTAAAATACCAAGATTATATTTATATTTGTTATACTGAAGATAGAGGAGATGGCAAAACGAGCACATCAATTGCAAAAGCCAAATTTTCTAAAACAAATTTAAATTTTAAGAATATTTTTCAGGCCAATCCACCAATTAATTCTGGTTACCATTTTGGATGTAGAATGGTGATCCAAGATAATAAATACCTGTATGCAAGTGCAGGTGAGAGAGGCGGAGATAACATTGCTCAAGATTCTAAGAAGCATCCAGGAAGTATTATAAGAATTAACCTTGATGGTTCTGTTCCAAAAGAAAATCCAAAGTTTAAGAGTAAATCTGATTGGTTGCCTGAGGTTTATCAAATTGGAATTAGAAATCCTCAGGGTATGACACTATCTCCTTTTAATAATAAAGTTTACATTTCAAACCACGGGGCAAGAGGTGGCGATTTTTTTGGAGAAGTTAAATTTGCGGAAAATTATGGTTGGAAAATTTGGTGCTGGGGTGGCACGAATTATAGCATGACAAAATGTGGCGAAGTTCAAAAGTGGGATAAAAGATTTACCAATCCGTTATATACTTGGGTTCCATCCATCGCAGTAAGTGCGGTACAAATTTACAAAGGCATTGAATTTGAAGAATGGAATGGTCATATCTTAATGACATCACTTAGGAATCAATCGTTAAGAAAGTTGGAGTTTGTTAGTGATAATAAAGTAGGAAAAGAAGTGGTTATTTTTAAAGATAATATTGGAAGAATTCGAGATATAAAAATTGGACCTAAAGGAAAAATTTATTTGTTATCTAATGGCAATTCTGCCTTATGGGAGATGAGTAAGAAATAATGGAAATATTAAATCAAAAAGTATTATTTGTTGGAATTGCTCTTTTTTTATTTATTTTGTTAGAAAACGCTTTCCCAAATGAAAAAGCTTCTTTAACAAAAAAATTAACCAGATCATTTAAAAATATTTTTCTTTGGCTGCTCAATATTGGTTTAACACCAATATTAATTCTACCGATCACAATTTATGCAACGACTTTAAATTTTCATAATACATTTGTTATTAATAATGTGATTGGCCTATTTATCTTTCATTTAGTTATTTATGATATTTTTTTATATTTTTGGCACCGAGCTAATCATGAAATAAAATTTTTATGGAGATTTCATCATGTCCACCATCTTGATGAAACATTAGATGTATCATCAGGTTTGAGATTTCATTTTGGTGAAGTTATTTTAAGTACTTTAGTAAGATGCGCTATAATTATGACATTTAATATTACTTTGGTAAACTTGTTACTCATTGAAGCTTTAGTTTTAATTAGTTCTGCCTTTCACCATTCAAATATTAAATTACCTAATAATTTAGAAAGAATATTATCTTACGTAATTGTTACACCATCTATTCACTGGGTGCACCATCATAAAAGACGAAAAGAAACTGATTCTAACTATTGTGCTATTTTTAGTTTTTGGGATTTCTTGTTTGGAACAAAATCAAATTTTAAAAGATATAAAGGTATGCCAATTGGTGTAGAAGGTGACAAAGAACAGCCTTTGAACAAACTAATAAGTCGTCCATTGAAATAATCTTCTATTTTGTTGACTTTGCTAATTTAAAAGTGTCTAAGCTGGCAAACTAACGATTTACGAAAATTATTTCATTGCAAAATTTCCAAGAACTTAATTTACATAAAGATCTAAATGTATCTTTAGCAAAAATTAATTTTAAAAAACCAACATCTGTCCAAGCAAAAGCCATACCTCTAATTCTCAATTCACGAGATGTTTTAGGCTCGGCTCACACAGGTACAGGAAAGACCGCCGCTTTTTGTATTCCTTTAATTGAAATGGTGCTTAATAACAAATGTAAACGAGCAATTATTTTAGCACCAACACGCGAACTAGCTAAGCAAATAGAGACTGTCATTCAAACATTATTAGTAAGTAAATCAAAGGTAAAATGTTTATCATTGGTTGGTGGCGAACCTATGGGCAAACAATTAAACCGATTAAGATCAAACCCTCAGATTATTATTGGAACACCAGGGCGAGTAAATGATCATTTGAATAAAAAAAGCTTAGATCTTTCTAAAGCAAATTTTTTAATACTAGATGAAATGGACCGTATGTTGGACATGGGTTTTAGTATTCAAATAGATAAAATTTTAAAATTTATTCCAAAAGAAAAACAAACACTGATGTTTTCAGCAACCATTTCCAAAAGTATAGAAAAATTATCTTCTAAGTATTTAAACAACCCGGAAAGAGTAACTGTTGAAGAAGGCCAAAATAACATTCCTAAAATTGAACAAAAAATAATTAACTTATCTAATGACGAAAAATTTCCTTACCTTGTAAAGCATATACAAGAAAAGCATGGTTTAATGTTAGTTTTTGTTAAAACTAAAAGAGGTGCAAAAAAACTTGCTAAACAACTTTATAAAGAAGGATTTGATGCTGACTCAATTCATGGTGATCTTAGGCAAAATAAAAGATCAGCTGTAATTAAAAAATTTAGATCGAATAAAATTCAAATTCTTGTTGCAACTGATGTTGCGGCTAGGGGATTAGATATTCCAAATATTGAGCATGTCATTAATTATGATTTACCTCAACAAGCTGAAGATTTTATTCATCGAATTGGTAGAACAGGACGAGCGGGTGCAAAAGGACAAGCTTGGAGTTATGTTACAAAAAGTGATAATCGAAAGTGGAAAGAAATTGAAAAAATTTTATATCCTGGAAAAAAAACATCACTTAACGAAAGTCAAGATAGGAATGATAGATCATTCAAGGGCAAAAAAAGATTTGGCAATAATAGAAAATTTAAGTCACGTGATAGAAGTGATAAGTTTAAAAATAAAAATTTTAAAGAAAAAAATCAAAGTAGTTTTAAAAATAAAAAATCAAAATTTAGTAAAAATTCTAAATTCTCTAAACGAAAAAAAGAAACAATTAAACGTTTTAATAAAAGAAATAAATTTAAGTCAAAAAAAAGATAATTTTATTTTTTGACTATTTTAAAATAATATTTTAATAATTCAATTATGAGTGAAATAAATTCATTCCATTGGTCATGTAAACACACTTGGAAAAGAAGTGCCAAAAATACCATGTGGTGTTTAATAGGTTGTGCTATTGGGGATTTTGGAACTATACTTTTTTTTCAAATAACTAAAATTCCATTTCCAGTTTTAGGGATTATGACTCTTGCGATTATCAATGGTCTAATTACAAGTATTATTCTTGAAACAATTATTTTAATGAGACAGCAATTTTCATTAAAAGAGGCCTTTAAAGTAGCAATTGGTATGAGTTTTATTTCAATGATCTCTATGGAGGTTGCTATGAATGCGACTGATTACTTTCTAACTGGTGGTGCTATATTAACGTGGTGGGTAGTTCCTATTATGTTAATTGTAGGCTTTCTTACTCCATGGCCTTATAATTACTGGAGATTAAAAAAATTTGGAGAGGCCTGTCACTAATTAAACATAATCTAAAGGGAGTACAGTTGTCTCCTTTAATTCCTCTAAAGATGGAAAACCACTCACACTTGCAAAGTCAATTTTGTTAATGAGATCAAAATAAAATTCATTGTAACTTTCAGAGTTTTTCAATCTTACCTTTAATAGATAATCAACCTCACCCATTAATCGGTGACACTCAACAATTTGAGGCGTTTCTTTTACAATCTTTTTAAACTGATCTGTCCATTCTTTATTATGGCTGGTGGTTTTAATATGAACAAAGTAAGGGCGTTCTAAATTTAGTTTTTGTTTATTCAGAACCGCAACGCTCTTATCTATAAAGCCCGCGTCCTTTAAATTCTTAACTCTTCTGTAACAAGGAGAGGGAGATAAATTAACTTTGGATCCAAGCTCTTCCATTGACATCTCCCCATTTTCCTGAAGAATTTGTAGAATTTTTTTATCGATTTCTTTCATAATATTAAAATATTTTACTAATTATATTTGTTATAATAGCAATAAATTATTAGTTTAAAAACTATTTTATTCAATATTAACTTATTTTGCTACTAAATATTGATTTATTAGGATTATATTCTAAATAATCATTAGTTCGGTAATGCTACCTAGTGAGCTATGGTTACTCCCTTATCTTCACTAGGTAGTTAAAAACTGAACTGCAAAATAAAGGATTAAATTATGACGTTAAAAATAAATGATACTGCACCAAACTTTGATGCAGAAACTACAATCGGAAAAATTAATTTTTATGACTGGGCTGGAGATAGTTGGGTTGTATTATTTTCTCACCCAAAGAATTTCACACCTGTATGTACTACAGAATTAGGTGCATTAGAATCTGTAAAAAATGAATTTGACAAAAGAGAAGTAAAAATTTTAGGTCTAAGTGTTGACCCTGTTGAAGATCACAAAAAATGGTCTCAGGATATTTTGGATGTAACAGGACATAAGCCAAGCTATCCTTTAATTGGCGATAAAGAATTATCTGTATCTAAACTTTACGGAATGTTGCCTACCTCATTAGGCAATAGTTCAGAGGGCAGAACAGCAGTAGATAATCAAACCGTGAGAAATGTTTATATCGTTGGTCCAGATAAAAAAATTAAATTAATTTTAAGCTATCCAATGGCTACAGGTAGAAATTTTGATGAAATTTTAAGAGTTATAGACTCANTAAAACTTACTGTTGAGCANAAAGTTGCAACACCAGCAAATTGGAAACAAGGTGGTGATGTAATTATTGTACCTGCAGTCAAAGACGAAGAAGCAAAAAATTTATTCCCTGAAGGGTGGCAGTCACCCAAACCGTACATTCGGGTAGTAAAACAACCGAACAATAACAATTAAAAAAAGGAAGATAATAATGAAAAAAATACTATCTACTCTTATTTTGTTTTTCTTTGTAACAGCCGCTCACAGTGCTACACCTTTAGTTGAAGCGTCATGGTTAAAAGAAAACATTAATAACAAAAATGTTAAAGTCATTGAGATCAGTAGTAAATTTGTAAATGGATCTTATGATAAATTTAAACAAGGTCATATTCCAGGAAGTGTTTACATTGATCATATTGGAGACAAATTAATTACAACTCAAAAAGGTGTCATTGGACAGTTACCAGTTAAAAAAGAATTAGAATCGCTATTTTCTAAACTTGGTGTCAAAAATTCTGATCATGTTGTTGTAAGTTACCTTGGAGTAAACTCATTAGACTTTGGAAGTGCTGCAAGATTATACTGGAGTTTAAAAGTTGCAGGNCATGNNAATGTTTCTATTTTAAATGGTGGNTTAAAAGCTTGGACANCAGCTGGTTACAAATTAGCTCAAGGNGAAACACAAATCACNCCATCTCAGTTTAAAGTAAAACTTAATGACAAATATGTTGCAAGCTACAAAGATGTNAGAAATGCAAAAAGAAAGAAAAATGATTATGCATTAATTGATGCAAGACCTAAAGCTTTCTTTATTGGTGAAAAAAAACATCCTAAAATTCAAAGAGCTGGAACTATTCCAACTGCAGTGAATTTAGAAGAAGCAACAATTGTTGATGGAAACTTTAAAATAAAATCAGCAGATGAAATTAAAGCTTTATTTGTAAAATCAAATGCAAAAGGAAAAAAAGGTTATGTTTCTTTTTGTAATACAGGTTGGTTTGCAAGTACGGTTTGGTTCGCATTAAGTGAAGTTGCTGGAATTGAAAATGTAAAATTATATGACGGTTCTTTAGCACACTGGACACTTAATCCAAAAAACGAAGTTATTAACGGACAAATCTAATACTTAAAAATTAATGCGCGGTTACCCTTAGCCGCGCATTTTTATTATGAGCGCAATTACAAAAAAAATTGATCTATCAGTTCTTGGCTACGCAGTTTTAGCAATACTTTTATTTTCTTTTTTATTTATTTCACAAGTTGGAAATAGACACCTTTATGTTTTCTTAATTGGAATTGGACTTGGGGTTTCTCTTTATCATGCATCATTTGGCTTTACCGGAGGATGGAGAAATTTTATCGAGCATAGAGAAAGTTCATCACTACGAGCACAAATTATCATGTTAGGACTAGCAGTCATTTTATTTTCTTTTTTTATTGGCTCAAATAGCTGGATTTATAATGGTAAAATGATTGGAGCTGTTGCACCAATAAGCGTTTCTGTTGTGGTTGGATCTTTTATGTTTGGTCTTGCTATGCAGTTAGCTGGCGGTTGTGGATCAGGAACATTATTTACAGCAAGTAGTGGTAATGGAAAAATGGTAATCACATTAGTATTTTTTTTGATTGGCTCTTTAGTTGGCACTTATCATTTTGATTTTTGGAAATCACTTCCTTCACTAGGAGGGGTTTCGCTTATGAATGAATTTGGGAAAGTGAATTCAGTTTTGCTTCAATTAAGTGTTTTAACATTGCTTTATTATTTTATTTATAAATTGGATCAGAAAAGGAATATTAATTTTAAACATTCAGATATTTTTGATTTTTCAAATTTTGATTTATTTAAAGGGCCTTGGCCTTTAATTTTAGGTGCAGTTTTATTAGTTTTTTTTAATGTTTTGATGCTGCAAGCTGCAGGACATCCATGGGGTATTACATTCGCTTTTGGTTTATGGGCTGCTAAAATTGTACAGTTTTTTGGGGTTGAAGTAAGCAGTTGGTCTTTTTGGCAACTCTCTTATCCAAGCACNGCATTAGAAAACAGCCTCTTTGCAGATCCNACAACAGTTTCAAATCTTGGTATTATTTTTGGGGCATTNGCAGCTTCTGCTCTTGCTGGTAATTTTTTTAAAGCCTCGCTTATTAATAAAAAAATATTAATCGCCGCAATCCTTGGAGGTTTTTTTATGGGTTATGGCGCAAGACTTAGTTTTGGTTGTAATGTCGGTGCTTTATTTAGTGGTATTGCCTCAGGATCATTACATGGCTGGCTTTGGTTTTTATTTGCTTTTATAGGTTCAATGATTGGCGTGAGGTTTAGAAGAGTATTTTATTCATGAAACGTATAGTTTACCTTTTTATTTTAACGCTTTGTTTAACTTTTGCTTTTCTCGATCATGATAGTAACGGGGTTGCTTATAATCCCTTGTTCCATAANCATGATGATCAAACAGACGGGGCATCCCAATCGATTTCTATGCCATGTGGCTTGGGTGGGTCAGAAAATCACAAACATTAAATTTTTTTACCATCCACAATTAAGCCATAATCTGAGAATACATGCCGCTCCGCTTAACTTAACAAAAGGTAAAATATGAGAGCTCTTATGTCTCTTATAATGTTGTTCGCTGTAACAACACAAGTCTTTGCTAATACTGAAGTAAAAGAACTTAGCAAAGAACAATTCATCGAAATNCAGTTAAAAGATGGTGTGACTGCTGATGAAGCAGAACAAATGTTTGTTGAATTGGATACCGACAAAGATGGAAAACTATCAGTTGATGAACAAAGCAACTAATCGTTAATCTTTANTTAAAAATGCGGAGGTTTGCTTACGTTTCCNCCTCCGCATTTTTTAAGCTATAAATAGTTTATGAAAAAAATTGATGTTACTTCAAATATTAAACCAAAAAAAAACAATGATTTAAACATCCTTACCTCAGGTGCATTTGCAGCTCCACTATTTGAAATTTTAAAAAGTTATAAAAAAAACAAAAGTATTAAGCTTTATTTTGGNTCTTCTTTTGGGGATNCAAAAAATTCAGTACCTACTCGTTTAAAGCAAAAGCAAAATTTTGATATTATTTTTTTATCTGCTGATGCTTACAACCAGTTTAACAAAAAAAAGTTAATTAAATATTATACCAAAATTGATATTGTTGACTCTGAAATCGGTTTTGTTGTTAAAAAAAAAAATAAAGTTAAATATAATTATAACCCATTTCAATTTGTACAGTTGGTTAAAAAAAGTAAAAAAATTGCTATTGCAGCAAGCGCAAGTGGTATTTATTTAAAANAAAATCTTTTTCCAAAATTAAAAGTGAAAAATTATTGTATAGTGAAAGGAAAGAGAATTGGCTCAGTGATTNCCGAAGATAAAACTTTTGATCTTGGTTTTCAGCAGTATAGTGAATTATTACCATATAAAAACAAAGTGANTCTTTTAGGTACATTGCCCACCCAAATGAAAAAAAGATTTGTATTTTCTCTTGTTTACCTTAAGGAGAATGAAAAAATTAAGAAGATAGATCAATTTATAAGTTTTTTAAAATCAAAAAGAGTTTCTAGCATTATTAAGAAAAAAGGCTTAACACCTTTAATATAAAAAACCTAAAATGCTAAAATCAAACTTATTATTATTTCTTGGAGCTCTATTTTTTTGGTCTGCTACCTGGAGTATTATTGGTTTAACGCAAGTAAATATTGATCTCGATCCTACAGTTTCTGTATTTATTCGTTTTATTATAGCAGGTTTAATTATTTTAATTTTTGTAGCANNNACAAAAAGNNANTTAATNTTTTCTNTTAAAGANCATNTNTATTTTTTTNTTNTNGGTNTTTTTNTNTANAGNGGNAATTATATTTTTTTTTATNATTCNAANGTTTANTTACCNTCAAANATNCCNGCNACNGTNTTNTGTNTNTTAACTATNTTTAATATTTTNGGCGAAAAATTTATTTTTAAAAAACCTATAACATCTATGACACTATCCGGAGCTCTACTCGGAATTACTGGAATTGCTATTATTTTTTACCAAGACTTTATTAATTTTAATTTAAATTCAGTAACTACATTCGGATTAATGTTTGCTTTATTAGCTACTTTATCTGCATCAGCTGGAAACTTAATTGCAATATATAATAAGCGAAATTACAACATTCCCCTTCTACAAAATGTAGCGTTTGCAATGATTTATGGCGCGTTGGTAGCCCTTATTGTTTCTTTTATAAAAGGAGCAGAGTTTTATATTCCATTAAGTAATTTGAGTTATCTCCTTGGACTAGCTTATTTGATAATATTTGGATCTATTGTTTCTTTTCTTTGTTACATAAGATTTATTGAAAATACATCTGCATCAACAGGTGGATATATTGGTGTGATTATGCCTATTTTGGCACTAATTATTTCAATGATTTTTGAAAATGTAAAACCAGATATTTTTTTTATTACAGGATTAGCTGTCACATTAATAGGTTTAGTATTAATTTTAAAACAAGAATCTGTTATTAAATAAATTTATGAATAATTTTGTAGTTTATATTGGCACTGCCTTATTGTTTATTCTTCCAGTTGTTTGGCTTGTGCTAACTGTTAAAGGTTAAAATTATAAACCTTTATTTTTTACAAAGTAATCCATTCTGTCGATGGACTTAATTGAATAGTCGATATTTTTATCATCTCTTTTAACTTTGATTTTAACCGTACTTCCAGGTCCTCCTGCTTTCCAAGCGTTAAGATAAAATTCTTTCATCGTTTTTACACTTGTATTATTTACAGCAACAATTAAATCACCTACCTTAATACCGGTGTTAGCTGCAGGACCATTTTCATTAACTCTAGATACACTAAGTTGACCTGTTAAATCATCAGCAGACAATCCAAGATAAGGGTTAATGTTTTTTGTTCTTCTTCCATTTTTAATTAAATCTTTAAGAACCGGTTTTAAGGCATTGATTGGAACGTACATGTTTCCTGGAGACATAAGTCCAGGAGATACTGTATCTGCGATATAAAGTGAGCCGATACCTAATATTTGACCTTTATCATTTAATAAAGGAGTTCCTGCCCAGGCTTGGTTCATAGGATAAACATAAATAGGTTTATCTAAATAATATTCCCAGTAACCGGTAAACGATCTTCTTGAAACTGACTTTCCGGCAGAGCCTTGTCCATGAGTTGGGTAAGGCATGACAAATAATATTTCATCATCTTTAATTTTGTCAGAATCACCCATACGAAGTGGCGCAAGATTTGTTGGAATTATAGTTCTTAAAATACCAAAGCCTGTTTGATGATCGTAGCCAACAAGTTTGCCTGGAACTATTTTTCCATCAGGTAAACGAATATCAATTTTTTCTGCTTCAATAACAATATAACCAATAGTTAGGATGTGTCTTTTATCAATAACAACGCCAGTACCTAAGCGCTCAGTACCAAGTGACCTTGCCGTTCTAGCATTTTCTGGAACAAAACTTCTTACTTCAACAATTGATTTATAAATTTGTTCAAATTGTTTTGATGTTTTTAATTTTTGCTGAGAGTAAGATAAATTTGGAAATAAAAAAAAGATGAATAAAAATAAGATATGAAAATACTTTATTTTCATATTTGGATTTTAATCTTTTTAAGTAAAATTAAAATACAATCTTTAGTTTAATCCTGATATATTATTAGCATTAAAAAAGTTGTATTATTGATGAATAAGAAATTGAACACTAAAAAGTTTATTTTTATCAACCCAAATTTTTGCGACCGACCATCCCGCATCTTTTGCTAAGTTTTTAAACATGTCCAAACTATACTTGTATGAGTTTTCTGTATGAATAATTTCTTGATCTTGAAACAAAAAACTTGTTTGACCGATGTTAATATGTTGTTTTTTTTGGGATATTAGGCGCATCTCAATTCTGGATTTTTTTTTATTAAATATAGCGTCATGTTTAAAAAAATCTAAATTTAAATCTGCGTTTAGCTCTTTATTCATTCTTTTTAATATATTTTTGTTAAATTTTGATGTGACACCCAAAGCATCATTATAAGCTCTTTCTAATATTTTTTTTTCTTTAATAAGGTCAACGCCGATTATTATTTTGTCCGAATAGAATTGATTTTTAACTTTCTTTAAAAAATTGATAGCATCTAACGGTTCAAAATTTCCAATAGTTGACCCTGGGAAAAAAGTGGTTAAGTTTTTTTTTTGATAAATATGACTTGGAATTTTTTCATTTGATTGAAAATCAAATACCCAAGGTTCTATCTTAATATTTGGTAATGCCTTTTCTAACTTTGTTGCTATATCCCTTATATAAGTTTTGGATATATCTGAAGGTACATAAAGCTCTGGCTTTTTTAGCGATTTAATTAAAATTTTAATTTTTTCACCTGCTCCTGCGCCGGGTTCAATGATTGTAGCATGTTCACCTATACACTTAGATATTTCATCTTGGTTTTTTTTTAAAATATCAATTTCGGTACGTGTTATATAGTATTCATCTAATTTAGTAATTTGTTCAAAAATTTTTGATCCTTCGTAATCGTAAAACCATTTTGGATTTAATTTTTTGTCTTTTTTACTTAATCCTTCAATAACATGGTTGAAAAACTCACTCATGCTGCCAGTCTTAACCCTGCCATTTGCCATCTTTGGTGAGGGTAAAAAAAGTTACGATAAGTTCTTCTAATTTGCTTTTTGGGACTAAAACAAGATCCACCTTTAAGCACCATCTGATTTATCATAAATTTACCATTATATTCTCCAAGAGCACCATTTTTTGTTGAAAAGCCTGGATAAGGTGAAAAACTTGATGATGTCCATTCCCACACATGCCCCCATATTTGTTTTAAGTTTTGATCATTATTTTTTGAGTATGGCAGGTAATTTTCGTCATCTAAAAAATTTTCTTCTTTGAATTCGTTTGATAGAGTCTCCCATTCAAATTCAGTAGGAAGCCTTCTGCCTTTCCATCTTGCGAAAGCATCAGCTTCGTAAAAACTTATATGATGAACTGGTGCGAGGTCATCGACTTTTTGAATTCCGCATAATGTAAATTGATACCATTCATTAGCGTCTTTCCACCAATACAAAGGAGCTTTCCATTGTTCTTTTTCACATATTGCAAACCCATCCATCAGCCAGAAGTTTGGATTTTCATATCCATTAGAATCAATAAATTCTTTCCACTCACCATTTGTAACAAGCTGATTTGAAATTTTAAATGGATGTACTAGAACTTCATGGCGAGGCTGTTCGCAATCGTAACAAAACTCATGGCCCTGGTTTCCAACATGATGTATTCCACCCTCGCAATCATACCAATAGTGATTTATCTTCTCGTTAAACGGTATTTTTTTATTTATATATTTGGGTCTCAAAGGATTAAAACTGAAAGCATGCAAGATATCAGTTAACATAAGTTCTTGGTGTTGCATTTCATGATGACAACCAAGCTCGACTATCTCTAAAGGTGTGTTTTGATCTTCTATGAGTTCAACTAAAATTTCATCAACTAATTTTCTATACTTTAATACATCGTTTAAGTCTGGTTTTGAAATTAGTCCCCTTTGTGATCTTGTAAATCGCGGACCAGCTTGCACATAATATGAGTTAAACAAATAATTAAATCTAGGATCTGGAGATTTAAAATCAGATTTTACTTTTTTAATAACGAACTCTTCAAAAAACCAACTGGTATGTGCTAAATGCCATTTAAGAGGAGAGGCATCTTCCATTGATTGTATACATGTGTCTTCAGGTTTTAAATTTTTTACAAGATTTAGTGATTTTTGCCGAGTTCTCTTAAATAAATTTTTAATCCCATTATTTTCCATGATAAAAAAATAACATATAAGATTTATGGATCAATCTAAATTTCTTTAAGATCCTCAAGGTGTTTTTTTAAAGCTTTTACAGAAAGTTGTATTTCTATAATAAATGTGATGATTGCTATTGTAAAAATTATAACTGCTATACCAAAAAAAATTGTAGAGATATCAAACATTTTTAAGTAACCAAAAAATATTGTTAATAAATTAAATATAAAACTTGCCGCAGAAAATGTTTGCATTAAACGAACCAATGTCATTCTTTGATTTAATATTTTTAGCTCTTCCAAAAATCTTGATCGATTTGGACTTTCGATATTTTGAATGACTATTTCGTCATGCATTTTTCTAATTAGAGCTGATAAAGATGCATAACGATTACCAAAAGTAGTCATCATTAAAGGTATTGCTGGAAAAAGGAATAGTGGATACCAAAACTGATCTAGCATAGAAAATTATTATTTATTTCTTTTCTTAGACCAGTCAACTGCATTCTCCCATTTTTCTTTCATGGTTTCCTTCGATTGAATAATTGGTCCATCTCTAGAAACGGGAGAGTCGCCTGTTACTTTTAAACCGAGCATAAATATTCCAAATGCTACGAGCATTAACAATAATGTTAATTTCATTCGTGTTCGCCACCTGGATCTTTTTTGTCTAACTCAACTTTTTTACCATCAACCCATAAATTTTGACGAGATCTGGTAGTACTATGATAACCATCATTTCTTAGATTAAATTGTCTAGCATTTTGAAAAGACTTCATTGTAAAATAAACACCAATAATCACAAGAACGTGACCAATTACAGAAGTTGATAGTACTAAGCCCCAAACGTTATATGACCAAAACATTATAGTGAAAATGACTGACCACATCAAAGACAAAACCACTAAGATTTGAAGCCTTACTGTTTTAGGCAAGGCCCTAAGGTCGTTTTTCTTATCATCAAATAATAATAGACCAGCTTTGTAAAAAAATTCTCTCATAAATATTACAATAAACTATTCATTGGTAATTAAAATGAATTATTTGTTAAATATTTCATTTTGGATTATTGGAAATATATTTTTTGCGATAATTTCAACTCCTTTGATATTGGGATGTTTTCCATCNTCAAGATTAAGTTCGGGCTTTAGAGCAACACCATCAAGTAAAAAGGGGTAAAGCTTGATTTTGTNCTTTTTCGATANATCTGGATAAATTGAATTAAATTCTTTTNCATAACTTTTTCCATAACTTTCTTGAGCCACCATTCCAGCTAGAATGATTTTGATATTTTTGTTTTTTATTTTCNGGATCATCATATCTAAATTATCTCTTGTGACTTTTGGATTAATTCCTCTCAGCATATCATTTGCTCCAAGGCATAAAAAAATAAGATCTGGTTTGTCACCAAGAGACCAATCTATACGTTCTANTCCACCTTTTGTCGTATCACCNCTNACACTCGCGTTAATAAAAGTGATGTTTCTATCTCCAAATTTTTTTTGTAAAATTTTATCCAAGTGATGATTTTGAGTTAATCCGTAGCCTGCCATTAAACTATCCCCAAACAGCATAACTTTGGTTTTAGCCTCAGCTGAAACTTGTATTATGCAAAGCAAACACCATATATAAAATACTAATTTTCTCATGAGCACACTTCTAGAATTAAAACAAATTACTCTAAATTATAAGAATTATAATACCTCAGTTGAAGTAATCAAAGGAATAGATTTAAAAATTAATTCTGGTGAAAAAGCTGCAGTCGTTGGAAAAAGTGGTTCTGGTAAAACCAGTTTAATCATGTTGATGGCTGGACTTGAACAGCCTACATCAGGAGAGATTATTTTTGATCAGCAACCCATCTCAACATTTAATGAGGATCAATTAGCCGATATTCGAAAGAAAAAGATTGGTATTGTTTTTCAGTCNTTTTATTTAATTCCAAATTACACTGCACTTGAAAATGTATCTTTGATTTTAGAGATTAATGGGATTGATAATTCAAAGCAAAAAGCAGAAGAGCTATTAGTTCAATTTGGTCTAAAAGATAGACTACATCATTTTCCAACACAACTATCTGGCGGTGAACAACAACGTGTTGCGATTGCAAGATCTATGGCAGTGAAACCAAAACTCATTCTTGCCGATGAACCAACTGGAAACTTAGATAGTGAAAACTCTCAAATGATTTCAAATTTATTATTTGAATATGCAAATAAAAATCAGTCTAGTTTTNTATTAGTTACCCATGATCTTAAGTTTGCAGAAAAGTGTGANCGTATTATTAAAATTGANGACGGCACCATNNTAAGTTCATGATTAATCAATTTTCTTATGCGTTAAGAGATTTNTCAAGAAGTTATAAGAAACTTTTTTCCATCATTGTCACATTATTTATTAGTTTATTTATTTTAAGTTTAATTATTAATTTAGAAACTGGATTAAAAAAAGAACTTCAAAATAATGCNAAGGTTTTATTAGGTGGTGATTTTGAAGTTGATACAAGAACTAAACAAATTGATCCAAATTTTTTAAATGAATTAATANATAAAAGTACNGTTTCATCAACCATTGAATTTTCAACTATGTTAACGGGATCATTAACCGATGATACCAATGCTTTTTTTATCAGGCTTAAAGCAGTTGATGATCAATATCCTTTATACGGTACGGTGCTTTCTAAACCAGAAAATGCAATGCAAAGACTACAATCTGAAGATAATACCATCGTGGTAAATCGTAAGATTTTTGAAACATTAAATTTAAAAGTTGATGATACAGTTTATGTTAAACAAGCTCCATTTAAAGTGGTTGGTTATGTTGAGACTGTTCCTGATCTAGGACGAGCTTTGTTGTTTGGAGATTTTGCCATTGTAAGTAACCGTGCATTTAAAAAGTTGAATGTGACTTCAATTGGAAGCTTTGTAAATTATGAATATAAAGTCAAAGCACCAAACAAGGATGTTTTAGAATTTGTTTATGAAAAGTTAAAACAATTTCCAACTTATAAGATTAGGTTACCAGAAAATGCNGCAAANAATTTAAANCGTTTAATNTCAAATTTTTCTGANTTTTTATCTNTNGTTTCAATTAGNGCNATGTTGATTGCNGGTATTGGAATTTCAAATACNTTNATCTCTTTTATTAACCAAAAAAANACNANNATTGCNATNATGAAGTCNATTGGNTTTAAATCACAAAATATTAANCAAATCTTTTATATCGAAATTTTATTANTNTTATTTTTAATNACTTCACTTGCTTATGTGATGTCTTTATTAATTATTCCTCAAGCNAANCATTTTATTGCAAATCTTGGAATTTCTTTNGAAAGNCAATTTAGTCTNGTTAATTANGGGCTTATTTTAATGACAGGTTTTTTAGTTGTAGTGATNTTTTGTATNCCAACNATCTCATCNATTGAACAGATTAAAGCGACAAGTTTATTTAGAAACGTTTTTCAACTCACTCGTTTTCAATTTGGAGNAAAAAANANTATTTTAATTTTATTTAGCCTTATTGTTCTTTTAGGAATATTTTTACTGCGCTCAGATAAACTTTATTACACAACAACTTACTTCGTATTTTTCTTTATTTTCTGTGGTGTTTTTTACTTATTATCAAAGACGATTATTTACATCCTAAAACAATTTAAAACATTCCATTCTTTACCTTTAAGATTTGCGGTTAGAAATATTATTCAAGATAGATCAATTTTTCCAATTACCGTTTTGTCCCTTGGAATTGGAGCTACTTTATTATTAACACTAACATTAGTTGGGACTAATTTTAAAAGAGAGTTAGAAAAATCTATTCCTGAAATTGCACCAGATTTCTTTTACGTCAGTATTCAAAAAGACGTAAAAGACAATTTTATTAATTATCTAAATAAACAAGACCCAAATTTAAAATATGAGACGGTACCTATTGCACCAGCTTCGGTTGCTAAAATTAACGGCGTTGATCCGCTGACTTATATTAAATCATCAAATGATAGTTTTTGGGTTTTAGAGCGTGATAGAAGAATTTCTTGGAGCAATACACCACCTAAAGATAATCCAATTGTTGATGGACAATGGTTTGATTTACAAAGTGATCAGTTGCAAATTTCACTCGATGCAAAAGTTGCAAGAAATTTTGGAGTAGATTTAAATGATAAACTGACATTAAAAATTTATGGAAGAGAAATGACTGGAGTGGTGACAAGTTTAAGAAAAGTCGATTACAGAGATTTATCTATAAATTTTGCAATGATTATTAACCCGAAGTTTGCAAATCAATTACCTCATGAATATATCGCTACAGCAAAATTTTCAGATAAAAAATATATTAATGAAGCAAAGCTTGTTCAAAATTTCCCAAACATTTCAGGAATTAAAGTTTCTACTTACCTTGGAAAAATAACAGATCTTGTAAACAAGATATTTATGGCTGTAGTCATTATTTCTTCTGTAGTCGTGATTGTTGGTTTAATGGTGATCGCCTCAGCTGTCATTGTTCAAGCAAGACTTGGAATTTATCAAAATTTAATCTTTAAAATTTTAGGATTAAGATCAGGTAAATTAATTCAGGCAAATCTAATTGAATTTTTAATTACTTATGCTTCCATTTTTATGATTGCAGGTTTATTTGGAATTTTCACCTCAGAATTTGTAATCCAGACTATTTTTAGATTAGGTTGGCAACTTGAATTTATGCCAGTCTTCAATGTTCTTGTTATTATTGGAGCGTTAACTTTATTTTTAATATTAGTAAATACTTACCGTTTCTTAAAACCAAGCGTTTATCCAATGGTAAGAAATGAGTAATTATCTTCTAGCCTTTGCGCTTGCATGTTTTTGTAAGATTTTTTGAGCATTAAATTTAGCTTCATCTGTTTTTTTAATTTGCCAAATTTTATCTCTTGCAATTTTAGATGACGAATGGTGATCAACAATGGGATGAGGATAATGTTTTCCAATTTCTAAATCCAAGTCTTTTTGTTCAAGGTAAGTTAATTTCCATGGTTCATGAACAAGTTTATCAGGAACGTTTTGTAATTCTGGAACCCATTTTTTTATGAATGATCCATTAGGATCTTGATCGGTTGACTGTTTGATTGGATTATAAATTCTAATAGTATTGATACCTGTTGTACCAGATTGCATTTGAAATTGAGAGTAATGAATACCAGGTTCATAATCTGTAAATAATTGTGCCATATGTTTACTTGTTTTCTTCCAGTCCAACCAAAGCTGGTAAGACGCAAACGATACAAGCATTGCTCTCATTCTAAAATTAATCCAGCCATTCGTTTTTAAATATCGCATACATGCATCAACAAAAGGATATCCTGTTAAACCTATTTTCCATGCATGATGATATTCTTCATTAAATGAATTTTCTCTTAGTCCATCATAAGCTCTGTTCATATTCTGCCATTCAATTTCAGGTTCATCATAAATTTTTTGAATAAAATGACAGTGCCAAGCCAATCTACTTCTAAAAGAGCGTAGTGATTTAACTTTGTTAAACGACATGTTTTCTTTTTTAGCATTCGTAATGGCAAAATTAATTTCTCTTAAAGAGATGGTTCCGTATGTAATGTGAGGGGATAATCTTGAACAAGCAACTTCACCAGTAACAGGTGAAGACATTTCTTTTTGATAATTCTCAGAACGCTGCTCTAAAAAACTTTGTAATAAAGATAGTGCCTGTTTTCTTCCACCTTTTTGAATGTTGGTTCCATCAATTTCTTTAGTTTTAATCTTATCAAGTGATGGGGTATCAACTTTTAAAAATTTACAGTTTATTTGAGCTTTGACTGGGTTAAGGTCTATAAAATTATTCCATTGTGAAGACCAGAAATTACGCTTTCTATTTTCCAGCTGAATTCCAAATTGTTGTCCTTGGTGCCAAAGAACATTTTTTTCTTTGAATAAACTTTTACATTTTTGATCTAAATCTAAAGTGTATTGATTACGAAAGATTTGATTAGAATAGATTTGTTTAAACTTATATTTATTAATTAATTCATCTAAAATTTTTAATGTATATCCATAAAAAATATGGATTTTTGAATTAAATTGATCTTTGAAATTTTGGTTTAATTCCTCAAGAGAATCTTGAGTAAATTTTAAATGATAAGAGCTTGAGGTTTCTAACTCCCAATAATTTTTATCATAAATAAATATTGGTAATACCTCTCCGTCTTTGCATGTTGTATTAAAAGCAAGATTATCTTCAATTCTCAGATCGTGTCTGAACCATAATATTTTTTTCACGATAATTAATCTTTGTTCTTGTTTTCAGACAAAACGTGAAACAGGCCGAAGCCTGCAATAAAAAAAGGCAAAAACACTAACCACGTATTTTGATTTTTTGTTAAAGTAAGAATGGTCGAGATTGTTGTTAAAATAACATATAATCCAATTAATTCTTTTTTGTGTCTTTTCATAAAACCTTTATAAACAAATTATGACTCAATTTCATCCTTCAAGATCTTACGCATTAGAACAACTCAAATCCTTTGTTGAAAATCATTTGGGATTATATGCAAGGGACCGTAATTTTGATTTTGGACCTGAGAAAAGGACCAATACATCCTGTTTATCTCCTTATGTGACACACGGAATATTAAGTGAAAATGAAATTATAAAACAAAGTTTAAAACAATACTCTTTTTCTAAAATAGAAAAGTTTATTCAAGAAGTATTATGGAGGACGTATTGGAAAGGGTGGTTAGAGCGAAGACCTAGTGTTTGGACTGATTTTATTAATGATCTTAAATATCTTAAGCCTGATTATGAAAGTGATAAAAATTTAAAAGCTGCTGTTAATGGGAATACAGATATTGATTGTTTTAATGATTGGGTGAATGAGCTTAAAGAAACAGGCTATTTGCACAATCACACTAGAATGTGGTTCTCATCAATTTGGATTTTTACATTAGATTTACCCTGGCAACTTGGTGCTGAGTTTTTTATGAAATATTTAAAAGATGGAGATCCAGCATCCAATACACTGTCTTGGAGATGGACTGCTGGTGTTCAAACCAAAGGTAAAAACTATGTTGCTCAGGAATGGAATATTAAAAAATTTACAAATGGAAGATATGACAAAGTTAAGCTTAATGAAAATGCCGTTCCAATAATATCTGATAAAGTATACGTTCAAATTGATCCAGATTTTACTAATAGTAATATTACAGAGGATCAAACACTTTTAATTTTTGATAACCAACTTTGTTTCGAAAGTTCTGATTTTAATGACCATAAATTTAAAAAAATCATGTTATTACAAAACACCAATCTTACTCGTACAATTGAACTTGATGATGCATTAATAAAATTTAAATCAGATCTTATTCATGATCAACAAGATAGATTAAAAGATCATGTTGAGGTTGAAGTTCGTGATGTTTCTTATTTAAATAATTTAGATTTAACTGATAAAATTGCTTTATATCCTGGGGTTGGAGAAAACTTTGATTATTTAAAACATAACCAAATTCATTTAAATTTTTTATATCGAAGCTTAGATCAAATGACCAATCCATATTGCAAAAAGGGTTTTTTTAACTTTAAGAATTTTATTCCAAAGATTATTAGTCAAATCAATGTGTAACAAAAAAATTACAATTATTAGGTTGGATTTTATTTGCCTGTACGTTTTTTATTTTAGATTTATTAAAAAAATAGGTCTTATTAATCTTTAGGTCTTTTAAAATAATATTCGCCATTCTCAACTGATATGAGTTCCCATTGGCTTTGTCCTAGATAATCAAGACCATTTTCTAGAAAGGTTTTTTTTTCATTTTCAACACCTTGTCCAAGTTCATTTAAGCTTTTTCTATTAAGCACACGGTATTCAAAAATTTGTTTCATTTAAGATTTGTCGTCTGGATTTGTTAAATCATCAAGCGTAATGACTTTATTAATATCTGCATACTCTAGCGTTTTTTCTGAAAATTCTCCATTTGCAGGAGCTCTTTTGGATCTTCTTAAAGCTTGCTTATCTTTTCTTTTTTTGGCTTTCGCCATTGCTCGCTCACCACGTTTTGATTTGTAGTTATAATGAATACCCAAAAGATTCTCCTAGTAAATTTATATTTTTTTTAGATTAGTTGCAGCAGGACCACTTTTTCCTTCTTCAACATCAAATGAGACTCCATCACCATCATTTAAATAATCGAAACCTGCATCTCTTACTTGTGATGAGTGAACAAAAACATCTTTTTTTCCATCTTCACGTTCGATAAAACCATAGCCTT
>NHGV01000013.1:40931-58790 GCA_002171085.1 Pelagibacteraceae bacterium TMED146 | reverse complement strand
GATTCGCCTTTAACTGCGGCAATTTATACTTATATTTGCGTTCATTAAAACCAAAAAAAATCATTAATTTCCACAAAAAGACGCTTTTTTCCTGAAATAATGCAACTTTTAATATACTTTTTGAATAATTCAAAATGAGTGAAGTTAAAAAAATTGCAGTCATAGGATCTGGTTTTGGTGGCATCGCTGCTGCATTAAGACTGAAAGCAAAGGGTCATGAAGTTACTTTAATTGAAAAACAAAATGATCTTGGCGGACGTGCAAGAGTTTTTAAAAAAGATGGCTACACTTTTGATGCTGGACCCACTGTTATCACTGCACCACAATTAATTTATGAACTTTTCGAACTATTTGATAAAAAATATCAGGACTATATCAACATCGTTCCTCTTAAAATTTGGTATCAATTCATATTTGATGACTTATCTAAATTAAATTACGGTGAAAATTTAAATCAACTGTTACAAGATATACAAAAAATTGATCCAAATGACAAAAAAGGATTTGAAAAGTTATTAATTGAATCTGAAAAAATATTTAATATTGGATTTTTAAAATTAGCAGACAAACCTTTTCATAAAGTATGGTTCATGCTCAAACAAATTCCAGCATTGCTTAAACTTAAAAGTTATAATTCAGTTTTTACTTTCATTTCTTCATTTATTAAAAATGAAAAGCTCAGAAAAGCATTTACCATTCATCCATTACTTGTTGGTGGCAACCCTTACAGTACAACTTCAATTTATGCATTGATCTTGTTTCTAGAAAGAAAATGGGGAGTTCATTATTCTATGGGAGGTACTGGAAATATTATTAATGCATTTGAGAAATTAATGAATGAAGTGGGTGTAAAAATTATTAAGGGACAAGAAATTATAAAAATAAATCATGAAAATAGAAAAGTTAAAAATATAGTCTTAAAAAATAGTGATATTTTAGAAATTGATAGTGTTATCTGTAATGCTGATCCACCTAAAGTTTATGATGAATTAATATATCCAAAAATTAATAACAAATTATTTAATTTAAAGACTGATCGGTTGAAATATTCAATGGGATTATATGTTTATTATTTTGGAACAAAAAAGAAATATGAAAATATTGAACACCATACAATTTATCTTGGAAAATCTCATAAACAATTGTTAGATAAAATCTTTTATACCAAAACACTTGATGATGATTTTAGTTATTACCTACACCGACCTTCAGCAACAGATCAAAGTATGGCGCCAGCTGGTAAAGATTGTTTTTATGTCTTGGTTCCAGTACCCAATAATCAATCTAAAATAAACTGGGAACAAGAAGGCAAAACCTTTAAAGATAAAGTAATAAGAAAACTAGAACAAACTTGTATGCCAGAGCTATCCAAACACGTTGAAGCAGAAATTTTTGTAACCCCAAATTATTTTGAAAAAGAATTAAATACCAAATACGGATCTGGTTTTTCAATAGAACCCGTATTTACACAATCAGCATACTTTAGGTTTCATAACAAATCCGAGATATTAGATAATCTATATTTTGTAGGAGCAGGTGCGCATCCAGGAGCAGGTATTCCAGGAGTATTGTCCTCAGCTAAAGTTTTAGATCACCTTGATATTTAAATGATGAATAATACTGCTCAAGATATTTTAAAAAAACATGCGAAGTCTTTTTATTTTGCAGGGTTATTACTTGATAACAAAACCCTTAATGATGCAGCAATTTTATATGCTTTTTGCAGACAACTTGATGATGCGGCTGATGAGGGAGATCAAAAAACTAAGTTTAATGATTTAATTACAGATTATAAAAAAGAAACTCCAGAAGACATAATTAATAAGGAATTTAAAAAGCTACAAAGGACATATCAATTAGATCAAAAATTTATTGATGATTTAATTACAGGCATCTCATCAGACATCAATTTTAAACAGCCTAAAAATTTAAGTGAACTGATAAAATACAGTTATCAAGTTGCTGGGACTGTTGGAGGTTTGATGGCAAAGATACTTGGTGCAAACGATCATAATGCTTGGAAATTTGCTATAGATCTTGGAATTGGAATGCAGATTACAAACATATCAAGGGACACTAAAGAAGATGCACAAAACGGGAGAATTTATATTCCAAAAGATATGCTGCCAAATAATTTTAAGCCAAGTGACATTACTAATGGGTTAAATGATGCATTAATTTTTAATTTAACAAAACAATTACTAGAGATTGCTGAAACATATTATCAAAGTGGCTTTGCAGGTATTTATTACATACCTAAAAAAAACAAGTTTAGCATTTTAATTGCAGGTATACTCTATAACTCTATTGGTAAAAAAATTATCAAAAACAAAACGCTTTTTTTGAAACAACGAATTTATTTAAACACTTTTGAAAAACTTTTAATTTTATTATCAAATGTATTTACAAAATATAAATCAAAAGAACCTGTACATTTAACACATCAGCTTCATTCAAATTATTTCTAAATATGATTTATGATATTGCAATTATTGGAGCGGGATGTGCAGGATTATCTATTGCCTATCAAATTTCTAAAACTAATCAGAATAAAAAGATTATCATTCTAGATTCTAAAACTGAATTTCAAAATGATCGTACATGGTCTTTTTGGAAAACAAATGATCATGACTTTGAGGATTGTTTAGAAAAACAATGGTCTAATTTTGAAGTGAAAAATAAAGAGAAAATAAAAATATTTAACCAAACAAAATATCCCTATCAAACAATTAATAGTTTAAAATTTTATGAAAAAATTAAAAACAATTTAAATGAAAAATTTAATCTCAAATTAGGATTTGAAATAAAAGACATTCAAAAAACTTCAGAAGTTTTTCAAATTAAAAATAATAAAGAAGTTATAGAAAGTAAAATAGTCTTTGATAGCCGTGTACCAGAAATAAAAATGGGAAATCTTTATCAACATTTTTATGGCCTTACTATTGAAACCAATCAAAATACTTTTGATGAAAACAAATTAACTTTAATGGACTTTAAACAAAAAGAACAAGGCGTTCATTTTTTTTATATTTTACCATTTAAAAATAATCGGGCTTTAATAGAGACAACCTGGCTATCAAAGTTAAATGAATTAAATAAAGAAAAGTATGTTGATGAAGTTAACCAATACATTCAAAAGGATCTTTGCATCAATCAATTTAATATTATTAGTGAAGAAATTGGTGCAATTCCAATGTTCAGAAGATCCTCAAAAAATGAAACTGGTTATTATGATATCGGTATTAGAGGGAACATAAATCGTATGAGCACAGGGTATGCATTCCCATATATACAAGCGCATTCTAAAATCATTGCTAAATCCTTAGATCAATTAAGCTTTAAAAAACCAATTTCAGCTAAATATGAATTTTTAGATCAATTATTTGTTAAAGTATTAAAGAACCATACAAACCAAATGCCTGATATATTTTTTAAACTTTTTGATCAATATAATCAAGAAAGCGTAATTAGGTTTTTATCTAGTGAAGGAAGTTGGTTAGATGATATGAGAATTATATCTAAGATGCCAAAACTATTATTTTTAAAAAATTTATTTAATTAGTCATATGCCATTAAACAAAATTCAAAATATATTACTTATTACATTCTCAACAATTGGAGCTTTGTCATACATATTATTTACTAATAGCTTCATTCAAGATGACTTAACCCTACTATTTTTATGTTTCTTTTTAATTCTTGTGCTTGGGGTATCGCATGGTGCATTAGATCATATTCGTGGCAAAAGAATTTTAGAGCCAAAGTTTGACAAAGCATGGTCCATCTTATTTTTTCCAGGATACATTATTCTAGGTTTAATCGTAATTATTAGCTGGCTTAACTTTCCACCAGTGACTTTATTGTTGTTTTTAATAACTGCTGGTTATCATTTTGGAGAAGAGGATCTTAGTTTTTTCAAAAAAGGAAACGGGATTATGTTTTCTACAGTGAGTTTTTTAAAAGGTTTTTTGATAATTACATTATCCTTTCATTATAGTTTTGAAAACACATCATTATTTTTTGAATATTTAATGGTTCCACAATATTATTATGAGGCGCTCATTCCTTTAAAATCTACTTTATTCTCGATTAATTTAATATGTTTGGTTGCCGGTTTAATTTATTTATTCAAAAATAATATTAATCACCTCGTATTAATCTTGCTTGAAGTTTTGTTAATCACTTTATCATTTGTCTATTTGCCTCTTATCCTAGCCTTTTCACTTTACTTTTGTTTTCTTCATTCTTCTAAACATATCATTGGACTTGCAAGAGAACTCGATGAAAAGGATATAAAAAATGGATTAAAGCTATTTTCTATTAAAGCAGTCCCTTTAACATGTATTACGGCACTAGCTGCAGTATTATTTGTCTTTTTATTAAGTGAAAAACTCGATGAAAATATCATTAAAACGATTTTTATTGGTTTGGCTTCACTTACACTTCCTCATATATTATTAGAGATTTTAGATAAAAAATAATGAATGAAGATTTAAATATATTACTTTGTGCCCCAAGAGGTTTTTGTGCTGGAGTTGACCGTGCCGTTGAAATTGTAGAAAAAAGTTTACAAAAGTTTGGTGCACCAATTTATGTAAGACATGAAATCGTTCACAATAAACACGTTGTTCAAAATTTAGAAAATAAAGGAGTCATTTTTGTTGATGAACTTGATGAAATTGAAGATAAAACAAGACCAGTAATTTTCTCAGCTCATGGAGTTTCAAAAAAGGTTTATAAAGATGCCGAAATAAAAAATATTCAGTTTATTGACGCAACATGTCCATTAGTTTCAAAAGTACACCGAGAAGCAGAATTACTAAACAAACAAGGCTACCAAATTATTCTTATCGGTCATAAAAATCACCCTGAGGTGATTGGAACTATGGGTCAGTTACCAGCAGGGGTAGTTATATTGATAGAGAATACTGAAGATATAAAAAACATAAAACTAAATAAAGAAAAAATAGCTTATATTACCCAAACAACACTATCCGTTGATGATACTAAAGATATTATTGATGCTCTAAAAATAGAATTTCCAAATATTAAAGAGCCCATTAAAAGTGATATTTGTTACGCAACAACGAATAGACAAGCAGCGGTTAAAAATATTGCAGCAAAATGCGATGTCTTTTTTGTTGTAGGAAGTCAGCAATCTTCAAATTCAAAAAGACTTGTTGAAGTGGCTAAAAAAAATGGAAGCAAAGAAAGTTACCTGGTTCATCAAGATTTTGAATTACCCATTGATCTTATTAAAAAATCTAAATGTATTGGTGTTTCATCTGGAGCATCCGCGCCTGAAGTTTTAGTTGATCGATTAATAGATCGAATTAAAGAAATCAGAAATATTAAAGTTCAAGATATAGAAATTGTTAAAGAAAACGTTGAATTTAAACTTCCAAGAGAACTTAGGGAAAATTAATTTTTTCTCTCAATAATAAAATTAATACAATTTAATAATTCATCAGTTTGAGGAAAAGAACTTAACTGGTTTGTAATTTCAGACTTTAAATCAGTAATAAGTGCTCTGGTTTTTTCCTCTCCTAAATAAATAATTAAAGTATTTTTTCCTTTACTCTCATCTTGTTGACTAGGTTTACCTAAAGTTTCAGATTTTCCATACTTATCTAAAAAATCATCTGCAATTTGAAATAATAGACCTATTTTAATACCAAGATCTCTAAATGTTTTTGCTAATTGATTTTTATGAGAAAGTAATGGTGCAACTTCTGTACAAAAACCCATGAGTGCTCCAGTTTTTTTATTTTGCATATCAATAATAGTCTCTTTATCAACTTCACTTTTTTTTAAACTCAAATCAAAAAATTGACCTCCTGCAATTCCAAGATGTCCAGATGAAGATGATAAAGCATGAATGATTTTGATTTTAATATCTTGATCAATTTCAAACTTTGGATCAGATATCATTTCAAATGCTAAGGTTAACAAAGAGCTTCCAGCTAAGATTGCAGTATACTCTCCATACGCTTTATGCGTGCTTTCTTTTCCTCTTCTAAAATCGTCATTGTCCATCGAGGGCAAATCATCATGAATTAAAGAATAACTATGAACGCACTCTACTGCTGCAGCAATTGGAATATATTTTTTTTCATCAATATCAAAAATTTTACATGCAGATTGAACAAGATAAGACCTAATCATCTTGCCTCCAGAGAATAATCCGTATTCCATAGCTTCATATAATTTATTATCTGCAGATTGGTTCTTGAAATAACTTTTAAGAAAAGCATTAACCTTATCTGCAGTAAGCTTTAGCTTTTGCTGAAAATTAGACATGAATTATTATTTTTTTTTTCTTACAAATGGTTTTTCTGTAACATTGCCATTTTTATCAATTTCAATTTGATCAATTTTCATGTTTGCTTCTTTTAATTTTTGATCGCAATGTTTTTTTAACTGAATACCACGTTGATATTTTTCAATAGATTTTTCTAGCTCAATCGATCCATTTTCTAAATCAGAAACAATCGTCTCAAGCTCAGCCATTGCCTTTTCAAAGGACATTTTTTCAATATCAGCGTATTTGTTTGCTTTATTCATTTATAGATTTTAACTTTGATGCATAATAAATATTTCAAAATGAAAAACTATTCAAATATCTTTAGCCCTACTGATAAAAATTTAAAAAAATGCTCTAAGATATTAAAAAACCATGGCATAGCGGCATTACCAACTGAAACGGTCTACGGATTAGCTGGAAATGCGTATTCAAATCGTGCTGTTACCAAAATATATAGTTTAAAAAAAAGGCCAAAGAAAAACCCATTAATTGTTCACTTTGACAATCTTCAATCCATCCTTAAAGAAACTGAACAAAATCCATATCTTGAAAAGCTATATCGCAAGTTTTCTCCAGGACCCATTACCTATGTATTAAAATTAAAAAAGAAATCTAAAATTTCAAAAAAACTTATTAATAAAAATGGTACTATTGCATGTAGGGTTCCTGCAAACATTCATTTTAAAAAAATAATAAGACTTACTCATGCGCCTCTAGCAGCACCTAGTGCCAATATTAGTAATCATGTATCCCCTACTTCATCAAAGGATGTTTTTGATGAATTTGGAAAAAAAATTAAATTTATATTAGATGGGAAGCAATCAAAGGTTGGAATTGAGTCTACTGTAGTCAATTTAGTTGGAAAACCTAAAGTATTACGTCCTGGTAAAATAACAAAGCGTGATATTCAAAAGATCATAAAGCATGTTACAAAAAATATATCTAAAGAAATTTTATCACCTGGACAACTTAAAAAACATTACTCTCCTGGTATACCTGTTTTTTTAAACCAACAAAAACCAAAACCAGGTGGTGCTTTGCTTGTATTTGGTAGAACAAAATTAAAAGGAAAAAATATATTCTATCTCTCAAAATCCAAATCATTGGATGAGTGTGCAAAAAAACTTTATCTAAAATTAAGACAAATTAAAAAATTAAAATATAAAAAGATATCTGTTACAAAAATTCCAAATCAGGATATTGGTATAGCAATAAATGACAGGTTAAAAAGAGCATCATCATGAAATCAATTGAAGTTAAAAACTTAAAAAAACAATTTAATACTACTGAAGCTGTAAAAGGAATTAATTTTTCAATTAGTCAAAGTGAAACTTTGGCACTTCTTGGTCCAAATGGATGTGGGAAAACTACAACCATTGGAATGTTACTTGGATTAATTACCCCAACTTCTGGAAATATATTTATTAATGGACAAGAATTAAATTACAAAGATCATCAGTTTTTAAATATCATGAATTTTGCATCACCTTATGTCGAGCTTCCAAAAAAACTATCCGTTTTAGAAAATTTAAAAGTTTATGGGAGAATGTATTTAATAAAAAATTTTAAAGAAAAAATTGATCAACTCATAGAAGATTTAAACTTAAAACCTTTTTTAAACAAAAGAACAGGTGAACTTTCGTCGGGTCAAAAAAACAGAGTCTCCTTAGCAAAATCCTTAATCAATGATCCAAAGATCTTACTACTTGACGAACCAACAGCCAGTTTAGACCCTGATACTGGTGACTATGTAAGAAGTTATCTAGAAAAGTATAAAAAAGAAAATGATATCAGTATTCTCTTAGCCTCTCATAATATGGATGAGGTCACAAGATTAAGTGATTATGTTTTAATGATGAAAGAAGGTCAGATTATTGATCATGGTAAAGCAAAAGATTTAATTGATAAACACGGAAGAGAAAATTTAGAACAAGTGTTTTTAAAATTGGTGAGGCAAAAAAATGAATATTAAAAGATCTTCTTCATTAATGTTAAGACATTTTTATTTAATCAGGTCATCTTTCCCGAGAATTTTTGATCTGATTTATTGGCCAACTGTACAGATCATTCTATGGGGTTTTGTCTCTAAATTTTTTACGATGCACAGTGATTATTTTAACAATGTTGCTGGTGTCATATTAAGTGCTGCAATTCTTTATGACTTTTTATTTAGATCAAGCATTAGCTACAATATGCTTTTCTTAGAGGAAATTTGGAGCAGAAATATTATTAATTTATTCGTATCCCCTCTTAAAATTTCTGAGATTATCATGGCATTAACATCATCTGCTTTAATTAGAACTATGATTGGGTTGGTTCCCGCTGCCTTTATAGCTATTCCATTGTTTGGAATATCCATATTTGAACTTGGAGTTCCTTTAATACTCTTGTTATTTAGTCTTTATTTATTTGGTGTAACCCTTGGACTTCTTGTTACTGCAGGCCTTGTTAGATTTGGTCCATCATTTGAAAATGTGGCATGGGCGAGTTTATTTTTTATAGCGCCACTTGGCTGCATTTATTACCCTGTAGAGATACTGCCTAGTTGGATTCAGCCTATTGCACTTGGGTTACCACTTGCACATATATTTGAAGAAACACGAAATATCCTTGTTAATCAAACGGTCAGTTTTACGAACATTTATTACGCAATTGGCTTAAACCTAATTTACCTCACCCTTGCTATTACAATATTTTATAGATCATTTGTTAGCGCCAAAAGAAACGGAACGTTAGTTAATATTGGTGAATAATTAGAAAAATATTGATAAATATTATCTCATGCGCCTGTAGCTCAACTGGATAGAGCGCCAGATTTCGGCTCTGGAGGTTTGGGATTCGACTTCTCACAGGCGCGCCAAAATAAAAACCCCATAAAAATTTACAAATGTTCCAAAAATATTTTTGAAACCACAAGATATGCTAAATACAACTTTCTAGTTGTATACGGTTCAACTGAACCTCTCATTTGTTATACCTATTAGTAGAGTAATTTGTAAATTGCAACGCTACTAATTGTATAAACTATAAGTTGTAAAAATTAAGGAGAGAAAATGAAAAAAATATTAACGGTTTTAATAGGAGCTTGGTTCCTATTATTATCTAATACGGGTGAAAGTAATGCCGCCTGTAAAAATGTAAAAATTGCAAATATGAACTGGGCATCAGCTGGTCTGATGGCTAATATAGATAAGATTGTCCTTGAAAAGGGATTTGGTTGTAATGTTGAACTTATTCAAGCTGATACAGTTCCAGCATTCACATCAATGAATGAAAAAGGTTCGCCTGATATCGTTCCAGAACTTTGGGCTAATTCATTTATTACACCACTGAATAAAGCAATTAAAGAGGGAAGACTTCATAGATTAAACAAAGGTCCAATTACGGGACTAGGTGAAGGATGGTGGGTCACTCCAGCGTTTAGAAAAAAACACCCTGAAATTAAAACTGTGATGGACTTGTTAAAAAGACCAGATTTATTTCCGCATCCAGAAGATAAATCAAAAGGTGGATTTGTAACTTGTCCTGCAGGATGGGCGTGTCAATTAAGTAATGCAAACCTTTTCAGAGCCTTTGAAATGGAAAAAAAAGGTTGGAAACTTATTGATCCAGGTTCAGCGGCTGGTTTAGATGGAACAATTGCAAAAGCAGCTGAGAGAAATCAAAACTGGGTTGGTTATTACTGGGCTCCAACTGCAATGATTGGAAAATATAATTTAGTCAAACTTGATTGGGGCATTCCATTTGCAGGAAAAGAAAACTGGGATGGGTGTATTGCAAAACCTGAAAAAGATTGTGCTAATCCAAAGCCAACGGCATGGATTACACCAGCTGTAAATACTGTTGTGACTGATAAGTTTAGAAAAAATGCTGATAAAAATTTAATCACATATTTTGAAAAAAGAACTTATCCAGGAAAAGTAATGAACGGTATGCTTGTTTATATGACTGAAAATCAAGCTGATGGTTCAGATGCTGCAATTGAATTTTTGAAAAAACATGAAAATGTTTGGACGAATTGGCTTCCTGCAGAAACAGTAAGTAAAATTAAAAAATCATTATAATATTTTCTCGCTCTAAAGATGGAATTTCTATTAAACTTTCCTTCTTTAGGGCGAGAGACACTTCGAGATTTAAAAAAAGAAGTCGATAGTTCTTTTAAGGACTTTTCACGATCATATGGTGAAGGTATTGAAAATTTTTTTGATCCCCTGTTACAATTTTTAGTTTTTTTTGAAAAATTATTAATTAATTCTCCATGGCCAATTATTATTGGCATCATTGCCTTTTTAACATGGAAAGCATCGAAAAAATTAAGTTTAGTCTTTGGTACAGTTTTATCATTTATTGTTATTGGTTTGTTTGGAATGTGGGAAGATACTATGTCGACACTTGCAATTATTTCAGTTGCTACACTACTTTGTTTATTAATTGGCGCACCTATTGGAATTGTAATGGCAAAATCAAACAAAGTTTCGGTAGTGATGTCTCCAATTTTAGATACCATGCAAACCATTCCTACTTTTGTTTATTTAATTCCAATCATCATGTTACTTGGAATTGGAAAAGTTCCAGGTTTAATCGCAGTTTGTATCTATGCAATTCCACCAATTGTAAGATTAACAAATCTTGGAATTAGAGAAGTAAATGCAAAATTAATTGAAGCAGGAAAAGCGCTTGGAATTTCAAAGTTTGTTATTCTTTACCGAATAGAATTTCCTTTAGCACTTCCATCAATCATGACTGGTGTTAACCAAACTATCATGATGTCTCTTGCAATGGTGGTAATTGCATCAATGATTGGAGTGAGTGGTCTTGGTGTTCCGATCTTAAGATCAATTTCAAACCAATACCTTGCTCTAGGTTTAATGAATGGATTGGCAATTGTTGCACTTGCAATCATATTTGACCGAATATCTCAGCACTACGCAAGACGTATGCAAAAACACAAAGATGTGATGAAGAAATAATACAACTAAAAATTGAAGAGCTTATATCCCAAATTCATAACTGAAATAATTAAACAATTGTAATTTAACTTAGATTTTTCTATCTTATGGCATCTTTAATTTAAATTAAAAGGGGAACAATGAAAAACATAATGAAAGCAATTGGTAGTTTATCAGTATTAGCTTTTGTTTTAACAGCTTGCGGCGACGGCGGTGGAGCTAAAAAAGCAACTAGTACTTTAGATACTACTAAAAGTCAGGGCTTTGTAAAATGTGGAGTTTCACAAGGTCTTCCAGGATTTTCTAATGCTGATGCATCAGGAAACTGGACAGGTATCGACGTAGACGTTTGTAGAGCAGTAGCTGCTGCAGTTTTAGGTGATGCAAATAAAGTAAAATACACACCTTTAAGTGCTAAAGAAAGATTCACTGCATTACAAGCTGGAGAAATCGACGTACTTTCAAGAAACACAACTTGGACATTGGAAAGAGATGCTTCAATCGGACTAACATTCGTTGGTGTAAACTTCTATGATGGTCAGGGTTTCATGGTAAGAAAAGCAACTGGAATAAAATCAGTCAATGATTTTAAGAGTGGTGTTAAAGTGTGTACAAACACTGGAACAACAACTGAGCTTAATATGGCTGACTTCTTCAAATCTAAAGGTGTTCAATATGAACCTGTAGTGTTTGAAAAAGCTGACGAGGTTGTTCAAGCTTACGACTCCGGTAGATGTGATACATATACAACTGATAAATCTGGTTTAGCTGCTCAAAGAACAAAGTTATCACAGCCAGACGACCATGTTGTATTACCAGAAACAATTTCTAAAGAGCCTCTTGGTCCTGTTGTTAGACAGGGTGATGCTAAATGGGAAGATGTTGTAAGGTGGTCTTTAAACGTATGGATTGAAGCTGAAGAGTACGGTGTAAATTCAGGTAATATTGACTCAATGAAAGAGAGCAAAAACCCAGCTATTCAAAGAATAGTAGGTGCTGAAGGTACAAAAAACGGTGAAGCCTTAGGTTTAGATAATCAGTGGAGCTATAGAATTATCAAGCAAATTGGTAACTATGGTGAAAGTTATAAAAAACATATAGCTGATACTGGTATTTTACCTGACAGAGGTCCAAATAATTTATGGACTAAAGGCGGAATACTTTACGTTCCACCCGTTAGATAAAACTTTATTTAAAAAAGGGCTGGATTTTCCAGCCCTTTTTTTTAATCTACATTAAATGTCTTTTATTCAAACTCATTTAGAAAAAATTGATCAATATTTAAACGATCATCCAAAAATAAAATTTTTATTACCACAAGTTATTCTTATTATTTTTGTACTATCAATTATTTTTTATTTTTCGTTTAATGCAAGCTCAAATCTTTCAGCAAGAGGCATCAATACTGGATTTGGGTTTCTAAGTAACAAAGCTTCATTTGATATACAGTTTAGCTTAATTGAGTTTAATTCTAGCATGACCTACGGCCGTGCCTATTTAGTCGGTTTGTTAAATACAATTTTAGTATCTGTTATTGGAATTTTATTCGCAACCATTCTAGGTTTTATATTTGGAATTTTAAGACTTTCATCAAATCCTTTGGCATCAGGATTGGCAACGACTTATATCGAATTTTTTAGAAACGTTTCTTTGTTACTGCAGCTCTTTTTTTGGTATTTTACTGTTTTACGACTATTGCCCCAAGCAGATAATTCCTTGGTGTTTTTTGATACTATTTACGCAAACATCAAAGGTATATATTTTCCAGAATTTATTTGGACAAACTTAAGTTTCTTAATTTATGGTTTAATTTTTACATTTATTTCTATTTACTTCTTTAATATCTATGCCAGAAGATTAAGGGAAAATAGTGGGAAAATATTACCTCAATTTTTAATATCTCTTGGAATTTTAATTATTTTACCAACATTAGTGATATTTATGTTTGGTGTTGGTGTTGAGTTTTCTCATCCAAAACTTGAAGTTGAAATGGGAATTGCAAACTACATTGGAGGATCATCAATTATACCAGAATTTTTAGCCCTAGCTTTTGCATTATCAATTTATACATCAACTTTCATTGCAGAAAATGTTAGAGCGGGAATTCTAGGAATTGATAAAGGACAAAAAGAAGCTGCAGCATCAATAGGTTTAACGAATACTCAGATTTTAAGATTAGTTGTTATTCCTCAAGCACTAAGAATTATAATACCACCTACAACAAACCAATACTTAAATCTGACTAAAAACTCATCTCTTGCAGCTGCCATTGCTTACCCAGATATTGTTTTAGTTTTTGCTGGAACGGCTTTGATGCAGACAGGTAGAGCAATTGAAATTGTAACCATTACGATGCTTACTTATTTAACGTTAAGTATAAGTATTTCTATCTTTATGAATTGGTACAACAAAAAGGTTTCTTTGACGGAAAGATAATATGAATAAAACTTTAAATTACATTAGAGAGAAATTTTTTTCATCTCCAATTGATGCGTTTCTTACGATTTCAATCAGTTATTTAATCTATTTAACGATTCCACCACTGCTTGATTGGGTGTTCATTAGTGCAACTTTTTCAGGTGAAAGTAAAAAGGAATGTGTATCAGGTGGAGCGTGCTGGGTGTTTGTTAAAATTTGGTTAAATAGATTTTTATATGGAATGTATCCAAATGATGAAATTTGGAGAATAAATCTTCCATTTGCATTTTTGGTAGTATCGATTATTGCCTATAGACTTTTAAATGAAAAATATAAAAAATATCTATTTTTATTTTTAGTTATTCCATTTCCAATTTTATCTTTAATGCTTTTTTCAGGTGGCTCCCTTGGATTGATGCCAGTTGATACGAGAGAATGGGGAGGATTATTTTTAACACTTGTTATATCAATATTTGCAATCATCTTCTGTTTCCCATTAGGCGTTCTTTTGGCAATGGGAAGAAGATCAAATCTTCCAGTAGTGAGATATTTTTCAATTGGCTTTATTGAATTTTGGAGAGGTGTTCCTCTAATTACAGTTTTATTTATGGCGGGCGTTATGTTCCCGCTTCTTTTGCCAGCAGGAACTAATATGGATAAATTAGTAAGAGTTATTATTGCAATAACGTTATTTGAAGCTGCTTATATGGCTGAGGTGGTTAGAGGTGGATTGCAAGCTGTAGGTCGTGGCCAATATGATGCTTCAAAGGCAATTGGAATGGGGTATTGGAAAAGTCATATCTTTATTATTCTTCCACAAGCTTTAAAATTAGTGATACCTGGAATTGCAAATACTTTCATTGCACTATTTAAAGATACACCTTTGGTTTTTGTGGTTGGACTACTTGAAATTTTAGGAATGGTAAATTTAGCAAAAACAAATCCTGCATGGCTTGGAATGGCAACGGAAGGTTATGTATTTGTAGCTTTAGTTTATTGGATTTTCTGTTTCGCTATGAGTAGATATAGTTTAAGTATAGAAGAGAAATTAAAAACAACACACTAAGCGACGATGGAAAACATAATTGAATTAAAACAAGTTAATAAATGGTATGGTGATTTTCACGTCCTAAAAGATATTAACTTTGAAGTTAGTGAAAAAGAAAAAGTTGTTATTTGTGGGCCTTCTGGATCTGGAAAATCTACATTAATTAGATGTATTAATAGACTAGAAGAACACCAAAAAGGTGAAATTATAGTGGATGGCATGACCCTTGATGAGAATACAAAAAATATCTCAGCAATTAGAAGTGAAGTTGGCATGGTGTTTCAACAGTTTAACTTGTTTCCACACCTATCTATTTTAGAAAATTGTACACTTGCTCAAATTTGGGTGAAGAAAAAAACAAAAAAAGAATCTGAAGCATTGGCGATGGAATATTTAAATAAAGTTCAAATTGCAGATCAAGCTGTGAAATTTCCAGGTCAACTTTCAGGTGGTCAACAGCAAAGAGCTGCGATTGCAAGAGCTTTATGTATGGAACCGAAAATTATGCTTTTTGATGAACCAACGTCTGCGCTAGATCCTGAAATGATAAAAGAGGTTTTAGATGTGATGGTTGACCTTGCTAATGGCGGTATGACCATGTGTGTGGTTACTCATGAAATGGGTTTTGCAAAAGAGGTTGCAGACCGAGTTGTGTTCATGGATGAAGGTAATATTGTTGAAGCTAAGAAAACAAATGATTTCTTTGATAATCCAGAAAATGAAAGAACAAAACTTTTCTTAAGTCAAATTTTATAAATTTTAAGTTTATATACTGTATAAATAACTTCATATGCCTAGTAATAAATTCGTTGTTAATGAAGATAATGATCAAAAAAGAATTGATCAAGTCGTTGCAGCTGAGTTTAAAGACATAAGTAGATCCAAAGTAAGTAAAATCATTAAAAATAATCTATTAAAACTAAATGGGACTGCAATGTCTAACCCATCCACAAAAGTTAAAGCTGGTGATGAAATTGAATTTGAAACTTTAAAAAGCGAAGAATTAAATCTGATACCAAAAAAAATGGATTTAAACATTATTTTTGAGGATCAAGATATTATTATTATTGATAAGCCCATAGGAATGGTTGTGCATCCAGGTGCAGGCAATTACGAAGACACGATGGTTAATGGTTTGTTGTACCATTGTAAAAATAATCTTTCGGCTATGAGTGGTGAAGACCGTCCTGGTATTGTGCACAGAATTGACAAAGACACGAGTGGACTCTTGGTAGTTGCAAAAAATGATCACGCGCATGCATTTGTTGCAAAACAATTTGAAGAACATTCAATTAAAAGAAGTTATTTAGTTTTTGTCTACGGTATCCTCAGACCCCTCCATGGAAAAATTGAGACCTTGATTGGTAGGAATAAAACTAACCGACAAAAAATGAGTGCAGATGTGATCAGAGGAAAAGATGCAATAACCAATTATGAAACGTTAGAAGTTTTTAAAGGTAATAAAATTCCAGATATCAGTTTAGTCAAATGTATTCTTGAAACAGGGCGAACTCATCAAATTCGAGTTCACATGTCTCACAAAGATAATCCAATTTTAGGAGACCAAACTTATGGCAAAAAGATAAAAAAGATTAGAGGTATTGATCAAGAATTTGAGGAGATTTTAAAATCATTAAAAAGACAAGCGCTACACGCACATACTCTTGGATTTGTTCATCCAACGACTAATGAAGAGGTATTCTTTGTCTCAGAATTGCCAGATGATTTAAATAAATTAAAAAATATGCTGGAAACACTAAAAAATTGAGCCTTGAAGGTTTGAAATTAAAAATTACATATACAGAATGAGTAAAGAAATAAGCAAAACTAATCTTCCTGTTTTATCTCCTGATGGGAGTTTCGATTCTTATTTACAAAAGATTAGAAAATTTCCAATGCTGGATGCAGCTGAGGAATATATCCTAGCTAAAAATTGGAAGGAAAAAGGTGACAAAGAATCTGCTCATAAACTTGTTACTTCTCACTTGAGATTGGTTGCAAAAATTGCAACAGGTTACAGAGGGTATGGTCTTCCAATGAGTGAATTAGTTTCTGAAGGTAATATTGGATTAATGACAGCTGTAAAAAAGTTTGATCCTGAAAGAGGGTTTAGATTAGCAACCTATGCAATGTGGTGGATTAGAGCGTCTATGCAGGAATATATTTTAAGATCTTGGAGCTTAGTCAAAATTGGAACAACTGCTGCACAAAAAAAGTTATTTTTTAATTTAAGAAAAATAAAAAACCAAATTATGAGATCAGACCAAACTGATCTTTTACCAGAACAAGTTACAGAAATTGCAAACCGACTTGATGTGACTGAAGATGAAGTGAATTCAATGGATCAACGAATGAAAGGTCCTGAAGCGTCACTCAATGCTACCATTTCTGGTGAAGAAGGTGAGTCAGAATGGCAAGATTGGGTAGTAGATGAAAATGCAGACCAAGAGTTACAAATTGCACACCGTCAAGAAACAAATAAAAGAAAAGCTTTATTAGATAAATCAATGTCTATTTTAAATGAAAGAGAAAAAGAAATTTTATTTGATCGAAGATTAAATGAAGAGCCAAAGACATTAGAAGAATTAAGCCAAAAATATAATATTAGTCGTGAAAGAATTCGACAAATCGAAAATAGAGCATTTGAAAAATTACAAAAAGAAATGCTTGAACAAGCAAAAGACCAAAAACTAATTTCTGTAAATTAAATATTAAAAGGATTTTCAAGAAGAATGGTATCTTCTCTTTCAGGACTTGTTGAAATACTTGAAATTTTTGCACCAATAAAATCTTCTACTGCACCAACATAAATTTTTGCAAGGTCTGGAAGATCTTCAATATTTCTAATTCCTTTTGTTTCAGATTTCCAACCTTTAAATGTTTTATAAATTGGTTTTACTTTTTTTTGATCTTCAACAGCTGCTGGAAAATAATCGATTTCNTTTCCATCAAGNTCATANTTNNNNCAAANTTTAATTTCATCANANTCNTCAAGCACATCAAGNTTGGTTANNGCNATNNCANNAATNCCNGNAANTTTANNNGTNTGTCTAACNANTACANCATCAAACCAACCACAACGTCTTTNNCGNTTNGTNACNGTTCCAAATTCNTGACCTCNTTTTCCNANTNNTTCTCCA
>NHGV01000013.1:0-40926 GCA_002171085.1 Pelagibacteraceae bacterium TMED146 | reverse complement strand
ATCTTTCAANTTCNGTNGGNAAAGGNCCTTCNCCNACTCTAGTNGTATAAGCTTTTGTAATNCCAAGAACATAACCAATNGNANNTGGTCCACAACCNGANCCNGTNGCNGCNNTNGCNGCNACNGTATTNGANGANGTNACAAANGGATAGGTTCCATGATCNACATCAAGCAAAATNCCTTGNGCACCTTCAAANAANATNTTTTTNNTTTNANNNTNANATTCNTCAANTNNTTTCCAAACNGGTTNNGNNTATTTTAANATNTCTGGNGCAATTTTNANNANTTNTTTTTTTANNTCTTCNTTTTCATANATNTTTTTNNNCAANCCTTTTCTNATNGCNTTATGNTGCTNATANAACNNTATCNAGTCTTNGATCTANGTTNNTTTCAGATCTTAAATCCATNACACGAATNGNTCNTCTTCCTACTTTATCTTCNTANGCNGGACCNATNCCTCTTCNNGTNGTNCCAATTTTNNCTTTTCCNGCAGCATCNTCTCTAATTTCATCCATCTCNNTATGNNANGGNAAAATTAAANTTGCAGNTTCNGNTANNATNAAATTNTCTTCNNTAACNTTAACNCCTTGNTCTTGAATNGANTTNATTTCTTCTAANAAGTGCCCAAGGNTNAACNACNACNCCATTNCCAATAANTGAAATTTTACCAGGTCTTACAATTCCTGAAGGTAAAAGTTTTAATTTATAAGTGATGCCATCAATGACTAATGTATGTCCTGCATTATGACCACCTTGAAAACGAACAACAACATCTGCTTGATCTGACAACCAATCTACAATTTTACCTTTACCTTCATCTCCCCACTGTGAACCTACAACAACCACATTCTTCATGCTTACTTAAACTCTTTATTTATACTAACAGATGTTAGATGGTTAATTGGACCATGACCTTTTCCATAATTAATCTTAGATCCAATAGCTTGATTAACATATTTGATACCGAGTTCGCATGCTTTGTTTATAGTTTTTCCACATGCTAAATAAGTTGTAATTGCGCTTGATAATGTACAGCCAGTTCCATGAGTATTTTTGGAATTAATTTTTTTATTTTTAAATACTTTAATCTCTTTTTTATTAATCAAAACATCTCTTACAAAACTACCTTTTAAATGGCCTCCTTTAATTAGAACATTAGTTGCTCCTTTATTGATTAAAATTGACCCAGCATAAATCATGTCTTCTGGAGTATTAATTTTCATATTTGATAAAACTTCAGCCTCAGGAATATTAGGTGTAATCAAATATGCNTGTTTGATCATTTGTTTTTCTAAAAACTGAATTGCTTTATTATTTATTAGTTTAGCCCCACCTTTTGCNACCATCACTGGGTCTAGAATAACATGTTTTGTTTTAATTTTTTTTAAACAGCCAATAACTTGCTTGATCACTTCAACAGAATGAAGCATGCCAATTTTTATGGCATCAGGCTTAATATCATTTGCTGTAAACATGATTTGGTTTTCAATTTCTTTTGGTGGTATGGCAACAATAGATTTAACACCTGTTGTATTTTGAGCCGTGATGGCTGTAACTGCGGTCATCGCATAGCCACCAAGTGCAGAAACTGTTTTTATATCTGCTTGTATTCCAGCGCCACCAGAAGAATCGGATCCTGCGATAATTAAAATCTTTGCTTTTGGTTTCATTAATGAATTGTTTTTTTAATAATTGAAATACACTTTTGTAATAATTTTTTATTATCAGACTCTCCCATAATTCTAATTTTAGGTTCCGTTCCAGACTTTCTAACCAGCATTCTTCCTTGACCTTTCATTAATTTATTGGCTTGATTGATTGCCTTTTTGCATTTTGGTGAATTAATAATATTTTTATCTTTTACTGTTACATTTTCTAATATTTGAGGTGTAAGTTTAAACAAATTAAATAGGTTGCTTGTTTTTTTTGATTTTCTTAAACTAAATAAAACTTCTAAAGCAACCAATAAACCATCACCTGTTGTTGCAAACTTTCCAAGTATAATATGACCAGATTGTTCACCACCTAAATTAAATTTATTTTTTTTCATCATTTCTTTGACATATCGGTCACCAACATCTGCACGTTTAAATTTAATTTTTTGAGTTTTAAAATATTTTTCTAAACCATAATTAGACATTAAAGTTCCAACAACACCACCTTTGAGTAATCTTTTTTTTCTCCACCTTATAGCTAGCATTGCAATAATTTGATCACCATCNATAATTTTACCTTTTTCATCACAAATAATAATTCGGTCCGCATCTCCATCAAGTGCTATTCCAATGTGTGCTTTATATTTTTTTACTGCTGATTGAATTTTACCTGGAAAGGTTGATCCACAATTTTTATTTATATTTAATCCATTAGGTTCGGTTCCAATAGCAATAACTTTTGCACCAAGGGATCTAAATAATTTAGGTCCAGCTTTATAGCCTGCACCATTTGCACAATCTAAAACAATTTTTAGTTTCTTAAGACTAAAATATTTTGGAAAATTTTTCTTTAAAATATCAATGTATAGATCGGTACCCGTTTCTAATCTTTTTACTCTTCCTAATTTTTCTGCATTGATAAGGTGCTTTTGGGTATTGGTATCAATAATTTTTTCAATTTTTTTTTCAATTTTATCTGACAACTTCATTCCATCTGGGCCAAAGAGTTTCATACCATTATCATCATAAGGGTTATGAGATGCGGTAATCATAATGCCCATATTTGCTTTCATACGTTTTGTGATCATTGCTAGTGCATTGGTTGGCATAGGACCAAAAGTTAAAACATTCATTCCGGCAGAGGTTAATCCAGACACTAATGCAGGCTCTAATGTATAACCTGATAATCTTGTATCTTTTGCAATAATAGNAACTGGCTTATTTTTTTTTGGATTTGTAAAATAGGTNGCCGCAGCTAAACCAAATTTAAAGAACTTTTCACCATTAATTAGACCCTGGTTTACTTTTCCTCTAATACCATCTGTACCAAAATATTTTTTCATTAAATTGAGTTTAAAGCCTCCTGAACTTTTAGCGCTTCATACGATTCTTTTATATCATGAACTCTAAAACACTGCACACCTTGGTTATACCCTGTTATAACTGATGCTAAAGTACCTCCTAATCTATTTTTAGTGTCTTTATCTTTCATAACTTTGCCAATAAAACTTTTTCTTGATGGTCCTAACATAATTGGACATCCTAATGCATGGAATAAACCAATATTAGAAATAAGATTTAAATTGTGATCCAAATTTTTACCAAAGCCAATACCTGGATCTAAAATAATATTTTGTTTTAAAAATTTTCTTTTAGTTAATTGATTAATTTTATCTTCAAAATAATCATAAATATCCAAAAGCACATTTTGATAGCTTGGGTTGTTNTGCATAATATCTGGTGTTCCTTGAGAATGATTTAAAATAATTGGTTTTTTTAACTTGGCTACAACGCTTAATGATTGTGAATCAAAATCCATCGCAGAAACATCATTAATTATTTTTGCACCTTTTTTTATTGCAGCAACCATAACTTGTGATTTTCTTGTATCGATTGAGATTTTATATTTCTTAATTTTTGAAATAACTTGTAAAACCCTTTTTTTCTCATTTTCGACTGAAATCAGTTTTGCACCTGGACGTGTAGACTCACCACCAACATCAATGACATCAGCGCCTTGACTAATCATTCCTTCAGAATNNATGATCGCTTGTTTTAATTTATTAAATTTTCCACCATCTGAAAANCTATCTGGTGTAACATTTAAAACACCAAAAATTTTGAATGTATCAAGATTTAGACCCAATATTTTTTTTCTTTTTTGACTGATGCGTTTAATTTTTNTTAAAACTTNTTTTTTTAACCTCAGAGGTAAACTTTTTAATTGATTTATATTTACTGTTTTAGTTTGGTTTTTTTTACCTCTAATGATGATTTCTACTTTTCCAAATGCTAAATTTTTATTTGAACATACGGGTAAGGCTTGTTTTGATTTAATTAATTTTTTAGCGTCGGAACCATAAGACATACTTATGGGTCTTACATAAATTTTTTGCATTAANAAATTGATTAAGTAAGCTTTGGCTTTAAGCCAATTGATCCTAGGGCAGATTCTTTTTTACCGCTACCTTGACTTTGATCTGGTTTATCAGAATGTCTGGTTGGATAGGTATCTTTGTACAAAATATTTGAAATTTCATCAAAAGTTAAAGTTTCANAATCCATCAAAGCTTTTGCAAGTTTATGAAGATCATCAATTTTATCATCCATAATCTTTTGAGCTTTTTTGTAACCCTCAAATACAATTCGATTAACTTCTTTATCAATTTTTTGCACAGTCTCTTCTGACATGCTTTGGTTTTTGGTGATTGATCTTCCTAGAAATACCTCTTCTTCATTATCACCGTATGCAATAGGNCCCAGNTCTTCAGACATTCCATATTTTGTCACCATGTCTTTTGCAATTTGAGTAACTTTTCCAATATCAGAATTTCCTCCACCACCTGCGCCTGTTGTTATTTTATCTTTTCCAAATATTTTTTCTTCCGCAACTCTTCCACCCATTGCCATNGCAATCATACCTTCAAACTGGTCTTTTGATTGATAATCTTCATCTTTTTCAGGTAGCCACATAACCATTCCACCAGCCATCCCTCTTGGGATAATCGTTGCTTTATGCATTTTAATATTTTTAATTTTTACGTTTAGACCAACAATGGCATGACCTGCTTCATGATAAGCAGTTAACTTTTTATCATCCTCAGTAATGACTTTAGAACGTCTTTCTGCTCCCATCATGATTTTGTCTTTTGCTTCTTCAACATCAATCATGGTTACAATTCTTTTATTTTTTCTAGCAGCAAGTAATGCTGCCTCGTTAATAATATTAGCTAAATCTGCTCCTGAAAATCCAGGTGTTCCTCTTGCAATTGTTCTTAAATCTACATCTGGTCCTTTTTGAATTTTTTTTGCGTGAACTTTTAGTATGGCTTCTCTTCCGATTATATCAGGTCTTGGAACAATAACTTGCCTATCAAATCTTCCAGGTCTTAATAANGCTGGGTCTAAGACATCAGGTCTGTTAGTTGCTGCAATTAAAATAACTCCTTCGTTCGTTTCAAATCCATCCATCTCAACTAATAATTGGTTCAATGTTTGCTCTCTTTCATCATTTCCTCCACCAAGCCCAGCACCTCTACTTCTTCCTACTGCATCGATTTCATCTATAAAAATAATACATGGTGAGTTTTTCTTTCCCTGTTCGAACATATCTCTTACTCTAGATGCTCCAACTCCAACAAACATTTCTACGAAATCTGATCCTGAGATTGTAAAGAATGGTACGTTAGCTTCACCNGCTACTGCTCTTGCAATTAAAGTTTTACCTGTACCTGGAGGTCCAACTAACAAAGCACCTTTTGGAATTTTTCCACCAAGTCTTTGGTATTTTCTTGGATCCTTTAAAAATTCTACAACTTCCTCTAATTCTTCTTTAGCCTCTTCAACTCCTGCAACATCTTTGAATGTCACTCGGCCTTTAACTTCATTCATTAGTTTTGCTTTAGATTTTCCAAAACCCATTGCTCCACCTTTTCCTCCTTGCATTTGACGCATGAAGAAAATCCAAACTCCGATTAATAATAACATTGGGAACCATGATAATAAAACGCCAAAGAATGATGGCATACTATCTTCAGATGGCCCAGCAGTAATTGCTACTCCTTTATCGGTTAATTTTTGCACTAGCTCAGGATAATTAGGAGAATAAGTCTTAAACCTTGTTCCATTTGAAAAAGTTCCCGAAACTTCACTTCCTCTAATGTCAACTGAAGTTACGTTACCTTTATCTACTTCAGTAATAAAACTGGAAAACGGAANATCTCTAGATGATGTATTATTTGGATTTTGGAATAAATTAAACAAACCTAAAACCAAAAGGGCAATGATTCCCCACATCATCAAATTTTTAATGTTCATATAATATAAAGTAATTATTAATTCGTTTTAAACAAGATCAAAAAGGTCCCATTTATCAACTTTTTCTATATTCTTTTTTTACTTTAACTAAATTAAGGCCGTTTTCAAAAACACAACCGCCAAGAGTAACTTTATTAGTATTATTTTTAGATAAATCTGTAATTAGGCGATCAATACCTTTGGCTCTTGGGGGATAATTCTTTTTTTTTTTCAAAAAAGAAGAAATAGATCTAAAAATAACCTCATTAGGTTCTTTAAATAATTTTTTTGAAATATTAAAAATATTTCCTTTTTTTATAATATATTTTTTTATAGCTTGAGTAGAATAAAATTCTAGCGCCTCACTTGCCTTATCTAAATTAGTTAACGTTTTTAAAAGTCTCTGATCACCAAGACCCTCTTTTTCCATAAAATTTCTTAGCTTTCTTACTCTAGATCTTAGGTATTTATCTTTAAAATTAGATGGATCATTAACAAAAAAACTAAAGTTTCTTTTAGCAATTTTGACTAATTCATTTTTTTTAATATTTAAAAATGGTCTTAAAAAATAAAAATTCTTATATTTTGATACTTTTTTAATTGGTGAGAGACCTGTTAAACCACTACCTCGACTTAACCTAATATAAAAATTTTCAACTTGATCATCAAGATGATGACCTAATAGAATTTTTTTAACTTTTTTTCTTTTACAAAATTCAATNATTTTGTCATATCTTTTAACTCTAGCTTCAGAGTGAAAATTGCTAGAATTCTCAAATTTTATCTTAAAAATATTAGATTTTATTTTATGTTTTAATAAAGATGATTTAACTTTTTTTGCTTCTTTATCGCTATTTTTTCTAACACCGTGATCAATAATTACGCATTCAAAACTTTTGTTACGATCAATAGAATATACTTTGGACAAATAAGCTAAAGCCATACTATCTGGCCCACCAGATACTCCAATAACAAATTTTTTTTCTTTTAAATTTTTTTCTAAAAAGTTTTTAAAATGAGGAAATATATTTTTTAAATTTTTATCCAATACTTGGGCACTTGTATTTTTTCTTTTCATACTTCGCCTTTTGGATAACAGACTGTTTAGCTTTAGGATACTGTTTCTTTATACCATCAAGCATCTGACAACCTTGGTCTTTTTCACCAAGCTCAGATAATGTCACTCCAAGCTTTAATAAGTTTTGTGGTCCTTTAGAACTTTGAGGATATTTTTGATATCCATCTAGATAAGCAGCTGCTGCATCATGATAAAGTTGTCTGATATAAAAAGTTTCTGCATACCAGTATTGTGCGTTTCCAGCGAGTTTATGTTTTGAGTTTTTTTTAACAAATTCTCTCAAAGCCAATTCCGCCTGATCATAATCACCAACTTTAATTAGACTTGTTGCAAANTTATATTGTTCTTCTGGCGATTTTTTTGGTAAAATCTCTTGTANTTCTGGTTCTTCAATTTTTACAACACCCTTGGGATTAACTGAACTTGTTTGTTGCTGCTCAGATTGTTTTTGAACTACCATTTTCCCTAAATTTTGTGGTTTGTCTGTTCCTGGAAATTGTTTTGGTTTTGTTTTTTTTGTAACCTGCTTAACATCACCTGTTTCTAAATCTGATAATCTTAATTCATTATCTTTTTGCGTTTTGTTTAATCTTTCATTTAATTGTTCAAATGAAAACATAACTTCTTCATGACTTGCTGTAAGTTTTTGCATTTGCTCTTCAAGTTCTGTTATTTTTACAAGCTGTCGGGTTAAAGCACCTTCCAGTGAACCTGATGCTTGAGTTTTTCCAGAGCCTTTGAAACTTTGTGAGTAAACTGCTTTTTCCAAAGTCTGCATATCTTTTTTGATTTGCTGTAATTCTTTTAAAACTTGATTTAATTTTTCATCTGCTCTTGCAGTAGAAAAAATCAATAGAAATGTAAAAATAAAAATAATAAATCTCATTAAGTTAAGTAATACCTAAAAAATTGTCAAAAAAAAGACCCTGCGTTTAGGCAGGGTCTTTAATTAATNTTTTAAACCTTATGTAAACTGATTACTTTGCTTTTACAGTTACAGATCTTCTGTTTTGAGACCATGCTAGTCTTGAAGATTCTGGGTTAACAGGTCTTTCTTTACCATAACTGATTACAGTTACGTTACTTCCGNTAACACCTTGAGACATTAAATAATCTCTCACAGCGTTTGCCCTTCTTTCACCTAATGCCAAGTTGTACTCTCTTGTACCTCTTTCATCGGCATGACCTTCTACCACAACACTAATTCCAGAAGATTTAATATAAGCTGCTTGCTTATTTAAAGTGCTTTTAGATGCAGTGTGTAAACCAGATTTGTTAGTTGCAAAGAATACTCTATCAGGAACACCAGATGCTAAAAATTTAACAGTGTCTGTACCTTCGTACCAATCGTTTGCTGTTCTTTTTTTTCCACCAGTTGCACAGGCAGATACTAAAAAACCCAAAACTGCTACAATAGCGAAATTTCTAATACTANTTAATGACATATAACCTCTTAAAATTTAAATTTTATTAAAGTNACTTCTACATAATTGAAAACGAGTTTCAACCCTAGAATAATAAAAAAAACCTCTAATAAGCCTATTTTGACAACAATCCAGACCAAGATGGGTCAGATGCATCGGTTGGTGTTTTAATTTTTACTTCGTTATAACCTGTAATATCAATAGCCCATAACTTTGCACTAGAGCCTTGTCCTTTTTTTCCGCCAGCTGTTTCACGATAAAAAATTAATACTCTTCCATTTGGTGACCATGATGGTGCTTCTTGATAAAAGTTTTGTGTTAATAATCTTTCACCCGTTCCATCNGAACGCATAACACCAATATAAAACTTGCCTTTATGAATTTTTGTAAATGCAATTAAATCTCCTCTTGGAGACCAAACAGGAGTTCCGTACAAACCTTTTCCTCTTGAAATTCTTTTCACACCTCTTCCATCACTTCTCATGGTATAAATTTGTTGAAAGCCACTTCGGTCTGAATTGAATACAATANATCTTCCATCAGGTGAAAATGATGGCGATGTATCAATTGCAGGATTAGATGTTATCTGTTCGACACGTCTTGACTCGATATCCATTGTGTAGATATCAGAGTTACCATCTCTTGCAAAACTCATAATAATTTTTCTTCCATCTGGAGAAAATCTTGGAGCAAAAGTCATTCCTGGAAAATCACCGACTACTTCTTGAATTCCAGTCTCAATATTTAATAAATAAACTCTCGGTAAATTTTTAAAATAAGACATGTAAGTCACCATTTTACCATTTGGACTNAATCTTGGTGTAAGCACAAGCTCATTTCCTAACGTTAAAAATTTNTTATTCGCACCATCTTGATCCATAATAGCTAATTTTTTTTCACGTTGTGTTTTTGGACCGCTCTCAGCAACATAAATAATTCTGGTATCAAAATATCCTTCTTCACCTGTGAGTCTTTGGTAAATTTTATCAGAAATAATATGAGCAATTCTTCTCCAAGACGATGGTGTTGCAAATAAAGCAAGTCCTTCAATTTCTTTTGCTGAGACTACATCCCACAATCTAAACTCTACTCTTAATCTCCCTTTATCATCAATTCTCAATTTACCTGACACCATGATTTGAGCTTTGATTAATCTCCAGTCTTCAAATCTAGGTTTTAAATGAGACAGTTTTGCTTGCTGAATGTATGATTTATTATCTAAAACATAAAATAAACCAGAGCGCATTAAATTTCCCTTAATCACTTTTGGTAAATTTTCTTCTAATTTTAATGATTTAATTTTTTCAGAAAATTTTTCTGGATTATCAATATAAAAATTTGATATCGCAGTTGGAAGTGGCTCAAGATTTCCTCTTGTAATATCAATTGTAACTACAGCAAAAGATTTACTGTTAAATAAAATTAAAAATAAAGTTATTAATATTTGTCTCACAATTATCCTTTTAACATTTCTTTTGCGTCAAAATTAAGTTGTAAATCTTTCCACTTATCATGTCCAGTTGCTGGCATCTTTAAAGGATTGCATAATCTCACTGCTCTTAGGGCACTTTCTGCTAAAACCTTNTAAAACCCTTGTCCCGGTCTGTTCATTCTCACGTGATCTAAAATTTCTGAACTCATTATAGACCCGTCTTTATTTAATTTTAACCTCACTCTTACAGTCAAATCCTCATCATAAGGNAAACCAAGTGGAATGTTCCAGCACTTAAAGATTTGCGCCTTTATGGCATCTTCTTGTGTAATAGTAAGACCTTTATCTAAACTAACAGTAGAATCCTGGTCCTGTGTAATATCTAAGCTTTGCTTTTGTTGAATATCAGCAGTTTCTTCTTTAGATTTATCGATTAAAGCAGCAATTTTATTAGGATCAAAAAGCTCTTTTTTTTCAAACTCAGATGACTGTCTAATCTCATCTTTAACTTCTTCTGGGTTTTGTTTGTCAGTTTCTTTAGGCTTCTTTTTCTTAATTTGATCTGGCATAGGAACAGCGTCCTGCTTTTCTTTTTTCACAATCTTTGGTGGCGCTTGTTTTGTTACTACTCTTTCTTTTTCTTCCTTAATTTTTTCAATAATTTCCCTAGCTTTTGGAGCAAATGGTAATGCTGTTTTGTCTGATATTTGTATAAGATCAATTGATATGATTGGTGGAACATCGATTGGCTTTTTTACAANAAAGGNTAATGTAAAAAATGTTACTGCAAATATTCCTGCATGAAAAAGTATAGATAATGATAAACTTCTATACATATTAACGTTTTGTTTCTGTAATTAATGCAACCTTTGTAAAACCGTTTCCTGATAAATTTCCCATAATATCAATAACGCGTCCGTAATTTAAATTTTTATCACCCCTCACATATATTCTAGTATCAGTTCTGTTCTTTGATATGGCTAGAAGTTTTGGAACCAAATCAGAGTAGCCAACTCTTGTATCTTGTACAAAAATTTCTCCTTTTGCATTAATTGAAACTGTTAGAGGCTCATTATCATCAGGTAATGAATCCGCATTAGTCTCAGGTAAATTTACTGGTACTCCAACTGTAAGCATAGGGGCGGTTACCATAAATACAATTAATAAAACCAACATCACATCCACAAATGGAGTAACATTTATTTCGCTTATAGGAGAATTAGATCTTGAAGAACTTTTATTTAGATTAACACCCATTAAATTATTGATAAGAAAGTTTGTGTAAAGTTTTCTAATTTTTGAGTAAATTTTCGAGAACTGCTTGTAAATTTATTATAAGCAACAACTGCTGGAATTGCTGCTAACAAACCTAAAGCTGTAGCAAATAATGCTTCGGCAATACCTGGTGCTACAATTGCTAAACTAGTATTTCTAGAAATTGCGATTGACTGAAAGGAATTCATAATTCCCCAAACTGTTCCAAATAATCCAATAAAAGGTGCAACTGAACCCACTGTTGCAAGGAAAGTTAATTTGTTTTCATATTTTTCAACTTCTTTATCAATTGCAACATCCATCACTCTTTTAACTTTTTCAGTTAAAACAGCTTGAGACTGACTTTTGTATTGCATTAAATAATTAGCACCAGATCTAAATACTACTGTCATTGGATCATCTGTATCTGAACTAGTTTTTTCAAACAAAGTTTTTACAGATTTAGAATTTAAAAATTCTTCCTCAAATTCTTCTGAGCTTTTAAATATTTTTTTAAACACTTTATATTTTTCAAAAATTAGTGCCCATGAATAGATTGATGCTGCGATTAACATAATGATTACAGATTTTACAATAAAATCGGCTCTAGTAAAAAGAGTCCAAAAAGAAAAATCTGCTGCAGCAATTGCGGAAGCTGCGGCTCCTACTTGTGGTTCCATATTTATAATTCCTATTTTTGAAAATTGTCATTAATATGACAATGATCTATTGATATTTGTTATTAAATACAACTTTTGAAAGATTTATATAGATCCTCTGGCATCTTTTTGGGTTTTCCAGATTGATCAATCACTGCAAGTTCAACATTTGCTATTACACGAACTTCGCTATTCACATTTACAGACTGAATTAAATTAATTCTAACCGGTGAAATTTTAGATAACTTAGTGACAACGCTAACCTCTTCTTCAAATTTAACAGGCTTTTCATAATCTGTGTGACACGATCTTACGACAATATAAACGTCACTTTGATTGAGTTTTTTATGATCGTAACCTAAAGAATAAATCATTTCAGTTCTAGCTCTTTCAAAGTATTTTAAATAATTAGCATAATAGACAATCCCACCTGCATCTGTATCTTCGTAATAAATTTTTGTTTTATAGGTAAATGCTTTATCCATGAAAACCTTCATTGTTAAAATGATCTAAAAAATATCTTCCTATCAAAATAGCATCAGCTTTATTGGCATCTTTTTTTTTGGCCATATCATTTGAAAAACTTGGAAATAATTCTATCGCTTTTGTTCTGCTTGCATCTTTTGAAGAACCAATAAGATTAAAATGCTTCTTCCATTTAACAGGCCTTACAAAATAAATAGGCAAGGTTAAAGCTGAACATATTCCTTTAATCACCCCAAAAGATTGTCCAAAATTAAACATGCTAGTAACGCCCTGTCCTGGCATAGCTGTCACATGCTCAATGACTACTGCTGTTTCAGATGATCCGTTAATTCTTTGTTTAATCTCTAAAGATAATTGAGCTGCATTAATTTGTTTTTTATTTTTTTTCCCTTCACTCATTGTAGGCATATCAATGACTTCCTTGAGTTTTTTGTTCTCATAAATGCTAAGCGCACCACTTACTCCAGGATCAATACCAAAAACTATCAAGATGACATTTCCTCCAATATTTTTTGATCTACTTCAAAATTTGAGTAAACTTTTTGAACATCATCATCCTCTTCTAAAGCATCAATGAAATTTATAATTTTTTCAAAACCTTCTTTGTCAATCTTTATAGTATTTTTTGGGTTATAAATTATTCCACAAAAACTAAGTTCATACTTTTTTTCCAGCTCAATTTGTAATGTATGAAGATCATTTTTTTCAGAAAAAATTTCATAAAAATCTCCTTCCACTTTAAAATCACTTGCGCCATAATTGGTTGATTGTTCAAATATCTCATCTTCTGAACATGAATCTTTTTTTATTCGAATTAAACCACAAATTTCAAATTGATAGGAAACAGAACCTTCGCTTCCTAATGAACAACCATTTTTTTCAAATATAGATCTTACATTTGAAATGGTACGATTCTTATTATCTGTAAGCGCTTCTACAATAATACCAGTTCCGGATGGTCCAAAACCCTCATATACAACAGCCTCATAATTAGCTTCATCACTGCCTTGAGATTTCTTAATCGCCCGATCAATATTGTCCTTTGGCATGTTTGCTTCTTTTGCAGCTTGTACTGCAGATCTTAATCTTGGATTCATACTTGGATCCGGCATACCAAGTTTTGCTGAAACTGTAATTTCTCGACTTAATTTTGAAAAAAGCTTTGAACGTTGCTTGTCAGCTTTTCCTTTTTTATGTTTAATTCCTGCCCAATGCGAATGTCCTGCCATATCAATTATTATATTTTAAATTTCCACCTACCATAATAGGTTGGATGTCTTTTGCTAAGCCTGTTTTATCATCCGCTATTACTTTGATGCCACAAATAGTTGCGTCTTTAATAACAGGAACAAGTCTATCACTTTTTTTTTTAAAAAATTTTAAAATGGCATTTTCTTTATTCATGCCTATGACTGAATTGTAATCTCCGCACATCCCAGCATCTGTTTGATAGGCCGTTCCGTGTTCCAAAATTCTAAAATCAAGAGTGGGTGTATGGGTATGAGTACCAACTACAAAAGTTGCTTTTCCATCTAAAAGGTGACCCATAGCTTGTTTTTCACTAGTAATTTCAGCATGAAAATCTATAGCTAAAAAATCTACTTCTTTTTTTAAGTTAATTTTTTTTATTTGCTCTTCTACGTATGGAAAAACTTCTTCACATTTTTTCATATAAACATTGCCCATGATATTCATCACACCAATTTTAAAGCCTTTTTTTTCAAAGATTTCAAATCCACGTCCTGGTGTTCCTACTTGAAAATTCATAGGTCTTAATAATCGATTTTCTTTTATGATATGGTTCATGGTTTCTTTTTGATCCCATATGTGATTTCCAGATGTAATGACATCAACTCCTGCATCAAACAAATTATTACAAATTTCTTCAGTAATACCATAGCCTCCCGCTGAATTTTCACCGTTTGCAATGACAAAATCTATTTCATATTGNTCGATCAAATCTTTTAATTTTTCAATAACAATATTACGCCCTGCTCTTCCAACAATGTCACCTAAAAATAAAAAATTCATTAACTTATTAATTTCTTTTCAGTTAAAATATAATCTAGTTTTTTATCATGCTTTTCAGAAGGAATTTTTCTAATCTCCTGAAATGAAAAAGCAATTCCAATGGATATAATGTTCTTTTGTTTTGAAACTTGATTTAAAAAACGATCATAAAATCCCNTACCATATCCTAGACGATTTTTATTTTTATCAAAGGCAACAAGCGGAGTTAAGATTAACTGAGGTTTTGTTTTTTTATTCTTTTTATTTGGCTCTAAAATTCCAAACCGATTAACATAAAACGGTTCTAGTGTTTTCCATTCTCTAAAGCTCATTTTATTATTTTTTTCTACTACCGGTAAAAAAGGTTTTAAATTTTTTATTTTAATTTTGGAGACAATAGAAACAATGTTTACCTCATAATTAATAGGATAATAAAATCCAATTTTTTTGACGTTNTGATTTTTACAAATTTTTGTTATTTGATCAGAAAAAAAGCTTTGATTTTTTTTATCAAGATCAAAATTTTTTTTTTCTCTAAGTTTTAAAAACTTATCTCTAATTTTTTTTTTCATTAAGATTAAACAGCTTTAGTGATGAAGCTATTTATAGACTCGCTCGCCTTATTCAAAATCTGCGTATAATTATTTTGATTTTCCTCAATCGTTTTTTTTAATTCATCAAGCTTGACTTTTAATTNTTCGACTTCTTTATCTCTATCTTCTTTATAGCTAATAGATAAATTTTTGATTTCTTTAAACTTGCTCTCAAGATCACTTGAATGATCTTTTAATTTTTTTAAAGATGTTTTCAGGGTATATAATTCATCGATAACTTGAATTGCTGTAATTAATAAAAGTTTTCCTTCACCTAAATTGCCAAGATCTTTTTTTAATTGATTAAATTTTTTTCCAAGTTCTTCTGTTAATTTTTGAAGATCTTCTTCCTGCCCCTCTTCACAAGCGAGAAGATAGTCTCTACCATTAAAATTTACATTAACATTTACCATTCATCAGACCCTAATAAATCATTTGCTTCTTGATTTAGTTCATCAAGTCTTTTTGAAACTTCATCTTTATTTTTCTCTGCTTGTATTACTTTATATCTTGAGGTTTCTAAATCTTCTTCTAATTTCGCTATAGATTTTTTTAACTCTGCATTCTCTGTTTCCATGTTCAAAATTTTTTCTTTTAAATTTTCATTTGAAACATCATCGCTGTTCATTGTGTTCTCAAGCTCTTGAAGCTCTGCTTTTAGACCTTCATTTTCATTTTCAAGTGTGGATAACTTAACCGTAAGATCATTTTTTTCAGTCTCTAATTTTGATTTTACCTCTTGAAGATCAACAATCTTTTTCTTCGATCCAACAACTAAGTCAGTAATGGTGTCTAATCTGACCAAAGACTCTAGTAATTTCTGCTCTTTTTCTTTTAAATTATCCATAGAAAACGAATATTGTTATTTATAATTATACTACAAAGTAATAATAATTTCGAGAAATTAAGTCTTACATAATTTGTTAATGAAAAAATGTACACATAATGATTTAGCCAATGCTATTCGTTTTTTGTCAGTTGATGCTGTTCAAAAAGCTAACTCGGGTCATCCAGGTATGCCGATGGGAATGGCAGATGTTTGTACAGTCCTATTTAGAGACTTTATAAAATTTAATCCTGATAATCCAAATTGGGAAAATAGAGATAGATTTATTTTGTCTGCAGGTCATGGATCTATGCTTTTATACTCTCTACTTTATTTGACGGGTTACAAAAGCATTACAATTGAGGATATTAAAAACTTTAGACAATTAAATTCAATATGTGCAGGCCACCCTGAATATGAATATGGAACTGGAATTGAAACGACTACAGGTCCATTAGGCCAAGGTATTGGAAATGCAGTAGGNTTTGCCTTGGCTGAACAAATTCTACAAGCCAAATTTGGAAAAAAAATATTTAATCATAAAACTTATGTCTTAGCTGGTGATGGTTGCTTAATGGAGGGTATCAGCCACGAAGCCATGAGTTTAGCGGGTCATTTAAAACTTAAAAACTTAATCATGCTGTTTGATAATAATTCNATCTCAATTGATGGTCCAACAAATCTTGCTGTTTCAGATAAATATAAAAAAAGATTTGAAAGTTATAATTGGGATTTTATAGAAATTAATGGTCACAAAGAAAAAGAAATTTTTAAAGCACTCAAGAAAGCGCAAAAAACAAAAAAACCTACTGTAATTTCATGCAAGACTAAAATTGGATTTGGCTCACCAAATAAAGCAGGTAAATCTTCAGCGCATGGTAGTCCAATGGGTGATGATGAAATTAAATTAATAAGAAAAAAATTAAAATGGTCATATAAGCCATTTGAAGTTCCAGAACATATTTTAAAAGCTTGGAGAGAAATTGGAAAAAAAGGTAAAGCTGAAGAAAAAAAATCAAATAAGTTTTCTTTTAAAGAAGAAACAATTAAGAAAAAAATTAAATCGATTATAAATAATGCAAAAGAAACTGCTGCCAAAGAATTAAAACCATTAGCAACAAGAAAATCTTCTGAAAATATTTTAAAAAATATAACCAAAGACTTGCCTTTACTTATAGGTGGTTCTGCTGATTTAACTGGATCAAACAATACTAAAACAGAGCACCAAAAAATTATTTCACCAGGTAAGTTTAAAGGTAATTACATTCACTATGGAGTAAGAGAGCATGCAATGGCATCTGTTATGAACGGCCTTGCGCTTCACAGTCATTTGATACCATATGGAGGAACCTTTTTAGTTTTTAGTGATTATTGTAAACCATCAATAAGATTATCTGCTTTGATGAAACAAAGAGTCATTTATGTCATGTCACATGACTCTATTGGCCTTGGTGAAGATGGCCCAACGCATCAACCTATTGAGCATTTGAGTAGCTTAAGATCAATTCCAAATTTAAATGTATTAAGACCGTGCGATACAACTGAAACAATAGAATGTTGGGATATTGCGCTTAACAGCAAAGACAAGCCAACGGTGATATCTTTGACGAGACAAAACCTTTCTCAACCAAGAGACCAAATGAAAAATGAAAACCTTTGTGAACTTGGAGCATATGAAATATTTAGAAGTTCAGATAATATTGACCTAACTTTAATGGCAAGTGGCTCTGAGATTGAAATTGCAATCTCAGCTTCAAAGAAATTGGCTCAAAAAAACCTAAATTCCAAAGTAATCTCTTTTCCATCAATGGAATTATTTGATGCTCAATCTGAACAATATAAATCTAAGATATTAGAAGAGACTAAATTAAAAATTTCAATTGAAGCTTCTCATCCAATGTCATGGAAAAAATATGTTGGAAATGATGGTATAACACTTGGCATTGAAGATTTTGGCAGAAGTGCACCTTATAAAGATGTTTATAAATATTTTAAATTAACTGATGATGATATAGTTAATAANGCTTTAAAATTAAGGAGTTAAAAAAGTGTTAAGAGTAGCTATCAATGGTTTTGGAAGAATTGGCAGAATGGTTCTTAGAGCTATTTATGAAAATAAATATAAAGGGTTAAAAATTGTTGCAATTAACAATAGAGCTAAACCAGAGACAAGTGCCTTTTTATTAGAAAGAGACACCATTCACGGTAGGTTTGATTTTAATATTAAACATACAAAAGATGAGATCATTATTGGTAAAGATAAAATTCAATGTTATCACGAGAGTGATCCCATTAACTGTCTTTGGGATGAAGAAAAGGTTGATATTGTATTTGAGTGTACTGGAAATTTTAATTCAAGAGANGAGTCATATAAACACATAGAAGCTGGAGCAAAAAAAGTAATTGTTTCGGCTCCATGCAAAGAAGCTGATCAAACAGTGGTGTATGGTATTAACCAAAAAGCTATTACAAAAAAAGATGAAATTATTTCGGTTGCATCTTGTACAACAAATTGTCTAGCTCCACTTGCCTATGTTATGCATAAAAATTTTAAAATTGAAAAAGGGTATATGACAACAATCCATTCTTACACTACTGATCAAAGACTATTGGATAACTCGCACAAAGATATGAGAAGAGCAAGAAGTGCTCCTAATTCAATGGTACCTACAAGTACAGGTGCTGCAAAATCTTTAAAAATAATTATTCCAGAATTAGAAGATAAGGTTGATGGTATTTCAGTTCGTGTACCCACCCCGAATGTATCTTTGGTTCAATTGAGCTTTAATTCTAAGAAAAAAATTACAAAAGATTCCGTTAACAATGCATTAGTAAAAGCTAGTAAGACTTATCTCAAAAACGTATTAGGTATTGAGCACAAACCACTTGTTTCTTCAGATTTTAATCATGATCCAAGGTCTTCAATTATTGATGTTACTTTAACAAAAGTAATTGGTGATAATTTCGGAACTGTATTTTCTTGGTATGATAACGAATGGGGTTTTTCTAATCGAATGATCGATGTGGCTTTGACATTAAAAAATAAAATATAATGAGCCAACTTAAATCTTTAAAAGATTTATCAAAAATTAAAGGGAAAAAAGTTTTTCTAAGAGTTGATTTTAATGTTCCAATATCTGGAGGAAGAGTTTCAGACGCTACTAAAATTGAAAAGTTAGAAGAAAATATCAAAGATTTATTAAAACAAAATTGTAAAATTATTTTAGGATCTCATCTCGGCAGACCTCAAAAAAAAGGCAAATCTGGGTTGTCTTTGCTTCCCGTTAAAAAAATGACAGAAAAAATTTTAAATGAAAATATAAATTTTTTAGAGATCAATAATGAAGCTAAAAAAATAATCAGTGAGAGTAAAAATAAAATATTTATGCTAGAGAATTTAAGATTTGATCCAGGCGAAGAAGCCAACTGTAAAGATTATGCAAAACTCTTAGCATCATTTGCCGATNTTTATATTAATGAAGCATTTTCTTGTTCACACCGTGCGCATGCATCAATCGATGCTATAACTCAGTTTCTAGAGTCTTGTGCTGGCTCAAGTATTATTAATGAAGTTGACGCGCTTGATAAAGTTTTTTTAAACTCTAAAAAGCCAGTTGCATGTTTGATTGGTGGATCAAAAATCTCTACTAAAATTGACTTAATTATTAATTTAATGCCAAAAATGGATTTCATGATCATTGGTGGAGCAATGGCAAATAACTTTTTTNAATACGAGGGTTTTAATGTCGGTAAATCACTGCTTGAAGAAAATATAGAACAAACAATCAAACAAATTTATCAAGAAGCTAAGAGAAATAATTGTGAACTTATACTGCCAGTTGATGTTGTTTGTTCAAAAAAGTTTGATCAACCAGGAGAGAACAAAAAATTAGATGAGATAGAAGATAATGATATTATCCTAGATATTGGAATTGAAGGAACTGGTAAAATAGATGATGTTTTAAAACAATCTAAAACTGTTTTATGGAATGGTCCATTTGGTCTTTTTGAGTATGATGATTTTGCAAACGGGACAAATGATATTTCTAGATCCATTGCAAGGTATACAAAAAACAATAACCTAATTTCGGTCGCAGGTGGCGGGGACACCTTTGCTGCTATCAAAAAATCAAATCAACAAAATAACTTTACATATATCTCAACCGCAGGTGGTGCTTTTTTAGAATGGCTTGAGGGTAAAATGCTACCTGGTTTGAAAGTTCTTGAAAAATAATAAAACAATAAATATTGAGTTCAATAATGAATATAAATGAAATTGCAAAATTGATGGTTGCCAAAGGAAAAGGGATTCTGGCTGCTGATGAAAGCACTGGTACAATGACTAAGAGATTAGATAGCGTAAATATTGAGTCCAATGAAGAAAACCGTTTATCATTTAGACATACATTATTTACCTCAAAAAACTTTCAAGATTACATTAGTGGAGTGATCTTATACGATGAAACAATTCGTCAAAAAAAAAATGGTAAATCTATCCCTGAAATTTTAAGCGAGCAAAAAGTACTGCCTGGAATTAAAGTTGATAAAGGTGCTAAAAAATTAGTTGGTAGTGATGAGACAGTGACNGAAGGCTTAGATGGTTTAAGAGNAAGACTAAATGAATATTACAAATTAGGCGCGAGATTTGCAAAATGGAGAGGTGTTTATAAAATAAGCAATGAATTTCCGAGCAATAATTCGATAGTNGCAAACGCACATGCTTTGGCAAGATATGCGGCACTTGTACAAGAAGCGGGTATGGCTCCAATTGTAGAGCCTGAAGTATTAATGGATGGCAAACATGATATCCAGAAATGTTATGATGTTACCTCTAAAGTTTTAGAAGAATGTATGAATCAACTAAGAATTGCCGGTATAGATTTTTCAGGCATGGTCCTTAAGCCTAATATGATTTTAAATGGAAGTGAGTCAGGTATAAAAAATAAAAAAGAGCAAGTTGCTGAATTAACACTTAAATGCATCCAAAACCATTTGCCAAGCGAAGTTCCTGGGGTAGCCTTTTTGTCTGGTGGTCAATCAGAATTNGAGGCAACAGAGAATTTAAACGAGATAAATAAACAAAACAAAACGTCATTTGCTTTCACTTATTCTTATGGAAGAGCTTTGCAACAAAGTGCTCTAAAAACTTGGGCTAAAAACTTAAAAGATACTGAAGCTGTTCAAAAAGTTTTTGATGAAAGATCGAGAATGAATAGTTTAGCTGCTAAAGGTGAGTGGAAAGCTGACCTTGAAAAAGCTGCTTAAAAATTGAAAAGAATTTATCTAATCACACCAAATAACTTAACAAAAAAATTCTATTCATTTTTACCTAAAATATTAGCATCTAAAAAAGTTAAGTTTTTGCAACTAAGATGCAAATCATATTCTCGATCTAAAATTGATATTCATTTAAGAAAAATATTAACGATTACAAAAAAATACAATGTAAAACTAATTATTAACGACGATTCATCCTTTGTAAAAAAATATAAAAATACTGGCTTTCATTTAGGTCAAAAAGATTTAATGAAAAAAAATAATATTTCTAATTTAAAGAGAAATTATTGTTTTGGCATCACATGCCACAACTCTATATCACTAGCAAAAAAAGCATTAAAATTTAAACCTCATTACATTGCATTTGGCGCATTCTTTCCCACAAAAACTAAGCGGGTTAAGTATATCGCTAAAAAAGATATTTTAAAAAAAGCTAAAAAATTTAAAACTAAAGTTGTTGCAATTGGAGGAATTACAAACAAAAACTATAAAGAACTTATTGAAAGTGGTGCCGATTATATTGCGATCTCTGGCTTTATCTGGAAAAACAAACGATTTAATCCTACTCAAGCAATAAAACTTTTTAAATAACTATTAATTTTTACAAAAAAAGGTGTATTAACAAGCCTATGAAAATTTCTGCTAACGAAATAAAGCCAGGTACCATCATTGAATATAAAAATGATTTATGGCGTTGTCTTAAAAGCCAAGCTGTAAAACCCGGTAAAGGTGGTGCTTTTAATCAAGTAGAACTTAAAAGTATTATAAAAGGTACTAAGCTAAATGAAAGATTTAGATCTAGTGAGACTATTGAAAAAGCTTCATTAGATGAAAGAGATTTTCAATATTTATACAGCGACAATGATAACTTAGTATTCATGGATAGCAAAAGCTTTGAACAAATTAATGTATCGAAAGATACCATTGGTGATGATGACAATATCTTAAAAGAAAATATGGAAGTTAAAATAGAATTTCATGAAGAAAACCCATTAATTGTGACTCTTCCCAAGAGTGCAGATTATGAAATTTTGGAAACCGAGGCAGTGGTAAAAGGTCAAACTGTTTCAAGCTCATATAAGCCAGCCATCATTCAAAATAATGTAAAGATTATGGTTCCACCTTTTATAAATCAAGGTGATACTGTTTCTATAGATTGTCATACTAGAGAATACATTAAGAAGGCTAACTAATGCCTCTTCTTTCAGCGGAAATAAATGTTTTAGAAAAAATTTGTGACAAAGTAAGTAAAGTTATTATTCGAGACTTTGGCGAAGTTGAAAAATTACAGGTTTCAAGAAAAGGTCCTGGAGATTTTGTGACCAAAACAGATAAGAAGGTTGAAAAAATCATTATTGAAGAGCTTGAAAAAGCAAGGCCCAAATATGGTTTTATTGCCGAAGAATCTGGTGAGAGAAAAAATGAAAGTGAGTTTAATTGGGTCATAGATCCAATAGATGGAACTTCAAACTTTATGCATGGTATTCCCCACTTTGCTATTTCAATAGCATTAGAAAAAAACGGCGAAGTTATATCTGGAATTGTTTGTGATCCTATTAAAAATGANACATTTTATGCAGAAAAAGGTCGAGGTGCTTACTTAAATAATAGGCGAATTAGAGTTTCATCAAGAAAAAGTTTGGATGAAGTTATTGGTTTATATGGTTGTCCGCCAATGATAAAAATTGACGGAAATAAATTTTTTGATCAAATAAAAAAAGCATCTTCCCAAATTCATAAATTAAGAAACTATGGAAGCGCTGCTTTAGATTTTACCTACGTTGCTGCTGGTCGTGCAGATTTTGCTTGGTACGATCATCTTAATTATTGGGATTATGCAGCTGGTAAAATTATTTTACTTGAAGCAGGTGGGACTATCACAGATTTTGCTGGCAAAAGTTTTGTTAAACAAAAAGAAACATTCATTTCTAACTCATATATTCATGATGANGTTATAAAAATTCTTTTTAAAAATTAATGCTTAAATTTGTAATCTTTCTTTTTCTAGATGTTGTTGCTTTCAGTGGTGTTCTGGTTGCAACCCTTCCCTTTGTTATAAATAATTTTGGAGGTTCAGTATTGCTAGTTACAATTGCATTTGGTTCTTTTTCTTTTTTTCAATTTTTTGTCTCACCTTTCTGGGGTAGTTTATCTGATCGAATAGGAAGAAAACCTCTNTTAATTTTAAATTGTGTTGCAGAATTAATTGCAAATATATTACTTGCAATTGCAACTAATTTGCCAATTATTTTTTTAGCTCGAGTTATCGCTGGTTTATTTAAAACAAATATATCAGTTGGAACAGCTTATATCGCAGATATTACAAATGAACAAAACCGAGCAAAAGGTATGGGAATGTTTGGTGTTGCTTTTGGATTAGGTTTTACCTTTGGTCCTCTTGCGGGTGGGTTAATAGCTGGATCTGATTATTCACAGGAAACTTTAAGTTATGTAGCTTGGTTAGCTTCTGCAATAAACCTANTTAATTTAATTTTTGTTATAACGTCTTTAAAAGAAACAAATATTAACAAAGCTGAAACAGAAAATAAAAAATCAGATAAAGCTTTATACAGGCAAATAGAAATATTAAAAAATCCTATTTTATTCCCCTTCTTTTTACTTATTTTTTTAATCTATATTTCTTTTGCAGGAATGGAGGGTACTATCGCAGTTTGGACTAAGGAAACATTTTCATGGGGACCAAGAGAAGTTGGTTTTGTGATGTTGCTTGCTGGCATATGTCAAATTATAGTTCAAGGTGGTTTACTAAGAGTTTTAATTAAAAAATTTGATGAAACAAAATTAATCATCTCAGGATTTATTTGTTTTATTTTTGGCTTTGCACTAATCCCTACAGAAAATATATATCTTATTCCTGTTGCAATNATTTTATTAAGTTATGGAATGGGAATTTCTAACCCTTGCATAAATAGTGTTTTGTCAAAAAAATCAGAACAAAATAAAGGACTAGTTCTTGGAACGGGGTACTCTTGTCAGGCAGCGGCAAGATTTATTGGACAACCTTTAGCAGGCTTTATGTTTTTGTATTTTGGAAAAAATGTTCCCTTCTATTTTGATGTAATATTCTTAATGATTGTAGCCACAGGGTATATGTTTTTATTTAAAAGTATTAAAAATGAGGGTTAAATCTCCATTGAGTATCTTACTTTATTTGCTATAAACCAGCCTTTAATTATGAAAAAAGATTTACATCCAAAGCNAAATAAAATTAAAGTNCAAATGACTGATGGATCAGAATTTGAGACTTTGTCTACATGGGGTTCAGATGGAGAAGTAATGAAACTTGAAATTGATCCTAAATCTCATCCAGCTTGGACAGGTGAAAGTCAAAAAGCTCAAGACAAAGGTCGAGTAAGTAAATTTAATAAGCGTTTTGCTAATTTAAAAAAGAACTAATTATGAATTTACCATTAATGCCAAAAGCAACTGCTGTTTGGTTAATTGAAAATACGAGTTTNACTTTTAAACAAATTGCAGATTTTTGTGGGCTTCATGAGCTAGAAATCAAAGGCATCGCGGATGGCGATGTTGCGGTTGGTATAAAAGCTTATAATCCAATTTTATCAAATCAGTTAACTAGAGATGAAATTGAGGCTTCATCAAAAGATCCTAATAGACCATTAAAACTTGTTGAAAAAAATGTTGAGTTTGAAGTTAAAAAAATGGTTGGTACAAAATATACNCCAATTTCTCAAAGAGAAGATAAGCCAAATGCAATCGCTTGGCTGACAAAAAATTATCCTATTTTAACTGATGCTCAAATTTGTAAGTTAGTTGGTTCAACAAAAAATACTGTGGATGCGATTAGAAATAGAAAACATTGGAATATGTCAAATATTTCACCTAAAGATCCTGTCATGGCAAACTTGTGTTCTCAAACTGAATTGCAAGCAGCAATCGATAAAGCAAAAAGAAGACAAGAAAAAGAAGCAAAGAAAAAAGAGCGAGAAGCTAAAAAAGCAGCAAAAGCTGCGGCATCAACTGAAGTCCAAAATTAATTTAATTAATAATGAAAAAGAGAAAAAAAAATAATTCTCCAATTGTTTCTATTGTAATGGGAAGTAAATCAGATTGGCCTACGATGAAACATGCTGCAAATATTTTAAAATCTCTTAAAGTAAATTTTGAAAAAAAAATAGTATCAGCTCACCGAACTCCAAAAAGAATGTTTGAGTATGCAGTAAATGCAAAAAAAAATAATATAGGAGTTATAATTGCAGGTGCTGGGGGCTCAGCTCATCTACCAGGAATGATAGCATCTTTAACCGAAGTACCAGTACTTGGTGTACCTGTTGAGAGTAAAAAATTAAAAGGACTTGATAGTCTATTATCAATAGTTCAAATGCCAAGAGGCATTCCTGTGGGAACGGTTGCAATCGGAGAAGGTGGAGCAATAAATGCTGCTTTACTTGCTGCATCAATTCTTGGAATTTCTAATTCAAAAATAAGTAATCAACTTAAACAATATAGAATTCGACAAACAAAATCAGTTAAATTAAAACCCTAGATATGTCTAATCATAAAGTTCTAGGTATTATTGGTGGNGGCCAATTAGGAAGTATGCTTTGTCAAGCAGCATCTAAAATTAATATCAAAACAAAAATTTNTTGNGATGATAAAGATGCNCCTGCACAANATTACTCTGATGAATTTATNTACGGAGCNTATAATGATGANGATAAAATCNTTGAGTTTGCAAATCAGGTTGATNTTGTAACTTTTGAGTTTGAAAATATTCCTGTTCCTACTCTAGAAAAAATTAAATCTGTAAAACCAGTNTACCCTGATCCTCATATTAATTTTATTATNCAAGANAGANGNAGNGAGAAAAAATTTATNAATGATCTTGGTATNGGCACTGTGAGTTATAAANAAATATCATCTCAAAAAGATCTTGAAAATATAGATAAACTTATTCCAGGAATTTTNAAAACTACAACTTTAGGATATGATGGAAAAGGACAATATATCATTTCNAAAANTANTGANCTAAATGAAATTCAATTAAATAANGATTTTATTTTAGAAAAAAAAATTACCTTAAAAAAAGAGATATCTGTAATCATTACCAGATATCAANATNGTAGCAGTGCANTCTATGANCCGNTTGANAACATTCATAAAGACCAAATACTGGANACNTCTACTATTCCTTCAANTGTNAGCAATNAAATTACAAATTTAAGTAAAAAATATGCNAAACTTTTAGCAGATAAATTANANTATATTGGAACCATGTGNATTGAGTATTTTATTGATGAAAATNATAANCTNCTTGTNAATGAGATAGCGCCAAGAGTACANAANTCAGGACANCTGACAATTAATGCTTACAATGTCAGTCAATTTGAATCTCATATAAGAGCGGTATGTAATCTAGAGAAAATTGANCCTAAAATGATATCAAAAGCTATCATGAAAAATATTATTGGAGATGAAATTTTTGAATATAGAAATAAAAAAATAAATTCTGATGAATTTTTCTTTGATTACTTGAAAAAGGTGTCAAAAAATAAAAGAAAAATGGGCCATATAACAAAGTTATTAGATTAATAACCTCTGCCAGAATTTTTTGAAAATGGTCTGTCCTTTAAATTCTGAAAAGTAGAAATTATTTTTGATTTTAATTTATTAAATTTTCCAACATTTTTAATTTCACATTTTATGTCTATTTCCAATTGCTCTAGACTATAATCTTTTAATGCTAATATCTTAAAATATAATTTTGAAAGTATTNCAGTTAAAATCAATCGTTTAGTATAAAAATTATAGTCAGTAGATTTATCCCNTGCCAAATACCACATATCACTAGCGATATTATATAAGTAGAATATTTCACCATCGCATTTTGATATTTTAGATTTAATATCATTTTTAATGACATCTTTTGACTTTAAATCACTCTTAAGTTTCTCTAAAAGCATAATAGTAATTTTCTGATTTGTACTATTAATACCTTTAATTTTTTTTTCTAAATTTTTTTTTTCTTTATCTGTAAGCATTTTGTGAAACCAATTTTGAAATAATAAACCAAAATATTGGGTATACTAGTAATGTTATAATAAAGTTAGCTAATAATGGCACAATCTCTGACATATGATCGTAGGCTGTTGGTGCATTTTTATAAATTGTTTCATGGTGTAAAAATTGTAAACCAAAAAATACGCAGTATGCAATGATTAATGATACTATAAATGAGATCCATTCTGAAATAAAAAAACTTCTTAATTTAATTGATGCTTGAAATGCAGCTACCGCAAATACAATAAAATATAATATTCCTGAAGTTCCAAACCAAAGTCCATTTAATACATCATTAATAATACTAATTAAAAATAAAAATATTCCTTTTCCAAAATTTAAACCAGGATTAGATAATTTAAAAACGTAGATTAAAATAAGTTGTATATTTGCATAATTTGAAATTGGTTTACCTAAAATGGTTATTTCAAAAGAACTGATTAGGATACTTAATAATAAAACAATTGTTGCAATATATCGATTAACAAAACTTATCATTTTATTTATCCATTTTTACAATTGTTAAATAATCCATTTGATTAAAATCATACATTGGTTTTAGATAAAATTTATCTTGTTTATCTTTTTTAATTTGTCCAACTAAAATTCCATCTGGCATAATATTATCTATACTTGTTGTATAAACATAATCATCTTCATTTAATGAGTATTCCTTAGGCAAAAAAACCAAGTTGATAGTGTTTATATTATTGGGATTTCCAACCGCAATTGCATTATAATTTTTTTCGCCAATTCTCACTGGAATACGACTATTAATATTTGTGATTAAAATACCATAAGATGAATTAAAATTTACATCAGTAATTTTGCCAACTAACATATTATTTTTAATTATAGGATCTCCAGATGAAACTCCATGGCGCGATCCTTTATTAATAATTATAGATTCGCTTAAAATATTACTTTTAAAACTCAAAACTTTTGTTTTGATTGTTTCAAATTTATAATTCTCTTCACCAGTAACTTTCTTTAAATTTTCTAACTGAAGTAATAGGGTTATTTTTTCATTCTTTAACTTTGTGACTTCATTTTCTAAATCTAATAATTTATTTTTTGCAATAATTTTCTCATCAACAAAGAAATTATTAAATGAAGAAACTGTATCTGAAATAAAGTTAAATGGAGACTTTAAAACTACTGTTGCATAAATTATTCCATCATTAATTGCAGATCTCGTAGCCTTAAAATATTTATTATCACTTCGATCGATAAATAATAATATTAAAGATATTATAATAAATATAATAATATTTTTTTTTACATCTACATTTTCAGAAGATGCAAACTTCATTATTATTAATATTCAGTCAGCATTGATGAAAAGATACCTTCTTGCTCCAAAGCTTTGCCAGTACCAATCGCAACACAAGATAATGGATCCTCTGCAATAGAAACAGGTAAACCAGTTTCTTTTGAGATTAATTTATCTAAATTTTTAAGATAAGCGCCGCCTCCAGCTAATACTAACCCCATATCAACAAGGTCAGCTGATAACTCCGGCGGAGTATGCTCTAATGCATCTTTTAATGCTTGAATCATTTGAATAATAATTGGAGACATTGCTTCTGCTGAATCTTTTTCTGTAAGTGTTACTTCTTTTGGTACACCTGTTCTTATGTCTCTTCCTTTCATAATATAAGTATTATCTGAGTTAGTTGGAATACATGTTCCAATCTCTTTTTTGATTTTTTCTGCTGTTGAGTCTCCAATAAGCAAATTAAACTTTTTTCTCATATAGGTAACTATTGACTGATCAAGCGCATCTCCTGCAATCCTTAAAGATTGAGAATAAACAATTCCACCAAGTGACATAACCGCAATCTCGGTAGTACCACCACCAATATCTACAATCATAGATCCTGTAGGTTCCGAAATAGGTAACCCTGCTCCAATTGCTGCTGCAACTGGCTCTTCAATAAGTTGAACTTTTCTAGCTCCTGCTGCATGAGCAGACTCTTGAATAGCTCGTCTTTCAACTGGTGTTGATCCTGTTGGAACGCAAATAATAATTCTTGGATTTGCAAATGCACTTCTTTGATGCACTTTTTTGATAAAGTGCTTAATCATTTCCTCTGTCACAATAAAGTCAGCGATCACACCATCTCTCAATGGTCTTATGGCTTGGATAGATCCTGGCGTTCTACCTAACATTTGCTTAGCATCTTCGCCTACGGCTAATACTTGATTTTTTCCTTTTTCATTAACAATCGCAACAACAGAGGGTTCATTTAACACGATACCCTTTCCTTTCACATAAACAAGCGTGTTTGCGGTACCAAGGTCAATGGCCATATCAGTAGACCACATTCCCATTACCTTTGAAAAAATCGACATATTAACCTTTCTATTTAAATAGCTGCCGAGTAATCCTTATCACTCGGTGCAGATCTTTTTCGTTTTAATATTAATTTGTTTAATGCATTTATATAAGCTTGAGCAGAAGCTACTAAAGTATCAGTATCAGCTGCTTGACCTACAGAAATTCTTCCTTTTTCCTCAATCCTTACACTTACCGTAGCTTGTGCGTCTGTTCCTTCGGTTACTGCATGAACTTGGTAAAGTTGTAAATTCACATCATGAGGGAAAATTTCTTTGATACACTTAAATATAGAGTCAACTGGTCCGTCTCCTGATTGCTCAGTAGATTTGTTTTTGCCATAAACTTCTAATTCTAATTTTGCTTTTTGTCCTTTGGTCCCGGCTTCTACATCTAATGATATTAATTTAATAACATTATTATTTTTCATTAAATCATCATCGACTAAAGCAGCAATATCTTCATCAAACACATGTTTTTTTTTATCTGCTAAATCTTTAAATTTATTAAAAGCATGATCAATTTTATCTTCATTTAAATTAAAATATCCAAGGTTAGCTAATTTTTCTTTAAACGCGTGTCTACCAGAGTGCTTACCCATAACTAATGACGATTTGTTCACACCAACACTCTCAGGTGTCATAATTTCATAAGTTTGGCTATTTTTTAACATTCCATCTTGGTGAATACCTGACTCGTGAGCAAATGCATTTTTTCCAACAATAGCTTTGTTATATTGTACTGGAAAACCAATAATATTTGATAATAATTTTGAACAACTATTAATTTTGTTTGTAACAATATTAGTTTCATATGGCATTAAATCGTAACGTGTTTTCATTGCCATAACCACTTCTTCCAAAGCTGCATTACCTGCCCTTTCACCAATTCCATTTATTGTACATTCAATTTGTCTAGCCCCAGCTGCAACACCAGCTAATGCATTAGCAACAGCTAATCCTAAATCGTTATGGGTATGTGTTGAAACTGTAACTTTGTCAATATTAGGAACTCTATTAAATAAATCTTTTATAATTCTCTCATAATCACTTGGTAATGCGTAACCAACTGTATCTGGGATATTAATTGTTGTAGCTCCACATTTAATTGCAAGCTCTACTGTTTTGCATAAATAATCAGGGTCTGTTCGTGTTGCATCTTCTGGAGACCATTCAACATCATCAGTATTTTTTTTAGCAAACTCAACACTATATTTAATTAAATCTAAAACTTCTTCTTTTGTTTTTTGCAATTTATGCTTGATATGCAAATCACTCGTAGAAATAAAAGTGTGAATTCTATAATTTTTTGCATGCTTCAATGAATCTACACATTTTTCTAAATCATTTTTTACAGCTCTTGCTAATCCGCATGGAACTGTAGTTTTAAGTAGTTTTGAAATTTCAGATACTGCTTCAAAATCTCCTGGTGATGCAGCTGGAAAGCCAGCCTCCATAACGTCAACACCCAAGTCTTGAAAAGCGGAAGCAATTTGAAGTTTGCCTTCTAAAGACATAGAAGCACCTGGAGATTGCTCGCCATCTCGTAAAGTTGTATCGAAAATAATTACTCTATTTTTTGACATAGATGATATGTAATCATCCTTTAGGAAAAAATCTAGTAATTAACGCATAAATTGTATCAATGAAATCCCTCAAATTAAAAACTAGCTATAATTCTAGTTTTTTGACTTATCGATAATCTTATTCTTAGAAATCCAAGGCATCAAAGCTCTTAGTTTTTCTCCAACTTTTTCAATTTGATGTTCAGATAAATCTTTTCTCATTTTAAGGAAGTTTTTTTGACCATCTTCGTTTTCCTTCATCCAATCTCTTGTAAATTTTCCAGATTGAATATCTTTTAAAACTTCTTTCATTCTTTCTTTTGTTTTATCATCAACAATCTTTTTACCTGAAACATATTCACCATATTCAGCTGTATTTGAGATTGAGTAATTCATATTTGCAATTCCACCTTCATAAATCAAATCTACGATTAACTTAACTTCATGCAAACATTCAAAGTATGCCATCTCAGGTGGATAACCAGCTTCAGTTAGTGTCTCAAAACCTTTTTTAATTAATTCAACTAAGCCACCACAAAGAACAACTTGTTCACCAAATAAATCTGTTTCACATTCGTCTTTAAAAGTTGTCTCAATAATCCCTGATCTTCCACCGCCAACAGCTGATGCATATGATAGGGCTAAATCTTTTGCTTTTCCTGTACTGTCTTTATGTACTGCCATTAAACATGGAACTCCGCCGCCTTTTTGATACTCAGTTCTAACTAAATGACCAGGGCCTTTTGGGGCAATCATAAATACATCAAGATCATCTCTTGCTTTGATCAAATCATAATGAATATTTAAACCATGAGCAAAAGCTAAACTTGCTCCTTGTTTAATTCTTTGTTCAATATGATTTTTATAAATTCCAGATTGTAATTCGTCAGGGGCTAAAATCATTAATACATCTGCCCACTCAGCAGCATCAGAAATATTCATAACTTTTAAACCTGCAGACTCAGCTTTTTGAATACTCAGAGAGTTTTCTCTTAAGGCAACAACCACTTCTTTGACACCACTATCTTTTAAGTTTAATGCGTGAGCGTGACCTTGACTACCAAAACCTACAATCGCAACTTTTTTAGATTTAATTAAATTAACATCTGCATCTTTNTCATAATACATTTTCATAATACTAGTCCTTTGTTATCCTTTACTGTTTCTGATCCTTTTTTCATAGCTAAAGCACCTGTTCTAGAAATACTCACTGTTCCAAGTGCCTTAATTTTTTTAANAAACTCATCAATCTCTGTTCTAAGCCCTAAAGCTTGAACAATAAAAGATTTTGANGTCTTATCTAAAAACTCAAACTTATTGTCAACACATAATTGCTCTGCTTTTTGAAGTATTTCACCTTCTCCAATAAACTTCACTAAAGCAAGTTCTCTAAAAATTGTCTCTTCATTAATTGGATAAATATTAACCTTATGAACTGGTACTAATTTTAAAACTTGCGCTTGAATTTGTTTGACAACTTCCTTGGTACCATTTGTTGCAATGGTTATTCTTGAAATTTTTCTTTCATGATCAACTTCAGAAACAGCTAGAGACTCGATGTTATAACCTCGTCCTGAAAATAATCCTGATACTCTTGCTAAAACTCCAGCTTCATTATCAACCCATGCCACCACAACGTATCTTTCAANGCTATCATGATGGTCATCTATTTCATAAGCCGATTTAGACATATTAAACTAAAACTTTTCCTTCTTCGGTTATTCCTTCTTCATCCTCTGGGCCTAAAATCATTTCATTATGTGGTTTACCTGAAGGTATCATTGGGAAACAGTTTTCATCTTTTTTTACTAAACAATCAAAAATTACTGGCCTATCTNTATCAACCATTTCATTAATTTTATCATCTAATTCTTTTGGTGTTTTAGCTCGAATTCCAACCGCACCATATGCCTCTGCTAATTTTACAAAATCTGGCAGTGCTTCGGTGTAGCTTTCAGAATAATTTTTACCATGTAACAACTCTTGCCATTGCCTCACCATTCCCATCCACTGATTATTTAAAATAAATATTTTNATAGGAAGTTTATATTGAACAGCAGTNGACATCTCCTGNATATTCATCAANATNGAAGCTTCTCCAGCAATATCAACAACAAGTTTTNCNGGGTTTGCNATTTGTGTACCAATTGCTGCAGGTAAACCATATCCCATTGTCCCAAGACCTCCTGAGGTCATCCATCTATTAGGTTTNTCAAATTTATAATACTGCGCAGCCCACATTTGATGCTGACCAACNTCTGTAGTTATAAATGAGTCCTTNTTNTTTGTTAGTTCATATAATCTTTCAACTGCATATTGAGGCATAATGAGTTTATNATCATGTTTATATGATAAAGATTTTTTTTCTCTCCACTTATTAATTTGTTTCCACCAATCGCTAATTTTTTCTTTATTTGAACTACAAAATTCAGAATGTTTATTTTTTAATGTTGTAAGCATATCATTTAATACACTTAAACAATCACCAACAATTGCAACATCTACTTTTACAATTTTATTTATTGATGATGGATCAATATCAATGTGTATTTTTTTTGAATTTGGAGAAAAAGCATCAACACGCCCTGTAATTCTNTCATCAAATCTTGCACCAACATTTATCATAAGATCACATTCATACATGGCGTTGTTTGCCTCATAAGTTCCATGCATTCCTAACATTCCTAAGAACTGAGGATCACTTCCTGGAAAAGCTCCAAGACCTTGTAAAGTTGATGTGATTGGAAAATTTGTAATTCTAGTAAATTCAGTCAATGCATCTGAAGCNTTCGTTCCAGCATTAATTACTCCTCCACCTGAATAGATGATTGGTTTTTTNGATTTTACAATTAACTCGACTGCCCTTTCGATACTTGTTAATTCTGCTTTTAATTTTGGTTTNTAAGTTTCAACAACAACNTGATTTGCACTTTTATAAATCCCTTTTTGNAANTGAACNTCTTTTGGAATATCAACTAANACAGGGCCTGGTCTTCCNGAAGTTGCAATATGAAATGCTTTNTGAATTGTTTCAGCTAATTGATTAACATCTTTTACAAGCCAGTTATGTTTTGTGCATGGTCTTGTAATTCCAGTGGTATCGCATTCTTGAAAAGCATCTGTTCCAATAAGATGTGTTGGAACTTGTCCAGATATACAAACTAAGGGTATAGAGTCCATATAAGCATCTGTAAGTGCAGTCACCATATTTGTTGCTCCAGGTCCTGAGGTTACTAAAGCAATTCCAGGTTTACCTGATGATCTTGCATAACCTTCTGCAGCATGACCAGCTCCTTGTTCATGTCGAACTAAAATATGTTTAATATTTTTTTCTTTTGAAATTTGATCATACAAAGGTAGGACTGCTCCACCTGGATAACCAAATATATGATCAACGCCATGTTCATTTAGCGCTTTAAAAACTATTTCTGCCCCTGTTAACTGTTCGCTCATTTGTCCAAGAAGTTGAATGTAGCGTAACTTATTTCTGGGTCAAGGTGTTCTGATAAACTTTAAAACTTTTTTTCTAAGTTCCGCCTGTTTAAGATCATTAAACTCATTCCAATCTTTCATTTGGCCTCTAAACCAGGTCATTTGCCTCTTTATATATTGCCGCGTTCTAATGATAGATCTTTCTACAGCCTCTTTTAAGGTCATTTTACCCTCAAGATAAGACATAATCTCTTTCAAGCCTAGAATATTATTTGAAGTTAAAATCTTAGATACTCCTAATTTTTTAAATTTTTTAGCCTCTATAATAGCTCCCTGATCAACCATTTTCTTAAATCTTTTTTCAATTTTGACCAATAAGACTTCTCTTGGAAAATTTAAAAATATTTTTTTAAAATTAATATCTTTAAAATTATTTTTTGTATTTTTTTGCCAATCAAAAATGGACTTTTTTGTGTAAAATTTTACTTCATAAAATCTTATCATTCGTTGTTTATCATTTTTAATTATCTTATTTTTACATTTTGGATCTAATTTGATTAATTTTTTATAAAACTCATCTACTCCTATTTGATTAAATAATTTGATTATTTTATCTCTTTTAGCTTTAGAAATATTTGGTATCTGAGCAATACCATTAATTAAAGATTTAAAATAAAGTCCCGTGCCACCCACAATAACTGGCGTTTTTTTCTTTTTGAGAATTTCATTAATTTTTTTCTCTGTATATTTAATCCATTCACCAGTAGAAAAGTTTTTCTTAACACTTACAAAGCCATATAGATGGTGTTTAATATTTTTATCATCTTCAGGTCTAGCAGATAAAATTTTAATCTCTTTAAAAACTTGCATGCTATCTGCATTTATAATTTCCCCATTAATTTTTTTTGCAATATAAATTGCAAGCTCAGATTTTCCTGAAGCTGTTGGACCAGCTAAAAGAATAACTTTTTTCATGAATTAATTATTTTATTTTTACGCCAATATATCTTGTCGTATTTTGAAGGTCGATGATTGTCAGTAATAATGTTTTTTTACCAGATTTAATTTGTTTTTTTAACTGTCTTTCAAAGTCTTTTACATTTTTAATTGAATTATTTTGTAATGAAATAATTGCATCACCTGGCCTTACAGGTAGCAAAGCCATAGCTCCATTTGGATCTATTTTTTGAATAATAACACCTGATTTCTTTTCTAGCTTATTTCTATTTTTTTTATCTTCTTCCTTTATATCTCTAACATCGATACCCAAACTTGATAAAGTTTGCTCTTTTGATTTTGCAGGAATTTTATTTTTAAATTCAGCTGTATCTTCTAATCTTCCAAGTACAACAGTTTTAGAAATTTCTTTTTTATCTCTCCAAATTTTTAAATTTGCAGCTTTTCCAACTGGCGCCTCTCCTACTAACCTTTGTAGGTCTCTTGTTGTTTTTACTTTTTTTCCATTAAACTCAATTATAATATCCCCAGAATTTAAACCCGCTTTATCAGCAGGACTTCCTTTGTTAATATCAGTAATCAATGCACCTATAGCTTCTTTTAATCCTAGACTATCTGCAATTTCTTTTGTGACTGTTTGAATTCTAACACCTAACCATCCTCTTTTAGTCTCACCAAATTTAATTAATTGATTGATAACATTATTTGCAAAGTTTGAAGGAATTGCAAAACCAATACCAACTGAACCGCCTGAATTAGAAAAAATTGCAGTATTAATTCCAAGAACTTCACCGTCCATATTAAATAATGGACCACCAGAGTTTCCTTGGTTTATTGATGCATCTGTTTGGATAAAGTTATCATATCGTCCCATATTAATATCTCTATTAATTGCAGAGACTATACCTTGGGTAACAGTTCCACCTAATCCAAATGGGTTTCCTATTGCAATAACCCAGTCTCCCACTTTTGCCTCGTCTGAATTTGCAAAATTTACAGCTGGAAATTTTTTATCAGATTGAATTTTTAACACCGCAATATCACTAACAGGATCAGTACCGATAAGTTTAGCCTCATACTCCTTGCCATCAGTAAACTTTACAAAAATACCTTCGGCATTTTGAATTACATGATTGTTTGTAATCACTGTTCCATTTTCCTTAATGACAAACCCAGAACCTAAAGCAGTTGATTTTCTTTTTTGCGGTCCTTGATTTTGCTGAAAATCCTTAAAAAATTCCTCAAAAGGCGAGCCTGGAGGAAATTGAAATGGAAACTCTTGAGAACGTGTTTCAACTATTGTTGTAGCTGAAATATTAACAACGGATGGCATTAATTTTTCTGCAAGCTTAGAAAAGCCTTTTGAAACATCTGTAGAATAGGCAGGGTAATTTAAACCTTGAAAAATAAAAACAATAGTTAAAATTTTTAAAAACTTTTTCATCTTTTAATAACCCAAACAATAATAAATCCAATTAAAGCAAAAAAAAGGCCACCTGTTCTCAAATTTGAGGATGGAATAGATTTCATTTTTTCCATCATGCCCTTCATCTGTTCAGGAAAAATTGAATACAAAAGTCCTTCAATTACAAATAGCAATCCAATCGCTACGATAAGTTCTTTCATAACTATTTTTTTATAGGTGTAGATGGTGCAGAACTTCGTCTATTATTTGTCCCAGATTCTCCAAAAAATTTAAAAAAGTCACTATCTGGAGATAGTATTAAAGAAGTATCTTTACCAACTAAAGATTTTTCGTAAGATTGCATTGAGCGGTAAAAGCTGAAAAATTTGGGATCTTTGCCGTAAGCATCAGCAAAAATTTTGTTTCTTAAACCATCGCCCTCACCTTTTAAAATTTGAGATTTTTTATTAGCTTCAGCCAATATAATCGTAACTTCTTTATCAGCTGTTGATCTTACTGTTTGAGCTATCTCAGCACCCTCTGCTCTAAACTCTTTAGCTTCTCTTTCTCTTTCAGTCTGCATTCTTCTATATATTGCTTCACTATTAGCTTGGGGTAAATCAGCTCTCTTTATTCTTACATCAATTATTCTTATTCCTAATTTTTGAGCTTCACCATTTACGTCCTCTGTGATTTGGTTCATCAATCTTGCTCTATCTTTTGAAACCAAGGTTGCTAACTCTTCTTTACCTAAAACACCCCTAATTCTAGCGTTCACAATTGTAGATAGACGTGATCTTGCAACTCTTTCGTTCCCAACAGAAATATAAAACTGCAATGGGTCTTTAATTTGAAATCTTGCAAATGCATCAACAATCAATCTTTTTTGATCTGATGCAATTACCTCTTCTGGTGGAGCGTCTAGATTTAAAATTCTAGTGTCTAGGAATACTGTGTTCTGAATAAATGGAATTTTATAATTTAATCCAGCTTTTAGGACAATTCTCTTTGGATCACCAAATTGCAAAACTATTGCTTGTTGTACTTCAGATACAATAAAGAAAGTTGAGTATCCTAAAAAACCAATAAGAATAATAACTGGACCTAAAAATTTTAAAGCTTTTTCACCCATTTAATTTCCTACATTCTTTTTGAGTTCGGGCAATGGTAAGTATGGAACTACTCCTCCACCAGATTTTTTATCTATAATAATTTTATTGATATCGGCCATTACTTTTTCCATAGTTTCTAAATACATTCTTTCTTGTGTTACGGTTCTTGCTTTTCTGTACTCATTNTAAATTGCNAAAAATCTACTNGCTTCACCNTCTGATAGNGCCACAACCTCTCTCTTATAAGCTTCAGCTTGCTGAAGAATTTGAGCGGCTTCTCCTCGTGCTCTTGGTATAACATCNTTNGCATAAGCCTCGGCTTCGTTTTGAGCTCTTTCTTTATCAGCTTTNGCNGCTTGAACATCTCTAAAAGCATCAATTACCTCTTTTGGAGGATCTGCTTTCTGGGTTTGAACTTGAGTAATCGTAATTCCNGANTCGTANCTATCTANNATTTCTTGCATAATATTTTGCGTATCAACTTCGACCTGAGCTCTTCCTTCTGTCAAAATTGATTGAATATCTCTTTTTGCAATCACTTCTCTCATTGCTGTTTCAGCAACACTTTTNACNGANTCNTCAGGNTCNTGAATATTAAACAAGAATTTTCCAGCATCTTTGATTAACCAAAAAACAGAATAATCAATATCAACAATATTTTCATCACCAGTTAACATTAAACTTTCCTCAGGCACATCGCTCACACCAGTCGCTCTTCCAGTATCTGAAGCCGATCTGTAACCCACATCTATTCTGTTAACCTTTGTAACTTTTGGAGTAAGTGCTGTTTCGATTGGATAAGGTAAATGATAATGAAGTCCAGGTTGTGTTTGATTCACATATTTTCCAAACCTTAAAACTACACCTTGCTCATCAGGTAATACTCTGTAAAAACCGCTCGCCAACCATAAGCCTAGGATAATTATTCCAAATAATAAAAANGGNTTATTTCCNCCTGGCATTTTTTTNCCGGGNAANATCTTTTTTAAATTGTCTTGAAATTGATTTGCTAAATCATCAATGTTTGGTGGTCTATTACTTCCTCCACCACCTCCAGTGGGTCTTCCATTTCCTCCGCTGCCCCAAGGGGATCCTGACATTTAAACTCCGTTGTTTTAAAAAATTAATTGNGTTACTACTACATATATAGATGGTNGTTTAAAAGGAAAAAACAAGGTGGATAACAAAAAAAAAGTAAATTTAAGTGCTAATTTTAAAGAAAAAATTGAACCAANGTCACAATTTCAAAAAAAAAGCATNCCTGGAGTAAAAAAAATTTTAGCAATTTCAAGTGCTAAGGGAGGAGTTGGAAAATCAACAATTTGTGCAAATCTTGCAGCTGCAGCGGCAAAACAAGGTTTTTCTATTGGCCTATTAGATGCTGATATTTATGGTCCATCTATTCCAGATTTATTTAATATTTCAGAAAAACCAACCGCAGATGAAAATAAAANAATAAACCCCATAATTGCACAAAACATTAAATTAATTTCNATGGGATTTTTAATTGATAAAAACTCTCCAATGGTTTGGCGTGGTCCAATGGTTATTAATGCAATCAAATCATTTATAAATAATGTGAATTGGGGTGAATTAGATTGTTTGTTCGTGGATCTACCTCCCGGTACAGGAGATGCGATTTTAACATTTGCGCAGGAATTGAAGGTTGATGGAAGTATTATTATTACAACACCACAAAAATTATCAATTACAGATGCAAACAGAGGGATAGAAATGTTTAAAAAAACTGACATTCCAGTTTTGGGNGTAATTGAGAATATGTCTTTTATATTAGATAAAAANAATAACCCTTCTTATCCATTCGGAAAAAATGGAGCAAAAGAATTATGTNAAAAACAAAAAATAAAATTNTTAGACAANATTAAAATTGATGAATCTTTTAATGATTGTNTAGAAAAAGGTTTGGTTTTTGAAAACCTGTCTAAAGATATTAAAATTCAGTTTGAAACTATTGCTAAGGAAATATTNAATTAGGCGNTTAAATCTTTTTTTTCTAAAACTTCCATTAATTCATTCCATTCTCTTTTGCTCAGACCAGAACTNTCTAAATTAACCTTTTCTCCATTNAAAAGTGATTTAATTANCTTTAAACCTTTTGNAGAAACATGAGCAGCNCCAACNCTGTAATCTAAAAATGCTGAATGAGTAATTGGTACCCATTTTTTTAATGTTTCAATCATTGCATCTGCATAGACTCTTATCTCATATTGAGCATGAATATCTGCTCTTAAGAATAAAAAATTCATTAGATTTAACAAATCTGTTTTCCAATACCACTGNGTGTAAGAATTTAATGTTAAATTCATTCTAGCTAATTCTCTTGCTAAACCTGATTTATTTNCATCAATGACTGAACCATCATANCGTTCATTNANNATTTTTTCATAATTCTCNTATGTNCGTTGNGAATCTTCTTTTAAAATATCAAGTACTTCTTGAGCCTGATCNCCCTCAAGTACATCNCCNCTNCCTTGTCTNTTATTNANTGCTTGAGCNGCTAACTTATCTGGTGCNGGAATATAAAATTCTTTGTCTAAAATAGAGTATCTNGCTGAATANTCATTTACATTTGCTGTTCNATGTCTGATCCATTGCCTTGCAATAAAAATTGGTAATTTAATATGATATTTAATTTCACACATCTCAAATGGAGTACTGTGCCAATGGCGTAACAAATATCTNATTAGTCCTTCATCAGTTGAAACTTTTTTTGTNCCTTTTCCATATGAAACTCTTGCTGCTTGAACAATNGAGCTATCATCNCCCATGTANTCAACCACTCTAATAAAGCCNTGATCAAGNATTGGTATNGCCTCATATAAAATTTTTTCTAACTCNGGNGAGGTAACTCTTTTTGTTGTATTTTGTTGTGATTGCTGNTCTTTTATTTCTATCTTTTGTNGTTCTGTNAGCGCCATTAAAATTAATTTCTTTAAATTTAGAATCTATCACNTATATTAATTTNNGTTGGTTTTCCAACTATGGTGATAAACGAAATTCGTAATAAACATTTCGGACCAGGGGGCGGTACCCTGCACCTCCACCAAATACAACTCATGGGGGTG
>NHGV01000012.1 GCA_002171085.1 Pelagibacteraceae bacterium TMED146 | reverse complement strand
TTCCTATATGAACGTATTTATTTAAAGTTCCATTTTCTAATCTTACAACTAAACTTGATTTGGCGTGCGTTTTCAAATGAACAAAACCATAAACAACTTGAACACCAGATTTTTCTAAAGATTTAGCTAAACTTATATTAGCTTCTTCATCAAATCTTGCTTTGATTTCAACTATTGCAGTAACTGACTTTCCATTTTCTGCTGCAGTTTTAAGAGCTTTTACAATAGGCGAGTCTAGGGTTGTTCTGTACAAAGTCTGTTTGATTGCTTGAACATTTGAATCATTTGCCGCTTGATTTAAAAATTGTATGACTGCATCAAAAGTTTCATACGGATGGTGTACGATCATATCCTTAGATTTAATTGCTTTAAAATAGTCACCATCAAACTGATTTACTCTTTCAACTTGTCTTGGATTAAATTTTTTAAAATAAAACTCCTTTTTGCCCGCAACAATAATTTGAGAAATTTCGTGAGTACCAACAAATTCTTCTATCTCATCTACAGTGTCTTCGTCTGCTTTAATTTTTTTTATTAAGAATTTTTTCAAATGACGTTCGGATCCTTTCCTTAATTCTAACCTAACAATTCTACCTCTTTTTCTTTTTTTTAAAGCTTTCTCATAAAAAACTACGAGATCCTCCGCTTCATCTTCAACCTCAATATCACTATCTCTTGTTACACGTGCGGATATATAACTTTTAATTTCATAACCTGGAAAAAGTTTTGAAGCATAGGAACTTACGGTCTCTTCTAATGATACATAATTTTTTACTGCTTCAACATTACTGACATTGTAAAATCTCTTTAAATTCTTAGGTAAAATAATGATTGAATAAATTGATCTTTTTTTTCCTTTTTTTTGCATTTCCATAAGCAAAAAATGCCCTTGATTAAATAAAAATGGGAAAGGATGTGAAGGATCAATGGCCTGAGGTGTTAAAACTGGTGCTATATTTGAATTAAAAATATTTAATAAATTTGTCTTTTCATCCTGATTAAGTTCATCAAAACTTTTAAAAAATATTCTTTGTTTAGATAGCTCTTTTTTTAATCTTGACCAAATAAAATTTGATTTTTTTAATAGTTCTGATGATTTATTTTTAATTTTTTTTAATTGTTCTTTTGGAGATAGACCATCAATTGTTTCGTGTTTGATTTTTTCTTTAAGTTGAGCATAAACTCCTGCTACTCGCACCATATAAAATTCATCTAAATTATTTGATGCAATAGATAAAAATCTTACCCTCTCAAAAAGCGGTAAATCTGTATTTCCTGCCTCTGATAAAACTCTCGAATTGAATTCTAACCATGATAATTCTCTATTATTGTATCTGCTTGTCATAAAAATTTAATTAAATAATAATATATATTAGATATGTTAAATTTATATGTCATGCGACATGCAAAATCTAGTTGGGAAGATCCTGAATTATCTGATTATCAAAGACCGCTAAACAAAAGAGGTAAGCATAATGCAAAATTGATGAGAAAAATTATGAAAAATAAGGGTATGTTTTTTGACTTTGCTTATATCTCCGGATCTCAAAGAACAGTTGAGACATATAAATATATCAAAGATTTAAATTTAAAGAAAAAAAAAATAAAAAAAGATCATTATTTAGCTACACCAAAATTTTTATTAAAGTCCATTCAATCTATAAAAGATAAATATAAAAGTGCTTTAATTCTAAACCATGAACCAACTGTTAAAGATTTAACTCAACAACTGTGCTCAAATTTAAATGAACATGGAGAACTTTTGACCGATAAATTCAGTACAGCGGCAATTGCAACAATAATATTTAGAAAAAAATCTTGGAATGATATTAAGTTTGGTGATGGATTACTTGATGGATTTATTAAACCCAAAGATTTTTACTGACTATCTAAAGCGTAACCTGCTGACCTTACAGTTCTGATTAAATCATCTTGATTGTCTAAATTAATTGCTTTTCTCAATCTTCTAATATGAACATCAACGGTACGGCTTTCTACATATATCTCATTGCCCCAGACCTGGTTAAGTAATTGTTCTCTAGAATAAACACGCATTGGATTTTTAATAAAAAAGTTTAACAAATTGTATTCTGTAGGGCCTAATTTAATTTCTTTATCACCTCGGTAAACTCTTCTAGCTAGTCGATCAATTTTAATATCTTTAAATGAAGCAATATCTTCAGTTAACGAAGGTTTTACTCTTTTTAATAAAGCTTGGATTCTTAATATAAGCTCTTTTGTACTAAAGGGTTTGGTGACATAATCATCTGCTCCAGTTTCAAAGCCTCGAATTTTATCTGCCTCTTCTGATTTTGCAGTTAGCATAATTACAGGTATTGATTTTAACTTTGCGTCTTTTTTTATTTGTTTACAAATATCAATTCCAGATAAATCTGGAAGCATCCAATCTAATAACACTAAATCTGGAAGGCTTTTTTTTATTTGATCGAACCCATCTTCTCCTGTTTCGGAAGTATGCACTTTAAAACCTTCTTTTTCCAAATTATATTGAATTAAGGTCGATATAGATTTTTCATCTTCAACAACTAAAATTGTTGCGCTCATAAAAATTTATTGACCAGATACTATATCCGATTCTCCTTTAGGTCTATCACCTTCCAAATAATCACCTGTAACCAAAAAATAAACGGTTTCTGCAATATTCGTTGCGTGATCGCCAATTCTTTCTAAATTTTTAGACATAAACATCATTTGAGAACATGCTGCTGCACCACTACCATCACTAGATTTTTCTATGCACTTTAAAATTGAGTTCATACAAATATCAACTAAAGTATCAATCTCTTCATCTGCATACCAAACCTGCTCAGCTAATTTAGCATCGCGATTTAAGAATGCGTCTAAAACAAATTTAACATTTTTTTGAACTTTTACAGATGCTGCGCTAAAATTTTTATTTATATCATCAACTATATTTTGATCTAAATGACGTGATCGCTTTGCAATGTTTTTAGATAAATCACCAATTCGCTCTAAATCAGAAGAAATCTTCATTGCAGATACTGTCTCTCTTAAGTCAATAGCAAGAGGTTGACGCATAGTAAGAAGATTAACAACCTGTTGTTCGATACTTTTTTCTAGATCATCAATTCTGTCATCTTTTCCAACAATTGCATCTGCAAATCCTTGGTCTTGCTTTAATGCAGCTTCAGTAGCATCTTTAATTTGTCTTTCTGCAAGTGAGCCCATCTTTGCAATGGTATTTTTGAGTATACTTAATTGTTCATCATATGATTTTACGATATGTTCATTCATAATTTTAACCAAACCTTCCTGTTATATAATCTTGTGTCATTTGGTTCTCTGGATTTTTAAATATTTTGTCCGTAAAATCAAATTCTATTAATTTTCCTAAATGAAAAAAGCCTGTATGCTGAGATACTCTAGCAGCCTGCGCCATGGAATGAGTAACAATGGCTATTGTATATGATGACTTTAAATCATCTATTAAAGTTTCAATTTTAGCAGTTGCAATGGGATCCAGGGCAGAACAAGGCTCATCCATCAAGATAACCTCAGGGTTAATTGAAATAGCTCGAGCTATACATAGTCGTTGTTGCTGACCTCCTGATAATCCTGTTCCTGGCTGATCTAACCGATCCTTTACCTCGTCCCATAAAGCAGCTTTTTTTAAACTTGTTTCAACAATTTCATCCATGTGAGTTTTATCTTTTGCAATTCCATGAATAGTTGGTCCATAAGATATATTTTCATAAATACTTTTTGGAAATGGATTTGGTTTTTGAAAAACCATTCCTACTTTTTCTCTAAGTTGAACAACATCAACGGATTTGTCATAAATATCTTTTCCATCAATTTCTATGTTTCCACTAACTTTACAAATATCAATGACATCATTCATACGATTTAGACATCTAATGAATGTTGATTTTCCGCATCCAGATGGTCCAATTAAAGCTGTTACTTGCTTTTCAGCAACATTTAAATCAACATCAAACAATGCTTGTTTTGGCCCATAAAAAACTGATACTTTTTTAGCGACAATTTTATTACTCATTTTACCATTTCCTTTCAAATTTTTGTCTAGCCCAAACAGCTAGAGAGTTCATAATAATTAAAAAACCAATTAGCAACATGATAGTTGCTGAAGTTTTTTCAACAAATCCTCTCTCTGCAGACTCAGACCATAAATAAATCTGAACAGGAAGAGAAGTTGATGGATCAGTTGGAACACTTGGCACGTCTACCACAAACGCTACCATACCAATTAATAGTAAAGGCGCTGTTTCTCCTAAGGCTTGAGCCAAGCCGATAATAGTTCCAGATAAAGTACCTGGCATAGCGAGTGGAACAACATGATGCATTACAGTTTGAACTCTTGATGCTCCAACAGCAAGTGCACCCTCACGAATTGAAGGGGGAACGGCTTTTAATGATGCCCTGCAAGCAATAATAATGGTTGGCAATGTCATTAAAGACAGCGTAATTCCACCTACTAAAGATGTAGATCTTGGTAGTCCAAAAACACTAAGAAGCATTCCCAATCCTAATAGACCAAAAACAATTGATGGAACAGCTGCTAAATTATTAATATTAATTTCTATAATATCAGTAAAAGTATTTTTTGGAGCAAATTCTTCCAAGTAAACTGCTGCCATTAAAGCAATTGGAAAAGCAATCATTAGACAAATTATAATTGAAAAGAAGGATCCTATAACTGCACCTGCAACACCAGCTATTTCTGGGTCTCTAGAATCTCCGGAAAAGAAAAAGTAATTTCCAAATGCAGTTCCAATTTTTCCTTGCTCTACTAAATTATCGTAAACATTTAATTGAAAATTGTTTAACCTTCTTCTATCTTCTGGGATATCTCTTGGGAAATTTCCTTTATGTAACTGATCTAAATCATCTGAAGCCGTCAGTTCAATTGTAACCTTTTGTCCAAGTAGCTCCGGATTATTTAATAAATAATTTTTTATTTCTGTTTCATAATTTCCACTTAAAAGTGTTTTAACACCTTTTTCTTCTTCATCATTTTTATATGGAAATAGTCCTGTTGCTGCTTTATAGGTTACATCAAAAAATTCAGCCTCTTTGATTTGTTTCAATGTTGGATTTTTCACATCTCCTAGTTCTAAAAGCTCCTTATTAAAATCAACTTCAGTCATAATAGTTGTCTTGATAAAAGCGGTACTTCCTGTGGAAAATACTTTAAATAACAAAAGACATACAAAAAATATGGAGATTGCAATTGCACCGATACCCAAAAACCTAAAACGTTTTTCAGAAGCGTATCTTTTTTTTAACCTTTGTTCTCTAGTCATATTTTTCTCTATATTTTTTTACAATTCTCAGGGCTATGAAATTTAAAATTAATGTTAAAACAAATAGTGTAAGCCCAAGCGCAAAGGCTGATTGGGTTTTGGCACTTGTAAACTCTTGGTCTCCTACTAAAATCATTACAATTTGAGTTGTTATTGTTGTAGTCGCTTCAAGTGGATTGATTGTTAAATTTGCAGCTAAACCTGCCGCCATCACGACAATCATTGTTTCACCTACCGCTCTTGAAACTGCTAAAAGAATTGACCCAACAATTCCTGGTAACGCTGCTGGAAAAACAACTTTTTTTATCGTTTCAGATTTAGTTGCGCCCATCGCATAAGATCCCTCTCTAAGAGATTGTGGAACTGCATTGATTACATCATCAGATAATGATGAAACAAATGGAATAATCATGACGCCCATCACTAAACCTGCGGCTAGAGCACTTTCAGAAGATACCTCTAAACCAATCGAATCTCCAATCACTCTAAAAAATGGACCAACAGTTAAAGCTGCAAAAAAACCATAAACAACAGTTGGCACCCCTGCTAAAATTTCAATAATTGGTTTACCCCATTTTCTTTGCTTTGTTGTTGCGTATTCTGCAAGATAAATTCCCGAGTAAAGACCGATTGGTACAGCAACGCACATTGCGATAAATGCTATAAAGGCTGTTCCCGCAAATAGAGGAACAGCTCCAAAAGCTTCTTTTAAATCCTTGGCTTCTTGCGGAGTTAGATTTGTTGGATCACTTATAAAGGCCTTTTGTGGAGACCATCCTAAACCAAAGAAAAAATCTAATGGATTAATCTTTGAAAAAAATTGAATGGTTTCAAATAATAATGAAAAAATAATTCCTATAGTTGTAAGAATTGCTGCTACAGATGATAAAAAAAGAATAACAGTTAGGGTTTTCTCAACACGTTCTCTTGCATGAACATTTTTATTGATTTGATTATAAGCAAATAAAGATGTTGCAATTATTGCACAAAAAAACAATATAATTTTTGCACCCTGTGAAATTGATAATAAATTTTTATAAGTTATTGCACCAGCCTCGATTCCTTTGGTAATTTGACCAGAAAAATTACCTTGTGCAAAAGATACAATTTGAGAATAAATTAAATTTAATTCATCTTTTGACAATTCGTTAAGTGATGAAATTTGAATTTTATTTTCGATAACATTTTTTAAAATTAAGGGTTCAGAAACTGTCCAAATTGAAATTATAACTAAAGCAGGTAAGGCACACCAAAGTGCTTGATAATATCCATAAAAATGAGGAAGCGCTTTTGGCTCAAATGTCCCATTTGTAGTAACTTTTTTTATTCTTGATTTTCCAAAATAAAAGCTTGTTAAACCAAAAAGAATTAGAGCTAGGATAAGAATTGAATTCAAAGTTTCCTCTTGGTTAACAGTATTTTGAGGGCCTAGTATATAGGCCCTCAATTTAAAAACTAGACTAGTTTAACTTAATTGTTTTAAGTTTAGTTCCAGCAGTTCTTGTCTTTTTGTAAGATTTGCTATCTAGAGGTACTAATCCAATATCAGTTAAATAACCTTTTGGACCCATAGTTCCTTTAGCAGTAAACTCTTTCAAATATTCTTTAATTCCCGGTACAGTTCCAACGTGAGCTTTTTTCACATAGAAAAATAAAGGTCTTGCGATTGGGTACGTGTAATCTTGAATAGATGCTAATGAAGGAAGTTTTCCTTCAACTTTAGTTGCTTTGATTTTATCTTTGTTAGCTACTAAGTATGAAAAACCAAATAAACCAAACATATCTGGATCAGCAGCTAGTTTATTTACGATTAAAGTATCGTTTTCACCAGCTTCTACTGCTAAACCATCTTCTCTAAGCTTAGCACAAGCTTTTTTTGCTTTTTTTCCAGCAGCTGTAAACGCAGCTTTTGCAGCTTTAGAACAACCTTTACCCATTACTAATGAGTTCCAAGCATCTCTAGTTCCAGAAGTTGGTGGAGGTACTAAAATCTTAATACCTTTACTAGGCAAAGACTTATCAATATCGCTCCATTTTTTGTAAGGATTTTTTACTACTTTACCGTTTACATCAACATCGTGAGCTAAAGCTCTCCAAAGTTGCTCTTTGGTAAAGTTCATATCTTTTGCTTTCACTGAATGAGCAAAAGAAATACCGTCGTTACCTACTACGATTTCAACAATATCTTTTACACCATTTTTTGCACAAAGAGCTTTTTCTTTTGATTTGATTGCTCTTGATGCATTAGTGATATCAGGATGTTGTGTTCCAACACCTGCACAAAATAGTTTCATTCCTCCACCAGTTCCAGTCGATTCGATAACTGGAGTTTTAAAACCAGACTTACCAAATTTTTCAGCAACAACAGTTGCATAAGGATAAACTGTAGATGAACCAACAATTTTGATTTGATCTCTTGCAGAAGCCGCACCAGAAATAGCGATAGCAACTAAAAGAGAAAGTACAAAGTTAAGTTTTTTCATTTTTCTTCCTTTAATTAAAGTTTAAATGTTTGCGTTACTTACGTAATTGTGTTGGCATTAATATTAAGTAATTATTACAGTTTTGTTAAAATGCTCACTGAATAGTTGTATTATGTACAACTTTTATATCACCTTTTTCCTCTGCTAAATTTCCATTACAAGAAACTGGCAGTACGGCTTTTGAAAGAGCGTATTTGTTTGTAGGTCTTAAAACCACCTCTAGTAAAACCAATTTAACTAAAGATTTTCTGTAATCTTCAGGAAGTGTCCAGGGTTGATTAGAAGGTGGATAAAATTTTTCGACTAAATACGATGCAACTTGAGACTCGGACAGGGAAGACTCTGGCTGACTTCTTAGAAGATTATGTCTTACATCATCAAAAATTTCTCTGCATTTATTGCTCGAACTCAAATAATCATTTTCTCCTAGTCCCGAGCTCATGGGTATAGAGATTGAGGCTGTAACTGCAGTTTTTCTCCAATTATAAATTACAGCCATTTCAACTTCTTCCTTTCTATCACCAATTAAATTGGCTAATAATCTTGAGGTGTACCTGCTAATAATTCGATCAATTGATCTTTCCATATCTCTTTCAAGATTAATGATGCCTAAATCAAGATAGTTCAAAGGACGTTGCATCAAATTTTTAATGACATCTTTTTGATCTGAATTTGAATTATTAGAAAATAAAAGTATTGATAATATTATGAAAACACTAAATTTTTTCATATACTGGTAAATGAACTATAAACTCACTTCCCTCATTAAGTCTACTATTAATTTCCAAGTCTCCTCTATGTTGATTAATAATATGTTTAACTATTGCTAAACCAAGGCCTGTACCCTGAATTAAATTTTTTTTTGCGATTGCTGTGCGATAAAATCTTTCAGTAACGCGGTGTATTTCATCTTTTGGTATACCTATTCCCTCATCCTTTACATGAATACTAAATGATCCTTTGCTAAATTTATTTTGATTAAAATTTATAAATAATTGAACATTTGAGTTATTTTTAGTGTATTTAATTGCGTTATCATACAGGTTTTGGATCACTTCTGAGATTTTATCGTAATCACCACGAACCAATGAAGCTTCTTTATTTTTATTGATTTCAATTCTAACATTCTTTTTTTCAGCAATTTTATTTGGAATTTTCTCTAATCCTTCCAAAATATCGTTTAAGTTAACTTTTTCGCTTGGTTGAATATGTTCTTGCATTTCTATACGACTTAATGACATTAAATCTGAAATTAATACTTCCATTTTTTCCGCTTGTTCCTGCATAATTTTAATGAATTTTTGTTGTGCTTTCGGATCTTCTTTTGCAGCCGTAGATATTGTCTCTAAAAATCCTTTTATAGACACTAGTGGAGTTTTGAGTTCATGACTAACATTAGCAACAAAGTCTGATCTTAATTTTTCTGATTTTTTTACATCTGTATAATCTTTAATAACAATCAAAACATTTCTTTGACTCAAAGGGACAATCGTTAATCTAAAAAAACTATACGTTGGAAGATTAATTTCAAACTCAAGATATTCATTCATTCTATTATTTCTTGAATTTTCAATTTTATCTAGAAGTTCAGGTGCCCTAATAAAACTAGACAAATCTTTTCCAACTATATCGCCATAATAATTTTTTGCAGATTGATTTGCTGCAGAAACAGCATTGAATGAATTAATAAATAATATGTAATCTTCAATTTCATTTATTAATTGATTTTCAATATCATCATAGGTGTAGGCTTTGGTTGATACTAAGATTTTTTCATCAGTTTTTTCTTTTACCTTTTTTTGATCTTGGTTTTTAAACATAAAATAAAGTGCGCCGGTATTTGAAATAAATAATATAATTAATGAAATTAAGTCTAATTTTTTTAAAAAAAGTAGAATAATTATTACAAAATAGTTAATGATTAAAATAACTCTCATACTTATTAATCTTTTATATCATTTTGTGAAAAGTCATAATACTGAAACAATACTGTCATTTTACTGAAACCAAATCACTTTAATTACCATTCTATGTCAATTGAACCGTTAACGAAGTTACCTTTTGCAAAAAAAGTTAATATTATAACTTCCGACTTTTTTGCTCCTAGGCTAAATTGTTATTTTGCCGAAAATCAAAAAGATATCAAGGCTGCACAACGGCTACGATATAAAGTTTTTTTTTCAGAACGAGATAAAAAAATTATAAGTTTAAAATATTTTAAAAAAGATTCTGACAAATATGACCAATTTGCAGATCATTTAATAGTTACACATCAAAACGGTAAATTTTCTAAAACGAAAGTCGTTGGAACCTATCGATTGTTAAATAGCAAATCTGCTAAACGATGTGGATTTTACTCAAAACAAGAATTTAATATTGATCAAATGATAAATAATCATGAAAACGATAATTTGTTAGAATTAAGCCGTTCTTGCATTCATAAAAATTTTAGAAAAAAAAATATATTACAATTTATGTGGAAAAAAATTCATCATTATATTTTAGATCATAATATTGATGTCTTATTTGGCATGGCAAGTTTTTTAAATGATAAACCAGATGATATTAAAACAGAGTTAACTTATCTGTATCAGAAATTTCTAATGGAGGAGTCAATTAGAGTTTCAGCATTAGAAAAACACAAAACAGATATGAATATCGCAAATTTAGATAATGTTTCTGAACTATCAATTGTTAAAAATCTACCAACTTTAGTGAAGGCTTATTTAAGATTAGGGGCTAAAATTGGTGATGGAGCTGTGGTTGACCATGTAGTCAAAACAACAGATATTTTTATTTATTTACCTTACAAAAATATTAGCAAGACTTATCTTAAAAAATTTATATAAACTGTAAGAGTGAAATCATTAATAGCTTGGTTATTTGGTTTTTCGTATTTAAAAAAATTGTACCAAAAACATTATGACAATTTTGAATTGAAAAATAATTTTTGGAATAAAACATTAGAACTTTTCAACATAAAATACTCGATTTTAAATACTGAAAAAATTCCTGAAACTGGTCCTGTGATCGTAGTTTGTAACCACCCATTTGGACTAGTAGATGGATTAATTATTGCCGATACTATTTCTAAAAAAAGGAAAGATTACCGAATACTTATTAATGATGAAATATCACAAGTTGATCTCATAAGACCTTATTTATTTCCTCTAAAACTTGATGAAAAAAGAGAGTCTGTAAAGTTTAATTTAAAATCAAAAAATGATGCCATCCGACATGTTCAAAATGGTGGTGCTTTAATCATTTTTCCATCCGGTGAAGTGGCAACCAAAGAAAAAATATTTGGAAAAGTAATTGAAAAAAAATGGCAATCTATTTTAGGTGCAATAATTAGAAAAACTGAAGCAACAATTTGCCCCGTTTATTTTAATGGTGAAAATAGTTTTTTATTTCACGTATTAGGTATAATACATTACCCATTAAGAAGAATTCTTTTTGCAAAAGAATTAATTAATAAAAAAAATAAATTTTTTAAAGCAGTATGCTTACCTACCCATTATAGTTCTCAATTTATAGGAAAAGGTAACTCTGAAATTTCAAATGAGTTAAGAGAATATACCTTAAAAGGCAAACAATCTTTTAATAATTAGGTGAACAACTGGTTTCAAATATTTTTGCACACTCTTGCCAAGTATATTTTTGTGCTAATGCCTTACATTTTTCTCTATTAATCTTCAATGCTTTAAGGGCTGAAGTTTTTAAATCGTTATCCAAGGCATCAACTTCTGTTCCACCCGTAATGTCAATTGGACCTGGAACTTTAAAGCCGGCTATAGGAAGTCCAGCAGATAGCGCTTCTATTAAAACGATACCAAAAGTGTCAGTTTTGCTTGGGAAAACAAAGACATCGCTAGATGCTAAATAGTTTGCAATATCCTTATCACCCAACATACCTGTAAAGATAACATCAGGATATTTTTTTTTAACTTCATTCATCTGGGGGCCATCACCCACAACAATTTTTGTACCTTCAATATCTAAATCTAAAAATGCTTTAATATTTTTTTCAACGGCTACTCTTCCAACATAAATCCAAACAGGTCCCTTAAAATCTTTAATTTTTATGCCATTTCCAAAAACATCATGCTCAACTCCTCTAGTCCAAACCTTAAGTTGATCTTCATTAAAACCATTTTCAGCCAACTCTTTTTTCATAGTTTGTGTTGTAACCAATATAGATTGTGAATGTTTATGAAAAAATCTCATAAAACGATAAGAAAATTTAATAGGAATTTTTGTCCTTGCATAAACATAATCTGGAAATTTTGTATGATAAGAAGTTGTAAACTTAATATTATTTTTGAGACAATATTTCCTTCCAAAAAAACCAAGGGGACCCTCAGTTGAAATATGAACAACTTGAGGATTATATTGTTTAATCATTTTATTAATTTTTGGCCATGCATTTAATGCTAATCGAATTTCAGGATACGTTGGCATTGGAACAGTAACAAATTCATTTGGTGTAATATATTTTACTTCATGACCTCGTTTTTGAAGTTGTTGTCCTAGATTATCCATGGTTCTGACTACACCATTTGTTTGTGGATACCAAGCGTCAGTAATAATTAAAATTTTATAAGGACTCACTAAATTTAAGATACAATCCTAATTTTGTCTTGTCTAATCTCTTCAAATTCTTCTTCAACATAAGTATCGGCTAAGATTTCTTTTCTTTTATCTAACCAGTAAATAAGCTCAAACTCTCCATTAAAATGTTCAACTAAAGCTGTGCAACTTTCAACCCAGTCACCACAATTTTTATATTCTACATCTTTCATATTTTCCATCGCAGGATGGTGAATATGACCACAGATAACACCATTTGCTTTTTGTTTTTTTGCAGAGTCAACAACTAACTCTTCGAACTCACTAATAAATTTTACAGCATTTTTAACTTTAAATTTTAAATATTTTGATAAGGACCAATATTCCTTGCCCAAGCGTCTTCTAAAATAATTTAAATACCGATTAAATGCGATTAATCCTTCATAAGCAATAGATCCTAATCTTGATAACCACTTTGCATATCTTATGATTCCGTCAAATTGATCGCCGTGAACGACCCAATATTTTTTTCCATTAATTCCTTCATGAATTAATTGATTTAAAATTTCAACGTTACCAAGATTAATAGGAATAAATTTTCTTAAAATTTCATCGTGATTTCCGGCTACGTAAAAAACTCTCGTACCGTGTCTTGCTTTTCTCAAAATTTTTTGAACAACATCATTATGCTGTTGAGGCCAATACCATTTATTTTTTAAAGCCCATCCATCAACAATATCGCCAACTAAATATAAATTTTCAGAACGCGTATATTTGATAAATTCTAAGACCATATCTGCCTGACATCCCCTTGTTCCTAAATGAATGTCTGAAATCCAAATAGATTTGTATTGAAGGAGTTTGCCATCAACTGCTTTTAGTATTGTTTTTTTATCTATCATAAACGAATCTCTAGTTTAAGTTGAATCATAATTGTGTTACAGAACTGTTAAAAATTTTTTAAACAAAAAAGACGTAATGAATAAAATAGCAGTTATTTACAACCCAAACGCTGGAAACAGCAAGATTAAAAAGCTTTTACAAATCAAAGAGCGATTAAGTTTAAATAATTCTGTCACCATTTTTGATACTCAAAAACCTGGGGATGCCACGGAAATTGCCAGAAAAGAATATAAAAATTTTGACGTTATTGTTGCTGCAGGTGGTGATGGAACAATCAATGAAGTTATTAATGGAATTGATAAAAATACAAAACTTGGAATTATTCCTCTTGGTACAGCAAATATTTTAGCAATTGAGGCTGGTATTAAAACTGATGTGAAATCAATATGCAAATTAATTGAGGAAGGAAAAACAAGAAAAATTTATGTCTCTAATATTAATAATAAAAAATTTTTTTTAATGGCAGGTGTTGGTTATGATGGAGATATCGTTCATAAGATGCACCCATCTCTTAAAAAAATATTTGGTAAAGCCATGTTTGGTTTACTTGGATTGATCGAATTTTTTAAATTAAAAAAGTATCATATTAAAGTTGAAGCAGATTATCATTCAGTATCAGGAAATTGGGTGCTAGTTACAAATGCTAAACACTACGCAGGGCCTTATAAAATTACAAACTCAACAAATATTTTTGAAGACAATATGGTTTGCTATATATTTAGAGATTTAAGTAGACTCGGATTTTTATACTGCATTTTTTTAATCATATTTTATGGCGATCTTAGTAAATCTAAAAAAGTAACTAAATTAATTTCTCAAAATATTAAAATTTCATCACAAGAAAAAATAAATGTTCAATGTGATGGTGAAAAATACGGATCATTACCAGTTGAAATTCATTTTAAATCTGAACCAATTCAATTGATTTCATAAAAAATTAACAATTTAATTTTTAAATTTACTGTATTTTTTATCTAATGCGAGTAATGAAATTTAGTGAATTAGTTATACTCTTTTTGGGTATACCATTAATTTTACTAATCGCCAGAATTAATATTCAGGTTTTATTTGCTGTTATTTTAAGTTGTTTAGCGGTTTGCTTATATTTAAAGTTTAATAAAATAAAGATTGTTAATTATCATAGCAAAAATCCTCAAAATTTAAAATTTGTTTTATTTAGGATTGTATTTGTATCTTTTGTAATTTTAAGTTTTTCTTTTCTTTATGATGAACAAAATTTTTTATCTTTTCCAAGAAAAAACTTTAATATTTATATTTTAGTAATAATATTATATCCGTTTTTAAGCGCTTTGCCTCAAGAAATATTATATAGAAGATTTTTTTTTGAACGTTATGAAACAACCTTTCCTGGTAAAACAAAAATTATTATCCTAAATGCTATATTTTTCTCTTTAGGTCATATTATTTATTTAAATCCTATAGTTATTTCTTTTACTTTTATTGGCGGTTTAATATTTGCATGGAACTACTATGAACATCGTTCAACCTTTTGGGTAACTCTAGAACATGCCGTCTACGGAAATATAGTTTTTACATCTGGATTAGGCGTGTACTTTTATCATGGCACACTTCAATAATTAATTCACAAGAAATGTTATCAAAAGTAAAACTAGACCAACAATTATAAGTAAAACGGGGACTGCTTTATTAAGAGGTAAATTTGAAAGGCTCATTAAAATTCTTTTGGTAATTGGTTATCAATGGAAAGTGTGCTACCACCTTTTAATGTGATTGCAATCATTATAATCATCCACATCAATGGATATTCGTATCCACCTTTGACCCATAAAAATCCGTTTTGAAAGTGCACAACAAAAGTTGCTACAAACAAAACTCCAACTAACTGTGCAGAAAAAATTCGTGTTAACAAACCAATTGCTACACATATTCCACCAACAAATTCTATAATACCAACGTACCATGCAAAAAAGACAGATGGTTCAATTGAAATAGATGAAAAAAACTTTGCAGTTCTTTCTATTCCACCTTCGTTAAATAATTTTCCATAACCATGAGGGATCATCATGACACCAACTGCTATTCTTATAATTGGATAAGCTAATGGTCCGAATAACTCATACACTGGATCGAGTTTTCGAATGATATATCTTGATGTTCTGCTTACTGGTATCATTTGATTCTCAATGTATATTACAAAAATGATTTGGTCGATAATTTTTACAGTCATTTTAGTAGCTTTAAGTTTAAAAATTCATGGTTTAACGCTGAATTATCTCAGTCAAAACAGAGCTAAAAAGTTTATTTATAAAGACTTTGTAAAAATTTCTGCGTGTTTAATTGGGTCTCATTTAGCCTAAATTATCTTATTCGCTTTCTACTATTATATGTTTTATCAGGCTAACCTTGATCAAAACCTTTTTGAGGGAAATTTATCAGGTAACTTTTTAGATTTTTTTTACTACTCAATAAATTGTTACACAACACTTGGAACAGGAGATATTTTTGCAAATGGGCCAATGCGTATTGCAACAGGTTTAGAAGCATTAATTGGACTAGTTCTTATCGCATGGACTGCAACATTTAAACTGAGTTATTTATTTAAAAAAAAAAATAACTTTAAGACTTTGGAATAAACTTTAAAGCAACACCGTTATTACAATATCGTTTGAAAGTTGGTCTTGGGCCATCATTAAAAACATGACCATGGTGACCTTTGCACGTTGCACAGTGGTATTCAGTTCTTGGATATAAAAGTTTGTAATCTGTTTTTGTTTTTAAATTTCCTTTATAAAAATCAAAAAAAGACGGCCATCCTGTGCCAGAGTCATATTTCATCGATGAATGAAAAAGTTTTGTATAACATGCAACACAAACATATTCACCTTCACGCTTTTCGTTGTTTAATGGACTTGCAAAAGGTCTTTCGGTGCCCTCTTTTCTTAAAATTTTAAATTGTTCAGGCGTTAAAATTTTTTCCCATTCTTGATCTGTTTTAATCATTTCTTTTAGAGCTGAAAATACAGAGGTTTGGCTAAAACCTATAAGGAGTAATGATTGTGCAATAATTTTTAAAAATGTTCTTTTGTTCATTTATGAATATTTTCTTTTATCAATAAATCCGATTAAATCACTTTGTTCTTTGGTCATTTTAGCATTCTTTAAAGCTGTATACATAGATTGTAAATCATCTAAAGTGTCTACATCGAAAAGTAAAAAATCGCTTTTCTTTAAATTATATAAATGTTTTGTAAAATCATTTAAAACTGTACTTGAAGAATAATTCACTCTTGTAAATTCAGCTTCTAAGTTTTTTAATTTAGTAGAAAAACAACAATACCCGCCATCTTTAGTGCCAATGATATAACTGTCAAATTTAGATAGGTAATTTACAGAGTCACTTAAATGTTTTGATGTGAGTTCTGGTATATCTGATCCAGATAAAACTATTCTATCCGCAAACGGTGCACAGATTTCATAAGCCTCGTGCATCGACTTACCAACGTTTTCTTCATTAATATCTAGAATACTAAATTTAGATAAGCCTAATTCTTCAATGTAATGCCTATTTGGACTGTTGTTAATAATAACGATTTTATTCCCATTTTTATCTAGAGATAAAATATTTGATTTTACAATGTTTAAACAATGAAGATTAAACTGATCAACTAGTCCTTGGTCTTTTAAAGTTTCTCTAAGTCTTGTTTTAGAATTTTTTGATTTTGGATCTTTCATAAAAAAACAAAAAATATTCTCAATTTTATTTTGTTTAAATTTTCTGGCCTGAGTTATTGTTTTAAATAATGTCTTAGTTGTTTGCCAAAATGAACTTTTTTCATATTTTCTAGCTGAGGTAATAATTTCTCTAATAATTTCTCTAATTTCAATACCTAAAGCTTTTGCATCCCATACAAATTTATGGTCTTCACCTTCTTTTAAGCTTTCATCAAATCTACCAATTAAATTAAATAAATTTTTATGTATTAAAAAAGACTGATCTCCAAAGGGTAAATCGAAGTTCTTAGATCTAAAATTTGCACCCGATGCATTAATAGTATTTTTATTATTATCAAATGCGAGTTTAAAATAATTTAACTGTTTTTTTTGAACACGCTCTAAGTCTTCTCTTTGAATTTTATCAATCTGACTATCAATGTGTAAAAACCATAAATAATTATTCTCAGCCTTTAAGGCTCCAGCGTTTAATGATTTTCCTCGTGTTGAATTCGGAACTTTGACTAATTTATTAATATTTAAATTAATATCATTTAACGTATCAATAGATAATTCGTTATCAGCATCAATGGCTAAAATGATTTCATGGCCTGAAAATTTATCTTTTAATTTTTTTAATAATGAAAAATCTTTTTCATCTTTAGAAGCTATAACAATAATTGAAAATGTTTTATGTAGCGCCACTAAATTACCCTCTCAATAAACCAATATACACCAACAAGTGCAATTATTATTGAAAGTGTATTTGTAAAATATTTTTTATACCAAGGTTTTTCTTTTATCCAGTATGCAAAACCAAAGTAGCAACCCACAATGACAAATAGCTGTCCTATCTCAACCCCAACATTAAATGAAATTAAACTCGTGATAAAATGAGCTTGTGACAAACCAATCTCACTTATAACACCAGCAAAACCAAGTCCGTGGAGCAGTCCAAAAACAAATACAACTATCGGTCTCCATAGTGAGATATTTTTTAAAAAAATATTCTCAATTGCAACATATGCAATGGACAAGGCAATAATAGGTTCGACAATCTGAGGTGAAATAGAGAGTATGTTTAGAACTCCTAAAAAAATTGTAATCGTATGAGCAAGCGTAAAAGCAGAAACCTGGATTAATAACGGTTTAAATTTTGGCGAAAATAAAAATAAACCAATTACAAATAAAATGTGATCAAGACCTTTTGGAACAATATGAAGAAATCCAATAGTTAAATAATTATATATTTCTGCAAACAAGTTTTGATCTTTGTTTTTTGTTATTGAAAATTTTTTTGATACTGAATTTATTTTTAAATATTCAGTATAAACAATTTTTTTTTGAGGATTTGAAACTCTAAGAATAATTGGGCCGTAATCTTTTATCCAACCAAACTGTAAGTTATTTTTATCTATATTTGATCCAGAAATTTGAATTAAAGTCTCTCGTGATAGATTTAAATCTCCAACTTTATCTATTTGAACATCATCAACCTCAAACGGTATTTTTAACTCATTCTGGTTTAGAGAAATGTTATCTTTAAAATTAATTAAAGATTTTTTAAAAACTTCTAACAATTGTTCAGCAGGCAACTTTCTTAAATTATTATAATAATCAGAATTTTTAGATTCATCCGTATCTGAATGTGATGGATCAATATTAGCTAATATAGCTTCTAAATTAAGTTGAATACTTAATTTAAAATTTAATTTATTATCTTTTTCAATAAATTGAAAATTTGCAATAGATGGTTTCAATTCATGCGAAAAAACTATAGAGGGAATAAATAAAATAATAAATAATAAACGAGCCATATGAGAATTTGTTTAGCAGTAATAGTATATTTTTTAATTAATTCAAATTCATTGAATGCGCATGAACTTTGGTTAGAGGCTGATCAATACAAATTAAAAAGTGGCGAAAAGCTCATCGCAAATATTAAAGTTGGACAAAATTTAGTGGGTGAGAGTTACCCTTATTTATCACAAGAAACAGAAAGACTTTTTTTAGTATCAAAAAAAGGTTTTAAAAAATTAAATCAAATCGATGGTGATTACCCGGCAATACAACAGACAGTAAATTATAGTGGGATTCAATATTTGTACTATCAGTCCAATAAAGAGTTTCTAAAATATCAAGACTATAAAACCTTTATCGAATTTACAGATGAATATGATTTGAATTATGATTTAAAAAATAAAAATATTCCAAATGAGATCTATCAAAGATTTTCGAAAATAATTTTTAATGGTGAACCAAATAGTTTTTTTAAAACTAAACAAAATTTAGAATTTGAAATAGTTAATCAAAACGATCCTTACCAAAATAATATTTCAGAAATAAAAATCTTTCTTAAAAAAAAACCATTTATAGATAAAAAAATTATTGTTTTTTTTAAAAATGAAAATGGGTTTGAAAGAAAAATATATCAAACAGACACAAATGGTTTTGTAAAAATAGATAGTTCTAAAAAAGGACTGTATTTAATAAGCGCTGTTGACTTAGAAACACTAAATTTAATAGATCAAATTAAATATAAAGCAGATTATTATAGTCGCTGGGCAAGCTTAACCTTTAGGAAAAACTAATTAGAAAAATAAATATTTTTATAATACGAGACCGCTTTTTGTTTAGTATTATCTGTGTCTGTCATAATTGCAACACCATCAATCACGCCAAGATCAAGATCTAAAAACTTTTTAAAATGTTCTTTAACATTAAGTTTTACCGTAACCCATGTATTTACTTTTGTATCAACTAACGATGAAGCTACATAATCAATAATTTGTTTTCTGTAAGGGCTCGTCCAATGACTATTCGTTTTTTCATTGCTAGAAAAAACATAGTTCATCGCTATTTTTTGCCAAGGTAGTGAGCCAGTTTCTTTTATTACTGATACACGAGCCGCAAAATCATGCCCCTTTTTACTGTTTTCTTTTATACCAGGAATTCCCTGCTCAACTTTCCAAGTTATATTTAAAAAAGGTGTTTTGTTTAAATCCACTTTGATTTCTCGTCCAAGGCCTGATGCTTGTCCTTCAGCCTCTGCTTTTAAGCAACCATTGCTTTCTATTTTTAAGTTAGCGTCTGAACTATTTTTACTTTTAAGATTAAATAAATCAGAATTATCTGATGCAACACATCTACCGTTTTGATCTATTAAAATACTATAATCAGTCTTCTTTTTTATACTGTGAGATTTAAGTTTTGATAACTCTTCTTGTGTAAATTCGAAAATTACAACTTTTTCATTTGAATATGACTTGGAAGACAAAAAAATTAATACTACAAAAAAATATAAAATATTTCTCATTTACCACTCCATATTAATGTTTTTTATTCGTCCATAACTTTTCATCTCATCAAGACATTCTTCAACGCCAATTCCACTTAATTTCCAACCACCAAAGGGAGCGCCGGGGTATCTTCCTGCTGCGTTAACCCAGATGTAACCAGACTCAATTTGATCTGCTACATTTTTAGCTTTATCCATATCATTAGTTACAATGTAACCTGTTAAGCCGTATTTCACAGAATTTGCCATTTTAATAACTTCTTCTTTATCATCCCATTCTATAACTGAAACTACTGGACCAAAAATCTCTTCATTTGCAACGGTCATGTTTTGGGTCACATTATTTAAAACTGTTGGTTTAATAAAAAATCCGTCCTTTAATTTTTGATCTTTGATATCATAACCACCTGTATACAGTTCAGCTCCTTCTTGAATTGCTCCATCAATAAAAGATTTAATCGTGTCATATTGTTTTTTTGATACTACAGGCCCTACATCTGTATCTTCTTCCCAAGGCAAACCTATTTTTAATTTTTCAATTTTTTCTTTAAGAATTTCTAAATATTTTTTTTTCAAAGATTTATGAATAAAAACTCTGGTAGGCGACGTACAAGATTCTCCCTTAGCATCAAAACGCATTCCCTTTAATGTAACCTCAACAATTTTTTCTGGATCGGCATCACTCAATGCAATTAAAGGATTTTTTCCACCAAGTTCTAAACTTACTTTTTTTAACAAACTTGAAGCAGCCTCATTAATTTTAATTCCAGTCTCAACAGAACAAATGCCTGCTATCCTTCCAATATCTGGGTGCCTGACTAAATAATCTCCAACTTCATGATCTCCACAAATAATACTGACTAATCCATCAGGTAAAATATCTTTTATAACTTCTGAAAATTTTAAGGCAGATAATGGAGCCTGTTCAGAATTTTTTATAATAATGGCGTTACCCATTAAAAGAGGTGCAGCTAATTTTTCTAAACACCATCTAAAAGGTCGATTAAATGCGTTAATTTTTAAAACAATTCCGTACGGTTGGTATTTGGTAATATTTGAATGATTAATTTTATTTGAAAAAGTTTCGTCTTTAATTTCATCTACATGGTCACAAAAATATTTAACATTTTTTATAGCAGACTTAATATCATTACGAGCAAATCTGATTGTGTTACCAACATTATAACAATCTATTTTTGCATACGTTTCTAAGTTTTTTTCTGCAATATCACAAAGTTGTAATATTTTTTTTGCTCTATCTTTAATGTTAATTTTCGCCCATTCCTTTTGAGCTTTTTTTGCTCCAGCAACTGCTTGGTCTAAAATATTTTTTGGGACAATTTTTACTTCAGATAATACTTTTCCAGTTGCAGGATTAATAATTGATAAACTTTTTCCTTCATCAAACCATTTTCCATCAACAAAGGATCCTTTTAAGTTTAATTCATTTTCCATATTTTTCTATTGGCGCGCCCGGGAAGATTCGAACTCCCAACCTTCTGATCCGTAGTCAGACGATCTATCCAGTTGATCTACGGGCGCACATAAATGTATTATAATAAAACTGGTTTTTTTAAATTAATTATTTTACAAAACATCTGTTTTTTTTATAATCATATCATGTCAAATTATGACGTAATTGTAGTTGGAGCTGGTAATGCTGCTCAGGCCGCAGCAATGTCTGCAGTGGAAAGTGGTGCGAAAAGAGTTGCAATACTTGAAAAAGCTCATGAGGAAATGCGAGGTGGCAATACTCATTGGTCTGGAGGTATACTACGAATAGCTTTCGATGACTCTCGGAAACTTGCTCCATTTTTACCAGGTGTTGAAAATGAATATTTAAATTTTTATGACGGTATTCAGCCATATACAAAAAAAAAGTATATGGAAGATTTGATGCGTGTAACTAATGGTAGATCTGATCCTGCTCTTGCAAACATATTAGTAAATAATTCTTATGACGCTGTTAAGTGGTCTGTGAAAGTGGCGAAAATTCAATGTGAGCCCGCCTGTCATGTTTGTGGTGTTCAAGTTAATGGGCAATGGACATTTCCAGGCGGAGTTGTTATCCGAGCTAAACATGAAGGAAAAGGTTTGTCTGCTGCATGGTTTAAGGCATCGAAAAACACTGGAATAGATATAAGATATGGCTCAGGAGCACTACAACTTTTACAAAATGATAAAGGTAAAGTTATTGGAGTAGTAACCAAAGAAGATGATGGTATTAAAAAACTATATGCTAACGCAGTTGTGTTAGGCTGTGGTGGGTTTGAAGCAAACTCACAAATGAGAGCTCAATATTTAGGTGCACCTTGGGACACTGCAAAAGTTCGTGGAACATCTTATAATCAAGGAGATGGATTAAAAATGGCGTTGTCAATTGGAGCCATGCCATTTGGACAGTGGACTGGGAGGCATTCTACACCAATAGATGCCAATTGGCCTGATCATGCAGATCGAAAGAGAGGTGATCAATCAAATCGTCTCTCATATTCTTTTGGTATTATCCTTAATAGGGATGGATTAAGATTTGTAGATGAGGGAGAAGATACAAAACTTTACACTTATGCAAAGTTCGGTGCTCAAATGTTAAAACAGCCCGGCGGCATTGCATATCAAATTTTTGATCAGAAAACAGTTCAACACTTGGAGCCAAGGTACAAAACTGGTCAATCAATAGAAGCTAATACTTTAGAGGAATTGGTGGAATTAATGGATATCGAAAATAGGGAACAGGCATTAAAAACAATCAAAGAATTTAATTCCTGTGCAAATTCAGCAAACAAATTTGATCCAACTTGTAAAGACGGATTGTCTACAAATGGTTTAAGTCTTCCAAAAAGTAATTGGGCAATTAAAATTGACGAGCCACCATTTGTTGCATACCCAACAACCGGGGGTATTACATTTACGTTTGGGGGCCTTAAAATTAATGAACATGCTCAAGTTATTGGAACAGATTGGAGACCTATACCTGGATTATTTACATGTGGAGAGATGGTGGGTGGTTTATTTCATGACAATTATCCTGGTGGCTCCGGTCTTGTGTCAGGTCAAGTATTTGGAAAAATAGCAGGTAATTCGGCTGCTAATGAAGTTTAAATTTCTAACTTTGGACATAATTAAATTTTAAATTTATATTTCTTGAAAAAATATTTTTCAGAATTACAGGACAAATATGAGTTTAACAAAACAAAATTTAAAAGATCTTCTACCGTCTTCTATAATTACTCTGAAATTTTATGAAAAAAGCTTTATTAGTATATATCATTTTATTATTTAATTTTTCCTGCTCAAGTTTAGGAACTATTGAAAGTAATACCGGCAAATCGAATTTAATATTAAATCAAAAACAATATGAAAGATTTATATCTTATCTAAATGGAAAATATTACTCTTATGAATTTGAGCGAAATGAATACAATAAATCTCCTATTGCTTTTGCGATATCAAAAGATGGAAGTAAAAGTTTAATGTTAATGTGCGAAGACAATATAAGAACATGTGATAATGGAGTTTATATATTGCAAACTATCTCTAGATTTTCCAAGAAGTTAAATGAGGACTTGTACGTTTTTGCATTAGGGGAAAAAATAATTTGGAACAATAAGAAAAAGAATATCCGTAATATTTCAGATTTTGACAGTTATCTAAATTCCAATAATCAAATAAAAAAAATAAAAAAAAATACAAGAGCTAAAAATCAATTTTTTGACATAGTATTTGATGTATCTGAGACTGATAAATGCGATAGTGATGAATGTTAATTGAAATAAACCTTTTAAAAGGCGTTTTAAAAATAGTTGCTATTTAAATCTAAAAGAGTATTAGCCAGAAAATATGAGTTTGATTAAAGACAATATTAAGAATCTTTTACCATCTTCTACACTTTTAATTAATGAAATGTGTAAGGAGATGTCTAAAGCTGGTAAGACGATTTATCAGTTTGGATTTGGACAATCTCCATTTCCAGTACCAGAAAAAATTGTTGAAGCTTTAAAAGTAAACGCACATCAAAAAGATTACCTTCCATCTAAAGGATTATTTGAACTTAGAAAATCAATAGCAGGATTTTTAACAAGAAAAAGTTACAAAAATTTAAATCATGAAAATATAATTATAGGTCCTGGTTCAAAAGAATTAATGTTCTTGCTTCAAGTTGCGTTTGATGGTGAAGTAATTTTGCCTGTTCCAAGCTGGGTTTCTTATGCACCGCAAGCAATTATTGCGAAAAATAAATATCATTGGATTCAAACCGAAAAAGAAACTAATTGGCATATTTCCCCTGAAGATATTGACCAAATTGCATCAAAAATCGAAAGCAAAAATAAACTCATTATTTTAAACTCCCCAAATAATCCATCTGGAACAAACATTCACTTATTAAAAGAGTTAGGCGAAGTATTTACAAAACATAATTTTACAGTGCTATCAGATGAAATTTATTCTGAACTTTATTTTAAAGATAACTATAAATCTATTTCACACTTTCATGAAAATACGATTGTAAGCAGCAGTTTAAGTAAATGGGCTGGAGCTGGTGGTTGGAGAGTAGGGTATTTTGCTGTACCAAATAATTTAATAGAAATTTTTGAAAAACTTGCTGTACTTGGAACTGAAACATTTAGCGCTGTATCTGCTCCTACACAATTTGCAGCAATTACTGCTTATGAGGAAGATCACTCTGAATACTTAAATAAATCTAAAAAAATTCTCCACGTCATNGCTCATTATGTTTANGAANAATTNAANCAGCTTGATATNGATATNATTGANCCAGANGGTGGTTTTTATTTAATGCCAGATTTTACAAGAATGCTNNNTAANAAATTTAAAAATTCAAAAGATTTTTGNNAANCTTTACTTAGATGANNCAGGTGTTGCNGTNNTNCCNGGATCTGATTTTGGNTTTCCANTTGANAAATTAATATTTAGANTNAGTTNTGTTGATTTTAATGGTGCAGANTTTTTAAAAGTTNATANNTCAGANATNACNGAAGNAANTTTNCCNAAATACGCNCCAAAAATTGTNGATGGNNTTCAACAAATTATCANNTTNGCAAAAAAANANNNNTAACTCANCGGTTGATANCANNNCAAGNNTATAGTANTTTNCNNNAAANNCTTAATTAANTAAGGGGGACANTAATGAAAAAGCTATTNGCTTCTTTNNNNTCNGCTTTAGCAATTNTTNCNTTTAGTTTACCNTTNAGTNCNTCTGTAAAATCTGCAGAATTTTTTACAATTGGNACNGGTGGNGCAACTGGAGTTTATTTCCAAGTTGGTAACGCTATTTGNAAAATGGTTGCAAAGCTNCAATCTGCCGAGCACGGTAGAAAAAAAGGAACTGACAAAGCGTACAGATGTGCGGCTCCATCTTCAGGTGGATCAACATATAACATTGGTCAGATCCAACAAGGCGAGTTTCAATTTGGTGTAGCTCAGTCTGACTGGCAATATCATGCATATAATGCNTCTAAGCCAGATAAAGTAAAACCATTCAAAGATCTAAGAGCTGTATTTTCTGCTCACCCAGAGCCTTTTCAAATTATCGCAAGAAAAGGATCTAAGATCAAAGATTGGAAATCTTTAAAAGGAAAAAAAGTTAACATTGGTAANCCAGGTTCAGGTCAAAGAGGAACNTTTGAAGTGCTAATGGAATCTCACGGTGTAAACAAAAGTTATTTTGGTTCTACAACTGAATTAACTTCATCTGAGCAATCAGGTGCACTTTGTGATAAAAAAATTGATGCTTTTGGTTATACTGTAGGTGTGCCTAATGCTGGTGTTGCTCAATCAACAGACGGCTGTGGNGCTTACATTATTAACCTAACNACTCCACAAGTTAANAAGCTAGTTGCGGATAATCCGTTCTATGCTTTTGCAACTATTCCAAAAGGAACNTACAAAACTTCTAANAANGATGTAACAACTTTTGGTGTGATGGCATCTGTTGTTACAAGCGCAAGTGTTTCTGATGAAATGGTATACAATGTAGTGAAAGCTGTTTTTGAAAATCTTGATGATTTCAAAAAACAACACCCTGCATTTGCAAACCTTGATCCTAAGAAAATGATCAAAGATGGTTTGTCTGCACCATTACATCCTGGAGCAGTTAAGTATTANAAAGAAAAAGGCTTAATGTAGTCTTTTCATATTAAAAGGCCCAGTTAATAAACTGGGCCTTTTTTTTATACTCCTTTAAAAAACAAAAGTTTATAATTCTCATCATGTCAAANGAAGAAATTAAAACTGCACNNGANCAATTTGAGAATATTGATGATGAAGGTGGAGTAAAAAGAAACCTTAAANNTTTTAATCTAAAACTTGTTGCTGGTATTGCNATTTGCTGGACATTGTTTCAGTTGTGGTATGCAAGTCCGTTTCCATTTCTTTTAAACTTTGGAATTTTTATTGATTTACCTGCAAGAGCTATACATTTAGCTTTTGCATTAATTTTATGTTTTTTAATTTATCCTTCTAAAAAATCAAATTCTAANCAACCTATAAAATATTATGATTATTTATTNGTTGGACTTTCTATCATTACAACTNTTTATATTGTCTTTGACTATGAAGGNTTAGTNAANCGNCANGGNGTCCTTGCAAACATCAATCTNTTTGGGNTTAAAATTCCATATGAAATGATATTAGGNGCTATTGGTATGATTNTGTTGCTTGAAGCAACNAGAAGAGCAATTGGATTACCNTTAGTTTTTATTGCTGTCATATTTATAATTTTTTCAATTTTTGGTCAGCAAATGCCAGANCTTATTGCCCATGCNGGTTTNTCGATTACTAGATTAGTTGGATATCATTGGCTCGGTGGAGAAGCTATCTTTGGTATTCCTATAAGNGTTTCTGTTGGTTTTATTTTCTTATTTGTTTTATTTGGATCTATTTTAGATGCAGCAGGTGGTGGTAAATATTTTTTAAANTTAGCATTTGCTCTTGTAGGTAAAATGAGAGGTGGTCCTGCAAAAGCNGCTATTTTAGCTTCTGGNTTNACTGGNATGATTTCAGGNTCNTCNGTTGCAAATACNGTTACAACNGGAACNTTTACAATNCCTATTATGAAAAAAACAGGATTACCNGCNGTTAANGCTGGAGCTGTTGAGGTTGCNGCATCTGTTAATGGACANATCATGCCGCCAATTATGGGAGCNGCAGCGTTTGTGATGGCAGAACTACTTGGTATTCCTTATCTAACTGTTGTTACNCATGCTTTTTTACCAGCNGTAATATCTTATATTGCACTCTTTTATATTTCTCACTTAGAGGCATTAAANCTAGACATTAAAGGTTTNCCTGAAAAAGATATTCCTCCTCTAAAAGAAACATTTTTANGTGGTATTCATTACTTAATACCTATTGGTGTTTTAATTTATTTNCTNNTNGTNATGAATTGGACTGCTGCATCATCAATATTTTATTCAATTATNTCATTAATTATTATCATTATTATTAAAGAATTAATTACATCTAAAAAGGAAANTCAAAATTCAAAAGTTGGTTTCATTAANGCTTTNAATAAAATTATTANAGGCTTTGAAAAAGGCGCANTTAATATGGTAAGCGTTGGTATCGCAATTGCAACNGCNGGAATTATTGTTGGTGCTGTTTCATCAACNGGTCTAAGTAANAATCTTGTTATTATTGTNGAGGCTATATCTGGTGGAAATATTATTTATCTTTTAGGTCTTACTGCTTTTCTTTGTATTATTTTAGGAATGGGATTACCTACNACTGCAAACTATCTAGTTGTTGCGGCTCTTATGGCNAATGTTGTGGTTGAGGTTGGTAGTGCATCNGGCTATGTATTCCCNCTNATCGCAATTCACTTATATGTTTTTTATTANGGTTTAATGGCAGACGTAACGCCACCTGTTGGNCTTGCTTCCTATGCNGCTGCAGCGATATCAAGNGCNGATCCAATCAAAACAGGTATTCAGGCNTTTTGGTANAGTTTNAGAACAGGTATTTTGCCAATTGTATTTATTTTTAACAATGAACTTTTNCTTATTGGTATTGAAAACTGGTTCCATGGTATTGTTNTCATGATCACATCTTTAATCGCAATATTAGTATTTACTGCAGCCACACAAGGATGGTTTGTTAATAAATTAAAATGGTATGAAATTATTGTATTCTTACTTATTTCTTTAGCNTTATTTAGNCCNGGATTAATCATGNACCAATTTTNCCCAGAGTTTAATCAAATAAAACTAAACACGAAAACAATTAATGAAACTAAATTTCAACNTGATCAAAAAGTNCAAATTAAAGTTACAAGGCAAACAGCCTATGGGCCAAGATATAAAATGTTTGAAATACCTAAAGANTCTTTTNACCAATCTTATTCANTAGAAGAGTANGGTATCAATCTNGTNANNAAAAAAGATAATATAATTATTGATACNCTTAAATGGAATGGTATTGCAAAAAAATCAGGTTTTGAAACTGATGATATTTTAACTGAAATTAAAATNGAAAATAANAATCGTCCAGATAAAGNTATNGTTTATCCNTTTGCTTTATTNGTNTTNGGGTTATTTGGNTATTTAAANTANAGGAAACAAAGTATCAGATAGTTTNCAAGACTCGCAAATCATAAAGCCATATANTAAATAATTNNCATNNACGNTCTCATTTTCTTGACCACACTTTTCACACTTTTTAATTATTTTATNATTCAATTTTTACGCANTGGTATTCATTTTAAGTGCTAACTTAAATGAATTTAACATCGGTTCTAAATTTGCCTGATTTTTTGTAACGATATCAAAAGCAGTTCCATGAGCAGGTGTTGTAATTGGAACAGTTAAACCTCCCGATACTGTCACTCCTCTGTCAAAACCAAATGCTTTTAAACCACATTGAAGTGCATCATGATACATTCCCACAATACAGTCATGATTTTTATTTTTAAAAGCTGTAATAAAAGAAGTATCGCAAGGCAAAGGGCCATCAGCGTTAATTCCCATTTTTTTTGCTTCCTCAATTGCTGGAATGATTTCGTCTTTTTCTTCTGTTCCAAATTCTGCATGAGGGTTTAGAGCTTGAACCGCNATTCTTGGTTTNTCTATTCCGCTCATCTTTAAAGTTTTGTNTAAAAGCTTAATAGGTTTTAAAATATTTTCTCTTGTAATGTTTGCTGGAACTTCTTTGATGGGTATATGAGATGTAACTCTTGCAGTCCAAAAATTATCTACAACATTAAACTCACAGCAAAATTCCTTCATATTTAATTTATTTTGAAAGTAATCNTGCTCATCATTGTANNGGCAGCCTCCCATCATNAAACTTGTTTTATTCATTGGCGCAAAATTAATTGCATCAATTTTCTTGCTATTAACTAGNTCCATAGCTTTNTCCATTGCCTCTAAAACACTTGCTCCAGATTCAGCAGAAACTTCTCCATACTTATAAGTTCGATTTGTACCTTTTGAAATATCTAAAAAAAACTTTGTTTTATCGTCAAATTCTATTTCATCAAAGCTTTCTACAAATTTTAAATTTGTTTTTTTTCCACTAATTTTTTCACCATCTTCCAAAATTTTTTTCTCACCAATAANTACAATATTAGCTTCNTCNGTTATTTTTTCGTTTAATAATTTTGATGTTAACTCAGGACCTATNCCTGANGGATCTCCTANTAANATAGCTATTTTTTTNTTGGTCATCTAAGATTTTAATAAATATTTTATGATTTATAATTATCTTCTATTTTATAATAATCGTTAAACCCTACAACATCTCTTAATTCTTCAAATTTCGAAACGTTAGTATTATATTTTCGGTTTTTTATATTTTCTAAACTTTCTTTCATTGTTTTAACTGTAGCACTCATTAGTGTTAATGGTAATACAGCAATTTTAAATCCAATATCTTGTAATTCGTTTATTTCTAATAACGGTGTCTCTCCATCTTCAATTAAATTAACCATATGATAACCCGGAACTTCATTGATTACTGTTTTCATATCTTCTTTAGATTTTATTGCTTCTACAAACAACAAATCAGCTCCTAATTCTTTATAAGTATTCATTCGATCAATTGCATCCTTAAGACCTCTTGTTGCAATTGCATCTGTTCTTGCCATGATTAAAATATCTTTTTCACCATTTAATTTGCTCGCATCAGCAGCAGCTTTAATCCTTGCTTTTGCTTCATCAAGTTCAACAACATCTTTTCCTTTTGTGTGACCACATTTTTTTGGCCATTTTTGATCTTCGATCATAATTGCTGCAGCTCCTGCATCTGCATAGCCTCTTACGGTTCTATAAACATTCCCTGCATTTCCCCAACCAGTGTCTCCATCAAATAAAATTGGGATAGATGTAATGTTGCAAATATTCCTTACTTGATCTTGCATCTCTGTATAAGAAATTAAACCCGTATCAGGCATTCCAAGTCTAGTAGAAGAAACACAAAAACCGGACATGAAGCCTGCTTTAATTCCAGCTTTTTCAATTAACTTTGCAGAAAGGGCATCATAACAACCTGGTAGCATTACGAGTTTTTCAGCGTCCAATAAATTTTTAAGCTGTTGCGACCTTTTTTTTGAGTTTAGTGGATTGAAAAGTGTCATAATTTAAATGGTATATATAAAGCAATATCCGGAAACAAGTATATTATAAAAACAGCAAAAAGCATTATTAAAACAAATGGCGCGACTCCTTTTCCAATTTCTCCCATTTTTGCTTTTCCAATAGCTTGTAAAACATAAATATTCAAACCTACTGGCGGTGTAATCAAAGCACACTCAATCATTAGAGTAAAAATGATACCAAACCAAATAATATCAATATTCATGGCGGCAACAGATATAGAAAATATTGGCATCATAATTAAAATTAATGACAAAGTTTCCATGATAAAACCTAAAATTAATAAAGTGATACAAACAACTAAAATAAACAATCCTTGCTCATTTATATTAGTTACAATAAATGAAGATAAATCTTGAGGTATTCTATACAAGGATATCGCTTTACCAAAAATTTTTGCACCAGCAATAATTACAAAAATTGTTACAGTGGTTTTCATTGTTTCTAAACCAGCATCGATAAAACCTTTGAAATTAATTCTTTTTTTCCAAACTACATACAAAAAAGAAATCAAAAAACCTATTCCACCAGCTTCAGTGGGTGTATAAATACCAGCGTAAATACCTCCTAACATCATAAACGCCATAAGCAGAATAGGTAGTCCTCGTTTAGTATATTTTATTTTTTCCTCTAAAGAACTTTTTACATTTTGAACCTCTGGATTAAAAAAAATTACATAAAAAATTGAAAAAATTATAAAAAATAAAGCTAGCATTATCCCAGGTCCAATCCCTGCAAGAAACATGGTAAGAACAGACTCTTCAACCACGAAGGCATAAACGATCATTGGTATTGATGGGGGAATTAAAATTCCAAGGGTTCCGCCTGCAGCAAGAATTCCAAGGGTAAAGTTTCGATGATAACCTCTTTGTATCATTGCTGGAAAAGCAACTGTAGAAATTGTAGCTGCAGTTGCCACTGAAGATCCAGAAATAGCAGCAAATATACTGCATGATACAATCGTAGCAATAGCTAAACCGCCTGGATAGTTACCAACCCAACTTTGAGCAAAATTAAATAAATCTTCACCAATGCCTGCTTTTAGTAAAATATTTGACATCATTAAAAACATTGGAACTGCAAGAAGAATGAAATTATCTCCCACGCTATAAAATGTTTGAGGAAGCATCATCGGGGATATATCTCCAAGTAACATTAATGAAAGACCCAACGTTCCTAATGCAAATGCAATTGGTATGCCTAAAAATAAAAGAAAAAATAGAAAAAATAATATTATTGCAACTGTCATTTTTTAAAAAAATCCAATAAATATTTAATGGTCTCAGCTAAAACTCTTAAAAGTAAAAGCCCAAAGCATAAAGGTATTGCAACTTCGGTTAAAAATGACGGTAGATCTAAAATTGTAGAGCTAGTTCTTCCAACTTTAAAAGAGTCATAAGCTATTTCCCAACCGTAATAAACAACAAATGATGAGAAAAAAATTATAAATAAAAAAGATAATAAATCTAAAAATTTTTGTCCATTTTCACCCAATCGATCATAAATAAAAGTTATTCTAATTAAATCCTTCGTATGAAAAGAATAAGTAAGAGCTAGATAAGTTGCCCAAATTTGTAAGAACTGGGAAATCTCGCTGACCCAAATTGTAGGTGAATTAAAAATATATCTTGAGATTACTTCATATGAAACAATAAAACCTATGATTACAAAAAGGCTTGATGCTAAATAACCAGAAATTTTTACAGCTTTGTCCAAGGTTTTATGACCCCCGCCCATTTAAGGGCGGGGTAATATTTTTAAAGTTTTTTTGCGGCTTGAACTAATTTATCTCCAACTCCGCCTTTTCCACCAGTTCTTTTGATGTAATCATCAATAACTGGTGAAGATGCTTTTTTAAGAGCTGAAAGCTCTGAGCTTGTTAAATTTACAACTTTCATACCATTTTCTTTGGCAACTTTGTAAGCTCCAGCTTCAATATTAGACATGTCATCTCTTACTGCTTTTTCAGCAATTTTAGATGCAGTTTGTATTGCGCTCTTTTGTTTAGCATTTAATTTATTGTACCACTTTTGATTTACTACAACTACGAACTCAATATCACCATGGTTCGTTACAGTCAGAGTATCCATTACTTGATAAAGTTTTCTAGATTTAACTCCAGACACTCCAGTCATACCAGCATCAACAGTTCCTCTTTGATAAGCTAAGTACTGCTCTGATCCTGATATTAAAGTAGGCTTACCACCTAATGATGATACAAAAGCTCCCAATGTTTTTCCAAAGACTCTGATTTTTTTATCTTTAAAATCACTTGGTGTTTTCATTGGTTTGCCATTTGATAACATCACAGCCATACCATAAGCTTGATAATAAAGTGGCATTGCTCCAGTTTTTGAAATTGCTGGATCTAAGATTGATCTAATTTTAGAACCTTGCGCTGTAGCTTTTCTAACTTTTTTTTCTGAATCAAATAAGAATGGTAAATAAAACACATCTACTTCAGGATTTGTTCCAGCGAAACGAGTTATAGACGCAACACCTGCTTCAATAGCCCCTGATCCCACAGCCTGTGGTACCTCTTTATCTTTATAAAGTTGAGCAGAATCATAAATCTCAACTTTGATATCTGACCTCTTCTCCAACTCCTTTTTAAAAACTAAAAGATTTTGACCTAAGTGAGCTTTTAATGGAAGTTGAAGAGTTATTCTCATTTTAGTCTCAGCAAAAGATGCTGTTGTGAATGAAAATAAAATAATAGTTAAAAATATTTTTCTTAATATTTTCATATTTCTCCCCTGTTTTAAATTTAAGAGATTTAAACTTTATTTATTGAAAAAGACAAGAGTTATCTTTTCCAGGGATGGTCAGTATTTGATTGAAAATTAAATTTTTGTAGAGTTTTTTGTAATAATTCTGCTGTGACTTTTTTGTCTTCTAATAGAGTAAATAAAGTCTCAATGATAATGTGCTTGTAATCAATTTCAAAAAAATCTCTCAAATTTTCTCTTGTATCGCTTCTTCCAAATCCATCTGTTCCCATTGGAATAAATTTATTTTTAAGATAACCAGAAATTAATTGAACATAAGATCTAGTATAATCTGAAGTGGCTACTACCGGGTCATTGTTATTTATGATTTTTTGTAAATGATTTTTAACTTTTAATGAGGGATTGTATAAATTTTTTCTCTTAGTTTCTCTACAGTCTCTCTCTAATTCTGTATAACTTGTAATACTATAAAGCCTAGATCCTATATTAAATTCTTTTTTTAATTCCTCTGATGCTTTTAAACATTCTCTAAATATTGGACCAGATCCCATTAGGTTTACATTGATGCCATCTATAGAATTATCTTTGAAAAGATAACCGCCTTTTAAAATATCATCTTTTTGACTTAGATTAATTTCGGGATGAGAATATTTTTCATTGTAAACAGTTAAATAATAAAATTCATCTACATGATCACGCATCATTCTTTTCATTCCTTCATCAAATATGATTGCAAGTTCATTGGAAAAACATGGATCATATGATTTTAAATTAGGTATGGTTGATGCAAATAAGTGACTTTGACCGTCTTGGTGCTGCAAACCTTCTCCAGAAAGTGTTGTTCTTCCAGCTGTTGCTCCTATTAAAAAACCTCTTGGCATTTGATCTGCTGCTGCCCAAATTAAATCCCCAACTCTCTGAAAGCCAAACATAGAATAAAAAATATAAAACGGCATCATTGGAAAGCTGTGGTTACTATAACTTGTAGCAGCTGCGCTCCACGAAGTAATAGCTCCTGCTTCATTAATACCTTCTTCTAAAAGCTGTCCATCTTTTGATTCTTTATAATTTAGTAAAGAACTTGAGTCTTCAGGTTCGTAAAGTTGGCCCTTAGGAGAATAAATTCCAATTTGACTAAATAAATTTGCCATACCAAAAGTTCTTGCTTCATCTGCAACTATTGGAACAACTTTTGGCCCTAGATTTTTGTCTTTTAAAATATTTCCTAAAGACCTTATCAAACTTGTTGTTGTTGAAAACTCTCTATCGCTTTTTTCAAAAAGATATTTTGAGTGATGATCTATTTTTGGAACATCAATTGAAAGATTTACATATTTGCGCTTAGGAATAAAACCACCAAGAATCTCTCTTCTTTTTTTTAAATATTTAATTTCCTCTGAATTTTCACTGGGTTTAAAAAATTCTAAATTTTCTAATTTGTGATCTGAAATATCTAATTGAAAACGATTTCTAAATTCTTTTAATGCTTCTAGATTTAATTCTTTTGCTTGATGAGCTGTCATTCTTGACTCGCCAGCCTTACCCATGCCAAATCCTTTTTTTGTTTTTGCTAAAATAACAGTTGGTTTTCCCTTAGTCTCAACTGCCATTTTAAAAGCTGCATAAAGCTTTTTAAAATCATGACCTCCTCTCTTTAGTTTATCAATTTCTTCATCAGTCATCGAAGAAACAAGCTTTAAAGCTTCCTCATTTTGTCCAAAAAAATTATTTAAATTGTATGCCCCGTCTCTAGCACCCAAAGTTTGATATTCACCGTCTACAGTTTCAGCAAAACGTTTTAGAAGTGAATGATTTTTGTCCATTAAAAAAATTTTATCCCATTCAGATCCCCATAAAACTTTTATAACATTCCAACCCGCGCTTTTATATAAAGACTCTAACTCTTGAATAATTTGCCCATTACCTCTTACAGGCCCATCTAATCTCTGAAGATTGCAATTTATAATAAAAGTAAGGTTATCTAAATTCTCTCTTGCGGCTAATGATAGTCCAGCTAAACTTTCTGGTTCATCCATTTCACCGTCACCAAAAATACCCCAAACTCTTTTGTTTGATTTTTTTAAGTTTCTATTTTCTAAATATTTCAAGAAGCGTGCTTGATATATTGCACTTAAAGGTCCAATACCCATAGAACCTGTAGGAAAACTCCAAAAATCTTTCATCAAGTAAGGATGGCAATAAGATGAAAGGCCATCTTCTTTTGTTTCATGTCGATAATTATTCAAATGATTTTCTGTTAACCTTCCTTCAAGAAATGCTCTGGCATAAATACCAGTTGATGAATGAGGTTGATAAAAAACTAAATCTGCATCTTTTCCGCCTTTGAAAAAATGATTAAATCCAGTTTCAAAAATTTCAGCACATGATGCATAACTTGCAATATGACCGCCAACTCCACCATAATTTTTATTTGCCTTCATAACCATAGCTAAGGCATTCCATCTTAGTATTGCGGTAATTTTCTCCTCAATTGCTAAATCTCCTGGATAAACACCTTGGTCATGCTGAGAAATGGTATTTCTATAAGGTGAATATGGAAGCGGTGAATAAAGTACACGAAGCTCTTTAGCTCTTTGCTCTACTGCCTCTAAAATTGTTTTTGCACCTTCTCTACCTGATCTTTGTATAACGCTTTCTAAAGATTGTATCCATTCACGAATTTCTTCTGGATCAAGTTGATCAAAAATACTTTGTTTTTCACTGCTCATGAAAATAAAGTATATAACAACTATTAAAAAAATTAAGTTATATGAATTGGATAGTTGTCACAGTTATTGCTGCTTTTGTACAAAACCTCAGATTTACTTTACAAAAAAACATTAACAAAAAAGTCTCTACCTTTGCTTCATCTTATGTAAGATTTGCATTTGCATGTCCTTTTGCAATAGCTTTGTTTTTTATTTATTTTCAAGATACTGCAACTATTACTCAAGCATTATCGAACGATAAATTCATCATCTATTTTATATCGGCATCAATATCACAAATAATTTTTACATTTATTATGCTGTACTTGTTTCAATTCTCAAATTTTATAATTGGAACATCATTAAGTAAGACGGAAGTAATACAAATCGTTGCTTTAGAACTAATATTATTTGGTGATACTTTAAGTTTTTTAGCAACAACTGGAGTAATAATCTCAACAATAGGAATTATTATTTTTTCAGTAAAAAATTTAAATCTTTTTTTTAAAAATTTATTTTCAAAAACAACAATTATTGGAATCATTACAGGTTTCTTCTTGGGTTTAAGTGTTGTGTTATATCGTGGGGCAACATTAAGTCTTACAGAATTTGACTCAAAATTTGAAAAAGCGTTATGCACTTTGTTTTTTGGAGTTACTTTTCAAACAATACTCATGACGATTTATATTTATCTATTTGAAAGAGGAGAATTTAAAAAACTTTATGAACATAGATATCAATGCCTAACAGCAGGGTTTTGTAGCTTTGTGGGAACTTTATCGTGGTTTTATGCATTTTCACTAATACAATCTTCTTTTGTAAGAGCATTGGGCCAAATCGAATTATTATTTAGTTATTTCTCTTCTACTTTATTTTTTAAAGAAAAAGTTAAATTAATAGAAATAATTGGAATCTTAATTTTCGTTACGGGAGTTACTATTATGCTAGTTTTTAAATAAACTTAAATTAGTATCAAATTCATTTACAACTTTTAAAAGAGCATTTCCTTTTTCGGTTAATTGTATTCCATTTTTCATATGACGAATAAATAATTTGAAACCTAGGTCTTTTTCTAAGCTCATTATATCTCGACTAAAACTAGATTGAGATTTTTTAAGAACTTTAGAAGCATGATTAAAACTTTTATATGTTGAGATTTTTTTAAATGTTTCTAATTTTTTCCAATTCATAATTATAATTTAATAAAATTGATAAAAATTAATAATATTGTTTATGCAATTCAGTTATGACAAAAATAAAAAGGCCCAGATTTTAAGTCTGGGCCTTTTGTTAGATAAATTAAACTAACTATGTTTAATCTCTTATTGAGTATGCAATAACTCCGATTTCAGCTACGTCTGTACCTTTAGTTTCGGCTTCTTTACTTACTCTAATTCCAAATGTACTAGCCATCACCTTCCAGACCACAAACGATATTACGAAGACAAAAGCTATAACGCTAATAACTCCAAGGAATTGTGCTCCAAAGTTAGCGTCAGCATTTGATAAAGGAACTGCTAACGTTCCCCAGATTCCAGCGAACATGTGTACAGGAATAGCTCCAACTACATCATCAATTTTTAACTTGAATAGTAGTTTAGTTCCTAACACAACGATTGCTCCACCAATTGCTCCAATGATAATTGCAGCGCCAGGTGTTGGTGCTAATGGTTCAGCTGTAATTGCAACTAATCCGCCCAAACAACCATTTAACATCATAATGACGTCTGTCTTACCAGTTAAAAATCTAGTGATTAAAGCATTAGCAATTACACCACCACAAGCAGCCAAGTTGGTATTAATGAAAATTTTTGCAATAGCAGTTGCATCGTCAACAGTACCCAAAGCCAATTGTGATCCGCCATTAAATCCAAACCAACCAAACCATAGGATAAATACACCGATGGTTACTTGTGGAATTGACGAATTTGCAAATGGTGGCATAGGCTTATCACCGGATTTAGCAAATCTTCCAAGTCTTGGACCTAAAACGATCGCACCAGCTAAAGCTGCAGCACCACCAGTAGCGTGAACAAGAGTTGAACCAGCAAAATCAGAGAAGCCAGCTTTTGCTAACCAGCCTCCACCCCACTGCCAACCCATTTCGATTGGGTAAATTACACCAGTTAAAATTGCCGCAAAAATAAAAAACGGCCAAATTTTAATTCTTTCAGCTAAAGCACCTGAAACGATTGATACAGTTGTTGCACAGAACACCATTTGGAAAAACCAATCAGATCCATCTGAGTAACCAGTATCTAATTTTGATCCATCGCTCCATGGGATGAACGAACCAATGTATCCGCCTTCAGGAATACCATATGCTAAATTATATCCTCCAAGCCAGAACATGATTCCAGCGATAGAAAATAGACCAATATTTTTTGCCGCAATAGTTGATACACTTTTAGATGTTACCATCCCCGATTCCAACATTGCAAAACCTGGCGCCATAAACATTACTAGAAAACCACATATTAAGAATAATAATGTATTAAACACATATTGTGTTTCAGCCCCTACCTTACTTTCGGCAGAAAAACTGGGTTCTACTAAGAATATTAAAGCGAACAGTGCAAAAGATAAGTAATGACTTATTTTTTTCATTTTATTCTCCTTAAATTAAATTTTTGTTGTTATGCGGAATTTAGATAGTTGGTGGTTATTAAAAAGCGCTAATCTGGATAGTCAGCGTTTCAAAAATTAGATATCTAAAATTGGAATGCTTGATGTGCTGATATTGAATGTTTTGGTGTGCTTAAATTTAACTAACAGGGGACATGAAGTAAGCAAACTCAAGCACACAACTTATCTCTATTGGTATTCGTTTCTATTTTGAATCAAAAACTTCCTAATTCACCCAACACGAGTCTTTAGATAAAATTAAATCCCTATTTTTTTAGCTTTTTCGATATATTTTTCACGCAACAATTTAGTGAATTTTCCTGGTTTTCCATCCCCAATTGTCGTCTGATTGATTTTAATTACAGGTGTAACAAAAGTTGTAGCGCTTGTTACAAACGCTTCATCTGCACTTTGCGCCTCGTTAATTGTAAAATTTTTAAAATCTACTTTGTAATTTAACTCGTCTGCACATTCGATAACCGCTTCTCTCGTAATTCCTCTTAATATCAAGTTATCAAACTGTCTTGTAATCACAGTACCTTTTCTAATTATCCATGCATTATTTGATGTTCCCTCAGTGACAAATCCATTTCTAACCATCCAAGCATCATCAAAACCTTTTTCAACTGCAGATGATTTGGCAAATGAAGGGTATAAAAGTTGAACTGTTTTGATATCACAACGACCCCACCGCATATCATCAGTCGTCATAACTTGAATTCCTTTAAAAGCTGCATCATTTTTTAATAAGTCTTTTACTTGAGTAAAAGCTGAAACTGTTAACTCTGTTTTTTTATCTGGAAAATCAAAACTTCTCTCAGCTACACCGCGTGAAACCTGGAGATAAACTACGCCTTCTTTTAAGTTATTTTTTTTTACTAATTCTCTGTGAAATAATTCAAGATCTTTATGATCTAATAATTTTGGATAATTTAACTCTGTCATTGATCGGTCAAGTCGTTTCATATGATTTTTAAAATCAATTAACTTACCGTCTAATACTGAGGTTACTTCATACAGCGCATCACTAAAAAGTAAAGCACGATCAAAAATTGAAACTTTTGCCTGCGCTTCATCAAGATACTCGCCGTTTAAATAAACTGTTCTTCCCATAATCAGACAGCTTTTTTAAATTTTTTATCTAAGTAATCAACTAAATCATTTTGCTCAAAAATATTTCTTTTTAATAATTGACTATTTTGGCTTGGGTAATCAGTTCTAAAATGAGTACCGCGACTTTCTTTTCTCTGTAGTGCGGCATAAGTAATAAGTTTGGATACAAGAAGCATATCTTTTAACTTTGCAGATAACTTATCTGCTTCTCTTTCTATTCGAAGAAACTCTATAAATGCTTGATTTAAAGTAGATTCATTTCTTTCTACTCCAACAAATTTATTCATTGCAGACCTTAACTGCCATATATATTTCTTAGCTCTAATTTTGCTTATTGTTTTCTCCTTAGGAATATAATTTTCTATATTAATTAATTTGTAACTCTGTTTTGGAGGTTCTGAATTTATTTTATTAGCAATTCGTCTTGAGAACACAAACGCTTCTAAAAGAGAGTTACTTGCTAAACGATTTGCGCCATGTGCTCCTGTTGAACTGCATTCGCCACATGCCCATAGCCCTTCAACACTTGTTTTTCCATCAATATCAACTTTGATACCACCCATATGATAATGAGCAGCAGGTATAATAGGTATCAAATCCTTCATTGAATCAATAGAGGCTTGTTTTAAATAGTATGAAGCTGTTGGAAACATTGATTTAAAATCAATTTTAAAATGTCTGCAATCTAAAAAAGTAGAATGACCTTTTAACTTATGATTATGTATTGATCTTGATACAATATCACGAGGAGCAAGCTCACCTAAATCATTGTCATTAAATACAAATCGATTATTATTTTCATCAACAATAAAAGCACCTTCTCCTCTTATAGCTTCTGTTAATAATGGCGCTGGATCAATTCCAACATCTAAAGCTGTTGGATGAAATTGAACGAACTCTAAATCGACAAGTTTTGCACCAGCTTGGGAAGCCATTGCAATTGCTTCTCCATATACATCTCTAGGATTGGTCGTATGCGCGTAAATGCTTCCTAATCCTCCAGTTGCAAGAATAATATTGGGCGATTGAAAAAATACAAAGTTATCAGCAATTTCATTTTTATGAATATGTCCCATTATTCCATGGCACATATTGTCCTTTTGAATGATATGATCGACAGAAATATCTTCAACAAAAGTAACATGCCCTTGTTGTTTTGCATAATCGATGAGGTGACTTACTAAATATTTACCTGATTGATCTCCATTAATTTTTAACACTCTTCTATAAGAATGCGCAGCTTCCTTAGATAATGTAAATTCATCATTATCCTTATCAAATCTTACTCCAATTTTTTCTAAAAATTTGACTACATCCAAAGCATCATCAGTAATAACTTTCACAGCCTGTTCATTACTTAGTCCAGAACTGGCTTTTAAAGTATCTTCGAAATGTTTTTTTGGACTATCTTCTTTTGTTACCGCTGCCGCAATACCACCTTGCGCCCACGCACTAGACGACATTTCCCCAAGTTTACGTTTCGTCACTAAAGTTACTTTTCTTGGGTATAATGAAATCGCGGTCATTAATCCGGATATTCCAGAGCCTACAATAACAACATCAGATTTATAAATACTTTCCATTAATAAATTTTAATATATATCAGTGTTTATGAAAACTTTTTTAGTCCTTTTAGTGTCCTTTTTTTTATCACTCAACGCTTATGCCGCAGGAAGTGATGATGACAATACTGTTGTTAAACCAAGGGCATATAAAAAAGCTGTAAAGCTAATTAAAAAAGAAAATTATTCAGAAGCTGTAAAACTGTTAGAGGAAATTTTACAAAAAAATAAATATCAACAAGATCCTGATATCTTGAATGAATATGCCTTTGCTTTAAGAAAAAGTGGCGATCTTTCAAACGCTGAAATAAATTATAACAAAGCTTTAAAAATTGATCCAAACCACAAAGGAGCCCTAGAATACTTAGGAGAACTCTATGTTGATACAAAAAGAAAAAATAAAGCTAATTTAATTTTGGTGAAATTAGAAAATTGTAAGTGTGAAGAATATTCTGAATTAAAATCTTATATTGCTAACAACTAGTTAGCCGCTTCTAATAACCTTAATACACACTCACCGAATTTTTCTGTCTTTGGCTTAAAACCTAAATCCTCGCATTGTTTTTTATATTTATCTAAATTTACATTTTTTGAGGATTTGCTTTTTTCTTTTTTTGGACGGTCTATATCCTTGCCAACTTCTTTTAGAACTTTAGCAAACTCATACTTTGAAAAATTTATAAATTTTATAAAACATTTTTTTGTATCAGAAATTTTTAGTTCTTTTCCGTCTTCTGTTTTTAAGTTCTTGACTTTAGTTTCATTACAATGATCTAAAGCCATGTTAATAAAAGTATCTTTTGGTAAATCTATATCATCTACAATTTTAGGTTTTAAATAATTGCATTTTTGTAAATTTAATGGACCAACGATCAAACCTTTTTTACCGACACATTTTGATTTTTTATCTCCAAAAAAATGGTGTTTACTATTGTAGATATGTTGGTTGACAGTTTCTTTTCCATTAACTGTCATTTTTTGTGACAATAATGCTAAATATTTAGGTTTTATTTCTAAATGCTCTTCAAGCTTAAACCAGTACGCTTTAGTTTTAGAATAATCATCCGCATATGCATCCTTTTTATTATAACCTAAATTTACTAATTCTTTGTAATCATCAGGTCCTAATCTCTTTTCGGCAAAACTAGGAGAAGATAAAAATGCTATAAAAATAAATATAATTCTAAACATCTGCTAATTTTTGTATCAATTGACTTTATATAGTCAACATAGTTAAATAATAGCATGTATAATCATATTAAAGTCACTCCTAATAAAAATAACGTAGGTGCAATCATCGAAGCTGAATTGTCAAAATTTAATAATGATATTATAGAAGAGGTTAAAGATGCATTAGCTGAATACGGTGTAGTTTTTTTTAGAAATCAAAAATTAGATTCAGAAACTTATATTAAGTTTGCAAAACAATTTGGTCCTCTAGCTGAATATCCGATGCTTGAAGGTTTAGAAGGCCACCCTGAAATTACTGTTGTTGAAAAAAAACCAGATGAGCAGATTATGTTTGGAGAAGGTTGGCATACAGATTCTACTTACACAAAAGAACCGCCAAGATTTACAATGTTATATTCGGTTAAAACTCCAGAAAAAGGTAAAGGAAATACTCTTTTTGCATCCCAATACAGAAGTTACGAAACTCTTGATGAAAACATGAAGGAAAAATTAAAAGATTTGAAAGCAGTTTTTAGTGCTGATGGTCCAATTTCAAAAACAAGAAATAATAGAGTAAAAGAAAAAGGAACTGGAATTGATCCAAAATCACTAAGTGCAATTCATAATATTATTAAAGAAAATGAAAGAAATAAAAAAAAATCACTTTATTTGTCACCGGGTCATGCAATTAAAATTTGCGATATTGATGATCAAGAGAGTAAAAAATTAATGAAAGAATTAGTTGAACATCAAACTAAAGATGAATTTATTTATGGTTTTGAATGGGAGCCAAATTGTTTAGCCTTATGGTCAAATTATTCAATGCTTCACAATCCTGTAAATGATTTTAATGCACACCGTGTAATGCATAGAATTACTATTCAGTAATTACCAAGGTAATTCAGATCCATCCCAATTAAAAAACTTTCCAGTTTGAGATTGATCAACTGAATTAATAATTTTAACTAAATGTTTTGCAGACTCTTCTGGTTCTTGAATTTTAAGGTTAGTTTTTTGGAATGGTTGAGATAAATTTGACTTAACTGTTCCAGGATGAAGAGCTAAAAATATTGCCTGTTTATTTTTTACCTTCATTTCTATTGATACTGTTTTAATCAGTTGATTTAAAGCGGCTTTTGAAGCGCGATAAGAGTACCATCCACCAAAACCATTATCACTGATTGATCCAACTTTAGCTGATAAAGTTGCAAAAACTGATTTATTTTCACTATCAAGCAAAGGAACAAAATGCTTAATCAAAAGTGCTGGTCCAATTGAATTAATTAAAAAGTTTTTTTTTGCAAAATTAATATCGATACTTTTTAGAGTTTTTTCTGGCATTGAATCATCATGATGTAGAATTCCTGTTGCATCAAATAAAATACAGATGGGTTTGTTTTTATTTTTTATAAACTCTGAGGTTTTTATGATTGTATTTTCATCATTAAAATCGATTGAGGGATTGGTTTTGGTTCCGATTTTTAAAACTTCTTTAACCCCAAGTTTTTCCAATTCATTTGCAATAGCATTTCCTATTGCGCCTGTTCCACCAACAATAACAGCTAAATTATCTTTATTCATAAAAAAAGGCCGTAATTAATATTACGGCCTTTTTAAAATTAATCAAACTTATGCGTTTAATGCTTGATCTAAATCAGCAATAATATCATCTGGGTGCTCGATACCAATTGATAATCTTACATAACCTGGTGTTACACCAGCTTTAAGCATATCTGCTTCACTTAACTGCGAGTGAGTTGTACTTGCCGGGTGAATAGCAAGAGATCTCGCATCACCAATGTTTGCAACATGGTAAAGCATTTTTAAATTATCGATGAATTTTTTACCTGCTTCTAATCCACCTTTAAGCTCGATACCCATTAAAGCACCATTTCCACCTTTGAAGTATCTTTTCGCTCTATCTCCTATTTCACCTTTGTGAAGAGATGAGTAGATTACTTTATCGACTTTAGAATGTTTTAACAAAAAGTCTTTTACCTTTTCAGCATTAGAACAATGTTGCTTCATTCTTAAAGCTACTGTTTCTAATCCTTGAATAATTTGAAAAGAGTTAAAAGGGCTAATTGCAGAACCAAGATCCCTTAATAAAACAACTCGCGCTCTGATAATAAAAGGAATATTGGCACCAGTTAATTGTGGAACCGCATCTCCCCAGACCGCACCATGATAAGATGGATCGGGTTGCCAAATATTTGGTTGTCTATCTTTATTAACAGACCAATCAAATTGACCTGAATCTACTATTATCCCACCAATACTATTTCCGTGTCCTCCAATAAACTTAGTTAGCGAATGCATTACAATTGCTGCACCATGTTCAATTGGTTTGCAAATCACAGGACAAGCTGTGTTATCCATTACTAGAGGAATGCCAAGTGGCTTTCCAATATCAGCAACTTCTTTAATTGGAAAAACTCTCAAAGATGGGTTTGGAAGAGTTTCTGCGTAAAACAATTTTGTTTTATCATCAACTGCTTTTTTAAAATTTTCTGGATCAGCTGGGTCTGCATAACGAACTTCAATGCCCATAGCTTTTAAAGTGTTGTTAAATAAGTTTACTGTTCCACCATATAAATCAGTTGAAGCAACTACATTATCACCTGCATTACATAAATTCTGAATTACAAATGCTGACGCTGCTTGACCTGAACTTACGCATAAGCCAGCAACTCCACCTTCTAATGCTGCTACTCTTTCCTCCAACACATTATTGGTTGGATTCATAATTCTTGAGTAAATATTACCAAACTCTTTTAAACCAAATAAATTTGCAGCATGTTCTGCAGAATTAAACTGGAATGAAGTTGTTTGGTGAATTGGAACCGCTACAGAAGTTTGACTTTCGTCTCTCCTAAAAGTTCCTCCATGAAGACCTATCGTCTCTGGATTTTTGCTTTCTGTTGTCATTGTTTCTCCTTAGTTATTCATTTTTGTCAAAATGATTATCTAAGCTTTTGGGTAGTACGCTTTAGCTGTATCTTAGTCCGCAAGCTGTCTCAAATCGACAACGAGTTTGTATATTTTTTATGAATTTGAATCAAGTAGTTGTTTAATTTTTTTTCTAAATTTCTCATCCACCGTAAAATAATGACCCTGCTCTTCATGGAGAGATTCACCTATAGAGTGATATTTTTTTAAATGCTGATAGAAAGATTTTATATCTACCTCAATTTCATTTTGACTGTCATCTAAAATTTTTACTTTTTTCATGTCAATATTTTATACCTTCCAAAATTATGTCTAGAATCTATTGGGATAAAACTATTAAAACATTTTTTATAATCTTTTAATAAATCCATCGTAATTCTTTGATAGAAACTTATAAATTTCTTAAGTTGATTATTATTCATCCTCAATTTTTTTGGAATTTGCTGCTCTTGTTTTTTTCTCCAATAAAAGACTTGATTGAATGAAGGAATTTTTAAAAATATTGAAAAGTCAGATTTTTTATAAATCAAAGATGCGTATTTCTTGCTCACCCGATTTACATGATTTCTCCATTTCAAATTTTTGTCTAATAATCTTTCCATTTGATTTATAGGTTTTTTTAATCTGGAGACAGAACTCCCCCGATAACCGACACACCATCCTTCTAAAATAAAAACATCATATGGAAAATTTAGATGTATAAATTTTGATTTTAAAATATCATCATGCCCTTTGGAAAATAGCGGTAATTTAAATTTATTTTTTTTCTTAGATTTAAATTTTTTAACAATTTCTTTTAATAATTTCAAGTTATGGGTACCTGGCACTCCTCTAGTTAAAAATAAATTTGAAATTTTGTAAGATAACTTTTCCCTATCTTTTTTGCCTAAATAAAAATTATCAATAGATAAGACAAGCACCTTTAGCTTATTTTTTTGTAACGCACTTTTTACATGAGATGAAAATGTAGTTTTGCCTGATCCTTGAGGGCCAGAGATTAAACAAAAAATATTTTTTCTTTTCTTTCTTAAATCAATAATTTTGTCGGTAACTTCTTTAACTGTATTTAAATAGGATTTGTTGATCACTTATTGATACAATTTTGACTGTCGAATTTTTCAACAATATCTTTTTTTGGATTAATATAGAATCTTCTCTTGCAAGTTATGATTAACTGGCTTTTTTTATAAACATAAATTTTATAAGGAGAATTAAAAATAATATTAGTGGGCTCGCCTAGTCGCTCTTTTAATGATGAGCTCTTTTTTCCAAGATATTGTTCGAGTATAGATTTTTCTTTTTCTTGAGATTTAGTGATTTCTTTATCAACGTAACCACACTGGGTGGTAAAGAATATTAACGAGAGTATTGTTAATTTTTTAAAAATATTCATAACCTTATTTTATATTTTTTAAAAACGAATGAAATACGATTTTGCGATTATTGGTAGTGGAATAATTGGGTTAACACTTGCTTTTAAATTAAAACAAAAATTTAATAATTCTAAAATTACTATTTTCGAAAAAGAACCAAATTCTACCTCTCATGGTTCAGGAAGAAATAGTGGTGTTCTTCATAGTGGAATTTATTATGAACCGGGATCTTTGAGAGCAAATCTTTGTGTGACAGGTGCGAAAGAACTTAAAGAATATATTAAATCCGAAAATCTTTGGATTAACGAGTGTGGCAAGTTACTACTCCCAACTTCAGAATACTCTTATTCAAATCTAGAAAATTTATTTAATCGAGCCAAAAAAAATGGTGTTGAAATTAACAAAATTAAAAATGAGGAGATAAAACGAATAGAGCCCAATACGAATTGTCAGTTTGAATACGGTTTGCATGTACCATTTACCTCAGTTGCAGATCCTAAAGAAGTTTCAAAATCACTGATTGAAAATTTAAGAAAAATGAATGTTGAAATTAATTATAATTTTAAGATTTTAAAAATTAATGAACAAAAACTATTTACTCAAAATAATACCGTCGAAGCTGGACATATTTTTAATTGTGCTGGTTTATTTGCAGATGAAATCGCTAAAAACTCTAACCTAGAATTTCGTTATAGCTTTTTACCATTTAAAGGAAAATATTGGAAAATTAAGAACAAAAATTTTAAGCTTAATCATTTAGTTTATCCCATTCCAGATCTTAGATATCCTTTTTTAGGTTTGCATTCTTCACATAATCGACATGGAGATTTTTATATTGGGCCAAGCTCAACGCCAGTATTTGGGCGTGAACAATATAATGGAATTTTAGGAGATAATCTTAAAGAAAGTATCGGTTTAATTTTTAACTTTAGTAAAAAAATTATTTTTAATGAAAACAAACTTCGTACTTTAGCATTACAAGAATTGTCCTTGTTAACAAAACGTGGTTTTTTTGATCAAATAAAAAAAATGTTTAATAATATTAATCCAGATGATCTTGAATTATCTGATCAAAAAGTAGGTATACGCTCTCAAATCTTTGATCCTCAAAGTAAAAATCTTGTTAATGATTTTGTTGTCATTAATCAAAAAAATGCAACTCACGTACTTAATGCTATAAGTCCTGCTTGGTCAGCATCTTTTGCCTTTGCAGACCACTTAATGAATGAAGCATCATTGTAATGTTACCGATTATTAATCACCCTGATTATGTTGCTCAAATAGGAGATGATCATCGTTTTCCAATTAAAAAATTTGGTGAATTAATAAAGTTACTTAGAAAAAAAAATATAGCGACAAAGTATAATACTTTTGAGCCTGACGAGGTTTCTGTGCCAACTCTATTAAATGTTCATAGTGAAGAATATATTTATAAAATTAACAATTTATCATTGGATAAAGATGAAATAAGAAAACTTGGCTTTCCATTGGTTAAAAGTGTCAGGAGAAGATCTTTTGTTGCAACAGGTGGTACCGTGTTGGCTTCAAAACTTGCGGTAAAACATAAACTAGCGTGCAATACTGCGGGTGGCTCTCATCATGCATTTTCAAATCAGGGTAACGGTTATTGTGTTTTTAATGATGTTGCTGTTGCTACTAGTTATTTAAAAAAAAAATATAAATACAAAAAAATCTTAATTTTAGATTTAGATGTACACCAAGGAGATGGGACTGCTAAAATATTTGAGAGTGATGACAGTGTTTTCACTGTGAGTATTCATTCTAAAAAAAATTATCCATCAAAAAAACAAAGTAGTAATATAGATATTGAGCTTGAAGATGGAATTAAAGATGAAGAATACCTTAATATTGTAAATCAATTACTTCAAAAAATTGGGGACTTTCAATTTGATTTTGTTTTTTACGTTGCTGGAGTAGATGTTCATTTTGAAGATAGATTAGGTAAATTAAATATTACTGAAACTGGAATAAGAAAAAGAGAAGAATTAGTCATTAATAATTTTTATAAAAAAAATATACCATTATGCGGTGTTCTTGGAGGAGGGTATAACCATAATTTCGAACAATTAGTTAATTTACATTCCATTCTTCATGAGACTTGTAAAAAAATTTTGGAAAATTAAAAAATTGTAACTAATTCCTCAGATGATGTGGGGTGAACAGGAACAGTCTGTCTTAGATCATTAAGATACAATCCTTTTTGAAAGGCAATTGCCAATGATTGAATAATTTCAGCTGCACTCTCTCCAATATAAATTAAACCTAAAACTTTTTCTGACCTTGGATCATACATAACCTTTATAAATACTTTGCTTTTTTTATTTTTCATAAAAGAGTACTTGAGAGGACCAAACTCAGTGGTTAATATTTTATGCTTTTTCTTCAGTTTAATGAGATCATTTTCCCCATATCCAATTGATCCAACTTCTGGCTGGGTAAAGATAGCGGATGCGACTTTATTATAATCTAATGTTAAATGAGGTTGTTTGCCCCTAATATGATCAAATAAAATCATTGCCTCTCTAATGGCAACTGGTGTTAAATTTTTTCGATTAGTCACATCGCCAATAGCATAAATAGACTGGTCGTTTGATCTTGAGTAATTATTAACTTTAATTGCTCTTTTTTTATCTAATTTTATTTTTGTATTTTCTAAATTAAGACTATCTACATTCGGTGATCTCCCAATTGCATAAATTAATAAATTTGTTTTGATTGTTTTTTTATTAGTAACAATATTAATTTTTGTTCCAGATTTTTTAATCTCTTTTAATGAAGTTTCTTTAAAAACTTTTATTCCTTTTTTTAAAGTATACTGCAAAACACGTTTTCCAATATCTGAGTCAAATTCATTAAGAACAGTTTTTTTTCTAATAATTAAATTGACTTCATAATTTAAATTTTTCAACAAAAACGCAAATTCTAAGGCAATATAACCACTGCCAACGATTGATATATTTTTTGGTAATTTTTTTAATTCAAAAAATTGATCTGAACTTATACCAATTTTCGATCCTGGAATATTTGGATAATTGGGTTTTGACCCTGAAGCTATAATTATTTTTTTCCCAAAAATAATTTTTTTATTTTTTTTTAATTGAATACTTTTAGACGTTATGAATGATCCATGATCTTGGATTATTTCAACACCAGCTTTTTTTAAATTTTTAATATAAATTTTATTTAATCTTGAGATTTCTTTATTTTTTTTTTGTACTAAAGTTTTCCAACTATGATTTGATTTTCCAATGCTCCAACCATAGGTCTTGGCATCAATTACTTGGTCGTTAAAGTTAGAAGCATAAACATATAATTTTTTAGGTACACATCCTCTTATTACGCAAGTGCCTCCAACACGATTATTTTCCAAAATACAAACTTTTTTACCAGTGCCAGCCATTAATCTTGCAAAACGCACACCTCCAGAACCAGCACCAATAACAATGAAATCGTATTGTTTTTTCATAATGTATTATTTTATATAATTATATTATGTTATAAGTCCATATGCCTTCATTTGATGTCATTAGCAAAGTAAATCAACAAGAATTAACAAATGCGATTTCAAATTGTAATCGAGAAATATCAACACGTTTTGATTTTAAAGGTTTGCATATTATCATTGAGGCAAACCAAAAAGAAAATACGATAACTGTAGTTGCTCCTGATGATTTAAAATTAAAACAAGTTAATGATTTACTAAAAGGTCATTTAGTTAAAAGAAAAATTGATCCAAGAATTTTTGATATTCAAACAGCTGTTGAATCATCAGGGTCATCAAAAAGACAGACTATAAAGATTAAAGAGGGAATATCACAAGAAGTCGCTAAAAAAATTATTGCAGAAATTAAAAAAACTAAAATTAAAGTTCAGGTCAAAATACAAGGTGACGAACTACGTGCAGACGGCAAAAAGAAAGATGATCTTCAAGAAGTAATGCAATGTATAAAGAACATTGATATTGGACAACCTGTCGAATTTACTAATTTCAGAGATTAATGAGTAAACGTTACTCTGNAAAATCAAGAAAAGATAAAAAATTTAATAAGAAAGCTAAACTAAGNAAAAGGGGGAAATCTAAATTAAAAAAGTAATTGATTTAAATTTTAATCAAGCTTAAACATACCACCCAATGCAAAAAGAATTAGCAACANTATCTAAAAAATTAGTAAAAGCCTTTAATACTAATTCGCTTATAGCCCCTTTACCTTCTAAGTTTTGTAAAAATACAAAAAATGCAAATTTATTAAGAGTTGCATCGGAAAAATTAATTAAGAGTCCAGTTATTGGTTTCAAGGCGGGTGGTACTGGAAAAGCAATGCTAAAAAAATGGAAAGAAAAAGAGCCTTTTTATGCTTCTATTTTTAAAAAAAATCTTGTTAAAANTAATTCTAAAGTAAAGCTTTCAAAAAATACTTTTGGAATTGAACTTGAAGTATTTTATTTTCTAAAAAAGAATGTTTTAGAGTCAAAATCAAAAATTACAGAAAAGAATATTGGGCGTTATATTGAAGGTATGGGACCGTGTATTGAGCTAGTTGGATACAGACAAAGAAAAAAAGGTGTATCTTGTCTTGGTGATTTGACTGCTGATTTTGGTTGTAANGTAAAATTTATTATTGGAAAAAAGCAAAAATATAAAAAAATAAAATTTAATAATTTACCAACTACCCTTTTTAATAAAAAAAGTGGTCAAACAGTTAATGGAAATACAAAGGCAGTTTACGACAGTCCATTAAAATCACTTGTTTGGTTAGTTAATCGCNCAAGAAAAGATAAAGTCACTATAAATAAAAATTTCTATGTATTTACTGGTTCAACAGTTGGTGTTGTTCCGATACTTAAAAAAGGTTTATTTGAAGGCCAAATTAAATCTCTGGGAACCGTAAAAACAATAGTTCGATAATTATTTTTTTAATTTTCTCTCTTTATCAAACATAACCGCCAAACGATCAATAATATAATCGGAAGCTTCAAAAATATCTTTAGGCTGAAAGTTTTTAGCATTTACAATATCAGTCTTATCATCTAGGCAGATAGGATTTTTCAGACGTTGGGTTACATCCTCACCTTCAATGTATAATAATATTAAATAATCTTTATCTGTCGGAGCATCATCATTTCGAATTAAACATTCTCCACTTTCTGAAATATTATCTATGAATCTTAAAGGTGATCTTTTTTTGGTAATATATCTTTTGTTAATCTGGAAAACGATTGATTTCATATTTCTTGAGAATCTTTCTAAACGTTCAACTAATTTTTGTTTGAGTGCGTTTTCAGCTTTCTCAGCTTCTAAAATTACCCTTGCTTCTTCTCTACTTTTCCTTCTAACTTCTAATTCTTCAAGTTGTTTTTCCCTTATTTTTTGACGATATTCTTGGTATTTTTGACGTATTACGGCAAATCGATCTCCTACTTTCCATAGATGATCTTTCAGCTGATAAATTTTCTTTCGCTCGTCGAGCTTTATATCTTTGATAAGTTGTAGTCTAAATTTTTCACGATCTCGTTNCTTTTTTTCAGCAAATTTTCGCTCTTGTTTNAAAAGCTTTTCAAGATTTTGAATATCTCTTTTTGTTTGTTTNATTTTTAATTTTTCTAAATAAATAAGAAATTTTATTTTGAGGCGTCTAAAATATTCATAAATTTTTTCTTTTAATTTTTCGAAAAAAGATGGCTTTTGAATAGTCTTTATTTTTTTAATTTTTTTCTTATTAGATTTTTTTTTCTTAAGCTTTTTTTTCTTGAGCTTAAATATTTTTTTTAATTTTTTTTTCTTTTTAAGTTTATTTTTTTTAAGTTTCTTTTTTGTTTTTAAGCTTGATTTTGAGGATTTTTTTTTCTTTTTAAAATTTTTTTTCTTTCTAATTTTCGATGGTTTTTTTTTAATCTTATTTTTCTTTTTTATTTTTAAAGGTTTTTTTTTAACCTTTGCTTTTCTTTTTTTAATTTTTTTCTTTTTATTCTTTTTAGCCATTAGATTTGTTTATTGCTTCAATTAAATGATCAACTGATTGAGCTCCAGAAATAGATAATTGATCATTAAAAACATAAAATGGAACACCTGTAACTCCCATTACTTTTGCTACATCATCCATTTTGCTAATTTTTTTAACATTCTCTTCTTTGTTTAAATGTTCTTTAACTTTATCAACGGGCAATTTATTTTTTTTTGCAATAGACACTAAAACTTCCTCATCGCCTATATCTTTTGCTTTGACAAAATAGTTTTCGAACAAATCAGTAATAACATNNTTTTCAACTTTATACTTTCTNGCAAAATCTACNAATAAATGTGATTTAACNGTATTTGGAGTTCTTTGTATTTTNTCTANNTTAATTTGTAGATTTTCTTGCTCACCTTGCATAATCATATTGTCATACATAGGTTTTGCATTTTCAATACTTCCAAATTTTGATTTAATATAATCAATACGNTCCATTCCATCCTTTGGCATTGANGGATTTAATTGAAAAGGCAGATTCATAACAATAGACTNNGATAAATTAAGTTGNTCTATTGCTTGGTTTAATCTCTCTTTACCAATATAACACCAGCCNCAAATGGTGTCNGAAAACATTTTAATTTGCATGAATTANTTAAATTCTTTTAANAAATTTTCAGCGCTTCTAGCAAAAAGATTAGTATCACTATTGATTGCTACAAAAGTGTATCCAGCTTCAACATATTTTTTAGCATAATCTTTTTTTCCAGTTAATATACCAGCGGGTTTTCCAGCTTTGGTAGCTAGTTCTAAACCTTCGTAAATAAGATCCTGAACTTCTTGGTCTTCAAATTGGCCGATTTTTCCTATTGAACCAGATAAATCACTTGGTCCAATAAAAATTCCATCTATTCCATCAACTTTTGCAATTTNAGGAATATTTTTTATNGCTTCTTTCGTTTCACATTGAATCAAAACACAGATTTCTTTTTCTGCATCCAGATAATAATTTTCAACATGACCATATCGATTCATCCGAGCTGCTGACATTATNCCTCTTATTCCTTTTGGCGGATATCTTGTAGCCTCAACAGCAGCTTTTGCTTCCTCAACATTTTGCACAAATGGATAAAGAATAGTTTGAGCGCCCATATCTAGAATTCTTTTAACCATAATAGGCTCNTTCCACGGGACTCTTACAACAGGCTCAGTGTNATATCCTTCCATGACTTGGAGTTGAGTTAATACCTCTTGAATNTCATTTGGTGAATGTTCCATATCAATTACAGACCAATCAAATCCNGTNACAGAGATAATTTCAGCAATAGTNTTATTTGTTAAGCAACTCCAAATTCCAATTTGCTTATTTTTTTTTGAAATATNTTCTTTGAATTTATTTTTTTTGATTTTCATTATNGCTTGTTATCTTCATTTAAGAAGTTTATCAAATTTTTTTAATANATCATCTTTNTTTCCTTTTANAAGATCATTTAAAATATTTTTCTTATCTCCTNTTTGNTTTGGAGCTCCTTGACCTNCNAAAATATTTNTATTTAAAATATCTTTTAGTTTNCTCTCAAATTTTTGTTTTATTTTTTGTTTAAGAANATCGTTTTGAACCTTGGAGACAACATTTGTNAAAATCATAGCTANAACATCTTTAAAATGATTAGCNTTTTTAGTGTTACCAACATTTAAAAACTCCATATTGCTTAATCTTGTATTCGTATTAATCTTCAAATCTTCTGAANTCACTTGCGCATANGCNTTTTTAAAAACTAANTTCTTTATAANAAAATTTTTATCTTTCTCTTTTGCAGGATAAATTTTNTCATTCTTACTGCTTTTCCCCTGACCACTTCTTTCTTGCTTTAATGCCTGGTTGATTAAAGAGAGGTTATCTACAATTTCACCATTTCTTATCAAAACTTTGTATTGAAAATTAATACCATTTAAATCGACTAGTTTAATTTCTACGGTGTCACTAATGACAGATTTTAAGTTGGTAATTATTTTAACATCTTTGATCTTTAATAAATCACCAGGAAACCCGTCATTATTTTTGATAGTAATATTTTTTAATGTTATTTGTTCTTTTAAAAAATCTATTTTTAAATTATCTATTTTAACTTCCCTCTCAGCTACCTTGGTTGCTTCATTTTCTATAATATTTTTTGTAAAATCATCAGCTTTAAATTCTGAAAAAAAATAAATTCCTCCTACAATTAAAGTGATTAAAATAATAAAAAATCTCATAATAAATATAGCGCCAGACTAATGATAATAATTATAGGTAAAACAAGAATAAAACCTATAATTTTGTTTTTAACAAAAAAATAATCCAAAACTCCAAGTAAAATTTTTAGTGTTTTCATTTATGTATTTCTAAAAGTATATCTCTTGCACGGTTAATTTTACTAGCTAATTCATTATCTCCTGCCTTGTCTGGATGCGCCTCTTTTATTTTAGTTTTGTGAGCATTAATTATCTCTTGTCTTGAGCAATTTCTCTCTAACCCTAAGGTTTTGTAAGCATCATTCACTTCGCTTATTGAAGAGGTAAATGTTCCATTTGATCTCATTCTTCTAACCTTTAAAATTGCAGAGATAAAACGATAAAGATAAATAATATTAACAAAGTTAAACATACTTCTTTTAACTGCAGTTCCTATAACAGCAAAGAAAGGTAGCGAAAGTAAATACCTACCAGCTAAAAATAATAAAATAATTGCTGTAACTGAAAGAATTATAATCCCAAATTTAAACATTCCAGAAAATGTTTTTTTATCCATATTGGAAATTAGCCAAAGGACACCATATAAGATAAGAAATATTATTAAGCTTAAAATAATAAGATTCATTTATGAAATTAGTACCCAAATTAAGAAAAGAAAAAAAGGTGATAAATCTTCACGGTGAAGAATTGGTTGATGATTATGCCTGGATTAAGCAACAGGATTGGCGAACTGTTCTAAAAAATCCATCAAAATTAAACAAAGAAGTTTTAAAATATATTGAAGATGAAAATAACTATAAATCTGAGCAACTTAAGGATTTAACGGATCTTAAAAAAAAAATTTTTAATGAACTTAAAGGAAGAATAAAAGATAAAGACTCATCCGTTCCTGTTAAAGACGGAAAGTTCAGTTATTATAGCAAATATTTAGAAGATGCTGAGTATCCTCAATTTTTAAGATTAAATAATCTAAATAATAAGGAACAAATTATCTTAGATGCAAATCAAAAATCAAAAGATTTTAAATTTTTTAATCTAAGTTCTGTTAGTCATAGTCATGATCATAAGTACTTAGCCTATAATGTAGATACAAATGGAAGCGAACATTATAATTTAACTATAGAAGAAATTTTAACGCAAAAAATCATCACCAAAAAAATTGAAAATACAACTGGTGAAATTATTTGGCACCCAAATAATAAAATAATTTTTTACACTGTTTTAGATACTAATCACCGACCAAACAAAATTTTTGCTCATGAAATTGGTTCAAACCCTGCGAATGATCAATTGATTTATGAAGAAAAAGATGCTGCATATTTTTGCTATCCTTCATTAAGCCAAAGCAAAGATTATCTTCTAATAAGAACAGGTGATCACCAAACCTCTGAATATTGGTTTAGTCAAATCAATGATTATAAAAACATACAATGCTTTAAAAAAAGAACAGATAGAGAAGAATATGAGATTGATCATGCAAATGGTATTTTTTATATTCTTAATAACCTTGGCGAATGCAAAAACTTTAAAGTCTCAACTGCAGAGCCTAGTAATATTAATAAATGGGAAGATTATGTTAAATATGACCCTAAACATTTATTGCTTGATTTCACTGTTCTTAAAAAATGGTTCATTTTGTTTCAAAGAGTTGACGGTCTAAATCAAATTTCAATCAAAAATTTAGAAAGTTCAGAAGAACACTTAATTAAATTTGACGATGAAACTTATGAACTTTCCCTTTCTGGGCAATATGAGTTTGATACAGATTTAATTAGAATTTCTTATAGCTCACCAATTACACCAGGAACGGTTTATGATTATAACTGTAGAGAAAAGAAAAAAATTTTAAGAAAAACTCAAGAAATTCCATCGGGTTATGAAAAAAATAATTATATTTGCAAAAGAGTGTTAGTGAATTCTCATGATAAAGAACAAATCCCTCTTACTGTTTTTTATCACAAAAACACCTCTTTAAATGGTGATGCACCATTACTTTTGTATGGGTATGGAAGCTATGGAATTACTATTCCAGATAGTTTTTCTTCAAATAGATTTTCTCTAATCGATAGAGGTTTTATTTACGCTATCGCTCATATCAGAGGAGGGCGCGAAAAAGGTCAAGAATGGTATGAGAATGGCAAGTTAATGAATAAAAAAAATACATTCTTAGATTTTATATCCTGTGCAGAATATCTTTGTGACAACCAATATACTTCGAAAGGAAAAATTATTGCGCAAGGTGGTTCAGCAGGTGGCTTATTGATGGGTTATATTTCTAATGAAAGACCTGATCTTTTTCTAGGTATAATAGCTCAAGTTCCATTTGTAGACATTTGCAATACTATGCTTGATGAAGATTTGCCTTTAACAGTAACAGAAATTCCAGAGTGGGGTGATTTAAAAAATAACAAACAAGCTTATCAATATATAAAAAGTTATTCGCCTTATGATAATGTTAAAAAACAAAATTATCCTAACATGCTCATTACCGGCGGGATTAATGATCCAAGAGTAACCTATTGGGAAATGACAAAATGGATTGCAAAATTGAGAGAATATAAAACGGATAAAAATTTAATTATGTTAGATATGAATATGGATGCAGGTCATAGCGGCGCAAGTGGAAGATATGATTATTTAAATGAAGTTTCACTTGCATATATTTTTGCTCTAAAAATTTCTAATAAAACCACATCTTGAAAAAATAAAAACAATACCCACATAATAATTATAGGTCGCTTAATGTTAGGGCCTATAAAAAAGTACTTGCTTAACAAAGGAGGAAAAATGAGTAATGCTTTATCTATATTTAATCAACTAAGACCTGTTACTGTAGGTTATGATAATATTTTCGATCATTTTGAAAAAATGTTTGAAGATGATTTTTTTAAAACACCTTCAGTAAACTATCCGCCTTACAACATCGTAAAAACTGGTGAAAACCAATACAATGTTGAAGTGGCATTAGCAGGATATAATAAAAAGGATATCGCTATCGAATATGCTGATAACCTTTTAACAATCAAATCTGTTAAAAAAGATAGTTCAGAAACTAAAGATGAAAACGGCAATGTTATTCATCAAGGTATTTCTAAAAGATACTTTAGTAAATCTTTTACAATTGCTGATGACACTGAAGTTAAAGGCGCTGAACTAAAAGATGGTCTTTTAAAAGTTTCTTTGGAAAGAATTATTCCAGAAGCTAAAAAACCAAGACAAATTGAAATACAATAAATAATATAGGTAGAGGCGACATTAGTCGCCTCTAGACTATTTCTTAATTTTCTTTTCTAATTTATCCCAAAATATTTTTTCTAATCTTGTATTATTTAGCTGGTTAATTTCTTGCATACCGGTTGGTGAAGTGACATTAATTTCTGTTAAATAATTTCCAATGGCATCTATACCTGTAAAAAAAAGACCTTTTTTCTTCAAATATGGTTTTAGCTTTGAACAAATTTTCCTATCTTTAAAAACTAATCCTGATTTTTGTGCAGATCCACCTGCATGAAAGTTGGCCTTGATACTTCCTTTTTTTGGTATCCTTGCAACTGAGCCCATATATTCTCCATCTATCAATATAATTCTTCTATCGCCCTGACTAATCTCTTTTATAAATTTTTGAGCAATAATTGCCCCTTTATACTTTTTAATCATTCTTTGGATAATTGTTTTATTTTTTAACGAACCTTTAGTCACTTTTTCAATGCCTTCTCCGCCATTACCATAAAGAGGTTTAAGAATAGTAAATTTATATTTCTTAATAAAATTTTGAATTTCAGTTAAATCTTCTGAAATTAATGTGTCAGGAATTAAATTTTTAAAATTAAACATTGATAATTTTTCAGGATTATTCCTTATCTCAGCTGGATTATTCACAACTAAAACTTTTTGGTTTAACATTTCTAAAAAATAAGTTGCGGTTATATATTCCATATTAAATGGAGGATCTTGCCTGACTAGAACATAATGGAACTGGTTTAAATTAATTGAAATTTTTTTTTGTTTTTTAAAAAATTTTTTGCCTTGATTAATAATTTTAAAATAACATCCCTTTGCAATAATAGTATTATTTTTTAAGGAAATATCCTTTGGTGAATAATGAAATAATTTATACCCTCTTCTTTGCGCTTCTTGAGCAATAACAAAAGTGCTATCTTCCTTTGGATTTATTTTTTCCAAAGGATCCATTTGAATCGCAATCTTAAAATGCTTTTTCATCAAAAATTAAATCTAGATTGTTTTTATATTTTTTTTCAAATTCTTCGATTAATATATTTGAGAGATTTTTTTTATTTTCTACAAAGCCAAAAAGTTCTTTTAAAAAGATACTTTCATCATCATTATTAGAATTAAGCTTTTTTCTATTTTGTAGACCTTTTTGTGACAATTCTAAAAATGATTTGGCATATTCTAAAATTGATTTACCATATAGCTCTGCTTCAAATCCTTTTTTTCCGGCATCTAAATATGCTTGTTTCACATCTTTAAATTTCCATTCCTTACAAATCTCAAAACATTCATCTAAAATATTTTGATCATACAAAATACCTGTCCAAAAAGCTGGAATAGAGCAAATTCCAGTCCACGAACAAGAATCTGCAGGTCTTATTTCTAAATATTGTTTAACTCTTACTTCTGTAAAGATTGTAGATAAATGATTGGCCCAATCATCTAGATTTGCTTCTTCATGGTTTACCTCTTTTAATTTACCATTAATAAAATCTTTAAAGTTTTTTCCTGAAACATCTATGACATCATCATTTCTATTCACAAAGTACATCGGTACATTTAATGCATAATCACAATATTGTTCATATGAGTTTTCTTTATCAAAAAAAAATGGGATCAATCCAGATCTATTATCATCAGTGTGTTGCCAAATATTTGTACGATAACCAATAAAACCATTTAACTTTCCTTCTAGAATTGGTGAGTTTGAAAACAATGAAACTGCAACAGGGACAAGGCAACTTGCGACTTTAGTTTTTTTTCTAAAATCATATTCAGATGAAAAATCAAAATTCACCTGTGTAGCTGCTGTTCTATGCATCATGTCCAAGCCAAGCGTACCAACTTTTGGCATATAGTCTCTCATAATGGAGTATCGTTTTTTTTTAAGCTTATGAACTTCGTTTATTTTAGTATTTGGTATAAAACCTATTCCAATAATTCCTATTCCAAGTTTACTACAAGCTTGCTTCAATTCTTTTAAATATAAATTAACTTCCCTACAGGTATCATGAATCGTGTCACATGGTGCACCAGATAATTCTATTTGCAAACCGGGCTCAAGTGTAATTGATAAATTTCCTTTTCTTAATCCAATTATATTTTCTTTTTCTTTAATCTCTGTCCACTGATTTTCTTTTAAAATATTAAAAATTCCAACAATGCCCTTTTCTGAAAAATCTACTGATTTTTTTGTTTTAATATCGAATAGAAATTTTTCATGTTCAGTGCCAATTTTAAAATCGCTAAGGTTTTTTTCACCGTGTTTGAAATAATTTATTAAATTTTCTTTTGATAACATCTATTTTTCAATCTACTCTAGAAATTTTTCAATAGGAATACAAAAAAATCCACATTTAAAATTTAAAAAACTAAAAAAAGCATCAAATTCTAATATATGAGTTCTTGGAGGATAATAATGTTTGAAAAATATTTTGAATTTAAAAAAAATAATACAAATTTAAGAACAGAAATAACTGCTGGTGTTACCACTTTTTTAACGATGGCATATATAATGTTTTTAAATCCTATAATTCTGAAGGATGGTGGATTTGATTTTGGTGGTGTCTATACTGCTACTATTTTAGCTTCTGCTCTAGCTTGTTTTATAATGGCCTTTTACGGAAAAACTTGGCCAATCGGACTTGCGCCCGGGATGGGATTAAATGCTTTCGTTGCTTATTACGTTTGTAAAACTCTAGGATATAGCCCAGATCAAGCACTTGGTGCAGTGTTAGTTGCTGGAATTGTTTTCTTGGCAATATCACTCACGCCATTAAGAGCTTGGATAATTAATTCAATACCTAAAAGTTTAAAGCTTGGTATTGGAGCGGGCATCGGACTTTTTCTTGCAATAATTGGTTTGCAAATTATGGGTGTTGTAGTTGATCATCCTGTAACTCTTGTAAAATTAGGAAATTTAAAAGATCCAATTGTTATTTTAGCTTGTTTGGCTTTTGTGGCTATGATCGTTTTAGAAAAACTTAAAGTAAAAGGAAATATCATAATCGGTATTCTTGTTTTTAGTATAATAGCTTGGGTCACTGGTCTTGGAAAATTTAATGGAGTAATTGGAAGTATAAAGCCAATGACACACTTAATGACTTTTGATTTAAGTGCCGGTTTTACTGGTGGAATGATATCAGTAATTTTCACTTTATTCTTTGTAGATTTTTTTGACACTGCTGGAACTTTAACATCAGTTGCAAACGTTGCTGGAAAAGTGGATTCAAAGGGCAAAGTAAAAGATATCGAAAAAGCTATGATGTCTGATAGCGTTGGAACTGTTGCAGGTGCAATGATGGGTACAACAACTGTTACAAGTTATATTGAGTCAGGGTCTGGTATAAAAGCTGGAGGAAAAACGGGAATGACTTCATTAGTAATTGGAGCTCTTTTTCTTGTTTGTTTAATTTTTGAACCTCTTGCTACATCTTTACCAAAACAAATTGATGGTGCTGCACTTGTTTATGTATCAATTTTATTTGTAAAAAATATTACTGATATTGATTGGGATGATATTGCAGAAGCTGGTCCCGCTGTACTAGCAATGATCACTATGCCTTTAACTTATAGTATAAGTCATGGAATTGCTCTTGCTTTTTTATCTTATGCGTTAATAAAGTTAGCAAGCGGAAAAGCTTCGTCGGTAAACCCTGCGATATGGGTAGTTGCTGCATTAAGCTTGGCTAGTTTTATCGTTTTATAAAATATAATAAAATACCAGGGTTATTTAACCCTGGTATTTTTTAAATCTTCTATTCTAATTTCTTCGTATTTTTCAAAAGGCTGAACTATCCAAGGACTATCTTTGAGTCTATTGGCACAGTAATCAGGTTCAAAAGTCGATTGAGATTTTTTCCATAAAACAGCTGTTCGAATTTCTTTAATATTTCCTCTCATTGGACGGTAATTTTGTAACCACTCTATACTTTTGTTTAAAGTAACCCCGGTATCTGAAAGATCATCACATAATAATATATTTCCACCTAAAGTATGGGCGGTTGAACTTAATTCTCTTGAAAAAATTATTTGACCTTGTTGATTTTCAATCTCATCTCCTGAGTAAGACTCAACGGCCATATATGCGCATTTAATTTTAAAAATTCTACTTAATACATCTATGATAGGAGCTCCACCTCTCATTATGCCAATTAATAAGTCAAGCTTAAACCCAGAGTCATGAACTTGTATTGCTAACTTCTCTACTGTTTTGTTGTATTCATCCCAGTTAACAATTAATTTATTATCCATAAGTAGTTATTAATTAATTTTAAAGAGATGTAAATGAAAGGCTATTGGATTGCATTATATAAAAAAATTGAAGATCAGGATAACTTAAAAAAATACGGAGAAGCTGCTACTCCTGTAATCAAGTCATATGTAGGAAAAGCTCTAGTTCGAGGAAGTAATCACAAAGTGTTAGAAGGAAATGGATTTGAAAGAATTGTCATATGGGAATTTCCAAGTTTTGAAAAAGCTAATGAGTGTCATGACTCAAAAGAATATTTAGAAGCATGGTCATACGCTAAGAAGACAACACACAGAGACTTGGTAATAGCAAAAGAATTTAATAACTAACTGGTTCAGGGTCTATGCTTCTCCATAAATACCATGTTGCAACTGTGCAATAAGGACTCCATCTTTCCTTAAACTTTTTTAATTGAGATGGTGATGGTGGATATTTAGTTTTATAATTATTTGATATCCCTCTGAGTAATCCAATATCTTGCACAGGGAAAATATCTGGTCTCATTTGATTAAAAAATAAAAACATTTCAGCGGTCCAAACTCCAATACCTTTAACTTGAACAAGGTATTTTATTGCTTCTTGATCATCCATTTTTTTTAACTTTTTAATATCAAGCTCTTTATTTAAAAATTTTTTAGCTAAAATTTTCAAGTATGAAATTTTTTGTCTTGAAAGACCGCAAGAGGCTAGTTGTTTTGGTGTAAGCTTATAAATATTTTTTGGATGAATTTTTTTAGCTTTAGTTACTAATTTTTTCCAAACTGATGAGGCAGCCTGAACTGATATTTGCTGACCTACAATAGATTTGCATAAAGAGAAAAAAGGGTCCCTTCTTGTCTTTAAATTCCCTTTATATTTTTTTATTAATTTACTCAGAATCTTATCTTTTTTTGAAAGATATTTTTTTCCCTGATCCCAATACTTTGGTTTAGTCATTTAAACTTGTCTTACCATTGTGGTTTTGACTTTTTTAATTGCTTCTCTCCTAAAAATTATTGCACTACTGATAATAATTAAGAAAGCACCTAATAATGTTAAATAAGAAATACTTTCTCCAAAAATAAATATTCCTGACAATATTGCAAAAATTAAACTTAAGTATTTAACTGGAGTTACTAAAGATATATCGGCTTTTCTAATAGACATCGTTAGAAATATATTCCCTGTTGAACCACAAATACCAATGACAAACAAATAAACGATATCTTCAGTTTTTATTTCACTCCATCCAAAAAAATATGAGATACAACCCGTTAAAATTAATGCTATCGTAAAAAACATTGAAATTAAATAGTCGGGTTCTGTCTTAGATAGTTTTTTTATTAATATTGAAATAGTTGCAAATCCTAAGCAAAAAAAGATAGGGAAAAAGTAGTAATAACTAAACATTGTAGTGCCGGGCTTTAAAACAATAATCACACCGATTATACCTAAAATAATTGCGAACCATCTATAAAATCTCACAATCTCTTTTAAAAATATTATTGAAAATATTGTTGCAAATATAGGAGCTGCAAAACTGATTGTGATTGCATCAGCAATAGGCAAAAACTTAAGACCCAAATAAAGATTTGTCATTGCAAAAGTTCCGGCTACAGCTCTACCAATATGTAATTTCAATTTAGATGTTTCTAAAAGGTTTTTATATCGGTCAAAAGGGATAATAAAAAAGATGGGGATGAGCCCTAAAAAGCCTCTAAAAAATATTAATTGTCCAATTGGATAAGAATTGGACATTAATTTTACAGAAATATCCATTAATGAGAAGCAAACTACGCTTAAAATCATGTAAATTATTCCTAATTGATTTTTACTGATCATTAAAAATCTAGTATCATGCTAATTTGAAAAAATCATGAATATAGTTGATGTTAATTGGTTGGAAAATAATTTAAGCAACAAAAATATAATTATTTTAGATTGTAGTTGGCACTTACCTAATACTCAAAGGTCTGGAAAAGAAGAATTTAAAAAAGAAAGAATACCAGGGGCCGTCTTCTTTGATATTGATGAAATATCTGAACAAGAAAGTCCTTTTCCTCACATGATACCTACAGAAGATTACTTCTCTAAAAAGGTAAGTGAGCTTGGTGTATCAAATGATCATCATATTATAACCTACGATTCTTTAGGGGTTTTTAGTTCTGCAAGAGTGTACTGGATGTTTAAACAATTTGGACATAAAAAAATATCAATCTTAGATGGAGGTTTAAAATTTTGGAAAATTAAAAATAAAAAAATTGAAACATCTGAACCTAATAAAAAAATAAAAACAAATTATTTAGCCCAATTAGATCGATCAAGAATTAAAGGCTTTGAAGATGTTAAAAAAAATACTCAAACTAAAGAATTTAAATTAGTGGATGCAAGACCAAGTGGTCGATTTAATGGTACTGATCCTGAGCCTAGAAAAGACCTGCGAAGTGGAAGCATCGAAAATAGTTTAAATATACCATTTAATATTATCATTGATGCTGAAACAGGCTGTTTTAAAAATAAAGAAAAAATTGAAAAAATTTTTAAAGAAAAAAATATTATGAAAAATGATACTTTAATTTTTTCTTGTGGTTCTGGGGTTGCTGCTTGTGTTGTCGGAGCTGCTTATGAAAACCTAAATAATATCGATAATTATAACGTTTTTGATGGATCATGGACTGAATGGGCCACTAAAATAATCTAAAAAATTCATAATATTTACATAATTTTATCTAATATCTTTTTTAATTAGAAATGATAAATACCGCCAAATGAAGACCCAAAAAAAAATTATTATATTTCTATCAATTTTCTTTTTTATAATAGCTTCAATTATAATTGGGCGAGCAATTATTAATTCAAAGATTGAAAAAGCAATAAAGAAAGCAAGGGGAAAACCGTCAGGTGTAATTACTTATAGTGTCAAAGAATCTAATTTTTTTCAAAGTATTGAAACGTTCGGTACCGCTATAGCAAACAAATCTTTTTCAATAAGGATAAAAAAAGAAAATATAATTAAATCTATTGATTTTAATAAACAACAATTTGTAAAAAAAGGTACAATTATTGCTTCACTTAGAGATAGAGATATTATCGCTCCATTTGAGGGTCGTTTAGGAAAAAGAGAAATTACCCCAGGTATTCTTGGTGATAGCAACTCTATTATTGCAACATTGGATGATAGTACAAAACTTAAAGTTGATATTAAATTACCAGAAAACTATGTTGGTATTCTTAAAAACGGATTAAGAGTTGAGGCTACAACAGATGCATTTGACAAGGTATTTGAAGGTGAGGTTAAGACTGTTAGCTCAAGAGTTGATCCAACCTCAAGATCAATCCTTGCTCAAATAGAAGTTTCTAATCCAAATCTTGAGCTCATTCCTGGAATTCTTCTTAATATAAAAGTTATTTATAATGATAGAAAATCCTTATCTATTCCTGAAGAGTCTCTTGTCATTCAAGGAAATAATAAATTTGTATATTTGATAGAAAACAACATCCTTAAAAGAAATGAAATAAAAATTGGATTAAGAAATTTTGGTAAAGTTGAAGTTTTATCAGGATTAAAAGCTGGTGATCAAATTGTAGCTGAAGGAACTAATAAAGTTAGAAATAAAGCAAAAGTTATAATTAAAAAATCAAACAAAAAAGCAAAATAAACTTCTATGTATTTGACAGATCTTTCTATAAAAAGGCCAGTCGTGGCTACAGTGATGAGCCTTGTGCTTGTTATTTTTGGATTGGTTACTTTTAATAAAATTCCTTTAAGAGAACTGCCAGATGTTGACTCTGCAAAAGTAAATATCAGAACTGATTATACAGGAGCATCAGCAACAATTATTGATACACAAATTACTCAAAAGATAGAAGATCGAATTGGTGGAACGCCTGGAATTGTTACGATTGACTCGACAAGTGAAGACGGACGATCATCTATTACTTTAGAGTTTGATTTAGATGTTGATTTAGATACTGCCGCAAACGATGTAAGAGAAAAAATTGCAAGAATAGTTGATAATCTGCCTGAAGGCGCGGAGCCTCCAGAAATTTACAAATCGTCTGCTGCCAGGACTACAACGATGTGGCTTGCTTTCCAAAGTCCAAGCATGTCAGATCTTGAACTTACAGATTATGCAGATCGATATTTAAAAGATTTATTTTCAACCGTTCCTGGTGTTGGAAATATTAGATTAGGTGGTGAAAGGGAATTCTCTTTAAGAGTTTGGCTAGATCCAATTGCAATGGCTGCAAGAAATATTACTGTATTAGAACTTGAATCAATTCTGAAAAAAGAGAACGTAGAATTCCCTGCAGGCAAGATTGAGTCTAAATATGTAGATCTTGTAATTAAAGTTGAGAAAGCTTACAAAAAACTTCAGGATTACAAAGACCTTGTACTTAAAAGAGCCGGAGATGGCTCATTAATTAAACTAGGTGATATTGCTAGATTAGAATTTGGCGCTTTAAATTCTAGTACATTGTTTAAAGGTAATGGAAACCAAACTGTTGGTATTGGTATCTACCAGCAATCAACTGCAAACACTATTGAAGTGGCAAGAGCAATTAAAAAAAAGATTAAAGAAATAGAACCCTCTTTACCAGAAGACTCAACACTTACAGTATCATTTGATAGGTCAACATATATAGAAGCAGCAATCGGCGAAGTATATAAAACTCTATTTATCGCAGTTATATTGGTTGTATTAATTATTTATTTATTTTTAGGAAACATAACCGGTGTAATTATTCCAGCAGTTGCAATACCTGTAGCGCTTATTTCAACTTTTCTAGCAATTTATCTTGCTGGTTTTACTTTAAATTTATTTACACTCATGGCTCTTGTTTTGGCTATTGGAATAGTAGTTGATGATGCCATTGTTATGGGTGAAAATATTTCAAGGAGACTGGAAAAAGGTGAAACGGCATTAGTTGCTGCTTACCGCGGCTCAAAGCAAGTTGCGTTTGCAATCATTGCCACTACTGTTGTCTTGGTATCAGTATTTTTACCTCTTGTATTTATCAAAGGTTTAATTGGTAAACTATTTTCTGAAATGGCTTTAACTCTTTCATTTGCAGTCATTATTTCAAGTTTTGTGGCTTTAAGTTTGTCGCCAATGATTGGGTCAAAGTTTTTAAAAACGAGTAAAAAAAAACCTAGGTTTATTTTAAAGTTTGAAAAATACTTGCAGACTTTTCAAAAATTTTATGAGGAAACACTTCATTTCATGTTCAAAAGAAAAAAGAGTATATTTGTTTTTTTAGGAACAGTTCTAGTCAGTATTATTATTTTATTTATTTTTACCAAAAAAGAATTGCTTCCTAAGGAAGATAGAGGAGTGTTTTTTGTTATTATCCAGGCACCTGAAGGGTCCGGATTTAATTATACTTCTGAAAAGGCTTTAGATATCGAGAGTAAATTTTTACCAAAAGTTGGAAAAGGTGAAATTAGAAGATTGTTATTAAGAGTACCTGGATTTGGAAAGAGAAGTAAACAGTTAAATTCAGCATTTATCATAGTTCTTTTAGAAGATTGGGCTAAAAGAAAACGAAGTGGACAACAAATTTTAAGAGAGTCATTTGGTATCATATCATCTGTTCCAGGTGTGCGAGCTTTTCCCGTTATGCCCCAATCAATTAGAGGTGGTGGCGTTGAAAAGCCTATTCAATTTGTTTTATTAGGAAGTACTTATGAAAAGCTTGAGGAATGGAAAAATATTTTAAAAAGAGAAGCCAGAAAAAATGGAAGAATTATAAATATAAGTGACGATTATGAATTAACTAAACCGGAGTTAAAAGTAGAAATTAATAATGAAAAAGCAGCAGATCTTGGAGTTTCAATCGAACAAATTGGAAGAACGATTGAAACTATTTTCGGCTCTAGGCAAGTTACAAAATTTACAAATAATGGAAAAGAATATTCAATAGTCTTACAAGGTGATTTGAAAGACAGAACAGAGCCATCAAATTTAAACAAAGTTTATGTCAGATCAGATATTACAAGAAAACTAATACCACTATCAAATGTGATAAAAATATCAGAAAGTGCGGCAGCACCTTTTTTAAGCAGGTACCAAAGACAAAAGGCAGTAACTATTTCAGCTCGATTAGTAGGCGATTACACTATTGGAGAAGCGCTAGAATATTTAAATAATATTGTAAAAGAAAAACTCCCTACAGAAGTTCGCATCGATTACAAAGGAGAGTCTGAAGAGTATAAGAAAACAAACGTTGGTATTTATCTAATTTTTGTTCTTGCATTAGTAACTGCTTATCTATCTATGGCGGCACAATTTGAAAGCTGGAGACATCCACTAACTATTATGCTAACAGTTCCACTAGCAATCTTTGGTGGTATCATTGGACTCCTTGTTGTTGGTAGCTCATTAAATATCTATAGCCAGATAGGTCTAATTATTTTGATAGGTCTTGCTGCTAAAAACGGAATTCTTATAGTTGAATTTGCAAACCAATTGAGGGTAGAAGGTAAAGATATTGAAAAAGCAATTTTAGAAGCTGCAAAAATAAGACTAAGACCAATTCTTATGACTTCATTATCTACAATTGCAGGAGTTGTTCCTCTTATTATTGGATCTGGTCCTGGAGAGGCAAGCAGATTGACTGTTGGGGTAGTTATATTTTCAGGAATGATTTTTTCTACTTTCTTTACGTTATACGTCATCCCTACAATTTACTTATTAATTGGAAGAAATACTCAAAGAATAGATGCTGTTGAAATTGAACTACAAAAACAACTTAAAACAGTAAAATAATTTAAATTAGTTTTTTAAATCTTTTAATTTAAATAAAAATAATCCAACGATTAAACCCAAAAAGTTCATGACTAAATCTAAATTTTCATAAAAACGGCTTGGGATATATAGATGCAATACTTCCATTAGTAAGGAAAATAAAATTAAAAATATAACTATAGATTTAAATTTTCTATTTTTGCCAATAGATAAAAAGGCCAATAAACCTAAAAAAAAATAAGAAACAAAATGACTTAGCTTGTCACCACCTGGATAAGTAGTTGGGTCACCCTTTAAAATCAAGCCTATTAAATTTCCAGGATAAATAGACACTACGAAAATGAATAAAAACCACATTAAAAACAAAAATTTATAAAAATTCAAGAATTGTCTGAGATCCATTTTAAAAATGCGTTGTTTCCTGAATCGATATTGAAAAAAAGTATACACGGACAATCATAGGAATGTTGACTCTCAACACTCTTGATAATTTTTTTAATATTCTTTTTTTGTGTTTTTCCAATCAAAATATATTCCTTTGATGATTTAACTTTATTATTCCATTTAAAAATGGATTGGATGTTTGGAATAATATTGGTGCATGCAGCCATTTTATTTTTAACTAAAGATTTACCAATTTTATTTGCTTCTAATTTTGATCCACAAGTAATGTATAACAGTTTATAATTGCTCATTTTGATTATCTATCATAATAAACAATTTAATGATAAATCTTATTTTAATTCGCCATGGTCAAAGTCAATGGAATTTAGAAAATAGATTCACTGGTTGGTACGACGCTGACCTTACAAAAAAAGGTCTTGAAGAAGCTGATAAAGCGGGCCTGCTTATAAAAGAACTTGGTCTTAAATTTAATTATGGTTTNACTTCNTTTCAAACNAGAGCCATAAAAACTTTTGAGACAATTTTAAAATCTTCAGAGATTAATATTCCTCACNTNACGAAAGCATGGCAACTTAACGAAAGGCACTATGGANGTCTACAAGGNNTGAATAAAGANGANACTGCNAAAAAACACGGNCAGGAACAAGTTATGATTTGGAGAAGAAGTTATGATATTCCTCCTCCTCCACANNATAGAAGTGACCCTGCNCACCCTGTAAACTCTGAAATTTANAAGGATATTGATCCAAATTTAATTCCAGATTCTGAGTCNCTTAAAGATACTTANAATAGAACTGTGCCTTATTATTTAGAAAATATTNAACCATTNTTAAAAAAATCTGAAAATATTTTAATCTCAGCNCATGGAAATAGTTTGCGCGCATTATGCAAAAAAATTTTTNAAATTTCNGATGANATGATTGTTAAATTAGAGATACCAACTGGAAATCCAATTCAAATTCAATTTNATCAAAATTTAGNTCTTANAGAATATAGATATTTAGATAAAGCACGNGCNAAAGAANTTATTNTTAAAAAATAATATCNTTACTTTTTAGCTTATTATAAATTTCTANATCAGTTGTATGATAAAAAGTCTGCTCNAAAACTTCNCCTGTAATTTNCTTNTGTTCTATTAAATNNTCCCATATCTTTTTTATTGAAAATGGCTTTACCTCTTTATTTTCTAATAATGAGGANTTTAAGATCTGNAACCCNGTNTAAATGTANTTTTTTTNATTTGTTAANANGTNATTCTCAATGGAAAAATCTGCATTTAAATTNGGGTCAAAACTCTNNTCTTTTCNTGCNAAAAGTAATCCTGCTAAAAATTTTTTNTGNATAGTTTTTTTAATTAAAGTTTTCATATCTNAAATATAATTTTTTTGCCAAACTGTATCTGAATTTAGNACAAGAAAATAANCGTCGGATAAAAAATGCTTGGCATTTACTAATNCNCCACCTGTATCTAAAATCACNTCTTCTTCAAAAACTTTAATNTCAGGGTAATTTTTATTTATATAGCTAGANATTTTTTGTTTTAAATGATGAACATTAACTGCAATCTCATTTACACCAAGNTCTTTTAAAATCTTAATTGAATATTCAATTAGTGGNATATTATTAATAGTTAATAAAGGTTTGGGNNTTGTATTNGTTAGTGGCAAAACACGTTTGCCANAGCCAGCACATAAAATTATTGCTTTATTTATTTCCATTTTTTTNGAATAATTTTNTTAGAAAAATATTTTTTNAATATCANGTTTAATTCNTTTAATTCATTNTNCTTTAGTCTTAATTTTAAAAGGGACCAAGTTCTTGGNAAATATTTTAAATATTTTTCTTTATNNTCACNTCGATACAATCTTAAAAAAATACCCAAAATTTTTAAAAGCCTTTGAACTGAAAGTATATGAAAATCGAATAGAAAATCATTTTGTTTTATTTTTGTTTTTTTTAAATAATATTTTATTAATTTGGACTGATCACTTTGACTTATATTTACCCTAACATCATCTACTAGAGACATAAGATCATAAGCAGGATGACCAATTACAGCATCTTGTGTNTCTAAAAAACCAATTTTTCTATTATGAATAATTAAGTTTTCGATATGAAAATCTCTATGAACAAAAACTTTATTAGATTTGATAGTTTTTTTGAGTAACTTTAGAAAATAATTATTTATTGTTTTTTGAATTTCTCTTATTTTCTTCTTAGAAAAAAATTCTGGTAAATACCATTTATAAAACAAATTCATTTCTGTCTGTAATAATTTCATAGAATATTTAGGTAATTTTTTTTTTGGTTTAATTTTTTGTAATTTTACAAGCTCATCAATTACATTTTTAAAATGATTAACTTTATTTTTTTTAATAACATTTTTTACTAAATTGTTCCCTAAGTCTTCAATAATAATAAAATTATTTTTTANATTTTTTTTTATTGTTTTNGGTGCTTTAATTTTGTTGCTAATTAAAAATTCATTTATCTTTGAATAATTTTCTAAATTATTTTTTTTATCCTTCTTGCAATAAACTAANATTTGTTTTTTNTTNTTTTTAAAACGATAAAACTTTCTTGGNGACGCATCACCAGCAACNAAATAAATGTCATTATTTAGTTTTTCNAAAATATTTGATTTTAATGTCACGTTCGTTTTTTAATTTTGTATGCTTTAAACTTATTTCTATACGATTTATATTTTTTTTCTTAATTAATTCAGGCCATTCTATAATATTTATTACCTTGTCCTCTAACTCAAATAGACCAATGTTTTCCAGATCTAATTTAGTCTTAAGTCGGTATAAATCGTAATGAGCTATAATGAGTTTATTTTTNACCGGGTAGTATTGGACTATGTTAAAAGTTGGGCTGGTTACTTGAGGTGACTTTTTTTTATTTTTTTTAAAAATTTCACTAATAATTAACTTTGACAGAGTTGTTTTGCCAGTACCTAAATCCCCCTTTAAATAAATTGTGTGACCTATTTTTACTTTTTTTGAGANTTTATAAGATAGCGTCTTTAAATCTTTTAAAGCACATCTCATTGCTTAATATCTATAAGCATCACCTTTGAAAGGACCTTGTGGAGAGACACCTATATAATCAGCTTGATCATTTGAAAGTTTAGTTAACTTTGCTCCAACTTTTGCCAAGTGTAACTCAGCAACTTTTTCATCCAAATGTTTTGGTAAAACATAAACTTTCTTCTCATATTTATCAGGATTATTCCATAATTCAATTTGTGCCATAACTTGGTTTGTAAAAGATGCACTCATTACAAAACTTGGGTGACCTGTAGCACAGCCTAAATTTACCAGTCGTCCTTCGGCTAATAAGATAATTCTTTTTTTGTCAGGAAATTCTATTTCATGAACCTGAGGTTTAATTTCATTCCATTTATAATTTTTTAATGCATCAACTTGAATTTCATTATCAAAATGACCGATGTTACATAATATAGATCTATCTTTCATAGATCTCATATGATCTGCTGTTACAATATCTTTATTACCCGTTGCAGTTACAACAATATCTGCATTACCAATCGTTTCATCCATTAAAACAACTTCGTAACCTTCCATTGATGCTTGTAATGCGCATATTGGATCAGTTTCTGTGACCATTACTCGTGCACCAGCTTGACGCAAAGATGCTGCACTACCTTTTCCAACATCACCAAAACCTGCAACTATTGCAACTTTACCAGACATCATAACATCAGTTGCTCTTCGTATTGAATCAACCAAACTCTCTCGACATCCATATAAATTATCAAACTTAGATTTAGTTACTGAGTCATTAACGTTAAAAGCAGGAATTAAAAGATTCCCATCTTTTTCCATTTTATTTAGCTCTTTAACACCAGTTGTTGTCTCTTCTGAAACGCCCTTAATATCTTTTAATAATTCTTTATAATCTTTATGCATTAAAGCGGTAAGGTCTCCACCATCATCTAAAATCATGTTTGGCTTCCAATCTTTATTTCCTTCAATCGTTTGTTTAATACACCACCAATATTCCTCCTCTGTTTCACCTTTCCAAGCAAAAACAGGTATTCCTTTTCTAGCAATTGCAGCGGCAGCATGATCTTGCGTCGAAAAAATATTGCAAGAAGACCATCTAACACTAGCTCCAAGATGAACTAAAGTTTCAATCAAAACAGCTGTTTGAATTGTCATGTGCAAACATCCAACAATATTTGCTCCTTTTAGTGGTTTTGAATTTCCATATTCTTCTCTTATGGCCATTAAACCTGGCATCTCAGACTCGGCTAGAGAAATTTCTTTGTCTCCAAAATCAGCTAAATTAATATCTTTTACTTTATAATCTGTCATTGGCGGTCAACTAACAGTATTGGAAATTTTTATCAATAGGAATTAAACACAGGGCAAAAAAATGTCAACTATAGCGCCAGAGTTATCTTTTTTATTATAAACGCTTATTAAACCTTTGTGAGAATCAATTATATTTTTAACAATATTTAAACCCAGTCCTGAATGTGCCCCCTTTTGTTCGTTTGGTCTATCACTATAAAACCTTTCAAAAACCTTATCTAAATTATTTTTATCAAATCCAGGACCCTGATCCTCAATTAAAATTTTAAAATTATTTTTTTCCAAATTTATTTTAATAAGAATTTCTGAATTATTAGGGCTAAATGATACTGCATTATCTAATAAATTCGCTATGACCTGCTCAATACGACTTTCAATACCAAATATTACAGCTTTTTTTAATTTTTGACTATTATCAAAATTAAATTTGATATTCTTTTTTTGATTTACTGTATCTAAGTTAAAATCTTCAACTATGCTATCAATCAATTCGAGAAGGTCAAAATTTTTTGCAATAGCTCTTGATTGAGATGCCTCATCTTTTAGAACTTGAGAGTAATCAGTTATTAACCTTTCAATTCTCTCGACATCGTTTGATAAAATTTTTAAAAGTTTAATTTTTTGATTATCATCCTTTGTTTGATTTAATAAATCTGAAGCACTTTTTAATGAAGCTAAAGGATTTCTAATTTCATGTGTCAAATCTGAAGCAAATCTCTCTGCCAATTCAATACGCTGATAAAGTTTATTTGTCATATCAGTCAATGATTTTGATAAATTGCCAATTTCATCATCGCGCTTATCAAATTCCACTTTTAAATTTTCATTACTTTTTGGGTTATCGTAAGAAATCTTTTTTGCAAAAGAATTTAAAGATCTAATAGGTTTAATTATATAATTATTCAAAAATAGAGAAAAAATCATAATCACTATTGCTGCTATCAATGCCGATCTTAAAACGAAATTTTTTCTCTCTTGTACAGCAAGACTTATTTCATTCGATATCTCACTGACGGTTATAATGATATTATTATCAACCAACTCAAGAATTGAGCTTGTATGAATGACTAAATTATTCTTTATACTTTCAGAAGAAATAAAAAACTTCTGATCAACATTTGAATTAACTTCATCTAAAAAACTATATTTAACTTCAGATACGATATTGAAATTCTTATTATTTTCTTGTTGCTTTAGTTTTTCATTAATACCGAGTGCTTCAATTCTCTCTGTAACAAATAAAGAAGTACGATCTATATCAATAATTGAACTATCGACTAAAATATCTTTGTTCATTTTAAAAAATCTAATTTGATCAATTTCATCAAGTATGAATTTTGATCTAAATAAAAAATTTTTTAACGTGTTTTCATCTGAGTCAATATTTTGATTTCTTAAATTTATATTTATATTTTCTATTATATTTTGATGTTTTTGACTTTTTCGATTAATTAATTCAGGTTCGATTGCCAAAAGGTAAACAAAAGTAAAAAAGCCTAAAACTAAAAATACAAAAAAATTAAAGGTAAGAAATTGTTTTAATAAAGATCTAGTCGATAATAAATTGGTTATCATTACGGGTTAGCATTCCAACGATATCCACTTCCATAACGAGTTTCAATAGCTGAAAATTCTTTATCAACTTTTTTAAATTTTTTTCTTATTCTCTTTACATGACTATCAATAGTTCTATCTTCAATGTCATTATTTTCTTTATAAGCAATTGTCATTAAATGAGATCTTTCTTTAATGACTCCAGGTCTTTTGGCAAGTTCATATACAATTTGAAATTCTGTCGTTGTCAATTTATCAGGCAAATTTTGATCACCCCAAGTGCATTCTAATTGCTCTGGATCAAGCATCAATTTTCCTTGTTTAATAATATTCTTACTATCAAGAGTTACCTGGTCTTTTTTTCTAAATTGAACTTTTACTCTTTCAATCAAAACATTTATTGAAAATCCACCAGATTTTTTTACATAATCATCTGCGCCTAACTTCAGACCTAATAATTCATCTACCTCTTCATCTTTAGAAGTTAAAAAAATAACTGGAAGGTTTGTTTTTTTTCGTAGTTTTTTTAAAAGTTCCTCTCCATTCATTCTTGGCATTTTAATATCAATGATAGCGAGGTCTGGCGGTGTTCTTGTTATTCCAATGTATGCACTTTCGCCATCAACATAAGTTTGAACTTTATATCCCTCATTTTCTAATGCTATAGAAACACTAGTTAAAATGTTTCTATCGTCATCTACCAATGCAATTGTTTTAGACATACTGCTTTATAATATCAAAAAAAGACTAAAATTAGACTAAATTAATGTGCATCATTCCAGTTTTTGGCACTATTTACATCAACAATTAAAGGTACAGAAAAGTTGTAATCACCATCAATTGCATTTTCCATTTCACTTTTTATTTTTTGTATTTCTTTTTTTAAATCTATATCTTTAGTCTCTAGCAACAACTCATCATGAATTTGGGCTAATAAGCGTGACTTAATTTCTTTAGACAATATTTTTTTATCAATGTTGATCATTGCAAATCTAATTATATCTGCTGCTGCTCCTTGAATCGGTGCGTTAATTGCAGCTCTTTCTTGGAATGATTTTAAAGTATGATTTTTATCATTAATATTTGGAAAATGACATTTTCGATTAAACATTGTCTGAACAAAACCATTCTTCCTACAAAACTTAAGAGACTCTTGCATGTAATCTCGTATCTCAGGAAATTTTTTAAAATATGAAAATAAAAATTGTTCTGCCTCTGGATTACTAACTGAGATTTGTTTAGCTAACCCATATGAAGATATTCCATAGATAATACCAAAATTAATGGCTTTAGCCTTTCTTCTCATATCTTCGTTGATTTTTTTTATATCGCACTCAAATATTTGTGATGCTGTAATGTTATGAATATCCTCATTATTTTTAAATGCTTTTTTTAATTCTTTTACATCTGCTACATGCGCTAGAACTCTCATTTCAATTTGGCTATAATCCGCTGAAATAATCGAGTTTCCCTTTTCGCAGACAAAAGCTGATCTGATTAGCTTACCTTCTTTTGATTTTATTGGAATGTTTTGTAAATTTGGATCAGCAGATGCTAAACGGCCAGTGCTTGTTGCTGCAAGTAAAAAAGATGTATGGATACGTTTAGTGTTTTTATCAATATATTCTGGGAGAGAGTCTGTGTATGTATTTTTTAATTTAGACTTTTGTCTCCACTCCAAAACTAATTTTGGAAATTCATGTCCTTTGCTTGCTAAATCTTCAAGAACATTTACATTTGTAGCAAAATTCCCTTTTTTAGTTTTTTTTGTTCCTGAAATTTTTAATTTCTCATACAAAATATCACCCAGCTGTTTTGTGGAGGCTATATTGAACTCTTCTCCAGATAGTTTATAGATCTTTTTTTCTAACGTTTTTAAATCTGCAGTAAAACTATTTGACAGTTTTTTTAAAATTGCCTGGTCTATTTTTACTCCATTATTTTCCATTCTGGCTAGAACATTAACCAAAGGAATTTCTAAAGTTTCATAAATTTGAAAACATTTTTCTTTAACTATTCTATCTTTAAAGAAATTATAAAGTTTTAAAGTTACATCAGCATCCTCACATGCATATCTATAGGCATTATCAATTAAAACTTCATCGAACGTGACTTCGGATTTTCCCGTACCTACAACATCTTTAAATTTTATATTATCATGATCTAAGTGTGTCTTAGCTAATAAATCCAAATTATGTCTATTGACTCCAGCATCTAAAGAGTAGGATAGTAACATTGTATCCTCAAAAGATTTCAGTTCTATTCCATATTTTAAAAATATTTTAAGGTCATATTTGATATTTTGACCTACTTTTTTTACTGTCTCATCTTCTAAATAAGGTTTTAAAACCTTTACCAATTCCTTAATTTTTATCTGTTTTTTTAAATTTAGATCTTGTTTATTTTTGTGACCGACAGGAACATAATAAGCCTCATTTTCGTTAATGGCTAAAGATATACCCACCAAATCTGCCTTTTGTGAATTTAAAGAATTTGTTTCTGTATCAATAGCAAAGTAACCTTGATTGTCAGCTTGCTTAAGTAAATCTTCTAATTCTTGAACATCATAAATAATATGAAAACCACTTTCTTTTTTTCTATGTGTTTTTTGTGATGTTGCAGTTTCTTTTTTTGATAAAGTATCTGCAGATTTTCCGTATGTTTGCTCAATTCTCTTTTTAATTTTTGAAAATTCCATCTCATCCAAAAAATTAAATATTTTTTCTTTGTCTAAAGGTTTTAAAATAAAATCTTCAATTTCTTCTTTTATAGGAACATCACATTTTAGTGTTACAAGCTCTCTACTAATTAATGCATTTTTTTTATTATCTAATAATGTTTGTCTTCTTTTAGGCTGTTTAATTGTATCTGCTTTTTTTAATAATTTGTCTAAAGAACCGAATTGATTAATTAATTCTGCTGCAGTTTTTACACCAATACCTGGGACCCCAGGAATATTATCTACAGAATCTCCAGCTAACGATTGTACATCTATTACTTTTTCTGGTGGTACTCCGAATTTTTCTTTAACCTCTTTAATTCCAATATGTCGGTCTTTCATTGTATCTAACATGAAAGTTTCTTTATCAACTAGTTGCATTAAATCTTTATCTGATGAAACAATTGTGATTTTAATTTTCTTTTTTTTTGCTTTTTCTTTATATGTCGCAATCAAATCATCTGCCTCATAATTGAGCATCTCTATTGACGGCAGATTAAAAGCTTTCACTGCTTTTCTGATGTAATCAAATTGAGGAATTAAATCCTCGGGTGCATCAGATCTATTACCCTTATAATCTTTATAAATATCATTTCTAAAATTTTTTCTTGCACTATCAAATATTACTGCAAGATGGGTGGGAGTATCCATAGTATTACCAGCTTTTGCTTTTTCTAAAAAACTGTAAAGCATGTTACAAAAACCACTTACTGCACCAACAGGTAAGCCATCACTTTTACGCGTCAGTGGTGGCAAAGCATAGTAAGCTCTAAAAATGTAACCTGATCCATCAATTAAAAATAAATGTTTTTCTTTAGACATAAGTTTTTTATATAAATTGTATTTTTTAATGTTATTACAAGCTGACCATCATGAATAGTTCAATTGCCTTAAAAGTTGAAAATGTGAATAAAATTTACCAGCAAGATAATAAGCATGTTGAGGCATTAAAAAATATTTCTTTAGAAGTTAAAACTGGAGAAATTTTTGGATTGCTTGGGCCAAATGGAGCAGGCAAATCTACTTTTATTAACATACTTGCTGGCACTGTAAACAAAACGAATGGTTTTATAAATGTTTGGGGATTTGATTTAGATAAAAACCCAAGACAAGTTAGAGCCTCTTTAGGAATCGTTCCTCAAGAAATAAATGTTGATCCTTTTTTTTCTCCAAAAAAAATTTTAGAAATTCAAGCTGGTTTGTATGGTGTTAAGGTACAAGACAGGATTACTGATCAAATTTTAGAATTAACAAACTTATCTGATAAAGCGAACGCATACACAAGAAACTTATCCGGCGGAATGAAAAGAAGGCTATTGGTAGCTAAAGCTATGGTTCATCAACCACCAATTTTAATACTGGATGAGCCTACTGCTGGAGTTGATGTTGACTTAAGAAGAAAGTTACTTGAAGCTGTACGCGAGCTAAATAGGCAAGGGGTAACTATTATTTACACTACACATTATCTTAAAGAAGCTTCTGATATTTGTGATCGTATTGCAATAATAGATAGGGGTAAATTAGTAGCTTTAAATTCAACGCAAGAACTGCTAAAAAACAATTCTGATTTAGAAGAAGTATTTATAGATCTAACAAATAAAGAAAATGAACATACTAACTAAAAAAAAAATTCACAGTGATTCATATAAAGTTTTAATTGCTTTTCTTTTTACTATTTTATTAGCACTAAGTTCAAAAATAAGTGTACCTTTTTATCCGGTGCCTATGACAATGCAAACTTTTGTAGTTCTGTTCACGGGTGTTGCTCTTGGTGCAAGATATGGATTTATAGCTTTATCTTTTTATATTCTTGAAGGTGCTTTAGGTCTTCCAGTATTTTCAGGAACCCCAGCTAAAGGGATAGGGATCGCCTATTTATTTGGTCCAACAGGAGGATATATTTTTGGATTTGCTTTTTCAGCGCTTTTAGCTGGAATATTTTTTTCAAAAAAAAATTACTTTATTGATAATAAAAATTTTCTAATAACTTTTTTAAAATTAATTATCTCTTTATTACCAACTTATTTAATCGGTTTAATTTGGCTTGGAACAATTGTTGGTTGGAATAAACCAATTTTAGAACTTGGTTTTTACCCATTTTTATTAGGTGAAATTTTCAAAGTTTCACTACTTACAATCTTAGTGCATAAGTTTTCACGTTATAGATTTTTCTGACTCTTTTTAATTCTTTAGAAGGTAACTGGAAAATAAAAAAGTATATTAATAAAAATACTTACTCTGAAGGATCTTTATTAATTAAAAAAAAAAATAAAAACTTTGAATTTGTTGAAAATATAAAAACAAATTTAAATAAAAAAGATATCACTGGCTTTCAAATTTATAAAGTGTCAGAAAATAGAGATAATATTTTTTTTCACTTTAGCCTGGGTATCAATAAAAATAAAATATACCAAAAATTTAACAAAAAAAATTTCAAACCATCTATATATTTTTGTGGCAAGGATTTCTATATTTCGTCTTTAAATGTGCTATCTAGAAATCACTTTACAATTCGTACAAAAATTAATGGACCGAAAAAAAATTGTAATATCTTTTCAAAATACTTGAGAACTATTTAGGTGATCTTTTGGATAAAATTCTTTGAAGAGTTCTTCTGTGCATTTTTAAACGTCTTGCAGTTTCGGACACATTTCTGTTGCAAAGTTCGAACACACGTTGAATATGCTCCCATTTTACTCTGTCGGCTGACATAGGATTTTCTGGTGGCTGAGCTTTACTATTTGGTTCAGCTAACAATGCTGCCTCTACATCCTCTGCATCGGCTGGTTTAGCTAAATAATCAATTGCCCCTGCTTTAACTGCAGATACTGCTGTAGGCAAATTTCCATAACCCGTTAACATAACAACTCTACTATCTGGTTTAAGTTTATGAATTTCTTCAATTACGTCCAATCCATTTCCATCCAAAAGCCTTAAATCTACAACAGCAAAACCAGGAGGTGATTTTCGAGCTGATATTAAGCCTTCTTCTACACTTTTGGCCAAAGAAACTTTAAATCCCTTTGACTCCATGGCTCTTCCTAATCTGTTTCTGAATGGGTCGTCATCATCTACAATTAGCAAGGTTTTATCTGCAAAATCTTCAATATTCATCTTGCCAACCGTATTTTTCATAACTCTTAATATATGTAGCATACCAGTTTTTACAACTCTTGCAGAGCAAAAAATCCAGATATTAAAGTATAATTCATTTCGATGTCAGGTGTTTTTTTTTCTTTACATAAACTGAAATTACTTTATTTCGCGATTTAAGTTGTTTTTTTTAAGGAATTTTTTTCATGAAAAAAAATGACTGACTGTTAACTAACGAGAGGTTTTATGAGATGGCAAAATTTCAGTGTGTGGACGAGTTGGTCAAAGCTTTACAGCCGATAGATCCGGTATATTGCTTTAGAAAACATAGTTTAAAATTATCAGCAGATTGGTTTAATAACAATTTTCCTGGTGACGTGCTTTATGCAGTAAAATGCAATCCTACAGAAGCAGTAGTAAAAACATTAATTAAAAATGGTATCAAAAACTTTGATACAGCATCAATTGAAGAAATTAAATTAGTAAAAAAACTCTCACCTGAATCTAAAATATATTTCATGCATACTGTAAAAAAAGAAAGCAGTATTAAAGAAGCTTATTTTTATCATGGTGTCAAAGCTTACTCATTTGATAGCAAAGAAGAATTAGACAAAATTTTAAAGGTTACAAATAATGCAAAAGATCTTGAATTATTTTTAAGAATTCAAGCATCTAATGAACATTCTGAAATAGACTTATCTAAAAAATTTGGAGCAAGCATTAATGAAGCAGTTTCATTATCAAAAATTACAAAGGTAAAAGCGAAAAAGTTTGGTTTTAGTTTTCATGTTGGATCACAATGTATGCATCCAATTGCCTACTCAAAAGCGATAAAGGATCTTGGCAACATTATAAAAAAATCTAATATTATTCCTGATATAATTAATGTTGGAGGTGGATTTCCTACAACGTATCCTGATTTATATCCACAACCTATTCAAAATTATTTTAAAGAAATTACTCAAGCATTAAATAAATTAAATTTGACCAAAACACCCAAGCTAATTTGTGAACCAGGTAGGGCTTTAGTTGCCGAAAGCGGTTCAACAATTGTGAGAGTTGAGCTAAAGAAAAAACAACATTTATATATTAATGACGGTACGTATGGATCTTTATTTGATGCTGGAACACCTAGATTTATTTTTCCAACAAGAGCAATTCAAGTTGAAAATACACCATCAAAAAGATTAGTGCCTTATAGTTTCTATGGACCAACGTGTGATGGGTTAGATTATATGAAAGGACCTTTTATGCTTCCTTCTAATATCAATACAGGTGATTATATCGAAATTGGTCAATTAGGTGCTTATGGAATGAGCTTAAGAACAAATTTTAATGGTTTTTATTCTAATCAACTTCATGAAGTTCAAGACAAACCTTTAATGTCAATTTATGAAGCTGACGAAAACCAAAATATTAAAACTTTATTCGCATAAAAATGGGTCACAACAAATCTAGCTTTTTAAAGCAACCCGTTGAACATATTGATATTACATCATTTGATGCCAGACCAATAATAGACTCCATGTCCAAGATGTCTTTTGTTTCAAGAGAGACTGCCAACGCATCTAGAATTTATAATAATATGCTTAAAGACAAAGAATGTACTATATTTTTAACATTAGCTGGCTCAACATCTGCAGCTGGATGCATGAAGCTTTATGCAGACTTAGTAAAAAATAATATGATTGATGCTATCGTTGCAACTGGGGCTTCAATTATTGATATGGATTTTTTTGAAGCACTTGGTTTTAAACATTATCAAGGCTCTCAATTTCAAGATGACGGTGTTTTGCGAGAAAATTATATTGATCGTATTTATGATACTTACATCGATGAAGATGAGTTACAAAATTGCGACAGGATCATTGGTGAGATTGCTGATACGCTTGAACCAAGACCCTATACCTCGAGAGAATTTATCAAGGAATTAGGAAGATACTTAAAGACAAATGCTAAAAAAAAAAATTCACTAATTGAATTAGCCTATGATCATAATGTACCTATTTTTTGTCCAGCATTTACTGATAGCTCAGCAGGTTTTGGTCTAGTGATACATCAAGAGAGGAATCCAGGCAAACACATGACGATTGACTCAGTAAAAGAATTTCGTGAACTAACAGAAATTAAAATCCAATCTAACGCATCAGGATTATTGATGATAGGTGGTGGTGTTCCAAAGAACTTTATTCAAGATACTGTAATTTGCGCTGAACTTCTAAATAAAAAAGTTGAAATGCACAAATATGCAGTACAAATCACCGTTGCAGATAGTCGTGACGGCGCTTGTAGTAGCTCAACTCTAAAAGAGGCAAGCTCTTGGGGCAAAGTTGATACCGCAGAAGAACAAATGGTTTTTGCCGAAGCAACCTCTGTTTTACCACTGATTGCAAGTGACGCTTATCACAGAGGATATTGGAAAGATAGGACTGCAAAAAATTTCTCTAAAATTTTTGATAAATGAAATTTTTAAAACCATCAAAAGGTTTTCTTGGACTNCCNAAAGAAAANAANAGTAAAAATAAAGTATANATTATTCCNTTTGGTCTTGAAAAAACAGTTAGTTACAGCAGTGGAACAAAAAATGGTCCCAAAAAAATTATTGAAGCATCTCNCCAAGTNGAATTATTTGATGAAGAGCTGAAGTTAGAANCTTATAAAAAATTTAATATTAAAACTTTAAAACAGGAAAAAATTAAANCAAANCTTAATGATAGCTTAAACCAACTTTCAAANATTATTGAAAAAACTTTAAAATCAAAGTGNTTTCCCCTAACCCTTGGAGGTGAACATTCTATTACACCTGCAATTATTAAACCATTAGCGAAAAAATANTCAAATTTGACTATTGTCCAAATTGATGCTCANGCAGACTTAAGAGATGGTTACATGGGAATTNATNATTCACATGCTGCAGCTATGAGAAGNTGTTTAGATAATAAAAATATTAAAATTGTATCCATTGGAATTNGAAATTTNTGCCAAGAAGAATTTAATTATTTTAAAAAGAATAATAAGAGAATTAAAATTTTTTGGGGAAATGAAATGCNTANGTGGNNTATGGAAAAACTATCTAAAATATTAAANAATAAAGATGTGTATCTAACATTTGACTTGGATGGATTTGATTCCAGCCTNATGCNNGCAACTGGTACACCAGAACCAGGTGGTTTATTTTGGNCTGATGCAATGCGCANACTTAAAACGGTATTTAAAAACTCCAATGTTNTAGGTGCTGATGTGAATGAATTAGCCCCAAATCCTCATTTGCATGCATGTGATTTTTTAGCGGCAAAATTAGTTTATAAAATTTTATCTTACAAATTTGCCATTTGAGAATTAACCCAGGTAATTTTAATTANTGCTCCAGAATTATTCTTTTTATTNTGAAACATTACCTTTGNATTACATCTCTCNAGTAAACTTTTCGATATAAATACTCCTAAACCCATTCCTTTTTNATTTTTATTAACTTTTTCAGATTTTAAATAAGGTTGACCTAAATTTNAAATTACATCGTCTTGAAATCCTTGGCCGTCATCACTTATTGTAATATTNGTATTTTTTTTNTTTTGATCTATTTCTATTTCAATTTGACTTTTCGCAAATTTAATTGCGTTTTCAATAAAATTTCTTATTGCATAACTTATTTCAGTTTTCTTATTCATTTTTATTCTTTCATTGAGAGATTTGTTAATAATATTAATTTCTTTATTAAATTTATTATCTACTGAAAATACTATCTCATTAACTAGTTCTTTTGGTGAAACTTTTGCAATAAATTGATCCTCTTGTTTCTTCTCTGCTATATCCTTTAAAATTGAACTACACCTTGCTGACTGCTCAATTAATAAATTAATATCATCTTTTGCTAAGTTGTTTTTAGAAATTTGTTTTTGAAGCTCCTTACTAACCAGTGAAATTGTTGCAAGGGGGGTAGCCAGTTCATGTACAGCTGCGGCAGCTATACCACCAACTGAATTAACCACCTTTTCATTTGTAAGTTCTTGCTCTAATTTATTTAATGCTTCAGATCTTATTCTATTGTCTCTACCTAATTGATACGCATAATAACCTAAGAAAATAATCCCGATACCTAATGATAACCACATTCCAATGTCGTAGTATTTTGGAAAATTTAGTGTTTGATTTTGCGGTGAGGGGAGTGGCATATGATAAAAAGCAATAACAGTGGAAAAAATAATAGAACAAGTAACTATAAATTGACTGCTTCCCCTTGAAAGGTAAGTAACTGAAATCGTGGTTGGGACTATAATTAAAATTGAAAAAGGGTTTGATAAACCTCCAGTCATAAATAATAAAATCACTAATTGAACTAGGTCATAAAAAATACTTACAGTGGCAGCAAAATTATCAATTGTTAAGAATTTTTTTTTATTAACCTCTAAATAGGCATTTATAATTGCTGAAAGAAAAATTAATACTAAGGAAATGTAGTAAGGAAATTCAAATTTAAGGCCGTAATAAACAAATGATACTGTAAAGAACTGACCTAATATAGCTATCCATCTTATGTTAATAAGAGTCTCTAAAGTTATTCTCAGGTCTTTTGAATTAATTCGATCTTTAACAAACATGCTTAAATGTCTAAATTTGATACATTTATAGCATTAGAATTAATAAAGTTCTTTCTTTTTGAAACGTCCTCTCCCATTAAAGTAAAAAATATTTCATCATCTGATGAAGAAGGCTCTGAAATTTCCCCATTTAATTCTGAATAATTTACTTTTAATAAAGAATTGTTTTCAGGATTTAGTGTTGTTTCCCATAATTCATCAGGATTCATCTCACCTAAACCTTTAAATCTTTGCAATGATAAATTTTTCTTTCCAATTTCAATGATGATTTCAATAAATTCTATGAGTGAATTGACTTTATGGGACGCATCTCCCTCTTTAATAACGCAAGAACTTTGAAAAATATTTGCAATTTTATTAAATTTAGAAAGATTGGTTAGAATTTTATTATTCAATAAAAAATTAAAATCTAATCTTTTTTCNATTAATTCATGATAAAACTCTCTTCGTAAAATAAAGCTATCATTTTCAATTAATCCCTGCCACTTTGAATCATCTTTTTCTAAATTTTGATTTAGATTTTCAGCTACAGCTTTAATTGCACCTAATTTTTTTTGATTATTTTTATCNTNGGTTATTAAAATTATATTATCTTTCNCAGTGAATGCTCCAACAATTGATAATTGNTCTAGAATTTCTTTGTCTCCGTCNATGGATTTNATTAATTTGTNTAATTCATATGACTGAAAAATGAAGTTTTTATCGTAATTAAATTTTTTATCATTTTTAAAANTAACNCTTTCAATTTTCTTTANCGAATTTTCTATTGCTAATTTTTCCAAATCATTTTCATTTTTTAAATAATNTATTGTTTTGCCTGATTTAATTTTATAAAGAGGAGGTTGTGCAATATAAACATGCCCCTTTTTTATCAATTCGTTAAATGGTTTATTATTAAAAAAAGTTAGTAAAAGGGTTCTTATGTGAGANCCATCTACATCAGCATCGGTCATAATTACAATTTTACCATATCTCAATTTTTCTAANTCAAATGGCTCTACGCCAGTACCTATAGCATTTATTAGTGTAACTATTTCATTAGAAGATAACATTTTAGAAAAAACTTTTTTGACATCNNCNGAATTATTTTTAGCCTCAACAAAAGTATTTANAATNTTTCCTCTCAAGGGTAATACTGCTTGAAANNCNCTATTTCTTGCCTGCTTTGCTGATCCGCCTGCAGANTCTCCCTCAACAATAAATANTTCNGTNTTGNTAATATCATTAGANTGNCAGTCNGCNAGTTTTCCAGGAAGNCTAGTAATNTCAATAGCGTTTTTTCTTCTNACGCTCTCCCTAGCTTTACGAGCAACTTCTCTAGCNACAGCTGCNTGAATTATCTTNCCAATAATTNTTTTTGCNATTTTAGNATTTTNATCAAACCATAATGAAATTTTTTCATTAGTTATTGTTTCAACAACCGGTCTAACTTCTGAGGAAACAAGTTTTTCCTTTGTTTGTGACGAAAACTTTGGATCAGGAACTTTTACTGACAGTACGCAAATTAAGCCCTCTCTCACATCGTCTCCAACTATGGTTACTTTATCTTTTTTTAACAAACCAAAGTCATTTGCATATTTATTGATTAATCTTGTTATTGAATTTCTAAAACCTAATAAATGTGTTCCACCATCTTTTTGGGGGATATTATTTGTAAAACATAAAACGTTTTCATTGTAAGAAGAATTCCATAAGAGCGCACACTCTACATCAATATCATTTTTATTTGACTGAAAATATAATAGCTCTTCTAGTGTAAATTGACTGTCTTCATTTTTAATTTTATTTTTTAATTTATTTAAATCCTTAACAAACTCTTTTATTCCACCATCAAATTTAAAGTTTAAAATTTTCGCTTTTTCTTTTCTTTCATCACTTAATTGTATATTCAATCCTTTATTTAAATATGCTAATTCTTTTAATCTTTTTTCTAAAATTGAAAGATTAAATTTAGTATCAGTAAATATTTCACTAGAAGGTAGAAAAGTAACATTAGTTCCTTTTAAATCGGACTTACTTATTTCTTTTAACGGTGCCTTAGTAATTCCATTTTCAAATTCTACAAAATATTTTTTTCCATCTCTAAAAATATCAACTTTCAAACTCTCAGAAAGTGCGTTAACCACTGACACACCTACACCATGCAAACCACCAGAAACTTTATATGTTTTATGATCAAATTTACCACCAGCATGCAATTGGGTCATTATTACTTCTGCTGCAGAAATTTTTTCTGTTTTGTGTATTTCAACAGGAATTCCTCTGCCATTATCAGATACGGATACCGAATTATCTTTATTAATTTTAACTATAATCGTATCACAATGACCGGCCAAAGCCTCATCTATAGCATTGTCAACGACCTCAAAAACCATATGGTGCAGACCAGTGCCGTCATCGGTATCACCAATATACATACCAGGACGTTTCCTAACCGCATCAAGTCCTTTTAAAACTTTGATTGAGTCTGCTCCATATTCAGTTTTTTTTGTAATAGCTGTAGACATTTTTTAATTTTTTTTGATTAAATCGAACTTTTAATTATAACATTTTTACTCTCAAAAATGGAGGTATAGATTACTCTAAATGTATAAAAAAACCTTTATTTTCAATAGCTTGGAATAGATTCTTGCTCGTTCCTGTATACCAAATTTGAGTTCCAAATTTTTCAATTTCTGCCACAAGCCTCACGAAATTTTGATCATCAATATGTGAAGTAGCCTCGTCTATTAAAAGAATAAAATCTTTTTTTTCTATTTTTAATTTCCAACAATTAGCCAGAATAATAGTTAATAGTGAAGATTTTTGCTCTCCTGTTGAACAAGCGTCTGTATTTCTATTTTTGATTTTGTCGAAAAAAAAAATTTTGTCTTTATTTATACCAAAATTCGTCCTTTTAGTAATCTCATCAAGTTCACGATTAGATTTCAATTTTTCAAAAAAAATTTCTATTTTTATTTTTTTTTCGTTTAAATCATCAAATAGATCATTGTTATATTTAATATTAATTTCTCTGAAATTTTTTAATTTATTGGAAATAATTTTATTTATTTTGGTTGCATAATTCCTTCTCATTAAAAAAATTTCATAAATATTTTCTGCTAATCTCTTTTCTATTATGTCAAGCCATTTTTCGTCTTTTGTATTTTTTAGAATTTGTAGCCTTTCTGCTATATTTTTTTTATAACTTGATACTGATAAATTAAAATTTTTTTCATTCTGCGAGATTAATTTGTCTATAAAATCTCTTTTTATAGATTGTCCTTCATACATAATTTTATCCATATAAGGTGATAACCAAATGAAGCTTAAAATTTCTTTTATTTTTGGAAGTGATATTTTCTTTTCTTCTAAAAAAAAGGTTTTTTTTAAACTTTCTTGATCTTTAATTATTTTAAANGAAAAATTAAATTGATTNGAATTCGANAANATTTTTGCTTGTANGTTTGTATCAATAATATTTNTTTCTTGTTCNGGTAACAACTTATCTAAAGTATCNCCTCTTAATCCTTTTGAATTAGAAAAAAANGANAANNTCTCTATTAAATTAGTCTTTCCAACGCCATTNNCTCCANAAATAATTANGTGCTGATAATCTTTACTAATTTCTAAATTGTATTGTTTATGAGATTTAAAATTTTTNATATTTATTTTTNTTACACTTGCCATTAAATACTTATTAAATTACACGCATTGGCATAACAATGTAAGTACTNAGGGAATCGCTTTCATCTTTGACTTGNATAGGTGAAGTTGNATCTTTTAACATTANGACAATNTCTTTACTNTCCAAAACATTTGCAACATCGATTAAATATGTCGAATTGAAACCAATCTCTAAATGCTNNCCTTGATANTGAGTTTGNACTTCTTCGATACCATCTCCAGAAATAGCATCATTTATTAAAAACTTCATCAATCCTTTATCCAAAGATATTTTGATTACTCCTTTTCTATCTGAAGATAACGATTTCAGTCGATCTAAAGCGCTTACAAATTCTTCAACGTTAGATTTTGCGGCTATACGTTCATCTTTTGGTATAACTTTATCATAATCTGGAAATTTTCCATCGATCACCTTTGAGATTAAAACAATGTCTTTGTACAAAAATTTAATCTTAGATTTTGTAGATAAAATTTTAAGATTTATAGAATCTTCATCAATTATTGTAAGTAATTCAAATACAGTTTTTTTAGGCAAGATTACTGATTGAAAATTGTCTGCGCCCTTTATTTCTGTAGCTGACTTACTAAGTCTATGNCCGTCTGTTGCAACCGCAATTAATTTGTTTTCACCATCCTTTTTATCTAAATAAACTCCATTNAAATAATGTCTNGTCTCATCATTAGAGATAGANAATTTTGTTTTATTTATTATTTTTAAAAATTCAAAAGATGGTATCTCTAAATACTGTTCATCCATATTATCTTCTAATATTGGAAACTCGTCAGGAGATATGCAAGTTAAATTAAAGTCAGATTTACCAGATATTAATTTTAATCTATTGTTTTCTTTTAATGACAAATGTAGTGAGGATCCGGTTTTTAGTTTTCTTACGATGTCATATATTACCTGTGCCGTTGTTGTTGTTGATCCTTCTTTTATCGTCTGACACGTAAGCTTTTCCGTAATAATAATATCTAAATCTGTCGCTGTTAACTTTAAAAATCCATCATGAGCTTCTATCAGAACATTACCCAAAATTGGTAACGTATTTTTCTTTTCAACAACACCTTGCACATGTGCCAGAGATTTTAATAAAACATCTCTGTCAATTTTAAATTCCATTTTATCTCTTGATTATTCTGTCTGTAATACTTTGTACTTCATGCTCGAATTGACGATCTTTTGACATCAATTCTTCTATTTTTTTTATTGCATGTATTACAGTAGTATGGTCCCTACCAGTGAATTTTCTGCCTATTTCAGGCAATGATTTTGTCGTTAATTTTTTTGATAAATACATCGCTATTTGTCTTGGTCTCGCAATATGCCTTGATCTTCTAGCGGATAAAAAATCATTCATTGATAGATTATAATAAGCGACAACAATTTTTTGAATATCCTCAATACTAATCACTGATTGCATGTTGTTAAGAAGATCTTTCAGAATAAGTTTTGCATCTTGTAAGGTTGGTGTTTTGTTTTGAATTCTGGCTGATGCTATAACTCTATTTAATACGCCAAGCATATCTCTTATGCTTGATTTAAATTCATTTGATATAAAGGATAATATTTCATCATTTATTAGTATCTCATTACCGAAATGATTTTTTTCAGCCAAACATCTCTTTTTTAAGATTTCTAACCTCAAACCTATATCCGGCGGTTGCACATCTACAACCAGACCTCCTGATAATCTTGATTTTATTCTGTCTTGAATGCGATCTAGTTCATTTGGTGACCTGTCACATGAAATCACAACTTGAGACTGATTTTCTAATAAACTATTAAATGTATAGAAAAATTCTTCTTGAGTTACTTCTTTGCCGCTAATGAACTGGATATCATCTAATATAAGCACATCAGCGTTTCTGAAAATTTCTTTGAATTTATGTGTGTCTTTATTTTTAATTGATTTTACAAATTGATACATAAATCTTTCAGCTGAAAGATAGATTACTTTTTTATCCATTTGTTTAAGTTGATTGCCAATAGCGTTTAAAATATGTGTCTTGCCTAGTCCAACACCACCATAGATGTATAAAGGATTATAATGACCAAGACTTTCTGTAACTCTTTTTGCGGCTGAAAAAGCTAATTGATTACTTTCACCTGTTATAAAAGTTTCGAAGTTTAATCTTGGATCTATTCTATTAATTCCATAGTTTGTATCNTTTAAATCAATTACCTTGGTGCCAGATCCAAAATCTAAAATATTTGTAGACCTTTTTTCATCGAAAATTTCATTAATTTCAAATTGAATTCTAGATACTGAGTTATCAAGTTTTTGATAATGATCTAAAATTTTATCTGCATAATGAGAAACAATCCAGTCTCTGACAAATCTTGTTTTAACGACTAAAATTAAAGAAGAAAAATCAATTCCTTTGGCTTCAACATTTTGTATCCAGCTCTTGTACACATCCAAACCGTAAGTATCTTTCAGTTTTTGCTGAACACCTTCCCAATTTTTTTTGATGTCTTCGTTAATTTGTAATGCAGATGAACTTTTCATGAATGATCCCTTTTAATTAAAACAAAATACCTAAGCAACAAAAAAATTTTTTTTTTAAAAAATATTTTAACAACTTTGGATTGTGAATTTAATTTTTAAAATATTAAATCACCACACGAATTTTATTAAATATATTTTGCATTACTAAACAGTTTTTAAATTTTTTTATCTTTAAAATTTGATTTAAAATCTAAAGTTGAAATTTTATTAAGCTATTTGTTATTGATAAACTTACTTCATCAACGCAAGTTTTTTTGAAGTTCTAGATATTTTTCTTGAGGCTGTTTGTCTTCTAATAGAACCTTTTTTGGATACTTTCATCAACTGTGACTGGAATTTATCAAAAAGTTTTTTGGCCTTAGCTTTATCTCCACTTTTGATTGCATTTTCTATCTCAGAAATTGCCGCTTTGTACTTACCAATCCTTATACGATTAATAGCTGTCTTTCTCTTAATAACTTTTGTTTTTTTTTTAGCTGATGATGTATTTGCCATTTTTTTTGATTGGCCGTTTATATAACCTTTTTAATCGTGGTCAACACTATGTTTGGCATTTAATACAAAAAAAAGAAGACCTTCCAGAGGCGATTAAACGCCTAATTTTTCCAGAACACCCAGCTCTTTTACAAATTTCACCTTCTCTGTCATAAACTTTAAAATTAGCTTGATAAGAACCAATCTTCCCTTCAGAGTTGTGATAATTTTGGATAGTTGAACCACCAGCTTTTATTGCCATTTTCAATACTTTTTTTATGGCAATTATTATTTTTCTTGTTTCCATATCTTTTAAAAACTTTCCTAGCCTTTGAGGACTAACACAACTTCTGAATAGAGCCTCGTTTACATATATGTTACCTAAGCCTGATACTACAGATTGATTCATTAATAAATTTTTTACAGAAGAATTTGAGTTTCTAATTTTGTTTTTTAAATATTTAAAACTAAAATTTGAACTTAATGGCTCAGGTCCAAGCGAAATTAAATGCTTTGTGCTTTCAATATTTATAGATAAAATTTTCTTAATAAATCCAAATTTTCTAATATCGTTATAAACCAAATCAAAACCTTTGAATGAAAGTTTTAAGTGATCATGTTTTTTAATTATTTCGTTTTTAGTGTAAAAACTAGTATCAAATTTATTTTTACCTTTTTTCACAAAATAAAACCGACCTGTCATGCCAAGATGTACTAATAAAATATTACTATCATTAAAATAAATTAGTAAATACTTTGATCTTCTAATTATTTTTTTTATAATTTTATTTTTTAAAGATAATAGGTTTTGTTTATTTAATCTGTATCTAAGTTTTGGATTTAATATTGTGACATTTTTTACTTTTTTATGTAAAATTTGTTTGCTTAAGCTTATTTTTGTAATCTCAACTTCTGGAAGTTCTGGCATATAATTTTTTTTTTAATACAATCGTTTTTTAAAGAATTATGAAAAATATTCATCAATATAAAAATACCAATTTAGTAAATAAAGTGTTCGATAGTGCTTTTAAGAAGTACGATATGATGAATGATATCATGTCACTTGGTACCCATAGAATATGGAAGCAACAATTTGTTGATACGGTTATATTAGAAAATAACAATAGAATAGTTGATATGGCATCAGGAACCGGTGATATTTCAAGATTACTGATCCAAAAAAACAAAAGTAAAGAAATTATAAGAATTGAGCCAAACTTTAATATGTTGAATCAAAATATTGATGAGTTTAAAAGTTACAAAAATATTAAGCATCTTTGTAGTTATGCAGAAACAGTACCTCTAAAAAACAATTCTATTGATTCATATCTAATTAGCTTTGGTCTTAGAAATATATCGAAATTAGACATTGCTCTCAAAGAAGCTTTTAGAATTTTAAAAAAAGGTGGAGGTTTTTATTGTCTCGAATTTTACAAAGTTAATAAACCAATACTAAGAGAAATTTATAATTTTTACTCTAAATCAATACCTGCTCTGGGAAAAGTATTTAATCAAGATTCAAAGCCATATGAATATCTTACTAAAAGTATTGAAGATTTTTATTCTCAAAAAGAAATATCGAACAAATTAAGAGATGTCGGTTTTAGAAATATTAGTACCAGAGATATATTAGGTGGAATTGCTTCGATACACTACTCTTGGAAGTTAAATGATTAAAAAAATTTTAATTCTTCTCAAAATTGGTAGGGCTCTGGCCAAATCTTCAACATTGGATTATTTTGGTGAATTGTATAAACCAAATTTTTTAATTCGATATTCAATAAAAATTTTCGGTTTTTCTTCTTTTAAAAAAAAAAGCTTAGATAGCAAAAGTGTTGGTCAAAGATTAGTGTCGGCATTAAAAGAATTGGGCCCAACGTTTATTAAGCTTGGTCAATTTCTCGGAACAAGACCTGATATTGTTGGCAAAGATCTAGCTAAAGAACTCCAAAGCTTACAAGATGACTTGCCACCCTTTGATATGGAAATAGCAAAAAAAAGTATAAGTAATGAAATTGGAGAAGAAAAGTACAAACAAATTGAAAATTTAAGCAAACCGATAGCTGCGGCTTCTATAGCGCAAGTTCATTTTGCAACAATTGAGGGTAAGCAATATGCGATTAAAGTATTAAGACCTGGTATTGAAAAGAAATTTAATGAAGAATTAGAAGCGTTAATGTTATTTGCTTCAATAGTGGAAACAATTTTACCTAAAACAAAAAGGCTTAAATTAATTGAAATAGTTCATTTGCTTAAAGAAATTACTGCCATTGAGATGGATTTAAGATTTGAAGGATCAGCGGGCAGTGAATTAAAGAATAATACAAAATCTGATCCAAAATTTAAAGTGCCTAATATTAATTGGGATTTTACATCAAAAAGAGTTTTAACTTCTGAAAAAGTAGAAGGCATCAGTATAAAAGAATTAGATAAAATTAATGAACTTAAAATTAATAAAAAAGAACTTGCAAAAAATATAATTCAAAATTTCCTAAGACAAGCTGTTGGAGATGGTTTTTTTCATGGCGATATGCATCAGGGAAATCTTTTTGTAGACTCAGATGGAAACATTATTCCAGTTGACTTTGGAATAATGGGTAGATTAGATAAAGATAATCGTAAATATTTAGCTGAAATTTTATATGGCTTCATTCAAAGAGATTACGAAAAAGTTGCTGACGTACATTTTATTGCAGGGCTAGTTCCTTTAGATCAATCAAAAGATGCTTTTTCTCAAGCACTTAGATCCATTGGAGAGCCTATTTTTGGACAATCAATTAAAAATATTTCGGCGGGAAAATTATTAGCACAACTCTTTGAAATTACAGAACAATTTAACATGGCAACTCAGCCTCAACTTTTACTTTTACAAAAAACTATGGTTGTAGTTGAAGGGGTGGCTAGAACACTTGATGAGGATGCAAATATCTGGGAAATATCAAAACCAGTTTTGGAAGGGTGGCTAAAAAAAGAAGTTGGGCCTGAAGCAAAGATAAATCAAGCTATCAAAACTACATCGCAAGTTATGGACAGGCTACCAGAGCTGCCAGGTATGATGGACAAAGCCTCAAAAGCATTGGAACTACTTGCTGCTGGAACAGTGGCATCAAATAATGATATGGCAAAAAAATTTGAATTTGAAAAATTAAAAATAAAAAATCAACAAAATAAAATAATTATATTTATCTTATTAGTGGTAATATCATTATTAGTATTATTTAATTAAGCTCTAATGAAAAATAATAAAAAAATTTTATTAATTATTTCTGGTGGTATAGCTGCCTACAAAATTTTAGACTTAATTAGAAATTTACGCTCAAAAAACTATGAAATAAAAACAATATTAACAAAAACTGCAGAAGAATTTGTAACACCTCTGTCAATTTCATCATTGTCTAATAACAAAGTTTATCTTAACAAATTTGATCTTAATGAAGAAATTGAAATGGATCATATAGCTTTATCAAGATGGGCGGATTTAATTTTAGTAGCTCCTGCTACTGCCAATATCATTGAAAATATCTCTAATGGTTCGGCAAATGACTTTATTAATACTGTTATTCTTGCGTCTAATAAAAAAATATTTTTAGCACCAGCAATGAATGTAAAAATGTGGGAAAAAGATGCTACTCAAATAAATGTCGAAAAATTAAAAAAAAGAAATTTTTCAATGATTGGTCCATCAGAAGGGCTTTTAGCTTGCGGTGAGTTCGGTGAAGGCAGAATGGCAAATGTTAATGAAATTGAATTTACAATCGATAATTTTTTTATAAAAAAAGATATAAATTTATCAGCAGTGGTTACTACCGGTCCAACAAGAGAATATATTGATCCTGTTAGATATATTTCAAATGAGTCTTCTGGCTTGCAAGGTTATTATATTGCTAAAAAGATGGTTGAGTGCGGAATAAAAACAAAGCTTATAATTGGCCCAACGCAAATTAAAATTGACGACAACATTGATACAATAAAAGTAACTACCGCTCAAGAAATGCTTGAAGCAGTCAAAGAAAGTCTACCTACAGATATAGCAGTATGTTCAGCGGCAGTTTCTGATTTTAGAACCGATAAATTTGAACAAAAAATTAAAAAAAATAATAAAGATTTAAATTTAAAACTATATCAAAATATGGACATACTGAGCTTTATAAGCAATCACAATAATTTACGACCAAAACTTGTCGTAGGTTTTGCAGCAGAAACAAATAATGTAATTGAATATGCCAAAAAAAAACTTGAACAAAAACATTGTGATTGGATAATTGCGAACGATGTTTCTGATAAAAATATTGGTTTTAATTCTAAAAATAATGAAATTTCGATAATTCATAAAAACCAAGAGATTGAAAAAATATCCAAAAGAGAAAAGTCTGAAATTGCAACATTATTAGTTCAAAAAATTTTAAAAGAATTTCCAATTAATGAAAATAAAAGCCTTAATTAAAAAACTTAATCCTAAAGTTAATATCCCTGTATACAAAACAACTGGCTCCTCAGGTTTAGATTTAGAAGCTTTTATTAAACAAGATATTATAATTAGATCAAAAGAAACCGCGTTAATTCCAACAGGAATTTCTGTAGCAATTCCTGAAAATTTAGAAATACAAATCCGACCAAGATCTGGGTTGGCATTTAAGAATAAAATTACAGTATTAAATACACCTGGAACTATTGATGCAGACTTTAGAGGAGAAATTAAAATAATTTTAATAAACTTGGGTGACAAAGATTTTGTAATTAAAAATGGAGATAGAATCGCGCAAATGGTTCTTTGTCCAATTGTGAAAGCAGAATTTGAAGTTAAAGATAATTTGCCAGAATCTATCAGAGGCGAAGGTGGTTTTGGGTCTACTGGTAAAAATTAATGTCACTAACAGTTGATGAAATTGAAAGATACAAAGGTCAAATCAACTTAAAAAAAATTAATATTCAAGGACAATTAAAGTTAAAAAAAGAAAAGATTTTAATTATAGGAGCTGGTGGCATAGGTTCACCATGTGCACTTTTCTTGGCTCGGTCTGGTATTACAAATTTTGGAATTGTAGATTTTGATAAAGTCGCAAAAAGTAACTTACATCGACAGGTCTTATTCGATCAAAAAGACATAGGAAAACATAAAGCTGAAGTTACCAAAAAAAAACTTAAACTTATTAATAAAAAAATAAATATAAAAATATTTAAAAAAAAGATTAATGCTAAAAATATAAAATCAATAATAAAAAATTATAATTATATAATTGATGGTACAGATAATTTTCTTTCTAAACTTGTTATAAATGATGAATGCATTAAAAATAAAAAAAAATTATTTATTGGATCAGTAAGTAAATTTGATGCCCATATTTTTTTCTTTGATTTTTCAAAAAAGAGTGCTTGCTTAAAATGTTTTATGCCTAAAGCTCCAAATATTTCACCAAGTTGTCAAGATGAAGGTATACTTGGCACAGTAACAGGATCAGCGGGGGCAATCATTTCAAATGAATTGATAAAAAATATTGCAGGAATCAAGTCAAACCTGAAAAATCATATTTTAATTATAAACTTTGAAACACTTAATTTTAGGAAGGTAAAAATTAATAAAAGTCAAAAATGTAAAGTTCATGGATAAACTTTTATTAATAATTTTTGCTATTTTTGTTTTACATCATTCGTCTTCAGCCGAAATTAGAAGTTTAAAAAATAATAAAGTAAATGTTAGACTTGGACCTTCCAAAACTTACCCAGTAAAATTTATTTATAAAAATAAATACTTACCAGTTTTGATTATTGATGAACATTATAATTGGAGAAAAATTAAAGATTATGAAAATGATTTAGGATGGATACATATTTCTCAATTATCTAAAACAAGATCAACAGTAACTACAAAAAATAATCAGGTTATATTTTCGTCTCCTACAGTTTTTTCAAAACCAAAAGCAAGACTTGAAATATATCAAGTTTTAATAATTAGTGAGTGTACCAAAAATTGGTGTAAAGTTAAAAATTCAAAAATTAATGGATGGATAAAAAAAAATTATCTCTGGGGTATACAAAAAGATGAAATTATTAAAAAATAGTAAGGCGTTTTTTGTTTAAATAAATACTTCTATCAAGTATAAACGTCTTCTTCATGACAAAAAAAAATTCCTTTACTTACGATGAGCTTATCTCCTGTGCTGATGGAGATATGTTTGGACTTGGTAATGCCAGATTACCTTCGCCTCCTATGCTAATGTTTAATCGTATAACAAAAATTACTGAAAATGGCGGACAATACAATAAAGGTTATATCGAAGCAGAACTAGATATAAAAAAAGATCTCTGGTTTTTTGACTGTCATTTTAAAACTGATCCAGTTATGCCTGGTTGTCTAGGATTGGATGCTCTTTGGCAACTTGTTGGTTTTTTTCTAGGATGGATTGGCAATCCTGGTAAAGGTAGAGCATTAGGTGTTGGAGAAGTTAAGTTTGTAGGTGAAGTTTTACAATCAAACAAGTTAGTTAAGTATAAAATCGATATGAAAAAAATTATAAGAAAAGGGGAGGCGTCAGTAGGTTTAGGTGATGGTGTACTTTTAATTGATGATAAACAAATATATAGTACTAAAAATTTAAAAGTAGGTCTATTTAAAAATAATTTATGAAAAGAGTAGTTGTAACAGGTATTGGAGTTGTTTCTTGCCTAGGTAATAACCAAGATGAAGTCTTTAACTCACTAATTGATTCCAAGTCTGGTATTAGTTTTAGTGAAGAATATAAAGAATATAATTTAAAAAGCCATGTGCACGGCAAACCGAAAATTAATTTTGAAGATTATATAGATCGTAAGGTAATGAGATTTATGGGTGCTGGCTCAGCGTATAATTATATTGCAATGTCTGAGGCTGTTAAAGACTCGGGTTTAAAAGATAATGAAGTAAGTAACATAGAAACAGGCATGATTATGGGCTCTGGCGGACCCTCTATAGAAAATGTAATTTTAGCTGCAGATAAAACTAGAGAAAAAAATCCAAAAAAAATGGGGCCGTTTATAGTTCCGAGAACAATGGCTAGTACCGCCTCTGCTACTTTGGCAACTCCTTTTAAAATCAAAGGAACAAACTATACAATTAGTTCAGCTTGCGCCACTAGTGGCCATTGCATAGGTAACGCAATGGAATTAATTCAACTTGGAAAACAAAAAATTATATTTGCTGGTGGAAGTGATGAGGTACATTATGCAATGACTGCAATGTTTGATGCTATGACCGCACTTTCATCAAAGTACAATGATAATCCTACAACTGCTTCTAGGCCATATGATAAGAACCGTGATGGATTTGTTATTTCAGGAGGTGGTGGCGTATTAGTATTAGAGGAGTACGAACATGCAAGAGCTAGGGATGCAAAAATATATGCTGAAATAACGGGATATGGTGCAACATCAGATGGATATGACATGGTTGCTCCATCAGGAGAGGGTGCTAAGCGATGTATGCAAATGGCTTTAAAAACATCAAATAAAAAAATAGATTATTTAAATACTCATGGAACGTCAACACCAGTAGGAGATATAACAGAACTAAAAGCAGTTAGAGAAGTATTTAAAGATGAAATACCAAAAATTAGTTCGACTAAATCTTTATCAGGACATTCTTTAGGTGCAACATCAGTGCATGAAGCAATCTATAGCTTAATAATGATGAAGAATAATTTTATATCTGCATCAATAAATATTTCAGAAATTGATGATGAGGCAAAAAAATTTCCAATCGTTCAAAAAGTTGAAAAGGATGTCAAGCTTGATGCTATAATGTCCAATAGTTTCGGATTTGGTGGAACAAATGCTACTTTAGTTTTTGAGAAAGTATAGCCATGCTTCTAAAAGGTAAAAAGGGATTAATCATGGGTGTTGCTAATAACAGGTCAATAGCTTGGGGTATATCAAAAAAACTATCAGAACATGGCGCCGAATTAGCTTTTACTTATGTAGGTGATGCTTTAAAAAAAAGAGTAATTCCATTAGCCGAGTCATTAGGTTCTAAGTTTACATTAGACTGTAATGTTGAAAATAAAGAGCAAATTGTAAATACTTTTCAGGAAATTAAAGATAAATGGGGTGAATTAGATTTTATTGTTCACGCAGTAGCTTTTTCAGATAAATCTGAATTATCAGGAGAATACTTAAATACTACAAGAGATAATTTTTTAAGAAGTATGCTCATCTCATGCTTTTCGTTTACAGAAGTTGCAAAAGAGGCTGCGCCACTGATGAAAAAGGGCGGAAGTATGATTACTTTAACTTACGAGTCTACTAAGACAATTCCTAACTATAATGTAATGGGAGTTTGTAAATCTGCCCTTGAAACAAGTACAAAATATTTAGCAAGAGATCTTGGTAAAAATGGTATTAGGGTTAACGCGATAAGCGCAGGACCGATCAAAACTCTTGCAGCATCGGCAATCGGAGATGCTAAATTTTTATACAAATGGAATGAGGACCATTCTTTTTTAAAAAGAAATGTTGATATTCATGATGTTGGAAACTCAGCGTTATATCTTTTAAGCGACCTTGCGGGTGGCGTCACCGGTGAAATTCACTATGTGGATGCCGGTTATAATAAAGTTGGAATGCCAGATCCTAAAAATATGTCTTAAGAATCTAAAGCTTCTTTAATAGACAGTTTTACTTTTCCTCTATCAAATCCAACAACTTTGACATTAACTTCGTCACCTTCTTTAACCACATCTGAAACTTTTTCCACTCTTTTAGCTGCCAACTGAGAAATATGAACTAATCCATCTTGTTTTCCAAGGAAATTTACAAATGCACCAAAGTCCATAATTTTAACTACTTTGCCAGAATAAATTTTTCCAATTTCTGGTTTTGCAGTAATATCCTTGATCATTTGCATTGCTTTATTTCTAGACTCTTCGTCTGGCGCAGAAACTGTTACAACACCCTCATCATTAATATCTACTTTAGCTCCAGATACCTCTACAATTTCTCTTATTGTAGCCCCACCTTTTCCAATAACGGCAGCAATATCTTTTTTATCAACTTCTATTTTTTCCATTTTAGGAGTGTACTGCGAAACTTCTGAATTAGATTTGCTGATTGCTTTATTCATTTCTGTCAAAATATCAATTCGACCCTGTTTAGCTTGGTTTAAAGCTTTTTCCATGATTTCAAATGTTATTCCTGTAATCTTAATATCCATTTGAAGAGAGGTAATACCGTCTTCAGTACCTGCAACTTTAAAATCCATATCTCCCAGATGATCTTCATCTCCCAAAATATCACTTAATACTGAAAAATCCTCACCCTCTTTAATTAAACCCATCGCAATTCCAGAAATTGGTTTTGCAATTGGAACACCTGCATGCATTAACGACATAGAGGTTCCACAGACAGTGGCCATTGAAGATGAGCCGTTAGATTCTGTAATTTCTGAGACAACTCTTATTGTGTATGGAAATTCTTCTTGTGAGGGCAAGGAGGCATTTAATGCTCTCCATGCTAATTTCCCATGTCCAATTTCACGTCTTCCTGTCCCAATTCTACCAACTTCACCAACTGAAAATGGAGGAAAATTATAATGCAACATAAACCTTGATCTTTGCATGCCCTCAAGACTTTCTGTTCTTTGCTCGTCATCAGCAGTTGCTAGAGTTGTAGCAACAATTGCTTGTGTTTCACCTCTTGTAAATAACGATGAGCCGTGGGCTCTTGGTAAAATTCCAACTTCGCACTGAATTGCTCTAACTTGATCAAGTTTTCTTCCATCAATTCGAATTTTATTTTTAAGAATTTTTGTTCTCACAATATCTTTTTCTAAATTCTTAAACTGATCCATGATTTCAACTTTAGTGTAAGTTTCATCGCCCTCAAAATTTGATTGAATTATTTCTTTGGCCTCATTGATTAAATTTCCTCTAGTTTTTTTATTTTTTTCTGAAAAAGCTTCTTCTAACTTAGACGTAGCTAATTCTGTAACTTTGTTTTTCAAATTGCTAAAATCTTTTGGCTCAATTAAAATCTCATCTTTATTGACATCTTTTTTTAGCTCCTCGATCATTTTTATGACTGGATCAAAGCCTTCATGACCAAATTTAACTGCTGATAACATTTGATCTTCTGTTAAACCGCTAGCTTCTGACTCAACCATAAGCACAGCATCTTTTGTGCCGGCGACGATTAGTTCTAATGAAGATTCTTGAAGATCTTCTTTTGTCGGGTTTAACACAAACTCGTTGTTTATATATCCTACTTTTGAAGCTGCAACTGGACCCATAAAAGGCAAACCTGAAATGCTTAGTGCTGCAGAACTTGCTATAAGTGATAAAACTTCAGGATCATTTTCTTTGTCGTATGAAATTACTGTAGCTAGTACCTGTGTTTCATTTCTAAATGCATGGGGAAACAACGGTCTAATAGGTCTATCAATCAATCTTGATATTAATGTTTCTGCTTCAGTTGGTCTTGCTTCACGTTTAAAATAACCACCTGGAATTTTACCAGCAGCATAATATTTTTCTTGATAATTTACTGTAAGTGGAAAAAAATCTATATCTGGGTTAGACTTTTTTGCGGCAACAGCAGTTGCCATAATTACAGTATCACCTGATCTTAGAATTACTGCGCCGTCTGCTTGTCTTGCGATTTTTCCTGTTTCAATTGAAAGTTTTATTCCATTCCAATCAATTTCTTTTCTGACGATGTTAAACATAAATTAGCTCCAACTATTTTCTTAGTCCAAGCTGCTCGAGTACTTTTTTATACAAAGTTGGTTCTTTTTTATTTAAGTAATCTAAAAGTTTTTTTCTTCTAATAATTAATTTACTTAATCCAATATTTGAGTGCTTGTCTTTTTTGTTATTTTTAAAATGTTCAGTTAAATATTTAATTCTCTCAGTTAAAATACCAATTTGAACTTCAGAAGATCCCACATCTTTGTCAGATTTTTGAAGCATCTTAATTACTTTGCTTTTATCTAAGTCTTTTTTAGTCATTAATATTTAAAATCCTTTTTGGATAAAAAACTCCATTTTTCATGGAACCCAAAGCCACAACGTTTTGATGATAATCTGCTAGAATTTCTTTATGCTCTTTAGAACCAACTTCTTCCAACATGCTTACTTTCATTCCGTTTTTAATAAGCTTTAATTTTTTATCATTAATTTTAATTGTCGGTATATGATATAAAACAGACTTAATATCAAGCATGTATTTAAAAAAATCATTAATATTTTCATTATTTATCAGTGTTTTTAGAGTATAAGAGTTTTTTTTTCTAAAAATTCCATCTCTTAATCTTACAATTTTAGAACAATAACAAAAAGTTTTTAGCTCTATTGCTATATCTTTAGCTAAGCTTCTAACGTAAGTCCCACTCTCACAACTGACTACAAATAAAGATTTTTTATTATTAAAATCATGGTTTAAAATTTTAAGTCCATAAATTTCTTTTTTTACTTTTTTAAGCTCAAATTTAATTCCTTCTCTAGCAAGCTGGTATGCTCTTTTTCCATCAATTTTTTTTGCAGAAAATTTAGGAGGACTTTGATTAATTTTGCCAATAAACTTTTTAATTGCTTTTTTGATATCCTCACACGAAGGTATAATTTTAGATATATTAATTACGTCACCTTCAGAATCTAAAGTATTGGTTTGCTTACCCCAATTCACCTCAAAAAAATAAGTTTTTTTTGACTTATTAATTAAAGGAATTGTTTTAGTTGCTTCATTTATTGCTATCGGCAAAACACCTTCTGCCATAGGATCTAAAGTTCCAATGTGACCAATTTTTTTTAGTTTAAATTTTTTTTTTAGTAAGTTTAAGCAATATGATGAGGTAAAACCTGTAGGCTTATATAAATTTATCCAACCGTGAACCATTAGTCTTTGTCTTTTAACAATAAATTTTCTATTTTTTCTGCATAATCAAATGACTCATCAATAACAAAATTTAGATTAGGCATAAATTTAGCTGTCCATTCTTTTGATGCAGATTTTTTTATTTCTAAGGAATATTCATTTAATGTTTTCAAAAATTTATCTGTATCTCTCCCTGCTAGTGGCATGAAGAAAACCTTTGCATGCTTTAGGTCAGGTGATACTCTAACCTCAGTAATAGTTACTAATTTGGTATCAATCTTAGGTAATATAATATTCTGCTGAATAAATGACCTAGCTAAAATTTTTTTTAGATTTTCACCTGCTTTAAGTTGTCTTTGGGTGAATGGCTGATTATTATTTTTCATGATTACTCTCTATCAACTGTAACAATCTGAAAAATTTCTATGATATCTCCTTTTTTATAATCTATAAAATCTTTTATCGTAAGACCGCATTCAAGTCCCGACTTTACTTCTCTTGCCTCATTTTTTTCTCTAAATAAACTTCCAATTCTTCCAGTATAAATAACAGTTCCGTCTCTAGTTAATCTTGCATCAGAATTATTTCTTACTTCACCCTGCGTAACTTTCACTCCAGCTACCTTACCTGCTTTTGAAACATTAAAGACTTCCAATATTTCGCATTGTCCAATACTTTCCTCTTTTGTCTCGGGTTCCAAAGTTCCTTTTATTGATTTTTCAACAAAGTCTATCGCTTCATAAATAATATTAAAATAACTGATATCCATTTTATAACTATTAGCTAATTCTTTAGCTTCTTTATTTGGTCTAACATTAAAGCCTAAAATTTTAGCATTTGATGCTTTGGCTAAAGTTACATCTGTTTCTGTAACAGGGCCTACTGCGGATAGTATAATTTTTGGTTTAATTTTCTCAATTTCAATTTTTAATAACGCTGCGTTTATAGCTTCTAGTGAACCATGTACATCAGCTTTTACTACAATATTTAATGTTTCAGCTTTATCTGCATTTCCAAAAATATCATCATTGTCAGTATTTGATTTTAACGTTTTTTGTTTTGCTCCATTTTGTCTAAATTCTAGTATTTCTGAAATCTTATCTTCGTCATTTAAAACTATAAAATCATCTCCCGCACTTGTAACACTTTCAAAACCTATAACTTCTACAGGTGTAGAAGGTTCAGCTTGAGAAATTTGTTTATTGTTATAATCAAACATTGCTCTTACTTTGCCTTTTGCTGCCCCGCTCACAAAAGTATCGCCTCTTTTTAAAGTTCCACTAGTTACAAGAACTGTCGAAACAGGTCCTTTACCTTTATCAAGCCTAGATTCAATAACAACACCTTTAGCAAGACTATCCTTTTTAGTATTTAGGTCTAATAATTCAGATTGTAATAAAATATTTTCTTTTAACTTATCTAAATTTTTTTTTTTTATAGCTGATATTTCAGTACACAAAACATCGCCACCCATTTCTTCTACAATAAGTTCATGTTCTAAAAGTTGATTTTTAACTTTATTAGGATCAACACCTGGTAAATCACATTTATTTACAGCTACTAAAATTGGAACNCCTGCTGCCTTGGAGTGNTGNATTGCCTCNATTGTTTGAGGTTTAATTCCATCATTTGCNGCAACAACAAGNATAACTATATCTGTAATTTTTGATCCTCTNGCTCTCATTTCAGTNAAAGCTGCATGTCCAGGNGTATCAATNAAAGTTATTAACTGCTTATCATTAACTTTCACTTGATAGGCACCAATATGCTGAGTGATACCNCCATGCTCTGTTGACACNACGTTTGCTTGCCTNAAAGCATCTAACAATGAGGTTTTTCCNTGATCAACATGGCCCATAACCGTTACAACAGGCGGTCTTGGATCGCTACCTTTATCTTCTTTTNNTTCGTCAACTATTTTTTTAATTTGATCTTCAGTNACATCTCCTCTAATTGCATTGTGTCCAAATTCACCAACAATAAACTCTGCAGTATCAGCATCAATACTATGATTAACGGTAACTTTTACATTTTTTTCTAANAAATATTTTATGATTGCNCTTGATTTTTCAGCCATTCGATTTGCAAGTTCTTGAATAGTAATAACAGAAGGAATNTTCACATCTCTTGCAATTTTCTGGNTTTCCTCCTGATCATCATCTTTTTTAAACTGCTTTTCTCTAGCTCTTTTAACCGATGCATGGCTTCTTTGACGCTCTATTTCATCGGCATCTGTTAAAGCCCTTCCTAGTGTAAGTTTGTAATCTCTTCTTTTTCCCTCAACTTTTTTTTCACTCTTTTTTTTGCCCTTNTGCAACTCTTCTTGTATCTTTTTTTTAGCCCACTCTTTGGCATTTTTTTTCTTTTCATCAGATGNAGGTGTTATTTTTGGAGCAAAAGGTTTTGAAAATGGCTTCTTTTCAAAAGTTTGTTTTTTGTCTTGTGATCTAAAATTAGACTTTTTTCTCTCTACTACTACTTTACCTTGAGTTTTGGTGTTATTATCGTTGAACTTTCGAGGTGTACCCTTGAAATTTTTTAAGGTCAGTTTTTTTTTCTTTTCTTTGCTCATTTTTACCNTCGAAACTCATTGTTAAAAATTAAAAACTTTTTTTCTTGCACGCATAATTAAATCTTCAGCATCTTTTCTNGGAATATTAAATTCTTCTAATACTCCATCAAACTTTTCTCTTTTACCTTTAATTTCATCATATCCACCCACAATTTCATCAGTAGATAACTCTGCAAAATCTTTTAAAGTTTTAATATTTTCTTCACCTAACGTCAAAAGCATACCCAAGGTTAAACCTTTATGATTTGCTAAATCTTCTTCAATTCCAAGCTCCTGCACTTTGCTTGCNATTTCTTTTTCTTCTTCTTCTAAAAACTCTTTAGCTCTATCTTGTAGTTCCTTGGCTGTTTCTTCATCAAAACCATCGATTTTTAAAAAGTCATCAATATTTGCATTATTAATATCTTTGATCGTGTTAAAACCTTCAGATACTAAAAGTTGAGCCATGGTTGTGTCAATTTCTAAAGCTTTTATAAGCTTTGAAGAATTTTCTTTAAATTCACTTTGTCTTTTTTCTGATTCTTCTTTATCTGTTAAAATATCAATTTCATAATCTAATAATTTGGAAGCCAACCTAACGTTCTGNCCTCTTCTTCCAATCGCTTTGCTTAAATTGTTTTCATCAATAACAACTTCTGCTCTTCTGTTCTCTTGATCTAAAACAACTTTCATCACTTCAGCTGGCGCTAAAGCGCTGACAACTAATGATCCAACATCTTCTGTCCAATTAATAATATCAATCTTTTCACCTTGAAGTTCATTAACAATAGTTTGTACACGACTTCCTCGCATACCCACACAGGCTCCAACNGGNTCAATNGAACTATCTTTTGATTGTACACAAATTTTTGCACGACTACCTGNNTCCCTCGCTACAGATTTAATTGAAATTGTGCCTTCGTAAATTTCTGGAACTTCTTGTTGGAAAAGCTTTGCTAAAAATTGAGGATGAGCTCTAGATAAGAAAATTTGTGGACCCTTATTTTCTCTTCTTACATCATAACAATAAGCTTTTATTCTATCTCCATTTTTTAAATTTTCTCTTGGAATTAATTCCTCACGTCTAATAACCGCCTCTGATTTTTGCAAGTCTACAATAATATTCCCAAACTCTGATCTTTTTACGATACCACTTAAAATTTCTCCAACTTTATCTTTAAATTCACTATACTGTCTATCTCTCTCGGCATCTCTAATCTGAACTGAAATAACTTGTTTNGCTGTTTGTGCTGCAATTCTTCCAAAATCAATCGGTGGAAGCTCTTCCTTTATCTCTCCTCCAATTTGAGCAGAAGGATCTTTTTGCCTTGCTTCATCCAAACTAATTTCTGAGTGACTTTCTAAAACTTTTTCAACAACTTTTAATTTTCGACCAAGTTCAATAATGCCCGTTTCCCTATCGATACTGACATAAATATCATTTTCTGATCCATANCGTGTTCTTGCTGCCTTCTCAATTGCAGTTTCCATTGATGACAAGACTAAATCTTTATCTATCGATTTTTCGGCTGCAACTGCATCCGCTATTCTTATTAATTCTGTGCTATCAATTCTATTATTAAGCATTTTTCAATTCTGTAAAAAAAAATGGGCATAAGCCCATTTTTAAAATTAACAATTTANAAGGTAAATAAACGAAAATTTAAATTTTATCAATCTTTAAAAAATTAATATTATTCTTCAATTTTAAAGCTCTTGCATGATACCTGGTGATTGTAGTAGGTGTCTTTTTGTAGCTTTTTACAGATATTTTAAGCTCCTTTTTCAATAATTTAGACTTATTCTTAACGTCATTAAAATAATCGTAATTATCAGAACCGAAATAAATTGTCCCTTTAGAATTACAATGAGAGATAAGTAATTTTAAAAATTGATAGTTAACTAGTCTTCTTTTATGGTGTTTTTTTTTTGGCCATGGATCTGGAAAAAAAATATAACATTGGTCAAAACAATAATTTTTGAATTTTTTTTCGAATTTTTGAAAAACAAATGGAAATAAAAATATGTTTTTAATTTTATTTGTTGAACAATAATATGCCGTATTAGCTAGACCATTTTTAAATGGCTCAATTCCTATTACCAAGTTTTTTTTATATTTTTTTGATAAAAAAAATAAATTTTCTCCAACNCCAGAACCTATTTCAATAATNATCTTTTTNNTTTTNTTAAAAAAAGATTTNGTNATTTTTTGTGTATNAATGAATTTTTTTAAAATTTTTTTTTTTCTTGAGAAAGNGTTCTTGATTGTAAACGACCGNAAAAAANTCTCTCTTTAATCATTAAATATTTTTAAATAAATCAACAATATCAGTTTTTTCCCAAGTNAATGTTCCATCAGCGCCTGGCTGCCTTCCAAAATGACCATAAGCTGCTGTTGGTTTATAAATAGGATTATTTAAATTTAATTTTTCTCTTATTCCTCTTGGACTTAAATTAATTTCTTTTCTAATTACACTTTCTACTTTTTCAGATAGTTTTTGATCGCCATTAAATAGATCAATATATATTGATAGTGGTTGCGAAACTCCTATTGCATAAGATAATTGAATTACGCATTTATCACTGACTCCTGCAGCAACAATATTTTTAGCTAAATATCTTGAAATATAAGCTGCAGATCTATCAACCTTTGTTGGATCTTTTCCTGAAAAAGCACCACCGCCATGTAAAGCTGCTCCTCCGTATGTATCAACTATAATTTTTCTACCTGTTAATCCTGTATCACCATCAGGTCCTCCGATTACAAATCTACCAGTTGGGTTTACATAAAATTGCTCTTCCGGATAATCCCAACCTTCTGGCAAAACTTTTTTTACGTAAGGTCTTACTATTTCTTTNACATCATTCTGATCTAACTTTTCATCATGTTGAGTTGAAATTACCACTGAAGAAACTCCTGTTGGTTTTCCATTTTTATAAATTACAGATATTTGGCTTTTCGAATCTGGTCCTAATCCATTTTCTTTCCCTGACTTTCGTACCTTTGCCAACTCTTCTAAAATTTTATGAGAATATAAGATTGGAGCTGGCATTAATTCCTTTGTTTCATTGCAAGCATAACCAAACATAATTCCTTGGTCACCAGCACCTTCATCTTTTTCATTTCCAGATGAGTCTACTCCTTGAGCAATGTCAGTTGATTGAGCATGTAAATAATTAAAAAATTCTAATTTTTCGTGATGGAAACCCTCTTGTTCNTAACCAATTTCTTTTATTGTATTCCTCACTGCCTTTTCAATTTCTTCAGAACTAATTTCTGGGCCTCTGATTTCACCCGACAAAATAACTTTATTGGTCGTTGTTAAAGTCTCACAAGCAACTCTGCTTTCATTAAATTTAGATAAATACAGGTCCACTATAGTGTCTGAAACTTTATCACAAACTTTATCAGGATGACCTTCTGAAACTGATTCTGATGTAAAGATGAAATCTTTCATAATTTGAGCTAGCAATTACAAACAATCTTTAGCGTTGTCAAATCTAAATTGTAATCTTAAAGAATCTTAAATATTCTGATTTTTTTTATCTTTCTAGGGTCAGCTTCAATAATCTCAAATTGATAAGTATTATCCACCTTGATTACCTCACCAGCATAAGGAACTCTGTTAATTTTGGAAAATATATAACCACCCAGAGTATCAGCATTTTCTTCAACAATACTCAAGTTTGACTCATGGTTAAAATCGTCTAACGTCATCTCTGCTTTTGCTTCAAAAGTATTAGAGTCAATCTTTTTAAAATTAAAATCATCATCTTTGTCATGTTCATCTTCAATTTCTCCTACAATTTCCTCTATAACATCCTCAATCGTAATTAATCCATCGGTTCCACCATGCTCATCTATAACTAGAGCCATATGAAGTTTGGTAGCTTGCATTTTTAATAATAAATTCATAACAGGCATTGTTGGAGGAACAAACAAGACATCTCTCATAATTTTTTTTATATTAAAATCATTATAATTTGATCCTGAAAATTTAATTATATCCTTTATGTGTATCATGCCCAATACATCATCAAGGTCTTTTCTAAATACAGGCATTCTTGAATGCGATTCTTTATCTATTGTATCTATGATATTTTGAAAAGAAGAGTCTTGTGGTATCGCAATAATTGAAGCTCTTGGTATCATTACATCATCTGCTTTTAATTTATTGATACTTAAAATATTTGATAAAATTGATTTCTCTTTTGAACTTANGTCTATATTTTGACTTTCTTNGTTTGANTTTTCNTCAATNACATCTTTNATNCTATCTCTTAANCTCTGATTATTACCTAAAAAATTTATTTTTTTAATAAGTTTAGAAATTATATTTAAATTTTCTTTTTTACTCATGCTAATTTTAATATTTTATTTTGTGTCTTTTCCATCTTCAAAAAATTTTTCTCATTATCATGATCATAACCAATCAAATGAAGAAAACCATGAACAAGCATTTTTTTTAAATANTCTTCAAATTCGATTCCTTGTTTTTTTATATAGTTGAAGGATAAAGCTAAATCACCCAAGTATATATTTTTTTGTTTTAATTTTTTTTTAAAAAAACTAGGTTTTTCACTGGGAAAAGAGAGGATATCGGTATCTTTTTTTTTATTTCTATACTTGTAATTTAATGAGGTCATTTTTTTTGTATTAGTCAATAAAACAGAAATTTCAATATTNTTAGATAAAAATTTTTTCTCACTCATGATGCTTTTCTTTAAAATATTTTTTATTTTTTTCTCAACATTAGTCGAATCTTTAAGCCAGATTTTTGAATCGCAAGATATATGAATTTTATGCATTATTGATTTTTTTTATAAGCATCAATAATTTTTGATACAAGAGGGTGTCTTTGAACATCTGAGGTGTCAAATCTGGTAATTTTTATCTCATCTATATCATCTAAAATGTTGATAGACTTTAATAACCCTGAGGATTTTGACCCAGGCAAATCAATTTGACTAGGGTCTCCATTGACAACCATAGTAGTATTTTTTCCAAGTCTAGTTAAAAACATTTTTATTTGAGTGTCGGTCGCATTTTGTGCTTCATCTAAAATCACAAAAGAATCCTTTAGGGTTCTTCCTCTCATAAATGCTAATGGAGCAATTTCAACAGTTCCATCTTCAATTTTTTTTTGCATTTTCTCATAGCCTACTAACTCATAAAGAGAGTCGTACAGCGGTATAAGATATGGGTCAATTTTCTCTTTCAAATCACCTGGTAAGAAACCAAGATTCTCACCTGCCTCAACAGCAGGCCTAGATAAAATAATTTTTTTAACTTCTCCGCTCATTAATTTACTCACTGCAACAGCTACGGCTAAATAAGTTTTACCGGTACCAGCAGGTCCGAGAGAAAAAATTATGTTATTTTTTGCTAAATTATTAATATAAGTTTTTTGCTTTTCAGTTCTTGCAAAAATATTTTTTCTTGGCGTCTTTATAACGACATCATTAGCTAGCACATCATTATTTGATGATGACTCAAAGTGATATAAAGATTTTACATCTTCTTCTTCAAGCTCTTTGCTTAGTGACTTTTGTAACATTTGATTAATTGTATTTATAACTAATTTGCTTTTAGAGTTATCACCCTTGATTGTAATTAAATTTCCCCTTAAATTAATTACAGTTCCAGATAATGTTTCTAAAACTTTTAAAAAAGTATCTTGAACACCAACAATTCTATTTAAAGCCTTATTATCATTTACATATAAGCTAGTTGATAAACTATCGTTTTCTATGATTTGAAAAAGGTTTGCTGTCAATTAATTTACGCTATTCTGCCAAATAAATTATTTCTATTAGCATTTTCTATAAAAATTTTCTTTATTTCGCCAGCTTTAATTACAGTATTTTTAATAAATACTGGCGTCATATATTGATTGCGACCAAAAAATTGTTCTTCATTTTGTGTTTTGTTCTCAAACAAAACACTATTCTCATGATTAATCATAGAGTGATTGAACTCAATTTGCTGTTTGAACAAAAGACCTTGTAGTTCTTCTAATCTTTTTTGTGATATATTATTATCTACTTCACTTAAATTTGTGGCTGGTGTACCTGGCCTTTGACTATAAATAAATGAATAAGATAGTGAAAACTTTACTTCTTTAACTAAATTTATTGTATCAAGATGATCTTCATTAGTTTCTCCTGGAAATCCAACTATAAAATCACTTGAAAACTGAATATCTGATTTTTCTTTTCTAAATTTTTCTATAAGGTTTAAATAATCNGAACGCGTATGATTTCTATTCATTAGTTTCAAAATTTTATCCGAACCTGATTGAACCGGTAAATGCAGTTGTGGCATCAATTTAGACTCTTCTCCAAATAAAGATATTAATTCTTGATCAAAATCATTTGGATGTGAAGTCGTAAATCTTATTCTTTTTACATTATTAATTTTTGCTATTTTTTTTATTAACTTTGCCAAAGAGATATCATTATTTTTATATACACTAACATTTTGGCCAAGAAGAACAATTTCTTTAGTGCCGTTGTCTGTTAACGACAAAATTTCGTCTAATATTTTATTATGATCCCTAGAAAATTCTGGACCACGTGTGTATGGCACAACACAAAATTTGCAGAATTTATCACAACCTTCTTGTATGGTCACAAAACTTGATATTTTCGATTTAGTATTTTTTAAATTATTTAAAACATTGAATTTTCCATCTACATCCAGTTCAGTTTCAACAGATCTTTGTCTGTTGCTTTGGAAGCTTTTAATTAAAGAGGGTAATTTGTGGTAAGCCTGAGGTCCTACAACAATATCAACATAATCACTTTTTTCAAAAACTATAGATGACTCGGCTTGTGCTACACATCCAGCAAGAACAAAAATTGGTTTTTTCTTNTCTTTATAAATTTTTTTTATTTTACCAATGTCTGAATAAACTTTTTGAGTTGCTTTTTCTCTAATATGGCAAGTNTTAAAAATAAAACAGTCAGCTTCGTCAATCTTATCTATTTTTTGATATGCAATACTATTCATTAAATCAGAAATTTTATTTGAATCGTATTCATTCATCTGACACCCAAACGTTTTAATATAGAATTTTTTTTGACTCATTTTTTTTTACAATAAAGCTCTAAACGATGATCAATGAGCTCGTAGCCCAACCTCTTGGCAATTTTTTTTTTTAAAGTTTCAATCTCATCATCTACAAATTCAATAATTTCACCTGAATTAACATCTATTAGATGATCGTGATGATTTTCTGTTGCAACTTCATATCTTGCTTTACCAGCTTTAAAATCATGTTTTTCAATAATTCCGTTTTCTTCAAGTAACTTTACCGTTCTGTAAACAGTAGCAACACTAATTTTTTTATCTATTTTTACAGCCCTGTTAAATATTTCATCAACATCAGGATGAAACTTTGTGTCTGAAATAGTCTCTTCTAGTAATCTTACAATAACTTTTCTTTGATCTGTTAACCTTAAGCCTCGGTCCTGACAAATTTTTTCCAGACTTATTGCAAATGGAGATGTTTTAATCATATATGAATTATATTTTAACTAGAATGAAATTGGTACAATTTTCTTTGCAAATCTATTCTTCAATAATAAAGACTTTATATCTTTAATATTTAATTCCAAATTTGACTTATAATTCTTAAATTTTACTAAATCTTCTTTTTTTATTTTAATAATATTTTTATTTTTTATGTTTAATAATATATTTTGATTTTTAAGAGAAATTAAAGCTTTGGTCTTTTTATGTTTTTTTACATTAAATAAATCAAAATTGTTAAAAGCTAATAACTTGCAACCAAATACTAGAGAAATTATTTTTGACAAAACAATAGAGTTTCTTATCGAAATTATATGACCAGGTCCGACATTTACATAAATTACAAAAGAACTATCTAGCTTTAGTTTTTTTTTTTTAAAAAAATCAAAAAATACTAATGGTAATTTTTCAGTTTTATCCAAATTTTTAATTTTTTTAGCAAAAGTTTTTTTATCTGAAATTAAAAAAAAAGATCCATTGCCTAAAGTAAAATCAATTATTAACGATTTATTTTTAACCATTTAGCTTACGCTAAATTTAATTTTTTTGTTGGAAGAAGAATGGATTTATCAAAATCTGTAAGGCTATTTTGCTCAATAATCTTTTGTAAATAAAAAACATATTTATCTTTAATTTCAGAGTATTTATCTAAATGCTTCGATAGCTCAAAACCAGAAATTTCTAAATTATCATTTCTCATTTTTGATCTTTCTTGTCTTAGTCCTTCATATGATTTGTGAGTATTTAGATTTTTCTTATAAGCTTTAACCGAAGCCCTAATAATATCAAATTTCGTTACTTTAAATGACTGATCTTCATCTCTATCTAAAGGAATAATTCCTGCGTTTTTCTTCCAAGTTCTTTGACCAAATAAGGAATTACCTTCAAGTGCGAACCTTGATGTTCCCCAACCACTTTCATATGCTGCCTGAGCTATTGCGAGTGACGGTGGAATGATATCAGCTCTTTCCAATAATAAATTAAAGTCACCATTCTTAACTTTGTAGTATTTGAATTTTTCTTCTAGCCAGTTTTTGTCAGTTTTAGAAATTTTAGAAGATTTTGATAAAAATAATATTTTTTTTCTCTCTGCTAAAATATCTTCATTTTCAGATAACACTAGTGGTAAAACAATTTGTATAAAAATTTTTTTTCGATTTTGAATATTTTCTAACTGATTTATGCCTCGAGGAAGCTGAGTGAAAAATACAGGCTTGACAGGTTTACCATCCCTTATCTCGCTTAAATCATATTTTAGTTCATTGAATAAAGCTAAAACACTTCTTGCATGAGGAGTGTTGAAACCCCTGGTGTCTCTTTCTTCAAAAAATTTATTTTCAATATCTTCTTTGGGTTCTTCAATTTTAACTGAGGCTAATTCTTTTTGAGCATAAGTCGACTTTACCAAGGCAGTATTTTTTTGAATAACTCCAGGCAATAATACCAGTGCAAAAACGCAGGCAACCATCAGCCCCGCTCTCATTAGATTAAAATATGACTCTCTTTGTGTTTGCTCTTTTGATAATCTTGGTGTTTCGTCTTTTGGAATGGCTACACCATTTCTTAATAAAATTAATTCGATTTGTTTAGCTGTAAGCTTACGTCCTTTCTCCTCATAAAAAAGATACTCTTCTACCTCATACTTTTTAGCTGTAAGTATTAAATGATTTAGATAATTATATTTTTTTTTACTCATTGATATTAAATGCTTCAACTGAAGTTACTTCAGGAACATAGTGCTTGATCATTCTTTCCACTCCATGTTTTAATGTTACAGTCGAGCTTGGACATCCCGCGCAAGCTCCTTTTAACATCACTTCAGCAACCCCATCTTTAAATGATTTTAATCTAATATCACCACCATCCATAGCAACAGCGGGTCTGATTTTGTCATTTAAAACCTCTTCAATTCTTTTTGAAATATCGTCTGTAAATTCACTTTCCTCTTCAAAAGATAGAGCATTAAAATTTTCAGATATCCTCTTATTTAACGTTTCTAGGATATCTTGAACAATATCGTCCCATGATGAGTCTTTATTTTTTTTAATAGATATAAAATTTTTATCTAAATAGACCAATTCTAAGTTTTTAATCAAAAATAAATCGTTTACCAAATCAATATTTGACTGATCATTTTTTTTAAACTCTTTTGAACCCATTTTTACAATTGTCTGATCAAAAACAAATTTTTTAGTATCAGGATTGGGTGTATCGACTACATTTATCATCAGCTTTAAGTATTATTTTTGACTCAATTTTTCAATGTTTATACAATAGAATTTATATCTTTTTCGCTCATAGAGCCAGGAACTAAGACAACGGGTATGGATAAATCTTTCATTTTACTAGATAATAAGGATTTAATTATAGGACCGGGGTTTTCACCTTCCTCAGAGGTAGCGAGAACCAAGAAACGTATATCGCTGTCTTCTTTTAAGACTTTTATTATCTCGTCATCTCTTTTACCCAATTTAAGAATTATCTCAGTTTCAATCCCAAAATCTTCTTTTATTTTTTGTGCCCATGATCGACATATTTTTTTAGCTTCACTAGTTTCTTCTTGTTCTATTAAATGCTCAACTTTTGACCATTGAGCGTTAATTGCGTGATCAATTACATAAAGCATAGATAAACTACCATTAGTATTCTTTGCTCTTTGAGCCGCAAAGTGAATTGCATTTTTTAGCTCTTCGCTATTATCAACTACAACTAAAAACTTTTTTTTCATTAAATTAATCCTACAATTTTTTTCACTTCAATGATCGTTTTATTAGCAGTATCTGATGCCTGATCATTTCCATTTTTTAAAATTTTTTTAAGCTGTTCTTTGTCATTTTTATATTCTTTAATTTTGTCCGAAATTGGACTAATCTTTTTTACTAATAATTCCGCAAGACTATTTTTAAAATCTGAGAAGCTTTTACCATCAAAATTCTTTATAATTTTTTCTGTACTCTCTGATTTTAAACTTGCATAAATTTTAATTAAGTTTTGAGCTTCGTATCTTATGGTATCTAATGCTAGTATTCCTTCATTAATCGGTTCACTATCAGTTTTAGCTTTTTTAACTTTTTGCATAATTTGATCTTTACTATCAGTTAAATTTATACGAGATAAATCTGAATCCTCAGACTTGCTCATTTTTTTAGTTCCATCCCTTAAGCTCATAATTCGAGCAACAGATTTGGGAATTATTGGCTCTGGAATTGTAAAAAAATCATTTTTATAATCATTATTAAACTTAGTTGCTATATCTCTGCACAGTTCTAAATGTTGTTTTTGATCTTCGCCAACGGGAACATGTGTTGCCTGATAAATTAAAATATCAGCAGCCATTAATATTGGATACGTATATAATCCAACACTTGCTTTTTCTTTGTTCGAACCAGCCTTTTCCTTAAATTGGGTCATTCGATTTAGCCAACCTACACGTGCGATACAATTCAAAATCCAGGACAATTCAGAATGTGCTTGAACTTGTGATTGGCAAAAAATAATATTTTTTTTTTCGTCCAATCCACACGCTAGAAATGTAGCAGCTGTATTTAAAATATTTTCTCTTAGTTCATCTGGATTTACCGAAACTGTAATAGCATGTAGATCTGCCAACATATAAAAACACTCATAATCATTTTGCATAGTTACAAAGTTTTTTATTGCGCCCAAATAATTACCAAGATGCAAATTGCCAGTTGGCTGAATACCTGATAAAACTCTTTTTGAAGTCATTTATAATTTTTTAACTTAAAATCTTGTATACTAAAAGCTTTAAACAACGAAGTTATAAGAAAATAGACAATAGACGAGTCTCCGACCACAAAAAATAAATAAAAAACTTTGCTTACAGATGTAGATAAAAACTCTTCTCTAAAATAGAAAAATTGAAAATATAAAATTGCACCCATTATAAGTGAAGAAGCTATAATCTTTGAAAATCTTTCGATAAAAAGTTTATCCGATAAATGAAATTTATCTTTTTTTAAATTAAATTTATAAATAAATGTAGCTAGCCAACATGAAATGGTTGTCCCAGCAGCGATAGATAAAAAACCATATTTTTTAAAAAATATAATGCTTATCAAAATATTAGTTACAACAGTAAACACAGAAACTTTAAACGGAAAATTTGTATCTCCTCTAGCAAAATAAAAATTAGAATATAATTTTAAAAGTGAAAAAGCTGGTAAGCCAAAACCAAAAATAACTAAAGCATTTGCCGTATTATTAATACTATCTTGATCAAAAGATCCGTATCCAAAAAGACAAGAGATTATTTGTTCTGCTCCAACAATAATTCCCATAGCTGCTGGTGCTGATAAAAATACAGACAACTCAACAGATCTATTTTGTATAAAGTAAACATTGTTTTGTGTTTCATTAATTATGACTTTACTCAAAACTGGCAAAACTACAGTTCCAATTGCAATTCCCGATATAGCAAGTGGTAACTGATATATGCGGTCGGCATAATATAAGTATGAAACAGCACTTGGTTGGAATGAAGCTATTATGGTTCCGACTAAAATATTAATTTGCATTACTCCAGATGAAAAAATACTAGGCAAAAGTTTTTTAAAAAAAATTTTAACTTGATTAGTAAATTTTATAATTAAATCAATTTTAGGAAAAAAGAATTTTTTACAATAAATTATTAAAATTATTAATTGAATTAATCCTGCTAAAAATACCGCTATCGACATAAATTTTACAAATGATTGATCGAAAGATTTGGCTAAAAAAATTGCTAAAATTAAAAATAAATTTAAAATAATTGGTGCTGCGGCTGCTACTGCAAATTTTCCATTAGAATTTAATATTGCTGAAAAAAAAGAAGATAATGATACAAATAGTAGAAAAGGGAAAGTTATACGACTTAATTGTGTCGCTAGGTTAAACTTTTCGGGGTCTGATGCAAAACCTGGTGAAATTAAATAAATAAATCCACCCATAAAAATTTCCGCAATTAAAGTTAAAATCAATAAAACTATTAACAAAAAATTAAAAACTAAATTTGTAAATTTTTTAGAGTCTTTCTTGTCTTTCAACTTTGTATAAATAGGAATAAAAGCAGCATTAAATGTTCCTTCGGCAAATAATCTCCTAAATGTGTTTGGAAGTCTAAAGGCAACAAAAAAAGCATCAGCCATTGCTGTAGTACCAACAAATATCGCTATTAATATATCTCTAAAGTAACCCAAGACCCTGCTGAGAAGTGTTAGTGAGCCAAAAGAGCTGACTGCTTTTAAAATATTCATATAAATATAAGTTGTTTACACCTCATATCTTCTGGATTAATAATCTTCCACCATAATAATACGACAAAACTTTGAATGCCTAAAAAAAAAGAAACAATAGAGAAATATACTGATAAAGAAGCATTAGACTTTCACATTCAGGATAAGCCTGGGAAGATAGAAATTATATCTTCTAAACAATTATCAACTCAAAGAGATCTATCACTTGCGTATTCCCCTGGGGTAGCTGTTCCTGTTTTAGAAATATCTAAAAATCCTCAAACTGCTTATGAATATACAAGCAAAGGAAATTTAGTTGCAGTAGTAAGTAACGGTTCAGCAATTTTAGGTTTAGGGAACCTTGGCGCTCTTGCATCAAAACCTGTAATGGAGGGAAAGTCAGTATTATTTAAAAGATTTGCCGACATTGACTCAATAGATATCGAAGTGGACTCACAAGATGCTGAGGATATCATTAAAACTGTAAGAAATATTGCATGCTCTTTTGGAGGAATTAATCTTGAAGACATAGGCGCACCAGACTGTTTTGTTATTGAACAAAAATTAAAAGAATTAGTTGATATACCCATTTTTCACGACGATCAGCATGGTACAGCAATTATTACAACAGCCGGATTAATTAATGCATTAGATATTTCTGGTAAGTCAATTAAAGATGTAAAAATAGTAGTTAATGGTGCAGGTGCATCGGCTATTGCATGTACTGAACTTTTTAAAAACTCTGGGGTGCCAAATGAAAACGTAACAATGTGTGACCGGAAGGGCGTTATCTATCGTGGAAGAGAAGGAGTCGATCAGTGGAAATCTAAACATGCAATTGATACAGAAGATAGAACTTTAGAACAAGCTATCAAAGGTGCTGATGTAGTTTTAGGTTTGTCTGCTGCAGGAGCAATCACTCAAGATATGATTAAATCAATGGCAAAAAATCCGATCATATTTGCATGTGCAAATCCTGAACCAGAAATTAGACCAGAAAAAGTTTTAGAAGTTAGGGATGATGCAATTATAGCTACAGGAAGATCAGATTATCCAAACCAAGTAAATAACTTAATTGGTTTTCCATATATTTTTAGAGGAGCATTAGATGTACAAGCAAAAACTATAAATGAAGAAATGAAAGTAGCTGCGGCCCAAGCTATAGCAAAACTAGCTAGAGAAGATGTCCCAGATGAAGTTGTTACGGCCTATGGTGGTGACAGACCTCATTACGGAAAAAATTACATAATACCGTCTACTTTTGATCCAAGGTTAATCACAACAATCCCTACTGCAGTCGCAAAGGCTGCTATGGATAGCGGTGTAGCTCAAAAACCAATTAAAGATTTTGATGCTTATATTAATGAACTAGAAGCTAGACTAGACCCCTCTGTTGGTATCATGCAAGGGATTAATTCAAAAATTAAAAAAGCAAAAAAAAGAATAGTTTTTGCTGAAGGTGAAGATGAAGAAAGTTTAAAAGCAGCTATAGCATTTAAAAATTATGGTTTGGGTGAACCTATATTAATAGCTAACCAAGAAAAACTTAATGCATCATTAAAAAAAATTGGTTTAGACGAAAATTTTAATATTGAAGTAACAAACTCCACAGATACGGAAAAGTCAAAAAAATATAAAAACTATCTTTATGAAAAATTGCAAAGAAAAGGTATCTTGGAAAAAGAATGTGATAAAATGGTCAAATCAGACAGAGTCACTTGGGGGTCTTGTATGGTTGCTTGTGGTGATGCAGACGGAATGGTTGCTGGAAATACAAGACACTTTTCAGCTACCGTAGATAAACTATCTCAATCTGTTGGGGCAAGAAGCAATGAAGTGCTATTTGGATTATGTCTTTATGTTACTAAAGGAAAAACAATTCTAATTGCTGATACAAATGTAATTGAATTCCCCACTTCAGAAGAGCTTGTTGAAATTGCAATTTCAAGTGCAAGGGTAGCTGAAACTTTGGGGTTTGAGCCAAGAGTTGCCTTTTTATCTCATTCAACATTTGGTCAACCAGAAACTGAGAGAACTAAAAGAGTAAGACAAGCAGTCGAGATGTTAGAAAAAAGAAAAGTAGATTTTTTATTTGATGGCGAGATGCAGCCAGATGTTGCTTTAAATCCAAAATTTCAATCAACATATTCATTCTCTAAAATAGTAGGAAATGCAAATGTTTTGGTCATGCCATCAATTCACGCTGCTGCAGTTTCAACAAAGATGCTTAAAGAGTTAGGGGGCGGTAAAGTGATTGGTCCTCTATTAATCGGACTTGCACAGCCTATTGAGGTCGCTCCATTAAGATCATCAAGCTCGGAAATTTTAAATCTTGCATCAATTGCAGCTTATTCTTCAGAAATAATAAAATACTAATTTGCTATTCTTTGATTATTAGCAAGATCTTCTTTTAAAAAAATACTCGGTATAACTTCTTTTATTCCTTGAACTGCTTTAGCTTCATTTATTACAATTTTTCGCTCATCTTCAGATCTTGCAATTCCAAAAATATATAAATTCTTGTTAATTGTTGTAAAACTAAAATTATTTGATTTCACTTCTTTGTGAGCAATAAGATTTATTTTAAATTGTGAAGTAATTAATAAATCTTTAGCTTTATCTGCGAATGAACTTTGATCGTTTACTTTGATAATATTTTCAACTGATCTAACTCCATTTGTCTCCCAAGCAACTTTTGTCATTTTAATTTTTTCATCAATTGTCTCGACATTACCTTTTAATATAAACCTCCCATCAATTGAATTGGCATTTATTTTTAATAAATATTTTTCGTCAATTTGAGAGATTTTATATAAAAACTTTTTTTCAATAACATTATCATCTACAATTCTACCTAATGACCTAGGATCATCCGCAACTTCAACACCAGTTTTAATTATACCTATAGTTGACACTCCAACAACCGGAACGCATGCATTAATAAACAGGAGTAAAAAAAAATAAAAAAAATATCTAATCATTTAGATCAATTACTCTCTGATAAATTGATTTTTTATTTATTTCTAGTTTTTTTGATAGGTATTCGGCAATATCTTTTGAGCTCATCTTTCCAATTAAAAGTTCTATTTCTTTATCTAAATCAATATCTTGGCTCAATTCTGCAACAGAATTATCAATGATTAATGTCATTTCACCTTTGTCATTCTCATCAATGTAATTAGAAATATTTTTAATATCATCTCTAATATAAGTTTCGTGAACTTTGGTTATTTCTCGAGCTAAAAAAAATTTTGTTTTCTTAAAAAACTTTACCAAGTAATCTGAATTTTTTCTTAAATCTCTTGCGGGCATAAAAAAAAGTAAACATGACTTGATTGGCTTTAACTTTAATAAATAATTTTCAATTTCTTTATTTTTTTTTGGAATAAATCCACAAAAATAAAAGTTATCGATAAAACCAGATACAGACATTGAAGCCGTGATCGCTGATGGCCCAGGTATTGGTATCACCTTAATCTCCTCGTCGTGACATTTGGAAATAATTATCCGACCCGGATCACTTAGTGCTGGTGTTCCAGCATCAGATACTAATGATAAAATTTTGTTTTCTTTAAGGTCATTTATTAACTTATCAGTTTTATTTTTTTCATTAAATGAGTGATATGAAATTAATTTTTTTTTAATATTTAAATAATTAAGTAATTTAGATGTTACCCTTGTATCTTCACACAAAATATAATCTGAACCTGATAATATTTCCTGTTGTCTTTTTGAAACGTCGCCTAAATTACCAATTGGTGTAGAAACTATATATAATGCAGGTGTAATTTTTGTTTTTTGGATGTTCATAAATTTAACAAATATTATAATTATGTATAACTGTTCGATATAAAATGAAAAAAATATTTAAAATAGTCATTTTTTGCTATCTTTTCTTAATATTAAATTATTCAGCCTATGCTAAATCAGAGTTAAAAATTGGAGCAATTTTGCCATTAAGTGGTGATCATGAGTTATTAGGAAATAATATTTATCAAAGTATTTTAATTACAATATTTGAATTAAAGAATTTAAATATAAAAATTATACCTCTTGATACTCAAAGTTCAAAAGCCGGTGCAATTAATGCATTCAGGCAAGGTATTAATAAAAAAGTCGACCTATTTGTTGGTCCTATTTTTTACGATACTATAAATGAGATAAAAAATATAGAAGGATTTAAAGAAAAACTTTTTATTTCTTATAGCAATAGAGAAGAAAATATTTTTCCAAATGTAATTAATTTTGGCGTAAATCTTAATTCTCAGATAAATTCTTTAATTAAGTTATTTCAAAATAATGAAAAGTTTATTTTTTTTGGCGACAATAGTGCGTTTACTAAAAAAGTTTTAGAAAAAAGTAAAAAATTTAAGTCCAAATCTTCTAATGTAGTTATTTATAAAGATTTTAAAGATATAGGAAATCAGACAAAAAAAATTACCAACTACAGTTACAGAAATAAAAAACACCTAGAAGAAATTAAAAAATTAGAAAAAGTAGAAGATAACCTTGATGAAAAACTTATTGAGTCAATGAAAAAGCATGACACAAAAGAAAAGGTAAATTTTAAAAAAGTTTTTGTCTCATCCTTTGATGATGAGCTTATTTCATCTATTTCCTATTTTGATTTTTATGATGCAAATTATAAAGATGTGCAGTTTATTACTCTTAATCTATGGTTTGATAATAAATATTTAAAAGAACCATCTTTAGAAAACTTAATATTTCCCTCAATAAATTTGAATGGTTACCAAGAACTTAATCAAAAATATAAAAAAAATTTTGGTAGAAATATTTATCATTTAGAAACTTTATCATTCGATATTATACCGCTCGCATCAGCCATTTGGTTTTCAACGAAAGAACAACAATTGAAAGCTTCTATGTTTAACGGTACTTACAAAGGTAAAACTGGAGATTTTACTATCAAGGAAAACAAAACTGATAGAGATTTAATTTTATATAAAATTGAAAATAAAAAGTTTAAGAAAATTTAAAATATTTTTTAATTTTCACAAAAGCATCATATCGATGTGAAATCTTATTTTTTTTTAACTTTCCAATTTGAGCAAAAGTTTTTTTTTCACCTTTTGGAATAAATATTGGATCATAGCCAAATCCTTTTTTCCCTCTTGCAGGAAAACTAATATATCCTTCAACCTTTCCTTGAAACTCAAATGATTTACCATCAGGGAATGCAATTGAAATTGCACAAATAAATCTAGCTTTTGAATTTAATTTTTTTTTTTTATTTAATAATTTAAAAACTTTTTTTATTGCTATATCAAAGTTTTTTGTAGGACCTGCCCACCTAGCAGAATATATTCCAGGTTTTTTGCTTAAAGCATCTACTTCAAGTCCAGAATCATCAGAGATACAAACTAAACCTGTTCTTTTAGCAGCATATAAAGACTTTATTTTTGCATTAGATTTAAATGTTTTTCCGTTTTCAACAGGTTCTCCTAATCTGAAGTCTTTTGGCTTAAAGTATTTTATTTTCTTTGGTAAAATTTCTTTTAATTCTCGAAATTTTCCAGAATTATTTGTTGCTAATAAGAGTTTTTGAACTTTTTTTAATTGATAAAGTCTATGCACTTAAAGCTTCTTTTTGTTTTTGAATAAGCAATTGTATTGATTGTTTAGAATATTTTAACATTTCGTTTAATTTTTCTTCGGAACAGGCTGTTTGTTCACCAGTTAACTGAAGTTCAATAATTTGGTTTTTTTCATTTATAACAAAATTAGCATCCACATCTGCTCCACTGTCTTCTTTATAGTCAAGGTCTACAAGGGTCTCTCCATTTACAACGCCACAACTAATTGCGGCGACATGATTTTTAATTGGGTTGGTATTAATGAATTTTTTATCTTGTAAAATCTTAATACATTGATTCAAAGCCACAAATCCCCCGGTTATAGAAGCTGTTCTTGTGCCACCATCTGCCTGTATCACATCGCAATCGATCGTTATTAAGTTCTCACCTAGTAAACTTAAATCAATACCGGCTCTCAAAGACCTTCCAATTAATCTTTGAATTTCAGATGTTCTGCCACCTATTTTTCCAGCAGATGCTTCTCTTCTCATTCTTTCATTAGTTGATCTTGGTAGCATTCCATACTCAGCAGTAACCCAGCCTTTTCCAGATCCCCTCAGCCATCTTGGGACTTTATCTTCATAAGATGCTGTGCAAATTACATGGGTATTTCCAAACTTTATTAGACAAGAACCATCCGCATTATTAATGTAATTTGGTATAATTTCGACAGGCCTTAATTCTGTATTTGACCGATTATTTCTCATAAAGTCTTGGATTTTATTATTCTATCACTATATAGCATGCAAACAATTAATATTATGAGTGACAATAAAGACGAAATAAAAAAAGAAAATCAAAACAAAGTTGAGGAAAATAGTAAAGACGAAGACCACTTAACGGAAGCTAAAGAAAATCTAGAAGATAATATTGAAGATAAGTTAAATGACTTAAATGATAAATATTTAAGATTACTAGCTGAAAATCAAAATCTTAGAAAAAATCACGAGCAAGAAAAAGAAGATATTTTAAAATACGGTTCATTTAGTTTCGCTCAGCAAATACTTGGTTTGACTGACAATTTAGACCGAGCTTTTCAAATATTTAAAAATGATGAAAAATTTAAAACAGATGAATTTAAAAATATTTTAAGTGGTATTGAAATGATTGAAAAAGAACTTCAAAGTACACTCGAAAAAAGTTCAATTAAATATATTGATTGTTTGGATAAGCCTTTCGACCCAAACCTTCACCAGGCTATTGGCGAAAAAGAAAGTGATAAATCACCAGGAACTGTCGTTGAGGAAATGCAAAAAGGCTATCAGATGCATGATAGGCTTTTAAGACCTTCTATGGTTTATGTATCAAAAAAGTCTGATAAATAGACATTTTTTCAAAATAAATTAATTTTTTTCTCTATCTTGCAATAGCAAAAACTATCCCCATATCAATCTCATTACAGAAAAGGAGACTTAAGAATTATGTCGAAGATTATAGGAATTGATTTAGGAACTACAAACTCGTGTGTTGCCGTTATGGATGGTAAAGAAGCTAAAGTTATTGAAAACACAGAAGGCGCTAGAACAACACCTTCTGTTGTTGCTTTTGCAGAGGCGGAAAAATTAGTTGGAGCTTCAGCTAAAAGACAAGCTGTAACAAATCCAGAAAATACTTTCTATGCAGTAAAAAGATTAATTGGAAGAAAGTTTGATGGTGCTGCAGTAAAAAAAGATATTCAAGGATTGCCTTACAAAGTAATTGCTGCCGATAATGGTGATGCTTGGGTAGAGTCTAAAGGTGAAAAATATTCTCCNANCACANATCTCTGCTTTNNNNTTACANAANATGAAAGANACNGCNGAAAAANATTTAGGANNNGAAGTTAAANANGCNGTNATNACTGTTCCNGCTTANTTNAATGANTCNCAAAGACANGCNACNANAGANGCNGGTAANATCGCAGGTCTTGANGTNNANAGAATNATNAANGAACCNACAGCNGCTGCANTNGCNTANGGNTTAGANAANAAGAANNCANNNACNNTTGCNGTNTANGATTTAGGNGGNGGTACNTTTGANGTATCNATNNTNGAANTNGGNGATGGCGTATTTGAAGTTAAATCTACAAATGGTGATACTACACTTGGAGGTGAAGACTTTGATGCTACGATAGTAGATTACCTAGCAAGTGAGTTTAAAAAAGACAACGCAATAGATCTTAAGCAAGATAAATTAGCATTACAAAGATTAAGAGAAGCAGCAGAAAAAGCGAAAATTGAACTATCTTCATCTACACAAACTGAAGTAAATTTACCTTTCATTACTGCTGATAAAACTGGTCCAAAACATTTAAATATTAAATTAACTAGAGCTAAGTTAGAGTCACTTTGTGCTGAGTTAATCGAAAGAACAATTGAGCCATGTAAAACTGCTCTTAAAGACGCAGGTCTTTCTGCAGGTGAAATTGGTGAAGTAATTCTTGTCGGCGGTATGACAAGAATGCCAAAAGTTGTTGAAACTGTGAAAAACTTTTTTGGTAAAGACCCTAGTAAAAGTGTAAACCCAGATGAAGTTGTTGCCATGGGTGCGGCTATTCAAGGTGGTGTATTACAAGGTGATGTTAAAGATGTATTACTTTTAGATGTAACACCTTTATCGCTTGGTATTGAAACTTTAGGTGGAGTTGTAACTAAACTAATTACAAAAAATACAACAATCCCGACTAAAAAAAGTCAGGTGTTTTCTACAGCAGAAGATAACCAGCCAGCAGTTTCTATAAGAGTTTTCCAAGGTGAAAGAGAAATGGCAGCAGATAACAAACTGCTTGGAACATTTGATTTAACTGGAATTCCACCTGCACCAAGAGGTGTTCCTCAAATTGAAGTGACTTTTGATATTGATGCTAACGGAATCGTAAGTGTTTCTGCAAAAGATAAAGGCACAGGCAAAGAACAGAAAATTCAAATTCAAGCTTCTGGTGGATTATCAGATGAGGAAATTGAAAAAATGGTTAAAGATGCCGAGGCCAATAAAGAAGCAGACAAAAAGAAAAGAGAAGAAGTTGACAGTAAAAACTCAGCTGATGCTCTAGTCGCTTCAACAGAAAAAAGTTTGAAAGAGCACGGTAGTAAAATTAGTGATGCTGACAAAAAAACTATCGAAACTGATCTTCAAAATTTAAAAGATGCAATCGAAGCAGACAAAGTTGAAGATATAAAGGCAAAAACTCAAACCCTTGTTCAATCATCAATGAAACTTGGTGAAGCAATTTATAAAGAGCAACAAGCAAAGGCTGGTGGAGCTCAAGGCCAAGGGGCTGAAGGAAAAGCAGATGCTGGATCTGAAAAAAAAGAAGATGTAGTTGATGCTGAGTACGAAGAAGTTAAAGACGATAAAGACAAAAAATAACGCTTAAATTTTAAGCGGATAGGATTTTGAGGTATGTCTAAAGCGGATTATTATGAAACATTGGGTGTAAACCGCAGTGCCTCAAAAGATGAAATTAAAAGCGCTTACCGAAAACTAGCAATGAAGTACCACCCGGATAGAAATCCTGGTGACAAAGCAGCTGAGACAAAATTTAAAGACGCAACAGAAGCTTATCAGATTTTATCAGACCCTAATAAGAAAAGTAGTTATGATCAATTTGGTCATTCAGCTTTTGAAAACATGGGAGGCGGTCAAGGTGGTTTTAGTGATTTTGGAGGTTTCGACTCTGGATCATTCTCAGATATCTTTGATGATTTTTTTGGGGACTTTATGGGATCTGGCAGAGGAAGAGGTGGTGGAAGAAGGAAATCTCGAGGTCGAAGAGGTTCAGACTTAAAAATTAATTTAGAAGTTTCATTAGAAGAAGCTTATCAAGGCAAAAAAACTACTTTTAACATTAACTCAGCTGAAAAATGTCGAACATGTTCTGGTAGCGGTGCAAAACCTGGTTCAAACATAAAAACATGTGGAACTTGTGGAGGCAATGGCAGGGTCCAATCTCAGCAAGGATTTTTTACAGTTCAGCAAACTTGTCCTGACTGTAGAGGTGAAGGAGAAGTTGTTGGAAGTCCATGCAAAGATTGTAGTGGATTTGGAACACAGAAAAAGAAAAAGACATTATCAATTCAAATTCCAAAAGGTGTAGACGATGGAACAAGAATTAGGCTATCTGGAAAAGGCGAGGCAGGTTCTAAAGGTGGCGCTGATGGAGATTTGTATGTTTATATACAGGTTAGAAAGCATGAACTCTTTGAAAGAGAAGAGGAAAATTTATTTTACGAGCTTCCTGTCTCTTTAGCAGACGCTGCTCTTGGTACATCGATTGAAGTACCAAACATTGATGGATCAAGATCTAAAGTAAAAATTCCAGCGGGTACACAATCTGGAAAACAATTAAGATTAAGAGATAAAGGAATGCCAATGTTAAGAGGTGGTGGGTATGGCGACTTATATCTTCAAATTAAAGTTGAAACGCCAGTTTCATTAAATGCTGAACAAAAAGAATTGCTTGAAAAATTTAAAGATTTAGAAGATTCTAAAAATAATCCTGAAAATCAAAGTTTTATAAAAAAAGCTAAGAAATTTTGGGAAAGCATTAATTAATGAAAAAAATAAATATTACAATTACTGGCGGCTTAGGCCGTATGGGTCAGCTGCTTATTGAGCAAACCCAAAAAGATAAAAAATTAAAATTATATTCCGCAACAGAATATAAAGACTTTAAAAAAGGAAAAATTAAATACCAAAAAAATACAGATGTAGCTTTTAAAGANACAAACGTTATCATAGATTTTACAAGACCGAATTGTACTCTTGAAGTCTTAAAGCTAGCAGTCAAACATAAGAAAAAAGTAATTATTGGAACAACTGGATTTAAAAAAAAACATTGGGATGCAATAAAAAAAGCATCTAAAAAAATTGCAATTTTACAGTCTGGTAATATGAGCCTTGGTATTAATTTAATGCAATTTGTATCAAAAATTTTATCAAANGGATTTATGAGTGATTATCAAATGGAAGTTTATGATGCTCATCATATTAAAAAAATTGATTATCCATCAGGAACTGCATTAATGCTAGGCCATGCTGTAGCAGAGGGTAAATCTAAAAGTCTAAAACAAATACAAGGTAAAATATTTTTAAATAAAAAAGGTAAAGGNAAATCTAATAAACTAAATTTTTATATNGTTAGAAAAGGAAAAATTCCTGGAACGCACTCTGTNATTTTTGAAAATAAGNAGGAAAAATTAGAAATTCAACANACNGCNCATTCNAGAGATTTATTTGCNGANGGCGCAATAGGTGCCGCTAAATGGTTAGNAAANAANAAACCNGGTTTATATAATATGCACCATGTTTTAGGTATTAAATAATCTTTTGTGAAAGTTGAAAAAAAAGATAAATCCAAAATAATACTCAAAGAACTTAATAAACTTTATCCGAAAACACCTTCCCCTCTAGCTCATACGAATAATTTTACTTTACTAATTTCGGTATTACTTTCTGCTCAATGTACAGATTTAAATGTTAATAATGTTACAAAAGATATTTATCCAAAATATAATAAACCTGAACATTTTGTAAAATTAGGTCAAAAAAAAATAGAAAAACTCATTCAAAAGATTGGTCTTTTTAGAATGAAATCAAAAAGTGTTTATCGCTTATCAAAAATTCTGCTTGATAAATATAAAGGAAAGGTGCCCAAAACTTTTGAAGAACTTGAAGCATTACCAGGTGTTGGACATAAAACTGCTAGTGTAGTGATGTCTCAAGGATTTGGTTATCCAGCTTTTCCAGTAGATACTCATATTCACCGGTTGGCACAAAGGTGGGGTTTAACGAATGGAAAAAATGTAGTCCAAACCGAGAAGGATTTAAAAGAACTGTTTCCAAAAAAATACTGGAACAAACTACATTTACAAATCATCTTTTATGGTAGGGAATATTGTAAAGCTAGGGATTGCTTTGGTCTGGAATGTAAAATATGTACACAGTGCAATCCAAAAAGAAAAAAGCCAATTTTAACCAAGAAAGCTTAAAGGATGAAAGTATTAGGAATAGGTAACGCCATTGTCGATGTACTTTGTAAGGTTGATGATCAATTTATTAAAGATCATGCTCTTACAAAAGGAACCATGAAATTGGTTGATGAACAAGAATTTAAAAGACTTTTATCTAATTTAAAAATTGAAAGTACAGTGTCTGGCGGTTCTGTTGCAAACTCAATTGTTGGAATGTCTCAATTAGGAGACGATGTTTCATTTATTGGTAAAGTTAATGATGATGATTTTGGCCATAAATATATTGATGGTCTTAAAAAAGAAAATGTAGATTATTTTTACAATGTTAAAAAAGTAAACATTCCTACAGGAACTTGTTTAATTTTGATCACTCCAGATTCTGAAAGAACAATGTGTACTTTTTTGGGAATTGCAGGCCAGATTGATGATAACGATATTGATGCAAATGCAATTCAAAGCGCTGAGATTACTTTCTTAGAAGGATATTTATGGGATGAAGGTGGTCCAACTAAAGCTTTTGAAAAAGCTTTGTCAGCTGCAAAAAAATCAGCGATGTCCCTTTCTGATCCTTTTTGTGTTGACCGACATAAAGAAAGTTTTTTAAATTTAGTAAAAAATAAATTAGATATTATTTTTGCAAATGAAAAAGAGGCGATGTCTTTAATTGATGCTAAAAATTTTGATGAGGTTGTTGATTTTGGAAAATCACTTAACAAACTTTTTATTGTAACACGCTCTGATAAAGGCTCAGTTGCTATAGAAGGAAACGACGTATCTGAAGCTCAAGCTAAATCAAACTTAAACATTGTAGATCTTACAGGTGCAGGTGATTTATTTGCTGCTGGCTTTTTACATGGGTTCACTAATAATAAAAACCCGCATGAAAGTTTGAAGTTAGGAACTGAAATGGCTTCAAAAATTATACAAAAAATTGGTGCTCGTTTAGATTAAATTGACAAACTAATAGGTTTGGTAAGATATCTTTATGAAAAATATTATCGCTTTATCTTCATTATTTTTAATCATTTTTACTTCAAATTCTTTTTCAAAAATTGAGATCAAAAAAGTAAAAAAACATAATATCGAATTAATCAAATTTCAAAGTCCAGACAGAAGATTTCCTGGAAAAGATGATGTTATTGCACAAATTCATTTTCCTAAAAACACAAATGGAAAACTCCCAGTGATAATCTTTCAACATGGTAGTAGCCGTGATGGAATGAAATTTAAAAAGTGGGGTGGAAAAACTGATGAAATGGGTGGACGTTTAGCAAAAAGAGGTATTGAAGAAGGTTATGCAGTCGCTGTCTTAGACTCATTTTATAAAAAAGGAATTAAACCAAGTGATAAGAAAAAAATGCCAAATGCAATTTTTTTTGCACTTGTATTAAAAAATATTTTATCTGAGGACTCAAGATTTGATCCTAATCGTTTTTTTTACTCAGGATTTAGTTACGGTGCGGGTAATGCTTTAAAATTATATAGTCCTGTCTTAGCCAGAACTAATCCTCCATGGAGAGCATTAGTTGCTGCTGAACCTGGCTGTAACACAGCTCAATACCCTGCCAAAATTTCCTCAAAAGGATTAATAATTAAAGGAGAGGAAAGTCACTACTATCCTCCAGCATGTATTTATTATCACAAGCTACTTCAAAAAGTTGGGAATGATGTAGAATTAGTTACAATTCCAAAAGTAAATCATTTTTTTAGTTTAAACGGTGTAATTGGAAAAGGTAAAGCTGTTAATGGTTGTACTAATAATATTGCACTTAGATATCCAGATGGTTCTTTTAAATTTGCAGATGGTACTCCAACAACTAGACAAGAAATAATTAAAAAATGTATTACAAATGAATCTGGTGTTGGAAAAACCAGAGAAAAATTAGACGAAGCTGTAGATCTAACGATTAATTTTTTTAATAAACATAATAGGTGAAAATAAAGCTACAATAAAAGACCAGAATAATAAATAATTTGAAATTATTGCTGGGAACATAGATTTATTAAACAAAATTCCAACTAATAAACTTTTAGAAAAATCTAAACTTGGAAATAATAATAAACCCAAAGTTATTCCAAAAATAATTGCTTTAAATACATCATCATGTTTAATTTTTTTATTATAAAAACCATAAAAAATTGGAATTGCAGCAGCACAACATAATAAATCAGCTAGTAAAAAAAGGTACAAAACACTCATTCCTTTTGATGAAATATAAAAAGCAGAGCCTGCTAAAGTCATACCACCAATAATATAAAAATTATTAATATTTTTCTTTTTAATAAATTTATTTGAATGAATAACAAAAAGACTTGAAACACTTGCAATCAAAGAATCCAAACTACTTAAAACCAATGTTAATGATAAAATTAAGATAACTAAATTTAATAACAAGTACTCCTTATTTATTAATAAAGAAAAAATAATAGTACTTGGATCTTTTATCTTTCCATTTAGAGAAGCATAAATTCCAACTAATCCTAAAAGTAAAATAGTTATCAAAACAATACAATATGCTGCTGTAAAACCTTTTTTTAAGACTTCAATATTCTTAGATGCATAAACCCTTTGCCAAATCCCTTGATCAAATAAGTTAGTTGCAAAAACAGCAATGAAAAAAGTGAGACCAGCAGTAAAACCTCCAAAGCCGATACTTAAATTTGAAGATTTACTTGTAATCAAACTTGGAGAAAGAAAATCTATTTTTTGGTTTAAAATTACAAAAATAATTAATAAGAAAATTATAATAATCCAGAACTGAAGTTTATCTGTAATAATCGATATTTTTAATCCACCTTTAAGCGAATAAATTAATGTAGAGATAATAGTCAAAGCTGCAGTTAACCATAAAGGAGTGCCTAAAATTAAATTAACAACTTTTGAAATTGCTGTAACTTCAGCACAAAAATAAACATAAAGATAAAGTATCGTTAAAATTAAAATTAATTTTAAAACTTTTTGATCGTACCTCTTTTCAATAACTTCGGTTAAACTTTTAGCATTTGGTAAAATTTTTCTAATTTTCTCTCCAATTTTAGAAAAATATAAAAATACAAAACTCTGACCAGCCGCATAACCAATGACAGCCCCTACTCCACCCCAAGTTGATGCTTCTGCTGGACCAATTAAAATCCATATTCCAAAACAAGATGCGGTTAAACTAAAAGTTAATCCAAAGACGTTAACGTTTCGGTCACTGACTAAAAAAGCAGACTGTGAGATTTTTCCTCTAGACACATAATAACCAAAGGACATAAATCCTAAGCAAACTACAAAGAGTGAAATAATTAAAATCGTGTTCATATGTTTTCTTCCTCCGCCAGCATTATCTGGATCAGGTTTAAAGGGTTCATCTCAGGCTAAGCCGCCCCTGAAAACTGTTAGATTAAATAAAGGGTTTTGGCAAAAAAGTCTATTAGTGATACACTAAAGTTATGAAAAATAGAGTAATTATTCTATTCTTATTTTTTTCTATCCAATTAACTTCTGGCAGTTTAGCTGATCATTGTGGTCACGACATGGATAGAACTTGGTTTTATACATCGAATTTTTCATCAAACTATCAAGTTAGCAAATCAAGAGCCAAATATCAAAAATGGACCTTTAAAAATAAAACTGACAAGCAAATTACAATTTACAGCGTAGGTCTTTGGTCGAAAGGCAAAAAAGTCATGAAAGAACAAACGGTGAAAAAATATCTAAAACCTTTTGGTGTAGTGTCAGTAAAAATGTATGTTGGTGACCTAAATCTTGACGTTGCCGGAAGTGGTTTTTCTAAATGTGAGTACGGCAAACCAGTTGTTAAAAAAAATACATATAATCAAAAACCAAGCACATACTCAAAACCAAAAACTTACTATAAGCCAAAAACCAAAAAAAGAAGAAATGACGATAATTTTACAGTGTTCAATTTATTTCTACTGACTGTAGCAGGAATTTTAATCTTAGTCTTTGTTGCTGCTACTAAAAAAAATGAATACAAAAAATATGTAAAAAAATTTCCAAAAGTTTTTGATTTTACAGACCAAACTATTACTTGTTTTAAAAAATATAGTACCTTCAAAGGACGAGCACAAAGAAAAGAATATTGGTATTTCTACTTATTTACTTTTATTGTTTCGGTATTAACCTATTTCATTGATGTAAGTATTTTTAGAAAAAATCCGGATGGAATACTTTTTATTAATGCGTTTTTCTCAATGTTAACCTTTTTACCTTCAATAGCTGCTGGATGTAGAAGATTGCATGATGTTAATAAATCTGGGTGGTGGCAGTTAATTTCTTTAACAGTTATAGGAATAATCCCGTTAATCATTTGGCTCGCTTCAAAGCCAGTTAAAGAAAACAATAAATTTTAAACTATTTTTTTTTACGTTTAAAACTCCCTTTCCCTTTTTTAGGCTTAACAATTCTTTTTTTATATTTTGGTGATCTCAAATCCTCTGCAATAGGATTTCTTTTTTTCATAACGTATTTAATTTTATAAATGTATTTGCAGCTGAAAAAATTTCTTTTTTTCGATCTGGCTTCATTTTTTCTAAAATTCTGACCATCATTGATAAACGTGGATTTTTAAGAAAAAATTTCTTATTTTTATCTATAAATCTCCAATACAAGCCATCCATAATTTTACACCAAGGACCTTTTTTAAAGTCCATCATCTTAAGGAAGTAAGCTGATCCACAAATATATGGCTTTGTTGCAAAAGTTCCTCCGTCGCTAAATAAACCCATGCCATAAACATTGGGTGACATTACCCACTCCGAAGAGTCCATAAACATTTCCATAAACCATTTATAAACTTGTCTTGGCTCAATTTCACAAAGATTCATGATATTTGATAAAATCATTAATCTTTCAATATGATGAGACCATGCATAATCTTTAGTATTTTTAATAGCATGATCTAATGGGTCTAGACCTGTGGTACCTTCATACCAAGAATTTTTCATCTTATTTTTATGATTAAAAAAATTTGATTTTTGCATTTTATCATCAAAACTTTGATAAATACCCCGCATAAACTCTCTCCATCCTATGACCTGTCTTAAATAACCTTCGTAAGAATTTATACTCACTTTTTTTTCAAACTTGGTTAATTCATCTAAAACTTCTTGGGGTGTGATAAAACCATTATTAATAAATGGACTTAGAGCGCTATGAAACAAAATATTATCTCTTTGGTCAACGGCATCTTCATAATCACCAAATAATTTGAGTTTATTTTTTAAAAAATTATCTAAAACTAATTTTGCATCCTTTCGTGTTGTTCCGATCCAAAATTGATTAGTATCACCAGGATGCTTTGAGAATTTTTCATTTATAATTTTTTTTAATTTTTTTGTGTGCTCTGTTTCCTTAAAAATTGGTTGCTTAGGTAATTTAATATCTTTTGGTAATTTTTTTCTATTCTCGCTATCAAAACTCCATTTACCACCCTTTGGACTTCCATCTTTATTCATTAAAATATTAAATTTTGTTCTCTGAATTTTATAAAAATTAGCCATGAAAGGTTTTTTAGATTTTCCAAGGTAACTTATAAAATCGTCTCTACTACTTAGAAACATGGGTGTTTTGAATATCTTATAATCTACTTTTTCCTTTTTAAGATATGAAACAATTTTTTTTTCAAAAGGCTTATCTTCAATTTCAAAGAAATTAACATTTTTAATTTTATTATTTTTTATTACGTTTGCTAATTTTTTTACATAATCGTCTTTAAATTCTTTATCTTCAATTTTATGATAAATAACTTTGCAACCCACCTGTTCTAGCTCATCTTTAAATGATCTCATCGAGGACAGAAAAAATGTAATTTTTTGTTTGTGATGTTTTTCGTATGTACAAAGCTCAAAGTCTTCAGCCAAGAAAAATAAAGATGATTTGTAATCTTTGAAATACTTAGGATGGAAAAGCTGATTACCTAAAACTACAAACAGATCATTCATGAAGAAATGAAATATTTCCCATCTTCTACCGTAATAAATTTTTTATCACTAAGTTTGCTTTGTAATTTTTGCCTTAATCGATAAAGATGAGTTTCATAAGTATGTGAATCAATCTCTTCTCGGTGAGACCAAATATCTTTCATAATTTCTTGCTTAGTTGCCCCCTCTTTTTTACCAGATAAATATAAAATGATATCCAATTCTCTTTCAGTTAATTTTGCAGATTTTTTTCCATATGAAATAGCTCTCTCATTTTTATCTAAATTATATTTTCCAATTTTTACCTTAGACTGGAATAAAAATTTAAATTTTAGAATCGCAAGTTTAATAATTTTTTCTAAATCTTGGTAATTAACAGGAAGCTCTAAAAAACTGCTCAGCACACTATCTTTTTTAATAGTTTTAAAATTTTCGCTTTTTTTAGAGAAAAAAATTTTTGGGTATTTAATTTTTTTTAATTCTTTCAAATCAAATTTTTCTAAATCATCAACAAAAAACAAGAATACATAAATATCTATCAATGGGGTTTTTAATATCTCTTTAACTTCCTTGAAACTCTTGAGATTCTGTAAGTTATACTCAGTTTTCTGCTCCTGCATACACTCAAAAAAAACAGGTGACCCTACGGTAATGATTGAGTAATTTTGCATAACGATAAAATATAAATTTATATGATTATAGTAAATAAAAACGGTACGCTTATGCACAATAAAAAGCTTTATAAATGTGCTTTAGGAAAACACGGCATTACTAAAAATAAAAGAGAAGGTGATAAAAAAACACCTGCAGGAGTTTTTTCTCTTGGAAATGTGTTTTATCGAAAAGACAAAATTAAAAACCTAAAAACCAAACTAAAAAAAGTCATTATCAAAAAGAATATGGCGTGGTGCGATGATTCTGAAAATAAATCTTATAATAAACTAATTTTTACAAATGATAAAAATAAAGAAAAGCTTTTTCGAAAGGATAATCTTTATAATATAATTATAGTTATTAATTATAATATTAGACCTGTTAAAAAAAATAAAGGTAGCGCAATCTTTATTCATTTAGCCAGAAAAAATTATACAGGCACAATGGGATGTATCGGTTTAAAAAAAAAAGATTTAATTGAGATTTTAAAAACCTTAAAAAAAAANACAAAAATTAAAATTCTNAACNAGCCTCTTGCTCCAAAAATTTTACTTCCAACTCTTACGTANGTCGCTCCATTTGCTCCAGCCTCTAAATANTCNTNACTCATGCCCATACTNAGCTCTTTTAAATTTAGCTTTATCGATAACTCACGTAAAATTTCAAAATGTTTTTTTGAGTNCTCCTCTACTGGAGGNATGCACATTAAGCCTATAATATCTATTTTTTTTTNGGCATAATTATAAAGCTGTTCTGTATTTTCTATACTTACACCAGATTTTTGATCTTCATCTCCCGTGTTAACTTGTAAGAAATATTTTCTTTTTAAATTCAGATTTGTTTCAGCTGATGCAAGTGTGTCTACCAACTTTTCTCTGTCTACTGAGTGAATATAATTGAACAACTTTACAGCATCTTTAGATTTATTTGTTTGTAAACCGCCAATAAGATGAAGTTGAATATTGTTATTTATTTTTAAAAGCTCTTCCCATTTTCTTTTTGCCTCTTGAACTTTATTTTCTCCGTAAGCTAAATGCCCATGGTCGATAAGAGGCTGTATGTGTGACAATTCAAATGTTTTACTTACTGCAATAATTTTCGAATTGATATTGCTCGAAACTAATTCTTTTTTAATATTTTCTAAATTTTGTACTATACTCATAAAAATGTTTAAAATTTTTTTCTATATTAATGAATTAAACGATATTCAAAAAGAAAATCTTAATCAACTAAAGAATATAAATATTATTTACAGAAATTATCAAAAAANTGATTACCTTGATAATGCATTCAAAATTCAAGATTATTGCAAAAAAAGAAATTTTAAACTCTATATTTCCAATGACGAAAAATTAGCTATAAAACTTAAGTCTTATGGTTTGTATATACCAAGTTTTAATAACAAAAAAAAATATTTAAAATCAAGTCTACATCTTATTGGTTCTGCTCATAATGAAATTGAATTGCGTAAAAAAATTAGCCAAGGCTGCAAAGAAATCTTTATCTCACCCATTTTTAATACCTATTCAGGCTCTAATAAAATTGGTAAAGGCTTGAATTTTTATCAAAACTTATTGTTAAAATTTTCAAAAATACACATCNATGCTTTAGGTGGCATTAATNANAAAAANATNAAAAAAATAATTCTTNTTAAAGGAAGAGGTTTTTCATCAATTAGTATGATTGATAAAAAAATNAAAAAAGACTTAATTTCCTATCTAAATTTAATTGCTACAAACTTTTAAATAAGTAAATTCACCTCATGCATCTAGAAAAGTTTAATCCATCAGTAGTCGATAAAAAGTGGCAAGAATATTGGGATAAAAACAATGTATTTCAAGCTTCGAAGTCAAAAGATAAACCTAAATACTACTGCCTTGAAATGTTTCCTTATCCATCGGGTAAAATTCATATGGGTCATGTCAGAAATTATACTTTAGGCGATGTCATTGCCAATTATAAAAGATTAAAAGGTTTTAACGTTTTACATCCTATGGGCTGGGACTCTTTTGGAATGCCAGCAGAAAATGCAGCTATGCAAAAAAAACTTCATCCAAAAGACTGGACATTAAACAATATAGAGACCATGAAGAGTCAATTAAAATTACTTGGATTTTCAATTGACTGGGGAAGAGAGATATCAACGTGTAATGATGATTATTATAAGCATCAACAAAAATTCTTTCTTGATCTATTAGAAAAAGGATTAGTTTATAAAAAAGAAAGTTTAGTTAACTGGGACCCAGTAGACAANACAGTTTTAGCCAATGAACAAGTTATAGAGGGTAAAGGCTGGAGATCTGGTGCTCAAGTTATCCAAAAAAAACTTTCACAATGGTTTTTTAAAATTACAGCTTTTGCAGATGATCTAGATGCATCATTANATANTCTTAATGAATGGCCCGAAAAAGTAAAAATTATGCAAAAAAACTGGATCGGTAAATCAGTTGGATGTGAGCTAAATTTTGAAATTAAAAATGATAATAATAAAATTACTGTCTTTACAACTAGACCAGACACTATTTTCGGTGCATCTTTCATAGCGCTAGCTGTTGATCACCCACTATCAAAAAAATATGAAAATGATGAAAAATATTTGAACTTTAAAGAGGCTTGTTACAAAACAGGAAATACAGACGAAGCGATAGCTAAAACAGAAAAGCTTGGATTTAAAACTGATTTTGAAGTTTTACACCCATTTATTAAGGATAAAATTTTGCCAGTCTTCTTTTCAAATTTTGTTCTTATGGAATATGGAACAGGNGCAATTTTTGGCTGTCCTGCACATGATCANAGAGATTTAGATTTTGCTAACAAATACAAATTAGAAGTAACACCCGTCATACTTCCNAAAGNTCAAAAAGCTNCTGATTTTAAAATTGAAAATGAAGCATACACCGGTGATGGAAAAATTATTAATTCAGATTTTTTAAATAATTTTAGTGTTGAGGAAGGAAAAGCTAAAGTCATCAAGGAAATTGAAAAGAATAAATTTGGAACAGCAAAAACAACATTTAGATTGAGAGATTGGGGAATTTCAAGGCAAAGATATTGGGGTTGTCCTATTCCTGTAATGTATGATGAAAAAGGTGAGGCTATACCAGTCCCAGAAAGTGAGCTTCCTGTAAAACTTCCTGAAGACATTAATTTTGATAAACCAGGTAACCCATTAGATCGACATCCAAATTGGAAAAAGGTTAAGTGTTCTAAAACTGGAAAAGAATTAATAAGAGAAACCGATACACTAGATACTTTCGTAGATTCATCATGGTACTTTTTAAGATTTTGTTCAAGTGATAATTCAAANGAAGGATTTTTAATNGATGATGCAAAATACTGGATGCCAGTTGATCAATACATTGGTGGAGTAGAGCATGCTATTTTACATTTGCTTTATTCAAGGTTTTTTACAAGGGCAATTACGAAAGATACTAGCCTTGAAATAAAAGAACCGTTCAAAGGTCTATTCACACAAGGTATGGTTTGCCACAAAACTTTCAAAAATAAGNAAGGCGAATGGGTTTNTCCTGAAGATGTAATTGAAGAAAATGGTAAATTCTTTGATAAAAATAGCAAACAGACAATTAAAGTTGGGCCTTCAGAATCTATGTCTAAATCAAAGAAAAATGTAGTTGATCCTCAAACAGTAATTAATCTTTATGGTGCAGATGCAGTAAGGTGGTTTGTTTTATCTGATAGTCCGCCAGAAAGAGATATTCAATGGAGTGATGAAGGAATTTCTGGATCTTATAAGTTTATTCAAAAAATTTGGACAATTTCTGAAATGATACAAAATATTGAGGAAAAAAATAAATTAAATGACGAACAAATTAACCAATGTGAAAAGTTAANAAATAAACTCGTTAAANAAATTACNTACAATATTGAAAACTTTCATTTTAATGTGGCAGTCGCCANATTTTATGAGTTTTTAAACTTTCTATCAAAAAAATTGCATGAAAATAAATCAGAAAAAATTTTATTCAAAAAAATATTCAAAGAATTTTTAGTTTTAATATATCCTTTTACACCTCACATAGCGTCTGAATGTTGGGAGAAAAACTATAATAACAAAGAAATTCACATATCAGCATGGCCAACATATGATGAAAAATTAATCAAAGAAGACAAAATCAACATTGTTATTCAGGTTAATGGCAAAAAAAGAGCATTACTTGATGCAGAACCTGACCAAAGTGAAGAAAAGATATTTAATGAGTGTTTAGAGATTGAAAACGTTAGAAACTTAGTATCAGGAAAAAATATCATAAAAAAGATATACGTTAAGAATAAATTAGTTAATATTGTCATTAAATGAAAATGTTTAAACAGTTTTATCTTTTTATTATTTTGCTTTTTTTTACATCGTGCGGCTTCTCGTCAATGTTAAAAAATGTTGACCTTAGCGATATTGAAATAAATAAAATAGATTACTCGGGCCCAAGTGGGCTAACGTATTATCTAAAAAGTAACCTTAATATACCAATCAATAAAGCATTGAAAGATGCTTATTCTTTAAAAATAAATATTGGAGAAAGTTCTGCTTCTGTAACCAAAAATACTGCAGGAATAACAACAGAGGAAGAAGTTACGGTCACAATAAATTTTCAAATTTTTGATAACAAAGGCAGGCAAATTGGTGGAGAAAACCTAAGTGACGGAAGAGTAATAAGTGTAACAAACAATGTATCTACAGATGATGAGGTTAAAAGAATTGAAAAAGAAAATATTATTACAAACTTAATTCAAAAACTTACTTTTGCCGTTAAGGCAAAAATCATATCTATCCAACAATGATAATTAAAAGTTTTTCAATTAATTATGAAAAACTTTTTTCGGATTGCAAAGTAAATTTAATTTATGGTGAAAATTTTCATTTAAAAACCGAAATTCTAAATAAATTAACGCAAATTTTTAAAAAAAATGAATTCAAAACAAAATTTATTAAAGAAGATGAATTATTAAAAAATATTGAAATATTAGATAATTATTTAAATCAAGATAGCTTGTTTGGTGAAAAAGAAATTTTAATTATTCAAGAAACGTCGGATAAACTATTAGATTACATAAATTTTTCGAAAATAGATAAAAAATTAATTCTAATTACTGATAACCTTACAAAAAAAAGCAGCTTAAGAAATAAAGCTGAAAAAGAAAAAATAATATCTTGTATTGCATGTTACGATGATGATGAAAAAACTCTACAATCTTTGCTAAGAAATGGATTAACAAAACTTGGTATAAAAGTACCCTATGAAGCCATAGATCAATTATTTAATATTAATAAACTCAATCGAAATGACATCAATAGTGGATTAGAAAAATTAGAACTTATTACAAAAGATAAAAAATTAGACAGTGAAACATTTTCTTCACTATTTAACACAACATCTTCTTTTGATGCTTTTGAAATATCTAATGCTTTGTTGTCTGGTGACAAAAAAGTACTAAATAAAATACTCTCAAGTTTTTATCATTTTTCTATTAACTTCAATGAAGTACTTGGCCCACTAAAATACAAAATAAACAAGCTAATTGATATTTATGAATATAATGAAAACGAAACTAAAATTGCGTTATTAGTTGATACTTATAAACCACCAATTTTCTGGAAAGAAAAAAGCATGGTCCAAACACAATTGTCTAAATGGAATAAAAATGAATTAGATACATTATTAGATAAAATTAATGAAATCGAAATTTTGTGTAAGCTTAACTACGAAATCGCAGAAACAATTTTTAACAAGTTCCTTTTAGACATTGTAACAAAAAGAGTGTTAACTAATACTTACTTTTAACATTAGCAACAAGTTGAGTTAATTGATCTAGATCTTTATATTCAAAAGTAATCTTACCTTTATTATTTTTCTTATTATCAATAGTAACTTTCATGCCTATTTTTTGCTCTAAAGAATTCTCTAAATCTTTAATATTAGGATCAATATTTCTAATTTTATTTTTTTTAGAAAAACTTGAATTTTTTTTACTAAGTAACTCAGCTTGCCTTACAGATAAATTTTTATTAATAATCTCCTTTGCTAACTCAACATTGTTGTTTACATAAATTAGAGATCGTGCGTGTCCTGGGGTCAACAAACCATTAACAATCATATCTTGAATTTCACTTGGGAGCTTTTTTAATCTTAAGATATTAGCTATATANACCCTACTCTTCCCTATCATCTCAGCGATCTTATCTTGGGTNTAATTGAACTTATCTATAAGAGTTTGGTAACCACTAGCTTCTTCAAGGGAATTAAGCCCTTCACGCTGGACGTTCTCTAAAACCGCGAATTCAGCGGCTAATTCGTCATCTGCATCTAGTAAAACTGTAGGAACCTGATGAATGTTAGCTAGCTGAGCAGCCCTCCAACGTCTTTCTCCAGCTATAATTTCAAATTTATCGTCAGAAATTTTTCTTACTGCAATAGGCTGGATAATTCCTCGACTCTTAATTGATGCGGCAAGTTCTTCTAATTGTTTTTTTTCAAAATTTTTTCTTGGCTGAAATTGATTTGGAACCAGCTGATGTATTGGGGTTTTGTCTGTTTTAAAATTTTTAATCTCAACAATATTTTCTTTCGAATTATTATCATCACCAAGTAAAGCGGATAATCCTTTTCCTAATCCTTTATTCTTTATCATTATGCTGCAACTGGATTCTGTTTGTATTGTTCTAAAACTTCTTTAGCTAAACTTTCATAAGCTATAGTTCCAGTACAATTTTTATCATACTCTATAACAGGTAGTCCGTGAGAAGGAGCTTCTGAAATTCTAACGTTTCTTGGGATGACAGATTTATAAACTTTATTTTCAAAATAACGTCTAGCCTCACTCTCTACCTGAGAACATAGTTTATTTCTTTTATCATACATAGTTAGAATGACGCCTTGGATATTTAAACTAGTATTTAAATTTTGCTTAACACGCTCAATTGTTTTAATTAATTGCGATACTCCTTCCAATGCAAAAAACTCTGTTTGTAGTGGAATTATCACCGTATTTGACGCTACTAGAGCCATAATTGTCAATAAACTAAGGGATGGTGGACAATCAATAAGTATATGATTATATTGATTTTTTTCACTAATTTTAGCTATAATTTGCTTTAAAAAGAAGGCTTTTTTGTTGTTTTCTGCAACTTCAGTTTCAAGACCTGATAAATCAACATTAGCTGTAATAATATCCAAATTTTCAATTTTAGAATTGATAATAAATGCAGATGGATCTTGTTCTGGATTTAGTAAAAATTCATAAATTGTTTTTAACCTTGTGCTTGGCTCAATCCCAAAACCTGTTGAAGCATTACCTTGAGGATCTAAATCTATAACTAAAATTTTTTGACCTTGTTTAGCAAGAGCGCAACCAAGATTAATTGTCGATGTTGTTTTTCCAACTCCACCTTTTTGATTTATAATTGAGATAACTTTTGACATCTAAATTCTTGATACACCTTTTATTACAAAAAGTTTCGATGATGGATTTGTAACACTATCATAGCACTCACAATTTATTTCAAAATATTTTTTTGCCTCAATATACTCGTCCATAAATTTTTCTCCCTTCATCAGAATAATTTTCTCAAATCTTATATTTGAATTGATGATAATTTCAAAAAATTCCTTCATCGGCTTAAATGCCCTGCTAACCAAAGTAGTAAAATTTTTTTTCATCATCGTCTTAACATCAGAGTTATGTATTTTAAGATCCAGATCAAGAAAACTATTTGCAGATTTTAAAAATTTAACCTTTTTTGGGCTTTTATCGACCAAGTGTGTTGAAAACTCCAAATTGTGATCTTTTTTGATTATGTCAAGTATAATCCCAGGAAGACCTGCCCCTGAACCAATATCAAGAATAATTTTATCTTTTTTATCTAAATAGCTGATTATTTGTGCTGAGTCCTCGTAATGCCTCTCTACAGCTATTTTTTCGGTATTTTTTGATATTAGAGCCATTTTTTTATTATTTTCTAGCAGAAAATCGTTATATTTCGATAATTTTGACAATGTTTCACGTGAAACACTATTCTCGAAATAATTTGATCGAATCATTTAAGCAGTATGCTTAAAATTNTACCTTTTAGAATACGTTAAAAGAAGATTTATAGCTGCTGGGGTAATACCCTCAATTCTTGAGGCCTGACCGAAGGTTTTTGGCCTTATAAGCTCTAATTTCTGCCTGATCTCATTAGATAGTCCGCTGATTGATGAATAATCAATATTTTCAGGGATTTTCATGTTTTCATCCTTTTTAAATATCTCAATATCATCCTCTTGTTTAGCGTAATAGCCAGAGTAATGATTATCTATCTCAATTTGCTCAATAACATCTTGATCATAATCACCAAGACCAAAAATTGGTTTTAATTTATCAAAAGTAACCCCTTTGTACCTTAAAAGCTCTAAACCATTCCTTTTAACACCGTCTTTTGAGATTTTTATGCCATGTTTATCCGCCTCATTAGGAGTNAAAGACCTCGAAGACAATTGAACTTTAAGTTTATTAATATTATCAAGTTTTTTTTCNAAATTTTGTAATCTAGACTCACTTAATATTTCTAAATCTTTCGCAATAGAAGATAATCTTAAATCTGCGTTATCAGCACGTAAAGTTAATCTATATTCAGCACGTGATGTAAACATACGATAAGGTTCAGCAACACCCTTTGTTATAAGATCATCAATCATAACACCTATGTATGCTTGTGATCTATCTAAGGTAAATGGTTTTCTATTTTTACTGTGAAGTGCAGCGTTAATACCAGCAATCANNCCTTGNGCTGCAGCTTCTTCATAACCAGTNGTTCCATTNATCTGACCAGCNAGAAACAAAGATTTAATTTTTTTTAATTCTAAAGTGGCATTAAGCTCTCTTGGATCAACGTAATCATACTCGATAGCATAACCTGGTCTGATCATCTTAACATCAGATAAGCCATTGATTTTAAACAATAATTCTTCCTGTGCATCTGCTGGTAAGGACGTAGAAATACCATTTGGATAAATTGTATGATCATCTAATCCTTCTGGTTCTAAGAAAATTTGATGTCTGGATTTATCTTTAAATTTTACAATTTTATCTTCAATAGATGGACAATATCTCGGACCAACACTTTTGATGTTACCACTATACATTGCTGAACGTTTTAAATTTTTTTCAATAATTTTATGAACTTCATCATTAGTATAAGTCATAAAACATGAGACCTGATCAGCGTTAATTTTCTTAGTTTCTACTGAAAAAAAATAAGGATCATCATCTGCTTTTTGTTCTTCTAAAATTTTAAAATTAATTGTACGACCATCTAGCCTTGGCGGTGTTCCAGTTTTTAATCTTGATACATTTAAATTGAATTTTCTTAACTGTTCACTTAATCCAGTTGTTGGATTTTCACCGTGTCTTCCCCCAGGTTTCATTTCATCACCAATATGAATGACGCCATTTAAAAAAGTTCCAGTTGTTAATACAATTTTTTTTGCTCTTAGTTCTTTTCCAGACTTTAAAATTACTCCAACAATTTCATTTTCATTAAAAATAAACTGAATTACAGGATCATAAAAAATGCTAAGATTACAATGACTTATTAGACATTCTTTCATGTATTTTTTATATAATTTACGGTCTGACTGAGCACGCGGTCCTCTAACAGCTGGTCCACGACTACGATTTAATAATCTAAACTGAATACCTGATGCATCAGCAACTTTGGGCATAACGCCATCAAATGCATCTATCTCTCTAACAAGATGTCCTTTACCCAATCCACCAATAGCTGGGTTGCATGACATTTCACCGATTGAATTTTCATTTGTTGTAACTAAAGCAGTATTAACTTTCATACGCGCAGATGCAGCAGCAGCTTCACAGCCTGCATGACCAGCACCAATTACAACAACGTCAAATTTTTCCATTGCTGGAATCTATTACTGAGAGATTTTTTTACAAGAGAGATTCGACTATTTTCCTATACAGAAGTCTTGGAATATTTTTCCTAATATTTCCTCCACGCCAATAAAACCGACAATATGACCAAGATTATTTGATGCTAATCTAAGCTCTTCTGCAGCTTTTTCTACTTCATCTGATTTGCTGATTATAAGAAAATCATGAAGCCTATTTGAGCATTTTTGTAATAGCGCTCTGTGTCTTGCTCTTGAAATTAAAGTTATTGATTGCGCAGTATCTATTTCAGATACAATTTTTTTTAATCTTGAATTTAATATATTAATTCCAGATTTATTTTTAATTGAAACTTCTATTAAATCTTTAAATTTATACCCTTTTAATTCTTTGATGATTTTTTTAGCGTTAAAACTTTTTTTATCTTTTTTGTTTAGAACGATTACTGTCTTATCTGTAATCAGTTTTTGTATATTTTTTGGTGTTTTCTTTTCAGTTCCATCTAATATCAAAATATCCAAATTAGCTTCCTTACTGGCATTTATAGCCAATTCTACACCTGTTTTTTCAATTTTATTTTTAGCATTCCTTATCCCTGCTGTATCAGTCAAAATAACTGGGTAGTTATTGATATGATATTTTACCTCAATAATATCTCTTGTAGTTCCTTTAATACTTGAAACTATTGCAGCTTGTCTTTTAACTAATAAATTTAAAAAGCTCGATTTACCGGCATTTGGAGGTCCTATTATTGCTATTTTAAAACCATCTCTAATTATCTCACCCATAGTTTCATCTAACATTTCATCAATATCAGAAACGATAGATTTAATTTTTTCTTCATTATTTTTTAGAATTCCTTCTGGTAAATCTTCTTCTGAAAAATCTATAGATGCTTCAGTCTTACTTAAAACATCAAGAATAGTTTCTCTCCACTCTAAAAATTTCGGACTACTATTTTTAAGTCTAAGGGCTTGTATTCTTTGTGCTTCTGTTTCAGCTTGTAAGAGATCTGCAATAGACTCTGCCTCATAAAGGTTTATCCTATTATTTTGATAAGCAGTTTTGGTGAATTCTCCTGGTTCAGCTAATCTACAATCTTTTCTTTCTCCTAAATCNTCTAGTAACTTATTAATAACTGCCTTACTTCCATGAGTGTGAATTTCAATTAAATGCTCNCCGGTATAACTTTGACNTTCTGGATACCAAATTAAAATTCCTTCATCTATNAGTTNTCCTTCTTGATCATAAAAAGATTTTAATAATGCTGATTTTGGTTGATCAATGATTGTCCTCGTAATTTGATTTGCAATTTGTAAAGCGCTATCTCCAGAAACACGAACAATGGCTATTCCTGATACACCAGGAGGAGTTGATAGAGCATAGAAATTCATGATAAAAATATATCAAATATGAAATTAAAAGGAACACCGCTTCAAGTTAAAGTTTGGAAATACCTAATGAAAATTCCAAAAGGAAAAACTAAAACATATTTAGAAGTTGCAAGGGCTGTGGGGAAACCAAAAGCGGTGAGAGCAGTAGCTAATGCAATAGGAAAAAATCCTTATCCTATTAAAATTCCATGTCACAGAGTAATTCGTTCAGATGGTGGGTTAGGGGGCTATTCAGGTCTAGGTGGAATTAAAACAAAAAAAAAATTATTAGCTTCAGAACGATAAACCTTGATCGGCAAATTTTATAATTTCATTTTTTAAATCTGGAAATTTATCTAATTGCCTAAACCCACTTTTTCTTAAATTTGATATTTGCTTATTATTGAATTTGAAAATTCTTCTTATTAAATCAATTGAAGATGCAAAAACGAAATTGTTAATTCTTGTTTTTTTTTCNTATTCTTCGAGTAANGAAAAGTCTCCAAAATCATAACCATATTTTTTCTTATCTTNATAGACATCATAAAGCTGCTTGATATCTCTCACCGTCATATTCCATCCTTGCCCNGCAATTGGATGAATACGGTGACTTATGTCTCCTATATTAATTTTTCTAGGCTCAATTCCACATGTTAAAAAATTAAACTTTAAGGAAAAACTTTCAATTTTTGAATTCAATTTAACATTTTTATAAATCAAAAAATTAGAATTTAAGTACTTCTCCAAAGANAATTTAGAATTAAATATTTTTCTCATCTCAGAATTTTTAGATAATGACCATACAAGTGAAGTATTATTTTGGTTTATGGGTAAAAAGGCTAGAGGGCCATCATTTAAAAAAAACTGTCTTGAGCAGTTATTCAAAAGTTTTTCATGTTTAATGATAAAAGTGAAAGCATCTTCTTTATAGTCCCAGCTTAAATCTTTTTTCTTTGTATCATGATAAACAGTATTAATAGTTAGGGCATAATTCTTAGGTGAAAAAATTTTTTTAATTTTTAGAATTTTAATTTCTTCAGAAAGCTCTTCATAAAGTTTGTCTTTTAAAACAATATAACTCAAAGGAATTTTTTTTGTTTTGTTATAAAAAATACTATCTGGATCTAAATAATCTTTATGGTTTTCATATAATTTGATTGAATTGATAGGATTACTAATTTTTTCCAAATTCTTAAATTTTAATTTTTTTAAAAAGTTATAACTATCATTTGAGATAGATATCGAGGCAACAGAAGGCTTTGGCTTTAAACCTTTTTTTCCAACTAACTCCACAGGATAACCCAGTCTAAATAAGGCAAGTGCAACAAGATTACCTGTTAAACCGTCACCAATAATACCAATTTTTTGAATAATTTTTTTATCCATTTTTTATCAATCTTATAAAAAATGTTAAAAAGTAACAAAGGTTGATTCGTTAAATTTTAAATATGCTACAAAAAGTACTAAATTTTTTAAAACTAAGACTTATTGAAGTCTCGGGNCTTGTTATANTAACGTTTTCTATATTTTATCTTTATTCANTTGCAACTTACTCGCCAGAAAACGCTACACTNATTACACCGGGCAAAACTGAAGATTTGGTTTTGTTAAACTATAGTTTTTATATATCAGACTTTNTATTACAGGCTTTTGGCCTTTCTTGTTTTTTGCTTTTTGCAAATTTTTTCATTTGGAGTTGGTTAATCATTATACAAAAATCTGTATCTAGTATTACTTTTAAATTTTTATTTATCATTATTTATCTTTCACTTATCTCNCTTGGGCTAAAAATATTATTTGATCAGAATTTTTGGTTACCTGACAATGGTAACGGAGGATTTTTAGGTGCTTACCTTATTGGCTTTATTCCTTTAGATTTTTATACCTTTAATTCAATTATTGCTTATTCGTCTCTAACAACTGGAACAATTTTTTTTATATTAAGTTTAGGTTTAAGTTTTTCAGAATGGATAGCTGTTTTTAAAAAAATTGGTTTAATTTTAATAGCGCCTGTTAAATTTTTAAAAATTATATTTAAGAAGGCAGGGACAATCGATCAGCCTATTGCTCAANAAGAACCTGAAGAATTAATTCCTACAATTAATAAAAGCTTTAAACCAAAACCAATGGAAACACAGGCAAGTCTTCCTTTAGATTCTAAGGAGAGTTTTTCTTTTAAATCTGGAGAATACAAACTGCCGCCGACTGATTATTTAAACCAGTCAAAAAGTAATAAGAATTCTGATGCTTTAACGGATGACCATAAAGAATTGTCTAAATTTTTAGAAAGCACGCTTTTAGACTTTGGTATTATGGGTAAAATTAAAAAAGTAAGTCCAGGTCCAGTTGTTACTCTTTATGAATTTGAACCAGCTGCAGGAATTAAAACTTCTAAAATTGTAAATCTGACTGATGACATTGCAAGAAGCACTAGCTCAATATCTACGAGAATAGCTCCTGTTCCTGGAAAAAATACGATAGGTATAGAAATACCAAATAAAGAAATTGATCCTGTAAATTATAGACAAATTATCGAAAGCAAAGAGTTTGCAAATCCAAATATCAATATTCCAATTACTTTGGGGAAAACTATTGCAGGATATCCAATTGTTGGTGACCTAGTAAGTATGCCTCACTTACTTATCGCTGGAACAACTGGATCTGGAAAATCAGTTTGTATCAATACATTAATTTTATCTGTACTTTATCGACATACTCCTGAAACATGTAAACTTATTTTAATTGATCCTAAAATGTTAGANTTATCAGTTTATCAGGGCATTCCTCATTTATTATCTCCAGTTATTACTGAACCCAAAAAAGCAACTTCNGCATTGAAATGGACTGTGAGAGAAATGGAAACGCGTTACAGAAAAATGACTGAAGAAGGAGTCAGAAATATTTCAGGGTTTAACGANAAAGCAAAAAAAGAAGGTAAAAANGTTATGCCTTACATCATTGTTGTTGTTGATGAGATGGCAGATTTAATGATGGTATCTGGGAAGCAAGTTGAAAATTATATCCAACGTCTTGCACAAATGGCTCGAGCTGCAGGNATTCATATTATTATGGCCACTCAAAGACCAAGTGTTGATGTAATTACAGGTACAATAAAAGCTAATTTCCCAACTCGAATCTCATTCCAAGTGACATCAAAAATAGATAGCCGTACTATTTTAGGCGAACAAGGAGCTGAACAACTATTAGGAAAAGGAGACATGTTATTCATGTCATCAGCAAGCAGAATGATAAGAATTCATGGACCTTTTGTTTCAGACTCCGAGATTGAAAAAGTAAGTACATTTTTAAGATCACAAGGATCACCAACTTATATTGATGATATTACTAAGGTTGAGGATAATGAGAGTGTGTCTGAAGGAGGGCTAGATTCATCTGATAAAGATGAACTTTTTAATCAAGCAGTTGNGTTAATTAAAAATGAAGGCAAAGCTTCAACNAGTTTTTTACAAAGAAAATTACAAATTGGATACAATAGGGCTGCAAGAATTATTGATCAAATGGAAGAAGCTAAAATTATAAGTCCTGCAAATCATACTGGTAAACGTGAAATTTTNCCGTAATGAGNTTTTTTATTATTNTTTTTTTCATAACATTTTATCCAATCAATTCTTTTTCAAATATTACTGATGATATTGTAAAAAAACTTAACGAAACCAANAATATNATTTTCTTATTTGAACAGAAATCTAATGGTTTAANTGAAAAAGGTGAGTGCTACTTGCTCTTTCCGGGTAATTTAAAATGTGTTTACAATAGTGAAGAGGGAAAAGAAATTTATGTAAAAAATAATAGTTTATATATTATTAAACATAANTTTAANAGATCTTACAGATACCCAATAAAAAACTCTGCTTTTAATATTGTACTAAATAAAAATAAAATCTTAGAAAATCTCGAATCTATTGATCAATCAAAAATAGGCTCTCAAAATGATAATTATTTTTATGAAATTAGAACAGATGATGGTGTATTTGTGAAAATATTTTTTAACAAAAAAACAAAGCTTTTGAAAGGGTGGGAGACTATCAGCTATAATCAGGAACCTGTGAAATTTACTATTATAAATCCTAAAATAAATACTGAATTTAATGAGAAATTTATTTTACCAAGTTACGGTTTTTAAACTCTTACTTTTTCTTTTTTAAAAATATTCATGCCTCTTGCTATATAATTTCTTAAGGCGTGAGGATGATCCAGGGTACAAGTGTGGACCCAGATACGATTAGGCTTATGATTCCATCCAGATCTTAAAGCATGAGTTAATAAATAACCGCCAAGTCCTTTTCCAAAGTATTCTTTAAAAATTCCAAAGTAAGATATCTCTACTTCTTTTTTGTCTTCATGATTTAAATACTCATAAAATCCAGCTACATCTTCACCAACTTTAGCTACACAAAACTTTAATTTAGATTGATTTAGATAATTCTCCCATTCTTTTAAGGACCAAGCCAATCTATCTTTCCAATGAAAATCTTCTCCAATTTTTTGATATAAAAATTTACAAAACTGAGGGTCTTTTTTTTCACTCTCTTCGATTTTTAAATTTACTATTCCACATTCTGCAGGGATTAAATCTAATTTAGAGTTTGTTTCTAAAAAATACCTTTGAATATTCACTACTAAACTTTTCTTAAACCTCTTAGACCCATTGGCTCACCGCCCATAACATGATAATGAAAGTGAGGCACTTCTTGGCTACCATCTGGACCTGTATTTGCAATTAACCTAAAACCATTTCCACCTTCAGTTAAAGATACTTTGGTAATTTTACAAACTTCAGCTACAGCTTGCATTAATGAAGTAATTTCATCTTTAGATGCATTTTTAGAAAAATCATCAACATCTTTGTAAGAACCTTTCGGAATAACCAAGACGTGTACCTTGGCCTGCGGACTAATATCATTGAATGCTAAAGCATGGTCATTTTCAAATACTTTATCACAAGGAATTTCACCTCTTAATATTTTTGCAAAGATATTATTTGTATCGTAACTCATTGTCTTTTTCTGTTCGCTTTTTCTACAAGGCCAGACACACCTTCTCTTTTCTTTAATTCATTCATTACATCTTCGACTTTTACATTGTTTGCCTCTAACAAAACAAGAATATGATACATCACATCAGCTGCTTCATGTACTTCATTTTTCTTCTCATTTAGTGCATCGATAAGTTCTTTGATTTCCTCCATGACTTTCTCGCGGCAAAGACTATTATTATCTAATAATTTTTTTGTATAAGACTCATGTTCTGATGAGTTTTTTCTTTCTCGTATTGTTTTAATTAAACCTTCTAAGACTTCAAACATCCTATAATCTTACAGGAACATTTTCTTTTTTTAAATACTCTTTTGCCTCTTGAATTGAATATTCCCCAAAGTGAAATATGGAGGCAGCCAATACTGCNCTTGCACCACCATCTAAAATACCATCTTTTAAATGCTGAAGNTTACCAACTCCACCTGAAGCTATAACNGGAATATTTAAACTGCTTGATATTTTTTTTGTTAANTCAATATCATAACCNTCTTTAGTTCCNTCTCTGTCCATAGANGTTAAAAGAATTTCTCCTGCACCATTTTTTTCTGCTAATTTAGCAAACTCTACTGCATCAAGCTCTGTTGCTTCTCTTCCACCATGAGTAAANACAGTCCATTTATTTTCTGCANTTTTTTTTGCATCAATCGCAACAACAATACATTGNGAACCAAATTTATTTGAACTTTCTTTTATTAGCTCAGGATTTTTAATTGCTGCAGTATTAATAGAAACTTTATCTGCACCAGCTAATAAAAGTTTTCTAATATCTTGAATTGATCTTACGCCACCACCAACCGTTAAAGGCACAAAACAACACTCGGCCGTTTTTTTTACCGTATCTAATAAAATATCTCTTTTNTCACTTGATGCTGTAATATCTAAAAAACAGATCTCATCAGCNCCATTNTTNTTATAAACTGAAGNTTGTTCTACAGGNTCTCCTGCATCNANNAGATCAACAAAATTAATNCCCTTAACAACTCTTCCATCTTTNACNTCTAAACAAGGTATAATTCTATTTTTAAGCATTAAATTTTACCAATTCATTTANNTCAATTAANCCATCATAAATTGCTTTTCCNACAACAACNCCNGAGATTTTCTTTTNAGACTTNATNAGCTTAATGTCATCAATNCTTGATACNCCNCCCGATGCTGTTACNGGNATNTTNGANCNCNNAGCCATCTTAANNGTNTCTTCAATATTAATTCCTTGTTTCATTCCATCTTTATTAATNTCNGTAAANATAATNCTTTTTAANGGNAGNTNTTTAATAGTTTCTAAAAAATCAAAACATGAAATTTCTGTTTGATCTTTCCATCCNTTTANAGCAATCATTTTNTCTCTAACATCAAGGCCTACTGAAATTTTATTTTTATACTTTTGAGATATNTCNATTAATAAATCTGGATCATTTACTGCNGCGGTTCCCATCACNNCATTNTCNACTCCAAGNTCAATTACTTCTTCAACAGNATCTTTTGTCCTCAANCCNCCTCCAACTTGAACTTTTAANCNAGTNNTTTGAATAATTTCTTTAATTGTTTTTANATTAGATTTTTCTTTNTNAATTGTTCGGTCAAGATCAACTANATGCAAAAATTCAAANCCTTTATCCTCAAANGCTTTAGCTTGNTCAATAGGNGACCTTGAATAAACTGTTTGTTGTTCAAAATCACCNTTGGTTAATCTTACACATTTTCCATCTTGAAGATCTATAGCNGGATAAATAATCATTATAATTTNACAAAATTTTCTAATATTTTTATNCCATTTNCCTGGCTTTTTTCNGGGTGAAATTGAGTCCCAAAAATATTATCCTTTTCAACTGCTGATACAATTGCAGTTGAATAATTAGTTGTAGCAGAAATAANTTGNTCATTTTCAACATNAAAAGCAAAGCTATGAACAAAATAAAAATGNCTTTCATTTTCAATTCCTGAAAATAATTTTGATTTTTGATTAATGCTAATATTATTCCACCCCATATGTGGTAATTTCAAATTCTTGTCTGTTAAATTAATCTTATTTACTTTGCCTTTTATCCAATCAAAGCCTTTACTTCCTCCGTCTTCTTCTCCAAATGAAGAAAACAATTGCATACCAACACAAATACCCAAAATTGGTTTTTGTTTTTCTAAAACAGCGCTGGTTAGCTCATCTACAATGCCATCTATTGATAAAAGAGATTGATAACATTGTTTAAATGATCCTTGGCCAGGTAGCACTATTTTATCAAAATTTTTTAATTCATTTGCTGAATTAATAATTTTAACATCAGATTTATTAAAAATATTATTTGAAGCTAGTTCAACTGCTTTTGAGACTGACTTTAAGTTGCCAGACTCATAATCAATGATAGCTATTTTCATTAATTGCTAAATAGTACCTTTGGTCGATGGTATAATATTTTCAGCTCTAGAGTCGACTGTAACAGCTTCTCTTAAAGCCCTAGCTAAACCTTTATAACAAGATTCTATAATATGGTGAGAATTATCACCGTAAATGTTTTCAACGTGCAAAGTAATACCTGCACTTTGTGAAAATGCGTGGTACCATTCTTTAAACAATTCAGTGTCCATCTCACCAAGTTTTTCTACAGCAAGTTTTACGTTCCAAACTAAATAAGGGCGATTTGATAAATCCAAAGAAACACGACTTAATGTTTCATCCATTGGTATGGTCGCACTTGCATACCTTTTAATTCCTTTTTTATCACCCAGAGCCTTTTTCAAGGCTTCTCCAAAGGCTATGCCGCTGTCTTCTGTTGTATGATGAAGATCAATGTGCAAATCACCTTTGGCCTCTAGATTTATGTCTATTAGAGAATGTTTAGCAATTTGTTCCATCATATGATCAAGAAAACCAATGCCTGTGTTAATTTTAGATTGACCGGTACCGTCTAAGTTTACCTCAACATTAATTGAGGTTTCTTTTGTTTCTCTTTTAATTGAACCTTTTCTCATACTTAACTGAAGTATTTACCTCATTAAGAATTAAATTAACACCTTGAAGATAAAAGAATAATAACCACATATATTGAAAATGAAGCAAAATAAAGACAGGCTAGATTGGCACGGAACAACAATCGTTCTAATAAAAAAAGGTAACGATGTTGTTGTTGCAGGTGATGGACAAGTAAGTATTGGAAATACTGTAATGAAAAGCACAGCTAAGAAAGTTCGTAAAATAGAAAAAAGAGACGTCATTGCAGGCTTTGCAGGATCAACCGCGGATGCGTTTACATTATTTGAAAGATTAGAAGCAAAATTAGAAAAACATGGCGGTCAATTAACTAGAGCTGCTGTTGAATTAGCTAAAGACTGGAGATCAGATAAATATTTAAGAAGATTAGAAGCNTTNATGGCTGTAGCTGATAAAGAAANTAGCTTTATCATTAGCGGTAACGGTGATGTTTTAGAACCAGAGCANGGTATNATTNCAATNGGNTCNGGTGGAAANTATGCNTTAGCTGCTGCTAGAGCNATGATTGATGATCCTAAAAAAACAGCCGAAGAGATTGCGAAAAAATCTATAGAAATCGCAGCTGATATTTGTGTTTTCACAAATCACAATATTACAATCGAAAAACTTTAATGGAAGAAAATCAAAAAATTGTTTCATTCTCACCAAGAGAAATCGTCTCTGAACTTGACCGATTTGTAATTGGTCAATCTGAAGCAAAAAGAGCTGTTGCCATAGCTTTAAGAAATAGATGGAGAAGACAAGAATTACCTGAAGAAATTCGTGAAGAAGTTTTACCAAAAAACATTTTGATGATTGGTCCAACTGGTGTTGGTAAAACTGAAATTTCAAGAAGACTATCTAAGTTAGCTGAAGCACCGTTTATCAAAGTAGAAGCAACAAAATTCACAGAAGTTGGATATGTTGGTAAAGATGTAGAACAAATTATCAGAGATTTAATTGAAATTTCAATTGCATTAGTAAAAGAAAGAAAACGAAAAGAAGTTTTAGCGAAAGCTCAAATGTCTGCTGAAGAAAGAGTGCTTGAAGTACTAGTTGGCAAAAATGCAAGTAGCGCAACTAAAGAAAGTTACAGAAAAAGATTAAGAGCAGGTGATTTAGACAATAACGATATCGAAATTTCTGTTCAAGACAATCCTCAAATGCCGTCTTTTGATATTCCAGGAATGCAGGGCAGCGTTGGAATGGTAAGCATTGGGGATATTTTTGGAAAAGGCATGACCAAAAAGAAAAAGAAAAAAATGACTGTAAAAGAATCGTATAATTACCTTATCGAAGAAGAATCTGATAAATTAATGGATAATGATCAAGTTTTAAAAGAAGCAAAATTTGCAGCTGAAAATAATGGAATTGTTTTTCTTGATGAGATCGATAAAGTTTCTGCAAGATCAGATGGCAGATCTGGCGCTGATGTCTCACGGGAAGGGGTACAAAGAGATTTGCTTCCATTAATTGAAGGAACAACAGTAAACACTAAGCACGGGCCTATAAAAACTGATCATATTCTTTTTATCGCTTCTGGTGCGTTTCAATTAGCTAAACCTTCAGACCTATTACCAGAATTACAAGGAAGACTTCCTATTAGAGTAGAGCTTAATCCATTAACCAAAAAAGATTTTATTAAAATTTTAAAGGAGCCTGATAACAGTTTAATAAAACAATATACTGCTCTGCTTGAAACTGAAAAAGTAACACTTGAGTTTACAGATGATGCAATAGAAGCAATTGCTAAAATTTCTACTGATATCAACTCTACGATAGAGAATATTGGAGCTAGAAGACTTCATACAATTTTGGAGAAAATTTTGGATGATATCAGTTTTGATGCACCAGATAAAAGTGGTGAAAAAGTTTTAATTAACAAAGCCTACGTTGATAAACATTTAGGTGATATTGCTAAAGATAAAGATTTATCAAAATTTATATTATAATCTTAAGACTAAATTTATATTAAATTCATCCTTAAAAATATTGTAGATCTCCTTAAAATACACTCCTTTTCTTACAATGCTCATATCTCTAAAGTCTATTTGAGTGCTTGACAGTGATAAGCCATCACAATCAATTGTTTTGCCTTCTTTATACAATTCGCACGGTCCATAATTAATAATAATATCGGCACACTTTTTTACTCTGTCTTCTATGTCAACTACTCTATATTTTGTACCTCTCTGAGACAAATTTGCAGATGATGCAATTAAAGGAAAATTGTCTTTTAAACTTAAGTCTGCAATATTCTCTCTTAAAGGTCCTGAATTTAATAATAAGTTCACTGTATTGTTTTTTGTTGCAAGCATCTTACTAAAATTTGAAAATTTTGAGATAATTGGGTGTTTCTTTCTGTAAGGAGCTATTATCGAAATCGGCAAGTTGTACTTTTTGGAAAATTTTTTAATAATATTTTTTTTTCTTCTACTTAATATATGAAGTTTTTCATGGGTTCTTGCATTAGCTACAAGACCGCTAGGTCTATTCAAACTCCTCTTTTTTGCTGTGTAAACTTTTTGAAGAGCACTATCAGTGCCACTCATGATGGCGTATGCGTTTCTCATATAAACAATTGCAATACCGCCTTCCTTTAAAATTTTATAAACGCGTTTGGCATCTTTTAAATAATCTCTTTTCATGAAGCTTAAGGTTGTTATATTTTTTTTAGTAACACAATTATAGAACCAGAGCCACCAAGCTTTAAAGGACTTTCTTCAATTTTAACTATATTCTCTAAAAAATTATTTTTAATATGATCTGGCACTGCACATCTAAGCAAACTTAGATCTTTAGAAGCATATGGATCTTGTTCTTTGTTTGAATGAAGACCTTTTCCTGTAATGAATAATATTTTTCTAACTTTTCTCTCAATTGCATCGTTTATAGTATTAGACACAACATCTAAAGCTTCATGCATTTTAAGACCATGAAGATCTTTTCGAATATCAAATAATCTATCATTATTTTTTTCTATAATTAAATTGTCGAAAGGAGCATCTTTGTCTTCTATACTATTAATATTTTCTATAAAAGATTGCCAATCTTTAAGGTCTTCTTCTGTCGGCTTAATGTTTGGTTTCTTCTTCACTTGATAACTCTGTTAAATACCAAGTTGGATCATTATTTTTTAAATCTTTTTCAAACACCCAGACATCTGTAACTAATTTTATTTCTTCATGATTACCTTCGATTACTTCCCCTTTATCATTCTTTAAACAATTCACGATTTCACTTACAAACTTTGTTTTAACTTTATAAAAGGTATCTTTGTTATCAATATCTAAAATTTTAGTTTCTTTAATTCCAATAAAAGACATTTGAGAAGTAATTTTTTTACTTTCTCTTTCCTTAATCACACTTTCAAAATTTTTGTATAAATCTTTTGTAAGTAAAGATTTTAAAGTTTTACGATCTCCTTTTGCAAAAGCATTAATAATAATTTCATAAGCCGCTTCTGCTCCTTTAATAAAAATTTTTTCATCAAAGTTTGTTGTGTCTTGTTTTATTTCATCTTCAATAATGGGTTTAGTAAACTCTTTATTAGATTGGGCTTGGGTAAATCTTGCTTTCATAGGCATATTGTCAGCTCCTTTGCCCAATGTGCTTCTTAATCTCAATAAAATAAATCCCGCCATTAATGCGAGAAGTATTATGTCAATATATCCAAAGTTTTCGCTCATTCTTGTAATTTCTTAAAAAGTAATTATTTCAATAATAAATGCAATTTACAATACTATTTTTAATATTTGTTCCATTAATTGAAATATATTTCATGATTAAGATAGGTGCTGTTATTGGAGCTTTCAATACCATACTAGCAACTTTATTGACCGCAGCTGCCGGCCTATATTTTGTTAAACTACAAGGAATCACAACATTATATTCAGCTGTAAACAGTTTAAGAAATGATCAAACTCCATTTAAAGAAATATTAAGTGGTTTTTGCTTGATTATAGCTGCTCTATTTTTAATTATCCCTGGTTTTTTTACAGACACCATTGGTGTTTTACTACTCATACCTTTTACTAGAAATATAATTTTAAAATTATTTGTTAGCGAAGAAAATTTAAATAAATCGAATAACCATGATGTAAACACGATAGAAATAGAAGCGGAGGAAATTAATGAACGAGACAAATAATGATCAAAAAAAATATGAAATAGTTGCTAAATATATTAAAGATATTTCATTTGAAATTCCTTCACCCGATAGTTTCATCGATGCCGCACAAAATCTTGGCTCATATGCCACTAAACTAGATTTAAATAGTAATCCCTACAAAAACAATTTGATTGAATTGAATTGTAAATTTTTACTAGAAGCTCCTGAAAATATTCAAAACAAAATTCACGCGGAAGTATGTATATCAATTGTTTTCAAATTAACTGATCCAAAAATGACAGCGGATGAAATTAAAAGAACTATTTTAGTTTTAATACCAAGTGAACACTTTGAATTTATGAAAGATATCGTCACTTCATTATTCCAAAAATCTGGTTTTAAAAATTTTAATTTTAATAAAAAAATTGATTTTGAAGAATTATATAATCAACAATTTGCTAATTAAGCATAGACGATTTGGGTAATTCTTTTTGAAGAAATTCTTTGTGTAATTTTTTTTCGTCATCCGTAATTTGAACTATAATTTGTTTTCGATCTTTAATACTTTTAACATTTTGAATAGATTCATCTTGTGCGTCTAAATCAAACTCAAAAGTGGGCTCTTTCTTTTCAAGTAATTCTATGTAGACTTTAGCCAATAATTCACAATCTAAAAGGGCGGAGTGTTTTTGTCTTCTTGAGTTATCAATCTTGAAACGTTTACACAACGCATCAAGGCTATTTTGTGCCCCAGGAAACTTTTCTCTAGCAACGTTAAGAGTATCAACGATATTGTCTTTTGAAATTTGTTTCTCGCCAACTTCTTTGAGTTCTTTATTTAAAAAAGCCAAATCAAACTCAGCATTGTGAATCACTAGCTTCTTGCCATCTATAAATTTTATGAAATCTTTAGCTACGTCTTTAAATTTTAGCTTATCCTTTAAAAATTCTTTTGAAATACCATGAGTATCATAAGCACCTTGGGATACTTCCATTTCTGGATTTAAAAAAACATGAAACTTTTCACCTGTAGGAATATGGTCCTCGATTTCTATACAGGCAATTTCTATAATTTTATCATTTACTGATGACAAACCTGTTGTTTCTGTATCTAATAAAACTTCTTTCATATAATTATTTTATTTAATAAATTTTTAGCGTTTTTTTTAATCTTTGCACTATTAAAATTATTTTTAACCACAAAGTCCGCTTTTTTTTTTTTTAAATCCAAAGGTAATTGTACTGATTTAAGTAATTTATATATTTTTAAATTAAAATTTTTTCTTTTTTTTAATTTAGATATCATTTTATTTTTTGAAGGATCTATAAAAACTAAAATATCTGTATTTAAATTTAATTTATTTTCTAGAAACAAAGGTATATCTAAAACGACAGCTTTTTTATTTTTATTTTTTTTTAAAAACTTATTCATTTCCTTTCTTACTAATGGATGTACAATTTTTATGATTTTTTTTAAATTTACTGGGTTTTGATTTATAATTTTTACTAAATCATCTTTGCCAATTGGAAATTTAGAAATATATTTTGGAAATGATTTTTTAAGTTTAACATATAAATTTCTACTGCTTTTGTATAAGTCAGAAACAGTATTATCAGCATTAAATAAGGGGATATTTAATTGTTTAGCAAAAAAAGACTTGCCTGATCCGATATCACCCAAGACTGCAATTCTAATCATTTAAAGTTTTTATAACCTCCTTAGTAATAACGGGCTCAACTCCAGTCCATATTTTAAATGATGCTTGTGCTTGGTATAAAAACATCATTTTTCCGTTGGCAATTCTATTGTTATTATTTTCAGCTTCTTCCAAAAAATTTGTTTTTTTAGGGTTATAAATCACATCATAGAATAATTTATTTTTAATACCCGATAAATCCAAATTTAATCTATCGTTTTTGTTTAATCCCACGCTCGTCGCATTTATATAAACATCGGCATCTTTTGTCTTTTCCCAATCAATAATTTCTAAATTGTCATATAAATCAGATAGTTTTTTTAATTTTTCTTCTGATCTATTAGTTACAGTAATTTTGCCAATACCCAAATTATTTAATACTTCTATTATAGATGGTGATACACCACCTGCTCCTATTAAAAAAACTGATTTATTTTTAAAATTAAATTTTAGGTCTTCTAAAGATTTTTGAAAACCCATGACATCAGTATTATGACCAATAATTTTATTTCCTGACTTAAACAATGTGTTAACAGAATTAGTTTTAAACGAAACCGAGGATAATTCGTCTACATACTCGATAATATTTTGTTTAAATGGCACAGTAACATTACAACCAAAAAGGCTATCATCTTTTAACTCTTTGATAATTTTTTGTAAGTCTTCTTTTTCTAATAATTTTTTTTCATAGATAAAATCTAACTTATTTTGCTTAATCCAAATGTTGTGAATTTTTGGAGACAGCGAATGTTCTATTGGATTTCCTATTACACAAAGCTTTTTCACGACAATTTATCAAGATAAGGTTTAAGTTGTTTCATCGGTAATCCCTGGATTGAATCAATATCACCATCAATTTTTTCAAACAAACTTTTTCCTAGGCCTTCGATTTGATATATTCCATATTTTAACATAGTTTCTAATTCAATTTTTTCTAAATAATTTAGTATTTCTTTATCAGATAATTTCTTCATTTTTAAAAGACATGTGTCGTGAAAGTGAGAAATCATGCTGCCCGCTCTAGATACACAAATTGCTGAGTGAAGCATGTGTGTTTGGTTGTTTAAGTAGTGTAAAATATTTTTGGCATCTTCTAAATTTTTTGGTTTATCAATATTTTTTCCATTTAAATCTAAGGTTTGATCTGCGCCAATCACAACGTCATTTGAAAACTTAGAACTTACTCTGTTTGCTTTAAGTTCAGCTAAGTTTTTTGCAATTTGTAACGGAGTAGCACCATTACTAATTAATGATAATTTAATTTCATCTTCATCCACACCAGATGAGTATTGTTTTACGTCATAATTATTATTTTCTAAAATTGTAAGTCTAATTCCGCTGTTAGAGGCTAAAATTACCTTATTAATCATTGATTTTTTGTTTTTCTATCTCAAAAATTTTAATAATTGAAGCAGCACTTTCTTCTACAGATTTTCTTGTTACATCAATCATTGGAATTTTCTTTGAACTAAGCAATTTTTTTGCTTCATCTATTTCTTTTTCAATATTACTCATGTTGGCATAAGTAGACGATTTTTTGTCGTTTAAAATTGTAATTCTTGTTTTTCTTACATCTGAAAGTCTTTTTGAATCAATTGTTAAACCAACCTTTATAGCTTTTGATTTATAAATATCTTGAGGTAGAGTTTGATGAAGAACAAGGGGTATATTAGAAACTTTATAACCCCTTTCACCCAAATAAATAGAAGTTGGTGTTTTACTAGTTCTACTCACTCCAAAAATTATAATATCTGCGTCTACAGCGGTATCTAATCTTTGTCCATCATCATGCTGCAATGTAAATTGCATTGCTTCTATTTTTTTATAATATTCTTTATTTAATTGATGTTGCCCGCTTGGTTTAAGGGTGGCTTTCTGTCCAAAAATTTTTTCAAATTGTGGAATTAAATAATCTAATAAACCAAAACACGGGATATTAAATGTTTTGCATTCATTAATGATATGATTTGTAGTTTGTTTTTCTACAAGCGTATAAAGAATAATGGGGTTTTCTGCTTTTTTACATACTTCAATTAATGTTGCGGTTTGTGAAGTGGTTCTCATGAAAGCAAAATGATGAATTTTGTAATTATTATCTGGAAACTGAGCTTTTAGTGCTAAGTAAATTCTATCAAGAGTTTCACCTGTTGAATCTGATACTAAAAAAAAATTAAAAGTTTTGTTCATAAATATGTTTATAAAGATTTTATAACAACTTTATATCAATAGGTTTAAGAAAATTTAGATTTTATCTATAATCACTACAATTTTAATAATTAATTATTAGACTTAGAATTTATATCCGACTTTCTTTAATTAAGTGAATAAGTATAAAATTTCTCTAATTTTGATAAATATATTGTTTATAAATATGTATATCTAGTTATTAAATAGTTAACCCCAGTATAAACATTGTCTAATAATAAAACTAACTTATATAAATATAATCATTATATTATTACTTAATTATTCATCAGGTGTTGCAAATCTTTAGTAAATTAGTTATATAAAATGTCTCATCATAAAAAAATTTTCCATTATGAATTTACAAGAACTTAAAGATAAATCTCCTGCTGATCTAATTTCAGAAGCCGAAAAGCTCGGTATTGAAAACCCAAGCACACTAAGAAAACAAGAAATTTTATTTGCAATATTAAAAAAACTTGCTGAAAAAGGAGAGCAAATAACAGCAACAGGTGTGTTAGAAACTTTACAGGATGGGTTTGGTTTTTTAAGAGCCATGGAGTCAAATTATTTACCTGGACCTGATGATATTTATGTAAGCCCGAGTCAAATAAGAAGATTTGGTCTTAGAAAAGGAGATACTATTGAAGGAGAAATTAGAGCCCCGAAAGATCAAGAAAGATATTTTGCATTATTAAAAGTAAATAAAATTAATTTTGAAGATCCTGAAAAAACTAAACACAAAATCAACTTTGATAACTTAACGCCACTATATCCAAATGAAAAAATTAAATTAGAAATTGAAAAAACTAAGGTAGAAAAAAAGACAGATGTAACCGCCAGGGTTATTGATTTAGTTTCACCAATTGGAAAAGGACAAAGATCTTTAATCGTTGCTCCTCCAAGAACAGGAAAAACAGTAATTTTACAAAATATTGCGAATTCAATAACTGCAAATCATCCAGAGATATATTTAATAGTATTGCTAATTGACGAAAGACCAGAAGAAGTTACAGATATGCAAAGAACAGTTAATGGTGAAGTTGTAAGCTCTACATTTGATGAACCTGCTCAACGACATGTTCAAGTCGCTGAAATGGTGATAGAAAAAGCAAAAAGACTTTGTGAACATAAAAAGGATGTTGTTATATTACTAGACTCAATAACAAGATTAGGCAGAGCATATAACGCTGTTGTTCCAAGTTCAGGTAAAGTTTTAACTGGTGGTGTTGATGCAAATGCACTTCAAAGACCCAAAAGATTTTTTGGTGCGGCTAGAAACATCGAAGAAGGTGGTTCTTTAACTATTATCTCAACTGCTTTAATTGAAACAGGCTCAAGGATGGATGAAGTAATCTTTGAAGAATTTAAAGGAACAGGAAACTCAGAAGTGGTTCTTGATAGAAAAGTTGCAGACAAAAGAACTTACCCAGCAATTGATGTTGCTAAGTCTGGTACGAGAAAAGAAGAATTGTTGTTTGAAAAAGATGAGCTGTCCAAAATGAACGTACTTAGAAGAATTATTAATCCTATGGGATCTATGGATGCTATAGAATTTCTAATAGGCAAATTAAGAGAGACAAAAAACAATGGAGAGTTTTTTGACTCTATGAACAAAGGTTAATCAAGTTTTTTAGCTTCTTCTATTAACATTATAGGAATGCCATTTCTTATTGGATAAGCAAGCTTAGAGGTTTTAGCAATTAAATAATTGTTTTTTTCATCGTAAATTAACCTTTCTTTTGATTGAGGACAAACAATTGTTTTTAATAAATCTTTATCAAATTCCATTAATGAATATTCCTATTTTTGTCATTATTGTTTCCTAAAATATAAAAGTTAATAATTTGATTAAGAACATCATTTCTATCTTTAATATCTGTTGTTTCTAACAATCTTTGTTTTTCGCTAATTGTAAAAGGACATATCATTGCCAGTGAATTAATTAACTGAGAAGGCTCTACTTTTTCAACTATTTTCCAGTCCGTAATTAATTGATGTTTCTCAAAAAGTTTTTTTGTCTTATCAATTAAATCAATTGTATTGATATCAATTTTTTTTTCTTCATCAAAATCTTTAGTGAAATCTTCATAATCAACTTTAAATTTTCTATATAAATTATTTGTATCAATTTCATTTTTAATCTTAAATCTGGTTATGCCTTTAAGGTTAATTAAATATCGACCGTCAGGCGTAGAAGAATGGTATTCTATATAACCAACGCACCCAACAGAGTATACTTCTGGTTTTCCATCTAAATCTTTCTTCAAATTCGATTGAACCATTCCTATTAAATTATCACCTTCAATCGCATGCTCGGTCATTTGTTTGTACCTTGGCTCAAATATATTTAGAGGCAATAGGGTTTTAGGAAAAAAAATTGCATTACTTAGTGGGAAAATTGGTATTTCAGTTGGTAATTCTGATATGTTAAATTTTTTTTTCATTATTTATTTATTGAAAAACTTTAACATAAATAATAATTTAAAAAACTTATAAAAGCGGGTGTAGCTCAGTGGTAGAGCGAAACGTTGCCAACGTTTAGGTCGTGGGTTCAATTCCCTTCACCCGCTCCAAAAAAATGTTTTCAGGATTTAAAAAAGAAACAATTACTGTTGAAGACCAAGGCTTTGAGAAAGCAGAGATAGTTTGTAGACACGGTGGCAAAGGTGAGCCGCTGTTATTATTGCACGGTAATCCTATGTCACATATCACGTGGCACAAGATAGTTGATGATCTAAAAGATAAATTTTATGTAGTGGCTGCTGATCTTAGGGGTTATGGTGAAAGTATTGGCCCAGAAGAAGGCGGAAAAAATCATATAAATTATTCATTCAGAGCAATGGCAAGTGATCAAATATTATTAATGAAAAAATTAGGTTTTGATGAGTTTAAACTAGTTGGTCATGATAGAGGCGCACGAACCTCACACAGAATGTGCTTAGATTTTCCAGACAAAATAAAAAAAGTTGGAATATTTGATATTATGCCAAATAGACACATTTGGACTGTTCAAAAGAAAAATTGGGCAATGTCAAAATGGCATTGGTTATTAATGATGCAGCCTTATGATTTACCAGAAAAATTATTATCATCTGTTCCAGCAAAATATTATATGGAAAAAAAATTATCTAAAAGAGGTGCAACTTTAGAGTTTTGCAAGGAGACATTTGATGAATACGTCAGACGCTTTAATTACAAAACTATCAGAGCTTCATGTGAAGATTATAGAGCCTCACCATCTTGTGATCTTGATCATGATAATGAGGATTTTAAAAAAAATAATAAAATTAAATGCCCAATTTTTGTATTATGGGGTAATAGAAGTGATACTGGTAAAGTTTGGGGGGATGTGCTAAATGTTTGGCAGAATTATAGTGATCAAAAAGTTCAAGGAGAAGGATTAGATTGTGGTCATTATTTACAAGAAGAACAACCAAAAAAAGTTTTAGAATGGTTTAAAAAATTTTTATAATGAGTGATTTATCTAAAAAAAAATGCATACCGTGTTCTGGTGAGATCCCTGCTTTTACAGAAGAGCAAATTAATGAATTTAAAACTAAAGTAGAAAATTGGAATATAATAAAAAATGATAAAGGTCATTTCTATTTATCAAAAGATTTTAAGTTCAAAAATTTTGAAACAAGTTTAAATTTTATTAACAAAGTTTCACAAATTGCTGAGAACGAGAACCATCATCCTGACCTTAAGTTTGGATGGGGATATGCCAATATTATTATTATGACACATGCTATAAATGGGTTAGCTGAAAGTGACTTTGTTTTGGCAGCTAAGATCGACGAAATTAGTGCTTAAAATTTCTTATTCCTGTAAACACCATTGATATGCCAGCCTTGTCAGCTGCATCGATAACTTCTTGATCTCGTATAGATCCACCAGGTTGAATTATAGATTTAACACCTGCTTGAATAAGATTTTCAAGACCATCGGCAAATGGGAAAAAGGCGTCTGAAGCTGCAGATGATCCAGTAATTTCTTTTGGAAAAAATTTTAAAGCATTTTTACATGCAATTTCAGCAGAACCAACTCTGCTAGTTTGGCCAGCTCCAACACCTAGAGTTTTATTTTCTTTCGTAATAACAATTGCATTTGATTTCACGTGTTTGCAAACTTGATTTGCAAACAAAAGATTATCAATTTCCATTTCTGTTGGCTTTGCTTTGGTTACAATTTTTAAATCTTTTTTTGTTAAAGATGAAAAATTCTCATCTTGAAGGAGAAAAGTCTTTTGCATAAAAGTTACTGAAAATGATGGGCTACTTTCTACCAACTCATACTCTAAAACTCTAAGGCTTTTCTTTGATGATAATATTTTTTTTGCTTCATCACTAACCTTTGGTGTTAAGACCACTTCATAGAAGGTTTTTACAATTTCAGTGGCAATGCCTTCGTTAATACTATAATTGAACGCCACAACCCCTCCAAATGCGCTTGTAGGGTCACCTGAGAGGGCATTTAGATAGGCTTTTAGTCCATTTGCATCAGAAGCACACCCACAAGGATTATTATGCTTAATTATGGCACAAACTTTACTTTGTTTGTCAAAGTCATTTACTAGTGAATAAGCATTAAATGAGTCTAAATAGTTATTATGACTAAGCTCTTTTCCTTGAATTTGATTTAAATTCGAGAATCCTTTTTTATCATTAACAATTTCAAATACTTGGCTTTCTTGATGAGGGTTTTCACCATATCTAAGTTTTTGTATAATTTTACCAGGAATAGTTTTTTTATCTAAAAACTTAATACCATTTTGTTCTGACATCCAATTCGATATCAAGCTGTCGTAATAAGCTGTTTCGCTAAATGTAATAGCTGACATTTTTTTTCTAAACTCAAGGGACGTCGAGCCTTTATTTTGTTCAAATTCTTTTAAAAATTCATCATAGTATTTTGGAGAAGGTAGTACGGTTACATGTTTAAAGTTTTTTGAAGACGATCTAAGCATTGAAGGACCTCCGATATCAATATTCTCGATCATTTCTTCAAATGATACATCGACTTCTAATAATTTATTTTCAAACGGGTAAAGATTAACAATTACAAGGTTGATTTCACTAATTTGATTTTCTTTCATTTGATCTTGATGATTTTTTTTATCAATATCTCCTAACAAGCCACCGTGTATTTTAGGATGAAGTGTTTTTACTCTGCCTTCTAATATTTCAGGTGAACCGGTGTATTGAGAAATTTCAGTGCATTCAAAACCTTTATCTGTTATGAATTTAAAGGTTCCACCAGTACTTATAATTTCAACATTAAGCTTTTTTAATTCGCCAAGAACGGTCTCAAGGTTTGTTTTGTCTGAAACTGAAATTAAAGCTTTAGTAATTCTATTCATTGGATGTTTTCTTATAGTCTATTAATTAGTTTTTTCCAAAGCCCAGTTAATGTTATTCACCTTATCTTTCAAAGTGCCCTCAACAAGAATACATTTTGACTCTAAAATTTTGTCATAAGAAGCGAAATAAAGACTATCTTCNATTTTTACAGGGTGGGATGATTTAAATCTCCAGCCCTGATTATCTANACTNAATAATATATCTCCACCTTGAGTTTGTATAAGTTTACCCTCAGGTGTGACGTGAAATCGNAGAGAAAAATTNAGGAAAGCCAAATCTTTTTTTGCAACAATTACAAGTTCTTCTCCAGTCAACTTATTTTCATTTTCATGAATAACTATTTTTCTTTCATACATCGTATTATACTTTTTTTGATAACCATTATGGCCAGAAATAATAGAGATAGTATCTTTGTCGGTGTTNAGATCTTTTTTATAAACTTTTAATTTTTGAATAAGAGAATTTCCATAAAACGTTCTAACCAATGGGTTTTTTTGAAATAAGCAGGAAGAAGTGTCATTTATTGTTAATGCAGAATGTGCTGCTGTAGTTTGACTTAGATATGGTAAATCACCCCTAAAATTGTGAGCTGACCCACAATTTGAAATTATTTTCTTTCCATTATAAAGAAATTCAAAAGATAAACATCCNGCTTGGTAATTTTGTGAATTTAAATCAGACGGTGGATCATTGGCATCGACAGCTATTTCAAACTTTTTAATTTTTGAAATTAAGTAAGAATGAGTTTTTGTTTTTTTATCGAATTTATAGTTTTTGGCTTTTAAAAATTTATTAAATTCAGTGGCATCTCTATTTTTAGCCCCATTAAATAGTGGGAGAAAATTATTTGATAGTAATAATCCCTTATAATTATCACCAATTTTTTGAATATTTTGGTCTAAAAATTCAGGCACAGTATTTTGTGAGAAGATTAAAAATTCTCTAACTAAAATTAAATGGTGCAATAACCAAAATTGATCCTCTGGGTTTTTACTTTCAACAAAGCCATTTCGATTAATAATGTTTTTAATCTCACTTGATAAATTTTTTATCGTACTTTGAAATAATTTTTGATTACCTTCAAAGGTAACACTAACTAAAATTAAAGAAGCAAGGACGAGTATTTTTTCNAATTTGTTATGTATAAATGTAAGGTTTCGATTTAAGTGAAGAGCTTGTTTTACAATATTGTTTGTTATAGTCGCTCTAAANACCATNTCATCGTTTCTTATTGTAAAATGAGAACAACATATCCAAAAAATTAATCGATTGGCTGTNATAAGATGGTTCCAATTNTTTTCATTATAATTTTGATTTTTTNTTAACCATTCAACCATGATATTTTTAGCGAGTATTTTATGATTTTTTATATCGAGTTGAGNTAACCAAGAAAATTTATGAAGNTCTGATAAATNTNTTTCNCCAATATTATCNAGTTTCCAAATATTTTTTTGAAATCGNTTAATNAATTCGATTCTTTTATTGTTNTTATCNTCGAGTTCTAAAAGTAAAGGAACGTTATTCATATCATAACTTCTAGATGGAGGNGTGACCTTTAAACTATTATTATAATATTGAGTGGTAAAATATATTTTTCNAACTTTCTCTAAAAAAAGATTAAATAATGAATAAATAAATAACCTAATGAATCTGAGATTCATTCATTGCTTTCTTAAATTTTTAATATTTTCAGAAATATTATTTTTACCTTTAAAGATAGTTGTTCCTGAAACTAAAATATTTGCACCTGCTTTTATTGCCAATGGTGCAGTTTCAAAATCTATACCACCATCAATCTCAATATCGATATTAAGATTNTCATTTTCAATTTTAGATCTGAAAAATTTCACCTTTTCTAAAACTTCCGGCATAAATTTTTGTCCTGCAAATCCAGGGTTAACGCTCATAATCAAAATTAAATCAATTTCTTTAAGATAATTTTCTATAACAGTGCTTGGAGTTTCAGGATTCAATGAAATACCAACTTTTTTTTCACAGGATTTTATAACATCGATAGTTCTTTGAATATTGTCAGTTGCTTCAGGATGAAACGTTATGATGTCAGCACCTGCATTAGCATAATCTTGAATATATTTTTCCACTGGAGATATCATTAAATGAACATCAAATGGAAGTTTTGAGCANTTTCTTATTCTGCTAATTACTGGAGGTCCAAAAGTTAAATTTGGAACGAAATGGCCATCCATAACATCAATATGTATTAAATCAGCTCCTGAATTATTTAGTTTTTCAATTTCACTACCAATTTCACTGAAATCACAAGATAGAATTGATGGAGAAATTTTGATTTGGTTCATAATTATCTTTTAACTTATTTTGAAAATTTGAAAAATTCTTTTTAAGAACCAGTGGCTAAAATTATATCGATTAAGACTGTAAATAGCATGCAAGTTGCAATAAATAGGCAAACGTGAAGTGAATAGTAAATCATTACTAATTTGTCTCTAAAATTTTTTGATTTTATAATCACAAGCTCTCTATTTTTCTCTGACTTATTTTTAAAATCATATGAAAGCATCCAAAAATTATTTGAATTCAATCTGTTATCTATATAACCTACTTTTATAAGATTTTTTTTGATAAACTGTATGATCAAAACTAATACAAAAATACAAAACAAAATTTTTATCATTTAAAAANCCATTTTATTACGAAACGAATAAAAAAAAAACTATTGAATTATTTATTAAATAAATTTGAAAGAGATCTTGCAATTTCGCTCTCTAGAGGAAATGATAACATTCCCATTACCGAATAGCCTAATAAGTAAGGCATAACATAAAATCTAAACATATAAAAAAACCACGCAACATATAATGGAACAAGCGGTTTGATTAGAAAAGATGGCGTAACTCTATCAAACATNTTAATAAATGGATTGGTTAATTGGACAAACACCTTCATAAAAAAGAAATTACTATCTTCTTTTTGAAAGATGTTCATGGCAACTCGGCCAATTAAGGTCCACATAATTAAACCTAAAAAGTAGTCTATTGAAATTACAATTGGGGACATTTAAAATAACACGGGCGATACTATAAAATATCGCCCGTGAGTAAATAGTTATTTGGTGTGAATGACCTATAGGACAGTTCTTCCTGAAGGTATTCTCACTTCGTCGACCATAGCTTGCGTTTTCTCATCTGGTTCGCGAGACATTAAACTCACTACAACCATTGCAACTAAGCAAACTGGTGCACCAATTAGACCAAATCTTAAATGGTCAATTCCAAGAATTGGAGGTTGGCCCATGAATGCAGGAGCTACATAAATTAAATATGCAGTTCCAGCTCCTAGTCCAAGCAACATTCCTGCGATTGCACCTTCTCTAGTCGCTCTCTTCCACCATACTCCAAGAACTAATGGGAAGAATAGTCCTGACATTGCAAAGTCGAATGCCCAGGCTACTGATCCTAATATTCCTGTAAGTCTCATTGATGCGATGTAGGCACCAAAAGCACCTGTCACAACAAGTAGAATACGAGCTACGATTAACCTCTTAGCAACGTCTGCTTTNGGGTCTACNATTTTGTAGTAAACGTCATGAGACAGAGCGTTNGAAATTGCAAGAATTAATCCATCCGCNGTNGACATTGCAGCNGCCATNCCNCCNGCAGCAACTAGTCCAGAAATTACGTATGGTAATCCTCCCATTTCAGGTGTAGCTAAAACGATCACATCACCTCTCATGAACCATTCGTTCAATTGAAGTATTCCGTCACCGTTAAAGTCAGCTATATAAGCTTGTTTTACCGCAATCCATTCTTTAACCCATCCAATAGACTGTACATCAGCAATTGACTTACCGATAATACCAGTTGCTAAGTTTGGATCTAAGATTGAGATTTTAGCAAGTGTCGCTAAAGCTGGTGCTGAGAAGTACAACAAGAAGATAAAGAATAGTGACCAAGCCACTGATCTTCTAGCTGATTTCACACTTGGAGTAGTAAAATATCTCATCAAGATGTGTGGTAAAGAAGCAGTTCCTACCATCATACAAATTGCAAGTGAGATAAATTTCCAAGCAGCCATTCCGCCTTCAGC
>NHGV01000001.1 GCA_002171085.1 Pelagibacteraceae bacterium TMED146 | reverse complement strand
CAAGTTACCCGAACCATAATCAATTATTACTAATTTCATATTATTATCTCTTGGTTAGAGTTCCTTTGGTAGACGGAATATTTTCTTTATTCATTAAGTCAATGCTTACTGCGCCCCGAATAGCAACGGCTAGAGATTTAAAACAAGACTCTATTATATGGTGTGTGTTGGTACCATAAAGATTTTCGATATGTAATGTCAAACTTGCAGATTGTGAGAAAGCTTGAAAAAATTCTTTAAATATTTCAGTTTCGATATCTTTTATTGAAACAGCCGGTAAAAAAACATTCCAAATTAACCACGGCCTTCCTGAAACATCAATGCTACACCTCGTAAGACACTCATCCATTGGCAAATAACTAAAGCTATAACGTTTAATACCTTTTTTATTTCCAAGAGCCTTATTAATAGCACGACCCAAAGCCCAGCCAATATCTTCAACCGTGTGATGAGAATCTATGTGTAAATCACCATCGCATTTTAAATCAATATCAATTAAGCTATGTTTGGATAATTGTTCTATCATATGATCAAAAAAGGGTAGCCCTGTTTTAATGTTCCCTATTCCTTGTCCGTCTAAATTAATCTTGACTGTAATTTTTGTCTCGTTTGTATTTCTTTCAACAGTTGAGACTCTTTTATTTATATTTTTTAACATAATAAACCTTTTACTAAGCTACGCTTTTATTAATATTTTTTAACCTTATTAAAACCGCACCTTCACCACCTAATTTTTTAGGGGCAGACATATGACTAATCATATACTTGGATAATTCTTTTTCACAAAGCCAATTTGGTAATTCCTTTTTTAAAACACCCGCGTTATCTTTGCCTTTTCCAGTTATTACTAGAATGTTTTTATGCTTACGGTTGTAAGCCATAACGATAAATTTTTTAATAGCTATTCTTGCATCATTCAATCTATACCCATGTAAATCAATAACACTGTCTACTCTCAGTAGTCCTTTTTTTATTAATTTTGAGAAGCTTTTAGTTTCTTTAAAGTTTGCGTTTGAAAAAGATTTTTTACTAATAATTTTTTTGTTGGAATTAAAATTTAAACTATAAGAATCAATATTTGAAATATATTCTGACCATATTTTTTTATCTTCTTTGGAAATAAAAAACATTGCATTAAACGCTCTTTGTTTCTACTAAGACCCAATTAGGGTTATCAGAATTGATTTTCCTTTCAAAAACCCACACATCTTTTACTAAAATCTCATTATCTTTGTCGCCATCAATGACTTTACTATCTTTATTCATCAACGCTCTTACCTGAAGAGTTTCAAAAAAGACGCTTATTTTGATAGAGGTTTTTGTTAAACTCACAGAACGTATTTCGTTCTTCTTAATTGAATTTAATTCAATTATCTCAGTTTCTTTTTCTTTTATTCTTTCATTAATAGCGATTTTAAAGCTTTTTAGAACAGATGTTTTTAAATATGGCTCAATATTGTCTACATTTCCATTAGCAAAACTTTCCAATACCATTTTAAAAAAAGTCTTTGAACCTGAAAGAAAGTCTTCAACTTGGAACTGGGGGTCAACTTTTAAAATTTTTTNGATNTCTTTCAAATTACCATTTTCNTTTTTNTCNTTAAATGGAACAATGTTAGAGAAATTTTTACTAGTTTCTCTATTNTTAATNTCTTGATTGTTGGCGTCAGTTTTGGTGCCTAATATATTTTTAAGCCTTAAAATTAAGAAAACAGCAATGANCCCAAATATTAATATATCNAAATATNGAAAACTACTCTGCATTTTTGGAAACCACCATAATTAAATTGTAAATNTTNTATTATACAAAAAATAANTAAAAAATGATATTCATAATTAATGGTTTTAAGTATAAAAGATCATATTTTGTAATTTAAGGTATCAAACATGAGTATTAAACTTCAAGAATTATCTAGTGATACAACTATTGTTAAACACTACATAAAAGACTTATCTTTTGAAAATNTTTGTGATATTGATAATCAAGNCTTAAAGAANGATGAAGTTAAAATTTCTGATAATATCAGGGTGGTCTTTCAAGCTTACAATGATGATAACTTTAGTGTTTTATTTAAATATTCATGTGATTGTTTATTAGTAGAAAATGAAAAGCGAGTTTTTATTTTAGAAATAGATTATTTTGGCTTGTTTAAAAAAAATAATATGTCTAATTATTCAAATGATGATTTGGCAAAAGCAGGTTACATTATTTTATATCCAATCCTAAAACCTATTGTTGAATATATTGCTCAAAATGGTGCCCCAATTAACATAACACTTACAGAGCCTGATCTTAACTTAATTAAAGCTTAAATGTTAAAAACATCCCATAACTTATTTGGTATCTTTTCCATATTCTTTATGTGCAATCTATAATCATCTAAGTTTTTTTGGAATTCTCTTTTTTTAATTAATTCTTTATCCTTATAATATTCATCTAAATCAGCGGTTAGGCTGTGAATTTGATCCATTTCTGTACTATTATTTTCTTGGAATTTAAGTTTTGTTTGTTTGCCACCTATTAACTCTAGATACACTAGTGATAGTAATTTAGCATCCTTTAAGGCACCATGAATTTCTCTACCAGTAATATCAATGTTGTATCTTCTACATAAAGAATCTAAACTTACTGACTGTCCTCTATATTTATTTTTAGCCAATACAATAGTATCAATTACTCTTGTTTCGTCAATTTCTTGAAAATTACATCCTTTTAATTGTGAGTTTATAAATCCAATATCAAAAGAAGCATTATGAATAATAATTTTACTATCACCCAGGAAGTTTATAAATTCTTCAACAATTTCTACAAATTTTGGTTTGTTGGATAAAAATTTGGTGGTTAAGCCATGTACTTTCAATGCTTCAGGGCAGGAATCTCTTTCTGGATTTAGGTAATAGTGAAAAGAATTACCTGTTTGTATATGATTTTCTAATTCAACAATTCCTATTTCTACTATTTTATCCCCATTTTCGAAGTCTAGTCCTGTTGTTTCTGTATCTAATACTAACTCTCTCAAGTTTTTTTACCTTCCTTTTCTTAACAATATCTTAAATAAACAACTTAAAATTATTATAAAACTAACTAACTTTCCATAATTAGTAGTAATAACAAAAATTTTTGAACCAAACCGAAGCCTTTCTTCATTAGTTAGTTGATTTTTTTTAATTAATTCAAATTTTGCATTCGTCATATNTCGTCTNCNTAGGACTCTTGTTNTTTGGGTGCGATCATTTGCATCAGCTAAAAAAATATAATGGCATATTTTATGGGTTTTTGTTTCAAACAATAATGGTACATCTAAAGCTATAAAAAGGAAGTTTTTGTGATTTTTTATAAATAGTTCTTTCTGTTTTTGAACAATTGGATGTAACAATTTTTCTAAAAAAACTTTATCCTTAACATTCCNAAAAACTATATCACCTAAAATTTTTTTATTAATACTTATTGCATTGTNTTCTTTTGTGATANCTATTGGCCATTTTAACCCAATGTCATTAATAATTTTATTATTGTCTTTCAATATTCTNGCAACTTCCTTGTCGGANTCAAAAACTGGTATTCTTATTTGGGAAAGCATAGATGCTATTGTTGATTTACCCATTCCTATCGAACCAGTTATCCCTATAATTTTTGGCATACTTCTATATCTGTTANTAAATTGTTAAAAATTACNGTGAATTTTACTNTTTTTATTTAATTTTTTAAATCTCTAAATTTATTCATTAATTNATCACAAATTGATAATNATGNTGTTAACAATATTTTGCTGTTAATTAATAAANTTTNAANTATGAAATCAGTTGTTTAATTAATAATTTAATTGTGTATAANTNTTAATAAATATTTTATTCCCANTTTTCATTGAACTACTACAACTATTAAATATTTCTTNAAAATAAAAATCTAACTCCTGTGAATAAGCTTCTTTTAAATTCTATCAAAGATATACAGAAAAAAACTCCTTTATGGTTTTTAAGACAATCTGGAAGACATGTACCAGAATATTTTGAGATAAGGGCAAAGGCTAAAAACTTCATAGAATTTTGCCTAAATAAAAATTTAGTTGTAGAAAGTACAAAATTACCTCTTAAATATTATGATTTAGACGCCGCCATTATATTTTCAGACATTTTAATGATACCATGGGCAATGAACAGAGGTGTTAAGTTTGTAAAAGGAGAAGGGCCTATATTAAATCCTATGGTACCAGATGTAACGAAGATTGAAAAAAAAATTGATATATTTCAATTACTAAGACCAATAAATGATGCTATGTATATCTTAAAAAAAGATTTGCCATCCCATATAAGTTTAATAGGCTTTGCTGGTGCTCCATGGACTTTGTCTTGTTATATGATTGAAGGAAAAGGAAGTAAGGATTTTATAAAAACAAGAACAGCCTTATGGGAAGCAAAAAAATGGTTTAAGGAATTAATTGATACTTTAATTGTTTATGTTGCTCAAAAATTAGAGTTACAGGCGCGAGCAGGAGCAGACGTATTAATGATATTTGATTCTTGGTCTCATATGATACCTTACCCCTATTTCCAAGAATTTGGTATAAAACCAGTAGCAAAAATCATTGAATTACTAAGATCAAAAAATATCCAACAACCTATAATTGGTTTTCCTTTCAAAGCTGGTACCTCTTTGGTACAATACTCTTACGAAAGTAATGTAGATTGTATAGCTTTAGATTGGACAGTTGACTTAGACTGGGCTCTAAAAAACTTAAACTCTTCTATTGCTTTTCAAGGTAATTTGGATCCTTCTTCACTAATTTCTGAAAATAATTCTTATTTAGAAGAAAGCGTAAAATCAATTCTTCAAAAAATGAAAAATAGAAAATTTATATTTAATGTTGGTCATGGATTAACACCAGAATGTAAAATTAAAAACGTAAAAAATGTTATCAATATGGTACGAAATTATAACTGAGATTATTAATATTGTTTTATGACATAATAAAATCTTTACATCTTGTTGCAGTAATTTCATGGATGGTTGGTTTATTATATTTACCAAGACTTTTTGTTTATCACAATGAAGCTAAGAGAAATTCAGAGATGGATTCTACTTTTCTAAAAATGGAGTATAGACTTTACAATTATATAATGAACCCAGCCTTATTAGTATCATTTTTATTTGGGCTTTATTTATTATATGAAAACAAATATTTATTATATGAAAATTATTTCTTAATAAAATTTTTGATAGTTTTGCTTTTAGTTCTTTATCATTTATATTTGAACTCACTTTACAAAGACTTTAAAAAAGGTTATAGAAATAAAAAAACTAAGTTTTATAGAATTATAAACGAAATACCCACAATTTTGATGATTATTGCTATTTTTTTGATCATTGTAAAACCCGAAATTCATATTTAACTATCCTCCCTCATGAGATCAAAATGCACTTAAAAGAACTAAAAGCAAAAAGTCCATCAGATTTACTAATTTATGCAGAAAGCTTAGACATAGAAAATGCTAGCACTCTTCGCAAGCAAGATATGATGTTTGCTTGTCTTAAAAAATTAGCTGAAAATGATGTTGCTATTTATGGAGAGGGAGTTCTAGAAGTCTTATCTGATGGCTTTGGGTTTTTAAGATCACCAGAATCAAATTATTTAGCGGGTCCAGATGATATATATGTGTCTCCAAGTCAGGTAAGAAAATTTAGTTTAAGAACAGGCGATACTGTTGAAGGTCAGATAAGGTCTCCAAAAGATGGAGAAAGATATTTTGCACTCTTAAAAGTCGAAAATATTAACTTTCAAACTCCTGAGTTTGTTAGACAAAGGATCAATTTTGATAATTTAACACCATTATATCCACAAGAAAAAATAAATTTCGAAACTGATTACGATCCTAATAACAAAGATATTACTACCAGGGTTATGGAATTGGTTGCCCCTATGGGCAAAGGTCAGAGGGGACTGATTGTTGCACCACCTAGAACAGGTAAGACAATGATGTTNCAGTCTGTTGCACAANCAATTTCCAAAAATCATCCAGAAATTTATTTAATTGTTTTGTTAATTGATGAGAGACCAGAAGAAGTAACCGATATGCAAAGGTCAGTTAATGGAGAAGTAATTAGTTCAACTTTTGATGAACCTGCATCTCGACATGTTCAAGTCACNGATATGGTTATTGAAAAAGCGAAACGATTAGTAGAACATAAGCGCGACGTAGTTATTTTATTAGATTCTATTACTAGGCTTGCTAGAGCTTACAACACTGTTATTCCTTCAAGTGGTAAGGTTTTAACAGGTGGTGTTGATGCTAATGCACTGCAAAGACCTAAAAGATTTTTTGGTGCCGCNAGAAATATAGANGACGGTGGTTCATTAACAATAATTGCAACCGCNTTAGTAGAAACCGGATCTAGAATGGACGAAGTAATTTTTGAAGAGTTTAAGGGCACAGGAAACAGTGAAGTTATACTCGATAGAAAATTATCGGATAAGAGAACCTTCCCAGCTATTGATGTAACNAAGTCAGGNACTAGGAANGAAGAGCTTTTGGTTGANAAAGATACTTTATCTAGAATGTGGGTATTAAGGAGAATTCTCATGCAAATGGGACCNTTAGATGCTATGGATTTTCTTATAGACAAGCTAAAACAGAGCAAGTCTAACGAAGATTTTTTNAGAGCCATGAANAAATAATGTTTCACGTGAAACAAAATATTATCTAAAAGACATANCAATTGGATACNATATTTTCTTCTGCTACCAGTTCACTAAAAAGTGCAATTAAAATTATTAGAATATCAGGAAAAANTTGTAAAATTTTACCTGATATCTTTTCTTTTAANCCAACTGTACCTCGCTACTTAACTTTAAGAAAAATTTTTGATTCTCATAAAAAATTAATAGANACAACTCTTGTTGTGTATATTCCCGGACCCTCTACNGTAACAGGTGAGGATGTTTTCGAATTTCATATACATGGAAGCACCATAATAGAAAAAAAAATATATGAGACCTTATTAAAACATAAAGGTTTTCGTATTGCCATGAATGGCGAGTTTACAAGAAGAGCATTTCTAAATGGTAAGATCGATTTAACACAAGCAGAAGGTTTAAATGATTTAATAAATGCTGAAACTGAAGCCCAATTTCAANCATCTATACGTCAATATAATGGATTTTTGTCAGATAAAATCGAAAAATGGAGACATGAAATTATATCATTATCTTCAAAACTAGAAGCGCTTATTGATTTTTCAGATGAAGAGTTGCCCTCTCATCTTGAAATTGATTTTAAAGAAAAAGTTTCAAAGTTAATAAAAGAGAAAGAAGAATCTTTAAAATTTAGTAGTTATGGATCACGGATGAGGTCTGGTTTTGTTGTAACTTTAATAGGTAAACCAAACGTAGGTAAAAGTTCATTAATAAATTTTTTATCAAAAAAACAGGTTTCTATCGTTACAAATGAAGCTGGAACAACAAGAGACATTATAGAAGTATTGCTAGATTTTAAAGGTTATCCGATAATTTTAAATGATACAGCAGGTATAAGACAATCTAAATCAGAAGTTGAAAACATAGGAATAAGAAACGCGATAGATAAAGCAAATTCATCTGACATTATTCTTTTTATGTCAGACAAAAAAGACTTTTCTTTTGATAAGATTAATTCAAAAGCAAAAAAAATATTAGTCCACACCAAATGTGACCTTTTGTCTTACAAGAAAAAAGGTGTAATAGAGGTGTCTACCAAAAGAGAAGAAACCATTAATAAATTAATTGATGTAATTGTTGATCATTTAGAGTCAATGTCTCCAAAAAATAATTTAATATTAACAAGAGAGCGACATGTACAGGCGATAAGAAATGCTTTAAATTCGTTAAAAAAAACCTTAAAAATAAACCTAAATTTCTACCCTGAATTAGCATCAGAAGAATTAAGGGTGGCAGCTAAAGAAATTGGATCAATTACTAATATTATTGACGTTGAGGACGTTTTAGATGATATTTTCAGTAACTTCTGTATTGGCAAATAAGTGGTTTAAAAAAAATGAATAATTTTGATGTTATTGTAATAGGTGGTGGACATGCTGGAATAGAAGCAGCGGCTTCAGCCTCTAGAATGGGGGCTAAAACTGCACTTATTACTATGAAATTTGAAACAATTGGGGAAATGTCATGTAACCCTGCTATTGGAGGCTTGGGAAAAGGACATTTGGTAAGGGAAATTGATGCCTTAGATGGTTTGATGGCCAAGGCAATTGATATGTCTGGAATTCAGTTTAGAGTGCTAAATAAGTCNAGGGGGCCNGCTGTGCANGGGCCAAGATCACAGGCTGATAGAATATTATATAAAAAAGCAATTAAGAACCTTTTGAAACTAGAGAAAAATTTATCAATAGTAGAATCTACAATTAAAGATTTAAAAATCATAGATAACAAAATTGAAGGTGTAATTTTAGAAAATGAAAAGGTTTATTTATCTAAATCAGTAGTATTAACAACCGGAACTTTTTTAGGTGGAATTATTCACATTGGTGATGAAAGAATACCCGCAGGTAGGATAGGTGATAGCTCTTCAATAATATTATCTAAAAAAATCAGAGGATTAAAACTACCAATAGGAAGATTGAAAACAGGAACACCAGCAAGACTAGATAAATACAGCATTGACTGGAAAAAAGTTGAAATGCAGTCAGCGGATAAAATTCCAACGCCTTTTTCTTACATGAACGATAAAATAGATATTCCACAAATTGATTGTGGAATAACTAGAACTAATCTCAACACACATAATATAATAGCAAAAAATATAAATTTGTCTCCAGTGTATTCTGGTTCAATAGAAGGCTCTGGGCCACGATATTGCCCAAGTATAGAAGATAAAATAAACAGGTTTAAAGATAGAGAATCTCATCAGATTTTCCTTGAACCCGAAGGTCTGGATAGTAATTTAGTTTATCCAAACGGTATTTCTACTAGTTTACCAAAACACATTCAGGATGCTTTTATAAGAACAATTTGCGGTTTGGAAAATGTTGTAATTAAACAATACGGCTATGCCATAGAGTATGACTATATGGACCCAAGAGCATTAAAGGAAAATTTAGAGGTAAAATCTATTAAAGGCCTCTTTTTTGCTGGCCAGATTAATGGGACAACTGGCTATGAGGAAGCTGCNGCACAAGGCTTAATTGCTGGCATAAACGCTGCTCTAAATTNAACACGTACTAATAGTTGGTTTGTTTTAGATAGATCAGAGGCATATATAGGCGTTATGATAGACGACCTAATTTCTAGGGGGGCTCCAGAGCCTTACAGAATGTTTACTTCCAGAGCTGAATATAGACTGTTATTAAGATCAGATAATGCTGACCAGAGATTAACTGATAAAGGCCTTAAAATTGGTGTTATATCAAGAGNAAGAAAATTATTTTGGGAAAGAAAAAACAAAAGCTTAAAAGAAGCTAATAATATTTTAGAAAGTTTAGATGCTAAGCCAAGTGAATTAAAAAAATATAATCTTCCTATTACAAGAACAGGAAAAAGTAGGACGCCAAAAGATATCTTAGCCTCAGGCGACTATAAAATAAACGACTTATTTGANATTTGGCCATTATTAAAACAAATACCTAAAAATTTATACAATCAACTGGAAACGGATTGTAGGTATAATATTTATTTAAAAAGACAGAAAGAAGATATTAAGGCGTACAAGAAAGAAAATAAAACAAGGATACCCATTAATTTTGATTACAAAAAAGTTAAGGGTCTTTCAAATGAGAGCATAGACCTTTTAACTAAAATTAAACCATCCACAATTGCACACGCATCACGAATGCCTGGATTTACCCCTACTGCCGCCTTATTATTGTTGAGACATTTAAAAAGAGACAATCAACAAAAATTATCAAATGAAAATTAACTCGTATGAAAACTTCTGTCTCTACCAGAATGTTTCACGTGAAACATATGAGAAGTTTATGGTTTTTGAGAAAAACCTTGTTAAATGGCAGCGTTCTATAAATTTAGTGAGCAAATCCACTATTAATGATATTTGGATTCGTCATTTATTGGATTCGTCTCAGCTTTACCCTTTTGTTAAACAAATTAAAGGCAATGTAATTGATTTTGGCTCAGGTGCTGGATTCCCTGGATTGGTGCTTGCCATAATGGGACACAAGAAAGTTTGTTTAGTTGAATCTGATCAAAAGAAATGCACTTTTTTGCGTGAAATAGCCATGCTTTGTGAAATTGATGTCACTATATACAATGAAAGAATAGAAAATATGGAGTTTATAGATGTCGATTTGATTGTAGCTAGAGCATTGGCGCCTCTAAGTAAGTTAGTGAATTATGTGGAGTTGTTTGTTGGGAAATCACAAACAAAGAAAACAAATTTACCTAAGATGCTGTTTTTAAAGGGAAAAACTTATAAAGATGAAATTTCATATTTACATAAATATAAAAAATTATATTTTCAAGAATATCCCTCTCTGACGGATAAACATGGTAAAATTCTATACTTTAATGGTTAAAATATGTTAAAAAGCTTAAATGAAACCAAATCTTAGAAAAATTATTGCTGTTGCTAATCAAAAAGGTGGTGTGGGTAAAACTACTACAGTAATAAATTTAGCTACAGCAATGGCGGCATGTAATAAACGAACCTTAATAATTGACTCTGACCCCCAAGGAAATGCTAGTACAGGTCTTGGTGTTAAATACGAAGATAGGGATAAAGATTTGTATTCTGTTATATGCTCTTCAACAACTATAAAATCATCTATTAAGAAAACAACTATTCCAAAACTCGATTTAATACCGACATCTCCTAATTTATCTGTTTTGGAACAGGAATTGGTTAATATTGAAGATAGAGAATTTCAACTAAGAAACAGAATAAATGAAATTAATGATAATTATGACTATATCTTCATTGATTGTCCTCCATCTCTAGGACTACTTACTCTAAACGCTCTGTGTGCAGCTAAAAATTTGATAGTGCCATTGCAAACTGAATATTATGCTTTAGAAGGTTTAACTCAGCTGATGACAACACTAGATTTGGTAAGAGAGAATTTTAACAAGGATATAACTCTTCAGGGTATTCTTTTAACAATGTTTGATAAAAGAAATAAAATTTGTGAAATGGTTTATGACGATGTTAAAAGTCATTTTGGAAAAAAAGTCTTTAATACCATAATTCCCAGAAATGTAAGAGTTTCTGAAGCTCCAAGCTACGGTCAGCCTGTTTTAATGTATGATATATCATGCCCAGGTTCACAAGCTTATGCATCNTTGGCNGGAGAAATAATNAATCANGAGAAATNTATCNAATGAATAAGCCNAAAANAAGTAAAACAACTGGNTTAGGAAGTGGNCTTTCTAGTTTGTTAGGCAAACAATCTGAAAATTCATCATTTCCTCTAAATAGTAATAATTCTGAAAAATATAACTTGATACCAATAGAATTTATAGAGCCAGGACCATGGCAGCCAAGAAAAGATTTTGATAAAATTGAACTTGAGGCTTTGGCAAAGTCAATTAAAAATCAGGGTGTTATCCAACCAATAATAGTTAAGAAAAAAAAAGATACAAAAAACCGTTATCATTTAATAGCAGGTGAAAGAAGGTGGAGAGCATCACAAATTGCCAAAATTCATGAAATACCTGCTATTATAAGAAATGATCTAAAAGAAGAGAAACTAGCAGAAATCTCTTTAATAGAAAATATTCAAAGATCTGAGCTAAATTCTCTTGAGGAAGCAGAAGGTTATCAGCTTTTAACTAAAAAATATAATTATACACAGGAAGATATTTCTAAAGCTGTGGGAAAGTCTAGATCTTACAT
>NHGV01000011.1 GCA_002171085.1 Pelagibacteraceae bacterium TMED146 | reverse complement strand
GGGAACACACAAGGTTGTCTGGGACACCACGTGAGGCAGGATGTGATCTTTACGCGTGCCGCGGGGAGGTGCGTTGCCGATGCCACGCCCTCCAGAACTGTCCGCACGGGCCGTGGCCCTCAAGCCCTCCCTGACGCTAGCCATCGGCGCCCAGGCGAAGGCACTGCAGCGTGCCGGGCGTGACATCTGCAGCCTCAGTGCCGGTGAGCCTGATTTCGACACGCCGGATTTCATCGTCGAGGCCACCCGACAAGCCCTGCGTGATGGCATCACGCGCTACGGACCAGCCGCTGGCGACCCCGAGCTCCGGGCAGCCATAGCGGAGAAGCTGTCCAGGACCAATGGCATCGCCACCAGCAGCGAGCAGGTTCTGATCACCAACGGCGGCAAGCAGGCGATCTACAACCTGTTTCAGGTGCTGCTGAATCCTGGTGATGAGGTGCTTCTACCAGCGCCGTACTGGCTGAGCTATCCGGAGATGGCCGCCCTGGCCGGTGCTGAGGTCAAGCTGATCCCCAGCCAGGCCGAGGAGGGCTTCCGGCTCGATCTGGATGCACTGGAGGCGGCGATCAGCCCGCGCAGCCGCCTGCTGGTGCTGAACACCCCCGGGAATCCCACCGGTCGCGTGATGCCACGCCAGGAGCTCGAGGCCCTGGCGGAACTGGTGCGTCGCCATCACCAGCTGCTGGTGATGAGTGACGAGATCTATGAATTCCTGCTGGCGGAGGGTGAACAGCACCACAGCTTTGCGGCCATCGCCTCGGATCTGGCCGATCGATGTTTCACCGTCAACGGCTTCGCCAAAGGCTGGGCGATGACCGGCTGGCGGCTTGGCTACCTCGCCGGACACCAGGAGGTGATCAAGGCTGCCGCTGCTCTGCAGAGTCAGAGCACCAGCAATGTCTGCAGCTTTGCCCAGCGAGGGGCTCTTGCGGCCATTCAGGGCCCGCGGGATTGCGTCGATGCGATGGCGGAGAGCTACAATCGACGCCGGATGCTGCTCACCGAGGGACTGCAGGCGATTGAGGGAATCACGCTTGTGGAGCCCAAAGGTGCTTTTTACGCCTTCCCTCAGCTCCCGGAATCGGTTGGCGGATCAATGGACTTCTGTCGTCAGGCCCTGGATCGGGCAGGCCTTGCCGTCGTCCCCGGTCTGGCCTTCGGAAACGACCGCTGCATTCGTCTGTCCTGTGCCGTCTCGCGTGAGACGATCAAAGATGGCTTGTCGCGACTGAGCCAACTGCTGGAGAACAGCTGAGATCGTTTTGTTCGACGTTTGACCTGATGCCAGGACGACAACGACCGGTCGTGATGGCGACCGGACTCACCACCGGCTTAGCCTTTGCGATGTCCTTGGCGGGCTGCAGCGGTGCACCATCGACGAATGACCCGGTTCTGAAGATCGGTGCCATCCCGGATCAGAACCCCGAGAAGTTGAATCGGTTGTACGGATCCCTCTCGGATGAACTGAGTGAATCCCTGGATGTCGACGTCCGGTACGTCCCTGTCAGTAACTACGCGGCTGCTGTCAGCGCATTCCGCAGCGGCAGTCTTGATCTGGTCTGGTTCGGTGGCCTGACCGGTGTTCAGGCCCGTCTGCAGACGCCCGGGGCCAGGGTGCTGGCCCAACGGGACATCGACGCCAAATTCACCAGTGTGTTCATCGCCAACGGCGCCAGCGGACTCCGGCCCATCACCAGTGCCGATCAATTGGTTCAGTTGAAGGGTCGCCGTCTGGCCTTCGGCTCGGAAAGTTCCACCTCCGGACGGCTGATGCCCCAGTACTTCCTCGGAGAGAACGGCGTCACCATGGGGGATCTCGCAGGGGGTGGACCCGGTTTCAGCGGCAGCCACGACGCCACGATCGCTGTGGTCCAGAGCGGCACCTATGAAGTGGGCGCTCTTAATGAACAGGTCTGGCGCAGCAATGTCGATGAGGGCCGCGTCGATCCCTCCAAAGTGGCGGTGATCTGGCGAACTCCTCCCTATGTGGACTACCACTGGGTGGCTCGGCCCGATCTGGATGAGCGCTTCGGGGAAGGATTCACCGATCGCGTGCAGAAGGCTCTTCTGTCCTTGACTCCCTCAACGGAACGGGGAGCGTTGGTTCTGGACCTGTTCGGCGCTGAGAGCTTCATCCCCGCCCAGAACGAGGACTACAACAAGATCGAAGCGGTGGGGCGTCAACTGGGCAAGGTCCGCTGATGGCGGTACTGGAGTTCCGCCGGGCTGGACTGACCGGTCGGCTCCAACCCCTCGACCTCACGATCCGGCTGGGGGAGACCACCGTTCTGCTGGGGCGGAGCGGGGCAGGCAAATCCAGCCTGATCGGCCTCTGCAACGGAAGCCTCCTGCCCGATGAGGGCAGCGTTCTCTGGCAGGGGCACGACCTGAACCGTTGTCGACCAGCCCAGCGACGGCAGATCGGAACCCTCTGGCAGGACCTCAGGCTTGTGGAGGAACTGACCGTGCTTCAGAACATCAACACCGGGGCCCTGGGCCGCCATTCGCTCCTCTGGGGTTTACGCAACCTGTTGCAGCCGCTGGAGCCGGAGCTGGGGGACGTCCTCCTGCACCAGGTGGGACTCAGCAACGGGCTCCGTGATCAACGGGTGTCCGGCCTTTCAGGAGGCGAGCGCCAGCGGGTGGCCCTGGCCCGGCTGTTGCGTCAGCAACCGATGCTGACCCTGGCTGATGAGCCGTTGTCCGCCCTTGACCCACGCCTGGCGAACGACGTCCTCAACCTGCTGCTGGATCAGTCGTCCTGTGTGATCAGCCTGCACCGACCCGATCTGATGCATCGGTTCCAGCGAGTGCTGGGGCTGCGTCAGGGTGAACTGGTCTTGGATGCAGCGCCCTCAGCCATCACCGAAGCAACCCTGGCATGGCTCTACAGCGAAGGCTGAAGCCGGCACCAGTGCTCGTGGCCCTGGCTCCAGCACTGGTGGTGCTGCCTCTGGGGATCGTGCTGTTGCGTGATCTCCACGGCGGTGGAGTGGAACAGATCGGTCGGTTCTGGCTGGCAGCCCTTCAACCCTCCCTGGATCCAACCCTGCTGAAGCATCAGCTTGCAGAACTGCAGATCACCGCTCTGACGGCGCTTCTGGCCTGGAGCCTCAGCAGCCTTGCGGGGCTGCTGCTGGGGGTTCTCAGTTCGACGACGATCTGTTCCACCCTGACCGGACGGCGCTGGCCGGCGGTGGTGCTGCGTCGTTGTCTGGCACCACTGCGATCGATCCATGAACTGATCTGGGGCCTGCTCCTGCTTCAGCTGTTCGGCCTGAACGGATGGGTGGCTGTCCTGGCGATTGTTCTGCCCTACTCGGCTTTACTGGCCCGCGTTCTGGCAGATCAGCTGGACCAGCAGGAACTGCCCGCGCTCATCGCCCTGCGATGCGCTGGCGTCCCCGCGGTGATCAATCTGTTCACCAGCCTCATGCCTCCCGTGGCCGCTGCACTGCGCGATCACATCGGCCACCGTCTCGACTGCGCCCTGCGATCTGCCCTGCTGCTCGGGATTTTCGGCCTGGGGGGGTTGGGGACCGAGCTGATGCTGAGCCTGCAGTCCCTGCGCTTTCGTGAACTGTGGAGCGGCTTGTGGTTGATGGCCCTGCTGCTGGCGTTGATGAATCTGGTGATCCGACGGCTCTCCGCCCGTCATGGCCTGTTGCTGCTGACCCTGGCGCTGCCGCTGGTCACTCTCCTCTGGAGCCACAGACTGAACCACGACCTCTCTCTGCCCCGATGGATCCAGGGGGCCCCATGGCCTCCATGGGCTCAGTTGCGAGACGGTCTCACGCAGGCATGGGTCGAGACGCCGTGGCTGGAGCTGGTCGGCAGAACGCTCCTGATCACAGTGCTCGCCTCCGGGGTGGCCATCGGCCTGCCGCCGTTGCTGCGGTTGATCGCCCCCGATGATGGTCCTGGACGGATGCTGAAGGCTGGTTGGCTGCTGATGCGATTGTTGCCTCCACCGTTGACGGCGCTGTTGTTGATGCTGGCCAGCAAGCCGACCCTTGCTGTGGCGGCGCTCGCTTTGGGGCTGCATCACAGCGGCGTGATGGGACTGGTGCTCGAGGACGGACTCGAGCGGGTGGATGGCCGCCACCAGCAGGCCATGGTTGCCCTCGGCGCGCCACGGCGCTCCGCCTGGCTGTTCGGGGTGCTCACGCCAGCGAGCCGGCGCTATCTCGCCTACGCCGCCTACCGCAGTGATGTGATTCTTCGGGATACGGCGGTGGTCGGTCTGGTGGGTGGTGCCGGTCTGGGCTGGCAGCTGATGGAGGCCCTGTCCTCCTTTCACTGGCCGCAGGTGGGATGGTTGATCCTGGTGTACGCCGTTCTGACGCTCCTCGGGGAGCTGGCCTCTGAACAGCTTCAGGAGAGGGCATGAAACCCAAACAGCTGCTGGTGATCGGCGACAGCGGCGTGTATGGCTGGGGAGATCGTGAGGCCGGGGGCTGGTGCGAACGCCTGCGCAGGGAGTGGATGCAGTTGCCGGCGGCCCCGGTGATCTATCCCCTGGGCATCCGCGGCGATGGATTGGAACGGGTGGCCGCCCGCTGGCGGGGGGAGTGGCAATGTCGCGGCGAGCTGCGGCGGCAGACACCGGACGGTGTGCTGCTGGCAGTCGGATTGAACGACACGGCACGGGTGGGCCGGCCGGATGGCCGCCAGCAACTGACCACCGAGGCCTATGGATTCGGCATGGGACAGCTGCTCAGTGAAATGAAACCGCTGACCCAGGTCCTGGTGATTGGCCTCACACCCGTGGATGAGCACGTCATGCCCTTTGCCGACTGCCTCTGGTACAGCAATCTGGACGTGGAGGCCCACGAAGCGATGCTGGCTGAAACCTGTCGCGATGCCGGCATCCCGTTCCTCCCACTGCATCGGTCCATGCGAGAAGAACCCGACTGGCTGAGCTGGATGGAACCCGATGGCCTGCATCTCAACGGCGAGGGGCACCACTTCATCCACCAGCGCATCAGCACCTGGAGCGCCCTGCAGACCTGGGCAGGATTGTTGCCACTTACCACAACAACGCCGCTTCGTGGGTAATGGCGGCCAACTTGGCCACTAATATCTCCGAACCCTGACCTTCGGATGTGGTGGCCGATCGTTCCTTCGAGCAAACAGCTGGACAGTCCACGACGCAACAGCCTCCCGCTCAGCGGAAGACCACGCTCAAGTGGGACGACAACGGCGAACTCACCTCGATCGACATGGCCCGCATCATCGATCGCCTCACCCAGCCGGAATTGAATCGTTGCGACCTGGATACCCCCTGAGCCTCAACTGGGCGCCATGCTCGCTTTCGCCTCCGCATAAAAGCTGAGGTCAATGCTGCTGCGTCCCGCCTCATTGGCCATCGACTCAACCCGCCGACGCACGGCAGGTCGAACGAAGAAGGGCACATCCTTTTTCAGAGCGGCGAGGGCCTCCGGTTGCCAATCCATTCACAGAGCTGCTGAGTAGCGAGACCCTATCCGGCACCTTGGTGCCGAGATCGGGCACCAAGGTGGGCGGTCGGACAGGCCGGAATCACAAACGCTGAAGACAGTTGCTTCAGCACCATGAACACTTCCGGATGGCAGCGACGCGAGCAGCGGCGGAATCTTCCCCCTGAGCTCCAGCGACGCAACATCAACGTTCTGAATCATCTCGGCATCGCCGGGATGATCGCCTCTCGCCAGATCCAGCGGGGACCAGAAGAGCGGGACGACCTGGAACAGGAGGCCCGTGTGGGTCTGATCCGCGGATGGGAGCGATTTGAACCTCAGCGCGGTCATAAGCCATCAACATTTCTGAGCAGCGCTGCCAACGGTCAGGTGCTCCATTTCCGCCGGGATCGGGCCAGCACGATTCGCGTCCCCTGGCGGCTGCGCGACACCTACGTCAAAGGCCAGAAGCTGCAGCAAGTCCAGATCCAGGCTTGTCGGCCGCCCCTCTCGGACATGGAACATGCCGCCGCTCTCCAGATCACGGCTCAGCGCTGGCGGGAGGCCTGCAGCAGCCAGCAGGCGCAACCGATGGTGCCCATCAGCGCCATCCACGAGCAGGGAGCAGGCCCGGACCATGACGATCAGGAACAACGCTGGTTGGACGGCGCTCTGCAACTGCTGAAGCCACATCAACGGCAGTTGCTGCAGCGCCACTTCATCAAAGGGGACAGTGTGCGAACAATCGCGTCGGCCACCGGCGTGCCGCAACATCAGCTGCGCAAGTCCATCCGAAACGCGATCAAGCTCCTTCAGCGGTTGGCAGAGCAGGACGGTCTGCTGCCGTTCAGATCCTGCCGACCATCAACAGCATCGCCATGAGGGCGGCCAGCAGCGTCTGCAGGGCATTGACCAACTCATTGCTCAGCCAACTGATTCGATCCTGAGCGACAGCACCCAGCAGACTCTCCGCCAGGGTCGCCACCAGACCGATCAGCATCACCACCAGGCTGATGCTGATCGACGGCAGCAGCTGCAGTTGCCACATCACCAGGGTCATCACCACGCTGCCGGCGGCACTGGCGAGGGTCCCCGCCAGGCTGATGGCTCCTTCGGTGCCAGGGGGCACAGGCCGCAGGGTCGTGATCAGCACCGCCCTGCGGCCCCAGCGCTTGCCGATCTCGCTCCCGAAGGTATCGGCGAGCTTGGCGGCGAAACTGGCCGCAAAACCAACCAACAACAGAGGTTGGGGTTCCACACCTGCACCGATCAGAAGGGCCAGACATGCCCCGGTGGCGGCTGATCCCCAGACGTTTTCCGGGCCACGGCGTCCCCCCCTGGCTTCAGCGAGTCCGAGCGCTTCCTTCTGACGCAGGCCGAGCCTGGTCACCAGGCTGCCCAGCACCAGATACGCCACCACGGCCACCCATCCCCGCCAGCCGAGACAACCCCAGAGGATCGTTCCCAGCGCTCCGGCATGGACCCAACCGACGGGGGTGAGCAGCGGCGCACGCTGGGCCCCTGCGATCAGGACGGTGTTGAGCAGCAGGGCGTGAATCCAGATCATTGATGCCGTGTTGCAGTGCCGTAAGCAAAGCCCGCGAACAGGGCCTTGCATCGGAGAATCATCGCTGTTGTCAGTGGAACCCTCGGCATGCTGTTCAACCAGAACAAGAGCTTCTTTCTGACGCTCGATGAGAGCGCCGAGCCGGTCCGCCTGGACCTGCCTGAAACGGTCGCTGTCGAAGAGAGCTCCACGCCGCAGGAGGAACCTCAGGCCGAGGTGGTGGTGACCACCGCCCCAACGTCGATCCCTGCAGAGCAGCCCGTCGCTAGCGGTACAGCCAACGACACAGCAGCGGTTCAAACCACCGCCGAGGCCATCGCCGCTGAACTCGCCGCAAGCCAGGCCGCTCGGCCCGCCGTGACGATGAGCACCTATGCCCCGTCCAACCTGATGCCGGGTGCAGGCCTGCGGGCTGGCAAGCGCCGTCCCGGCGCCGGCATGAAGGGCTTCATGACCATCGCCGGCGACCTGTTCAAGAGCTGATCGGCATCAAATTCATCCATCCCGCCACCGCAGCAGCTCAACGCTCCCCCGCACGGCGGCCGTTGAGCTACGCAGAATTGTGTGTCCCAGGTGCACCGGCTGCCACCTCCTGGAGCAGATCAGCTGATCCTCAGCATCGCTCCAGCCGCCCTCAGGACCCACCAGCAACCAGACCATGCCGTCCGAGCCAGGGGTCCCTTTGAGCCAGTCGCTCAAGGCTGGGGTATCGGAGCGACGGGTGACACCCACGGCCACGGGGTGCTGGCCACCGGACCACTGATCAAGGCTGCAGACGGGTTTCAGAGCTGGTGCCCAGAGGCGTTCACACTGCTCCACCGCCTCCTGGAGAATCGTGGACCAGCGCTCGGGCCGGCGCTCCGCCTGGGGGGTGCAGCGGTCGGCTTGAAGCGGTTGAATCTCATCCACCCCCAGTTCACAGGCCATACGCAGCGCGTCCTCAAAGCCGCGACGAATCAGGGCCAGCCCCAGGCCCAGCCGCGGCGACGGGGCAGGTTCGACTTGTTTAGAAGGACCGGAAAGCTGCAAAGCATCGGCGCTGATCAACTGGGCCTGCCAGAGCGACCCGCAGCCATCGACCACGGCGATGCTGTCTCCCACTCGGCAACGCAGAACACGACGCAGGTAGTGCTGTTCGGACGCCTCCAGTGGAATGGCCGGGTGGTTCGCCGCAACAGCCGCCAGCCGTTGCGGGGCCATCAGCAGCCGCCGCAGCTCAGCCACCTGACGGGAAGAGGCTGTCGGGGTGGTCCTCCACCGGCCAGTCCTCATTGACACCGCCGATCAGCAGCTCTTCGATCTGCACCACATCCGTATCCAGCTGACGCAGGGCATTGATCAACACATCGATCCCAACGCCATCGCTGGTGCCCATGTCGACCCAGCAACGGCCCCATTCGGCCTGATACTCCAGCTGGCCCATGTTGTGCATCAGGGCTGGCATCACCGAATCGGCCTCGTCGTTGTCGTAAGCCATCCAGCTGAGATCAGCACCTTCCTCATGGACCTGAAGGTTTTCGGCGTTGAAACCGCCGAGGCGACCGATCACATACCAGCTGTCGAAGATGCCATCGACATAATTGCGCTCCCCCTGACTCGGCGGTGAAGCGAAACGCAGCCAGATCCAGCAATTGAACGGATCCACCTCGCGGAAACGAACGTCCATGGAGGGACCAGTGAGGTGACTTCATCATCGGTCAAGCTGTGGTCCATGCTCGACCTTCAGTCCCTCGACTACGCGCCGGCCACCGCGGCACGGCCACTGCTGACGGATGTCTCCCTCAAGGCCGACATCGGCCGTCCTGTGCTTGTTGCCGGAGCCAGCGGCAGTGGCAAGACAAGTCTGCTGGAGGTGATCGCCGGCCTGAGTGGCCAACTGCGGGGCAGCATCCGCTGGAAGGGGCGAGAGCTGAGCAAACGGCAGCGACGCTGGCTCAGTGGAATGGTGTTTCAGTTCCCGGAACGCCATTTCCTCGGGTTGACCATTGCCCAGGAACTGCGCCTCGGTCACCGGCGACTGGACAGCGATCAGCTGCAGACAGCACTGGACACCGTCGGCCTGACGGCCCTGCGCATGAGCGACGCACCGGAACGACTCAGTGGCGGCCAGCAACGACGCCTGGCCTTAGCGGTGCAGCTGCTGCGCGGGGCGGAACTGCTGCTGCTGGATGAACCGACGGCAGGGTTGGACTGGTCGGTCCGCGCCGACGTGCTCAATCTGCTGAGCAACCTGTCAAAGCAACGGGTGCTGATCGTCGTGACCCATGAGCCGCAACTGTTCCACGATTGGGGCTGCGAGCGGTATCGGCTGCGGAACGGCTGTCTGGAACCGGTGACTACATTGCCCGGAGCTTGAAGGGGTTCCATGGCCGACCGCCTGGTGAGAGCGACAGCTGCAGGGGGTGGCATTCGACTGGTGGCGGTCTCCACGACCAACACCGTGCGGGAGGCACGGCGGCGTCATGAGCTCTCCTACCTCTCCACCGTGATGCTGGGTCGGGCCATGGCCGCCGGCCTGATGCTGGCCAGTTCGATGAAAGTGCGGCACGGGCGCGTCAACCTCAGGCTCGGCTCCGATGGACCACTGAAGGGACTGATGGTGGATGCCTGCCGGGATGGAACGGTACGGGGATACGTGGGCGACAACACCCTGGAGCTGGATCCGGTGATCGACGCCGATGGGAACCACAGCTTCGACTTCAAGGCCGCTGCCGGCACCGGTTATCTGCATGTCATGCGCGATGACGGCAAGGGGGAACCGTTCAACAGCACCGTCGAACTGGTGAGCGGCGGGATCGGTGATGACGTTGCCTCCTATCTGCTGCACTCAGAGCAGACACCATCGGCGGTGTTCGTCGGTGAACGGATCAGCAGCCAGAAACTGCACAGCAGCGGCGGACTTCTTGTTCAGATCCTGCCCAAAGCGGCCGAAGAACCTGCGCTTGTGGAACTCCTTGAACAGCGCTGCCGCGAGATTGATGATTTCAGCGGACGACTGGACCGTTGCGGCGACCAGCTCGAGGACCTGCTGGTGGATGTTTTCCCGGATCTGGATCCCCGCCCCCTGGAGGACGCGGATGCCCAGCATCCCGTGCGGTTTCACTGCCGCTGCAGTCGCGAACGCAGTGTGGCCGCCCTGATGCTCGTCGGACGAACGGAATTGGCCGACATGTTGGAGAAGGACGGTGGAGCGGAACTCACCTGTCACTTCTGCAACAACCGTTATGAAGTCAGCGGCCCTGAACTGGAGGAGCTGATCGCCGAGCTGGCACCAGCCTCTTAGGCCAGCAACAGCGAAGCAAGCCAGAGCAGAACTGCCGCAGGCAGGGCTTGAACCTGCTCGAGGCTCAAGCTCAGCTGGCTGAAGGCTGTGGGGGACAACGATGCCGTTAGGACTCCGCCCACCACCAAGCCGAGGCCAAGCACCAACAGGCACCAACCGAGGGAAGGAAGAGGACGGCGACCCCGTCGGATCTGACTCAGGAAACAGCCGATCAGGCCCAGGGCCAGGACCAAGGAACCGGAGCCCTGTGAGAACAGCAACAGCAATAACGCTGCTGCACCGGCTACCAGGCGGACCACCAGACCCTGGCCCTCAGCCAGAGACCATGACGGAGACATCCCGGAGAGGGAGGGTGCGGCCTGAGGAAGGCGAGGACGAAGCCGCTGCAGAACGCTGACCCCCGGAAGAGACGGCACGGATGGACTGGCAGACGCCGCCGACTCCTCCTTCTGCGACGCCGTCGCGGCAGCGGCACTGACCTGTCCCTGCTGGCGGTCTCGGAGGCGAGCCATCAGAACAGCGTCGTAGGCGGCTTCCACCCGAGCCTTGGCCTGGGGATCGTCATCGGTCTGGGCCAGACAACGGCTGCGGGCCGCCTGAACCTCATCGAAGCTGGCCCCTGGGGCAAGGCCCAGCCGGGCGTAGGGATCCTCCGAGCCGGACGAAGGACCGGATTCACCGACGGCAGCCATGCCCTTTCAGTAACAACATGACAAGAGCGTATCGAGACCAGCTCAGAACAGAGCCTTGCCGTGACGGAAACCCTCAGAACGTTCAAGGTTCTGACGGCAACTCAGGGCCTCGGAGCGGTTCAACCAGCGGCGACGCTTGATCAGGGGCATCTGCGGAGGGAGGTGGAACCCCTCCAGCATTTCGACGGATTCACGGCCGGAACGAAAACAGACGTACTCGGTGCCGCCGTCCGCCGTGCTTCGCACAAGCCAGAGACTGTCCAAGTGATCGCCACGAATCAGTCCGAGCAGTCTGGCGATCAGAAGCGTGGCCTGTGAGCCGATGAGGGCTTGCAGACCGGCGGCCAGACAGCAACAACTTGCATACGGTTAAGAGATGGTTAATGATGAATCACTTGGGCTGATCGCCATGAACACCCTGAACGAGCTCCTGGCCTTGATGGCGGTGGAGGAAAAGGCCAGAACCTGTCACTCCCGCGCTGAGGCACAGCGCTGCATCAACGAAGCCGAACAACGGCAGCGCAATCTGTGGGGAACCAAGCGGGCGGTGCGCTTCAGCTCCCGCTGAACGGACCCTCAGAGACTGATCGGCTCCACCCCACTCACCACAGGAGCCACATTGCTCAGTTCGAAGTCGGGGTGGTCCTCCTTCAATTGATTCAGGTTCCACTCGTTCTTGAACAGAAGAACAGGCCTGTTCCAGGCATCGCGGACGGTTTTGCAGTTGAAAATCCGGCCCAGCTTCTCCAGCTCCGGCCAGCCACCAGCGACCCAGCGGGCCACTTGATAACCCAGGGGTTCCAACCGGGTTTCGACGCCGTATTCGCTCTCGAGGCGATGCTGAACCACCTCCAATTGCAACTGACCAACCGCCGCCAGGATCGGATCACGCTTGCTCTCATCGGTGTCGTAAAGGATCTGAACCGCACCTTCCTCCCGTAATTCATTCACGCCCTTGCGGAAGTTCTTGAACGCGGAGGGGTTTGGATTACGCAACCAGCTGAAGATCTCCGGGCTGAAACAGGGAATACCCTCAAATTCCACCTTCGGCCCCACATACAGGGTGTCGCCGATGGAGAACATGCCTGGGTTGTTCAAGCCGATCACATCGCCGGGGTAGGCGTCCTCCACCACTGCCCGATCCTGTCCGAACAGCTTCTGCGGTCTGGATAAGCGAATCGCCTTACCGGTGCGGGCGTGCTTCACCGTCATATCTTTCTCAAAGCGCCCGCTGCAGACCCGCACGAACGCGACCCGATCCCGATGGCGGGGATCCATGTTGGCCTGGAGCTTGAACACAAACCCGCTGAACCCCTCCCGCAGCGGGTCGATCAAGCCTTCGCTGCTGGAACGGGCAATCGGACGCTGGGCCATTTCCAGGAAAGCATCGAGAAACGGCCGCACCCCGAAGTTCGTCATCGCTGAGCCGAAGAACACCGGTGTGAGTTCGCCGGCATGCACCATCTCGATGTCGAGCTCGGCACCGGCGGCATCGAGTAACTCCATCTCCTCGATCGCCAGATCCAACAGCTCCTCTTCCACCAACTCCCGCAGGGCTGGATCATCAAGGGACAGCTTCTGTTCCTCGGCCTGCTTGCCCCGCTCGGCTCGACTGAACAGAACCACCTCGCGGCTGCGGCGGTCGATCACCCCCCGAAACTGCTCACCGCTGCCGATGGGCCAGTTCACGGCCCAGGGGGTCAGCTCCAGTTCGGATTCAATCTCGTCCAGGAGCGTCAGAGGCTCCCGGCCGGGACGGTCCATCTTGTTGATGAAGGTGAAGATCGGAATCTGCCGCATCCGGCACACCTCAAACAACTTGCGGGTCTGAGGCTCAAGGCCCTTGGCGGCGTCCTCGAGCATCACAGCGTTGTCGGCAGCCGCCAGGGTCCGATAGGTGTCCTCTGAGAAATCCTGGTGACCAGGGGTATCCAGCAGGTTGATCGTGGTGGTGTCGTAATCGAACTGCAGCACCGTGGACGTGATCGAGATGCCCCGCTGTTTCTCCAGCTCCATCCAGTCCGAGGTCACCTTGCGTTGCTCGCCGCGGGCCTTCACCGCACCGGCTTGCTGAATCGCACCGCCGTACAGCAGCAGCTTTTCCGTCAGGGTTGTCTTGCCAGCATCCGGGTGAGAAATGATCGCGAAGTTGCGGCGACGGTCCACCGCCTCCGCCACCAATTCGGCCAGGTCTGTCTCACTCGCCGTGGTGCTGCTCATCGCTCGCTGTCAATCCACCAAGCCTGACACCACCAGATAACGGTCGTCCTCCGCCTCCACGCTGAGTGCGTCCAATCCCGCCGCCGCCAACTGCTGTCGAACCTCTTCAGGGGTAAAGGCAGCCACCAAGGAGGCACAGAAATCCTGAATCAACACCGCCGGCGCATCGGGGCAATGGAGCTGCTGCAGACGGTGCACCTCCGCCAAGGAGACCGGACGACGCAGGTCGCGGTGCAGCACCCGACAGCCAGGGGCAGCAAACCTGCGCGTCAGCCGCCAGAGCAGGTCGGGCTCGTGCAAGTGATGGAGCAGGCTGTTGCTGACGATCAGGTCGACCGGCTCCAGCGCCAGACCCTGAAGGGTGCTGCAGCGCAAGTCAATCTGAAGACCCTGCTGGTCCGCCCGTTCCCTGGCCACCTCCAGCATCGCTGGGGAACCATCCACGCCGATGACCTGTGCCCCAGGGAAACGTCGGGCCAGGGGCAGGGTTATGTTCCCAGGCCCGCAGCCCAGGTCGAGGATCACAGCTGGAGCAGTGCCAGTGGGTGGAGAGGTGAACAGAGCATCAATCAACGCCAGGGTGCGCTGATCTCCAGCACTGAAATCCGCTGCGGCGTAGGCCATCACTTGAACGACGTCGCGCATCAGCTCGGGCTCCGGCAATCGCTGCATCCGCGTTGAGACGTGGCCCACCAGTCTGCTCAGGACACTGCCAATGGTGGCGAGCACCCCTTGCTGCCCCCATCTGTGGCGTTAGGGTTTCGACAACATCTGTGCTCCATCGCACGTGACCCTGACCCCGAATCGCGTGGAGGTCGCCGCGAGCGACAGCGCTCGTTTCAGCGACTTCCCCGCCACCGCACCTGCCGCCAATCCTGTCTTCTACAGGACTTACAGCCGCAAGACTCCCGATGGCCGCGAGAGCTGGAGCCAGGTCGGTGACCGCAATCTCGGCGGACTGCGGCAGCTGGGGAACCTGAACGACGAGGAGGTGGCACTGCTGGCGCGCATGCAGAGCGAGAAGAAAGCCCTCCCCTCAGGTCGCTGGCTCTGGATTGGAGGAACGGGCTGGATCGAGCAGTCGGTGAACTTCTCCGGCGCCTACAACTGCACCTCCACCAACTTGGTGGACTGGCGGGCCTTCGGCCTGATGATGGACCTGGCGATGATGGGCTGCGGCACCGGCGCCATCATCGAACCGCACCTGATCGAGCGGTTGCCGATCGTACGAAACACCCTCGACGTGGTGTCGGTGTCGGACATCGGCATCACAGCGGCAGAGGCACGTCAGGACGACTGCACCCACACGATCGACGGCAACCGCGTTCGCATCAAGTTGGGCGACACCCGTCGGGGTTGGGTGGACAGCTACCAGTTGATGCTGGAGCTGAGCAGTGACCCTCGCTTCGACGGCGGAACCGTCGAGATCGAGGTCGATCTCAACGATGTCCGTCCCGTGGGCGAAACCCTGAAGGGCTTCGGCGGCATGGCCAACCCCGTGAAGCTGAAGGACCTCTATGGCCGGGTGGCTCGACTGCTGAACAAAGCCATCGGACGGCGACTGACGTCTGTGGAGTGCTGCCTGCTGATCGATGAAGCCGCCGTCACCATCGTGGCCGGCAACATCCGACGCAGTGCCGGCATGCGCCAGTTCGCTGCCAACGACACCGCTGCGGCGTCAGCCAAGGACAACCTCTGGCAACAGGATGACCAGGGCAACTGGCGCATCGACCCGGAGCGGGATGCCCTGCGCATGGCCAATCACACCCGGGTATATCACACACGTCCCAGCAAAGAGGTGGTGCTGGCGGCGGTCACCAAGCAGTTCCACTCCGGTGAGGGGGCCATCCAGTTCGCTCCGGAAGCGATCGCACGGTCCAACGCTGATCTGCTCAACACCCCGGAACTGCGCAGCGAGTTCATCGAGATCTACTGCGATCAGGGCAAGGAGGAAGCCGGTCGCTGGCTCAGCACCAACCATGGCCCCATTGCGCCGGAGGAGCTCGAGCATCGCCTCAGCCGCTACGGCCTCAATCCCTGCGGCGAGATTCTCGGAGCCGATTTCCACTGCAACCTGGCGGAGATTCATCTCAACCAGATCGATCCCAGCGACGAAGAAGGCCAGGCTGACGCCTTCCGGGCCGCGGCATTGTCGGTGGCTTGTCTGCTCAACCACCGCTTCGAGGTGGAGCGATACCGCCAGAGCCGGGAATGGGATCCGATTGTGGGCGTCAGCTTCACCGGTCTGTTCGACTTCTTCGTCCATGCCTTCGGCAGCGACTGGCTGCGTTGGTGGGAAGCCGGCAGGCCCGACACCGAGGAAGGTCGTGCCTTCAAGGCCAAGGAAGCTGACTACCTCAGCCGCTGGAAGCAGGTGGTGAACGACACGGTTTGGGATTACTGCGATCGCCATGGTCTGCGCCGCCCCAACCGCTGCACCACCGTTCAACCTGCCGGCACGAAGAGCCTGTTGACCGGTGCAGCTCCTGGCTGGCACCCCCCCAAAGCACAGCGCTTCATCCGCCGCATCACCTTCCGCAAGAACGACCCGGTGGCGATGGCTTGCATGGACTACGGCTACACCGTGGTGCCGTCTCAATCCGACAAGGACGAACAGGGTCGGCTGCTGGATGATCCCTTTGATCCCCGCTGCACCGAGTGGCTGGTGGAAATCCCCACAGAAGTGAGTTGGGCCAATCTTCCAGGCGCCGATGCGGTGGACATCAACGGCTTCTCAGCCATGGCCCAGTTCGACTTCTACATGCAGGTGCAGACGCACTACACCGCCCACAACACCTCCGCCACGATCGAATTCCGCGACCACGAAATCGAGCCGCTGGCGGACGCGCTGCACAAGGCGATGGAGAACGGCGAGGGATACATCTCCGCAGCGCTGTTGGCTCGCTTTGACGCCAACGCCACGTTCCCGCGCCTGCCCTTCGAGCCCATCGATGCAGCCACCTACGAACGTCTGCAGTCCGAAGTGATTCAACGCCGCGTCAGCAGCGATTTCTTCGAGGCCTTGCAGCGTTACGACAGCGGCGAACTGAAGGAAGCCGGCCCCGCCGGCTGTGATTCGGACAAGTGCCTGCTGCCGCTGGCCAAACCGGAAAGCTGATCAGTACGCAAGCTGACTTAAAGTCAAATCAGCGCTCGATCGTTCTGGCGCTGACCCCTGGAGAGGTGGTCGAGTGGTTTATGGCTCTGGTCTTGAAAACCAGCGTGCCTTCACGGGCACCGTGGGTTCGAATCCCACCCTCTCCGTTACAAGCCCCACATTGATGGGGAAGTTGTTGGCCTCATTCGTCGCGTTGTATCAACAGCTGATGGCCACGGTGACGTTACGGCTTGGAAAAGTGAAATTCTTCCCCACGATGCGTTTGGAGTCTCAAACGAGGCTTTTAACTTGGCCCACAGACAAAGGCAGCAGCCCGTCATCGTTTCAGGCTCGGATACGGAGATCATGATGACCCGACTGAAAACAGAAAGTAGAGGTCGGAACTGCAATGATGTGCCTATCGGGCCAAGAGCCTCCCACCTCCCATAGGAATGAAAAGATTAGTCCCATTGATTGCCTTCGCAGCAGTCAATGCAACTGGTGCAGTCGTCAACCCAGTACAAGCTGGCGACGTTGATCCATCAATCCATAAGTTATGCGTGGAAGCCAAAGATTATGCTGGCTGTGTCAGGGCAATGAAAGGTGATACCTCCAATACATCAAGGCAAATCCGTTCACAAGGTGCTGATATTGCAGAAGGAAATCAGTGTCCGTCTGGATTTGCCTATGTAGGGGGAGGCAATTGCAAGGAAGTGAAGTGCGTCTATAACTCCAACGGCCTTGGGTTTGATTTTGGGCATGATCAAAGAGTAGCCGGCAAGGCAGATTGGGGATGCAAATCATCGTTCTGGTACGGAGCTGGTATCATGCAACTAGAGGGCAATGCTCGGGCGAGCATCAATCCCAAATGCCCCCCTGGCGAGCCTCCGGTTGGTTACAACAGCACCTGTCAAAAACCACCTTTAGGCTGGGAAAGTCCTTCCGAAAAAGCTGAGCGTGAAGAGAAAGATGGTCCAAAATGTGACTTCAAGCTNAGACCGTACGATTGCAGCTACAACACATATCTAGAGGCGAATCCGTCCATGAAGGAGTGGGCAGAGTTGAATCCAGAGATGGCGTCTAAAGAGCGCTTGCGTCTTCAGTCAGTGGACTGATTTGAATGACGATTCATCCACTCATCGAACTGAAACAGAGTCAAGGACGAACCATCGACAAGAGTGACCCCGACAAAACCATGATTCCCGCGTGATGGGTGCAGACGAGTCTGCTNTTGCTAGTACTTGGTTGGACCTCGCTCTCGCCGACCATGCAGATGTACCTCGCCGACTGCATTTTTCCAGATATCGAAAGCCAACTGGCTGCCTACAAGAGTTTCTGTGAACTCTGGGATTCGGGCGAAATGGCGAAGGCCGATCGCGCTGACGGTTTTGAAATGCTCTTCCGCGTCCATGCTCCAGGAGCAGGACGGGTCACCCTGTTGTTCAAAGCCGCGGGAGACGCGCAAATTTTTGAGCACTTTGCTCCCTGGCGTGCTCAGTATGGAATTGAAATGGACTTTACCCCTGTGATTGGCTGCCAGGACGTCGTTGATTATCACAAGAAACTGTTTGCGAAAATGTCCTGATCNCAACCGTTGATATCAAATGATCACAGGTGATCCCCCATCGGGATCACCTGTGATCAACCATTCAAGTACGACAAGCCGCTGAATTACAGGCCTAGGAATTTGGCTGGGATGCCATCCAGGCTGTGGTTTCCAAGCATCTGAAACACAACATTGATGAGCATGCCGCCGAGGTGAATGGCGCCGACAAGAATCAAGCCGCGCCAGAGCTTTTCAAACGTGGAGGGAGGTTGGTTGTTACTCCAAGTGCCAGACGGTGAGGCCATAGAACCAATGAATTCCTGATCACGATGTCTGGACCAGCTGGGCAGATCAATGAACTGTGATGCGTCTTCACAGCTGGAAGGCTGGTGCACGGGCAGGTCATCGAGCGAGAGCCCCTGAGCCAACCCAGAACACACTGCAGAGACACTCCAAAGTCACCCCATAGTTGCCANGCAGTATCTCCACAGCTACTCTTGAGTTGCTCACNGGCATGGCCATGATCAAAGCGGCGACGCGGGAAAACCAGGTCAAGCTCACGGTGTCCGTGCCGCCGAGCCTGCATGTGTTGCTGCGCAGCTGGGCTCTCTGCGAGGGCCGGGAACTCACCAGCGTGGTGCTGCAGTGCGTGGAGCTCTCGATCCGGCAGCTGAAGAGCAATGGATCCATTCCTTCAGCGGCCGTTCGCGCCTACGAAGGGGCCTGCGATGAACGACTGGCCATTGGAGGTCTTTGACGATGACGTCTTCCCTGAACCTGTTCGAGCAGGCCCTGCAGGCCCCGACCATGGAAGCCGTGATCGCCCTGAGCGAACGGGTCCAGACCCTGGAGACCAAACCGGAAGGCGTCGTTTACACCGCCTATCGCGCCATCGATCAAACCCTCCTGATCGGATACACCGAAGCCCTCTCAGCAATAACCACAGAACATCAGCAACGGGACTTTGAGCTGGTGGAGGCCCGACGCGGAACCCGCCGGGAAGAACGCCTGCTGCTGCTCACTCTCAAGGAGATCGGCCTTCAGAGCACGTACTGCGAAGGCTGCTTCGATGCCGAAGCATCAACGCTTGCCCATCTCCAGCAGTTGGGCTGGCCCCTGGGACGACTGCGCAACCTCCGTGTTTCCAAAAACACCCGCAAACGCTTTCAACGCGGCTAGTCAGAAGCGCAACGACGTGGATCGATCCTGATCAGCTGAACCGGCGAGCTAACTCCACCATGGTCTGCACCTGAGTGGGCTCAGCGGCAGCTCGCTGCCCGCCCTGCACCGCTCGGTAGTGATCGGCCACCAACCAGGCGCTGGTCTCCGGATCCTCAGCAAATCTGGGGATCAGGTGCAGGTGGAGATGGCGAGCCCCCTCACCAAAGGCAATGGCATAAACACGATCACAGCCTGTGATCTGCTGCACCAGCTGGCTGGCATCCTGCACGGCACGTCCCCAGGACGCGGCTTCCGGAGGCTCGAACTCAATCGGCCCAGCGCAGTGACGCACACTGTCCAGCAGCAGCCAGCCTGGGAGGGGAGCTGGATCCGGGTGATGACGAACTAGCCACAGCTCACTGCGACTGATTTCATACCGCTCGCGATTCAGCGGATCCTGGTGCAAGCGGCAGATGCCGCAGGTTTCAGTCATCAGGGCAGATCTGGATCAGCGCTTGGCCATACCGCGACCGTTACCGATCAGGCCGAGGTCAATGATCACGCCGATGGCCACCACCAGCATGCCGCTGAAGGAGGACACTCCGCCGAAGGCTGATGTGGCCCAGCAAAAGCCAAGGGTGGTGGTGGGAAGCAGCAACAGGCCGGCGATGGGCAACACGGGATTTGGAACCGCCATGGCCGCGAAAGGTTGCAGTACGAAGCTGCTGTTGAACAGCCACATCAACAGCAGGATCAACCGTGGCGCCAGCAACCCGAGCGCAGCGAACAGACACATGGCCATGAATCATCTGCCGAAGTGGTAGCGACGGTGACCATTGCGGTCAGCCTGTCCCTGACCTGATCAGGTTTCCAGGGCGCAATTAACCGCGATTTCAAAAGGAACAGCCGCATTAGGCAGATCCAGAAGGTTTCCCATCAGGCAAGCGAGATCCTGCGGTTGGGTCATCGACTCCGACGGCACGGAGCTCACTGACTGGGCCATGGCTGTGTTCACCCAGCTCGGGCAGATCGCCGTGACCCGGATGCCGTGATCGAACCCTTCATTGCGCATGGACTGACACAAGGCCATCAACGCGAACTTGCTCACTGGGTACCCCGCCATCCGGCCTTTCACCCGTTTGCCACTCATCGAAACCAGCACCTGGATCCGCCCATGACCGGAGGATCGGAGCTGGGGCCAGGCAGCCCGGGTCAACCACCANGGCCCCATCACATTGACCCGCCACAGCTCCTCAAGCTCGGCCTCCTGACCGTCCGCGAACAGCAGCGGCGTGCGATGCAAAATCCCCGCGCAATGGATCAACGCGTCNGCNCCACCAGNCCAGCGGATGGCGGCATCCACCAGAGCCTCAGCCTGCTCGGGTTGGCCGGCGTCATAGGGAACCGGAAGCACACACTCGCTCTCNAGAGGCGTTCCCTTGAGACGGGCCGGATCNCGGAGACCGAGGCAAAGGCGATGACCGTTCGCCAACAGCTGCTCAGCCACCGCCCGGCCGATGCCNCGGCTGGCNCCGGTGATCAGAACCGTCCGTTGCATCAGGCGTNGGGGAACAGCTNATCCAGGAGCTGCTGAGGATCCCGATGAACTGATAAGAGCGCGCGGTGCTCCGCCGCCACGAAACCATCGGCCACGGCTCCATCCAGGAACTNAAGGAGTCCGTCGTAGTAGCCGTCCACATTGAACAAGGCGCAGGGTTTGCTGTGAAAGCGCAGCTGCAACCAGGTGAGTGCCTCAAACAACTCCTCCAGGGTTCCAAGCCCCCCCGGCAGGGCGACCATGGCATCCGCCAGTTCGATCATGCGCGCCTTGCGGACATGCATGTCGGCCACCACCTCCAGCCGCGTGAGCTCGTGGTGAGCAACTTCGGCATCCATCAGAGCTTCCGGGATCACACCGATCACCTCCCCATCCGCCGCCAGCACCGCATCGGCGACAGCTCCCATCAGACCGATCTGCGCAGCGCCATACACCAGCCCCACACCGCGTTGGGCCATNGCCTGGCCCAACGCCTGAGCCGCCTGACCATGCGCCGGCGCATGGCCGCATCTGGATCCGCAGTACACCGCGAGGCGTTGCATCGGTTGCCAGAACCACAACAATGCCATTCTCGGCCTTGGTGCTCCAGCTGACCCCAACCGACAGCACGTCCTGAAATCCTTAGACCAGCGAGGGGACCGCNATGACTGACGCCACGCTCAGCCTGAGCCTGATCGGCGAACACCGGATTCTCGACAAGGCAGCGGGCCTGAACGAGCCTTCAGGTCTGACCCTGAACCACGACGGCAGCGCCCTTTANACCGTCAGTGATGACACCAAGGCCGTNTTCCGCCTGGATCTGAAGGGTCGCCTCTCGATCGCAGAGTCGTTTTTCATCGGCGTGGACGATCTGGAGGGGATTGCCATCAATGCCGATGGCAGCCAGCTCCATGCCGTTCAGGAAGAGACCAATGCCGTGATCACCATCGACATCGCCAGCCGGCGCGAACTCAGTCGTCGTCCGCTGGCGGCGATGGCGAACTACGACAGCATCAAGCGGTATTTCCCTGATCCACCGGACAACAAAGGCCTGGAAGGGATCACCGTGAACACCCGCACCGGGCATTTGTTTGTGGTGAAGGAAGGGCGACCAGGCCTGCTGATTGAGCTTGACGCCGAAGGCGAGAGCATCCTCCAGGCACGCCTGCTCAACGACAGCAACGGCTTCGTGCACCCGAAGGTGGGGCCGGAGAAACTCGACTNCTCCGGCCTCAGCTACGACGCCGAACGCAACACGATCTGGATCACCAGCGACAAGGGGCAGTGCCTTTATCACTACGACTGGGAGCAGAACCGGGTGCTGCAACGTCTCGATCTGGTGGTCGAAGACGACAACAANCCCAGACGGATCCGTAAGTCGGAAGGGGTGGCGATCGATCCCGCCCGTCAACGGTTGTATGTGGTGAGTGAACGGGACGGAAGGCTGTACATCTTCAAAATCGACTCCAATGGCTGATCAACAGCACTGGNTGATCACCGGAGCCAGCAGCGGCATCGGTCGTCTCGCCGCCGAACGTCTCCAGCAGAAGGGACATCGCCTCACCGTGATCTGCCGCAGTCAGCAGCGGGCCGAGNANACCCTCAGCTGGATCAATGGGGACAGCCGGGTGCTGCTGGCGGATCTGGCCGATCTTGACCAGGTNGNAGCCATNGGACGAGAGCTGAACGATCAGGGGGAAGCCATCGATGGACTGCTGCTNAATGCGGGGCTGCAATACGCCGGCCATCGCCAGGTGCGCCGCAGCGCCCAGGGCGTNGAGCTCACCATTGCCGTGAACCATCTGGCCCACCAGCGCCTGCTGATGGATCTGCTGCCTCTGTTGCACCAATCCGCTGCACCCAGAGTTGTGATCACCGCCTCAGAGGTGCACAACCCGGCCAGTGGAGGAGGACGGGTGGGACGTCCTGCATGCCTCGGGGATCTCTCGGGCCTGGAGCAGCGTTCCGAGATGGTGAACGGTGAACCGCCCTTTGATGCAGACAAGGCCTACAAGGACAGCAAGCTCTGCAATCTGTTGATGGGCCGGCATTTGGCGCGGCTCCAACCCCAGTGGCCGGTGATCTGTTGGAGCCCGGGCCTGGTGATCCCCCGCAGCAGGGATGGCTTCTTCCGCAACAGCCGCGAAGCCAATCCAATTGGCCAGGCCTTGTTCGGATTCGTGGCCCGTGATCTGCTGCGACTCACCGAACATCCCCAACGCGCTTCCGAACTGCTGCTGCGGCTGATGCTGGATCCGGCCATGCCACAGGGATTCAGCTACTGGAGCAATGAACTCCTTGGCCCCGGACGTCACCACTTCGCATGCACCGAAACCTCTGCGGAGGCCGCTGATGATGCCAAGGCGGCGCGGCTCTGGCAGCTGAGTGAACAACTTGTTAAGTAGATGCCGATGATCGGAGTGGTGGCGGCGTTGGCCGCAGCCCTGGCCTGGACAACCGCCAGCAGCCTGTGGCGCTCCCTGTCGGATCAGGGCTCAGCCCTGCAGCTCAACACCCTCAAAAACGGCCTGGCGACGCTGCTCTTTGTTCCGGTTCTGGCGCTGCTGCCGTGGCAGGACAACGCAGCGGCCATCGGCTGGTTAGTGCTCAGTGGCGGTGTGGGCATCGCCGCCGGTGACAGCTTCTATCTCGCCGCCCTGCGGCGGCTGGGAACCCGCCGAACCCTCACGCTGGAGGCACTCGGCCCGGTGTTGGNCAGTCTTGGCAGCGTGNTGCTGATGNGGGAGCANCTGAATGCAGGGGCCTGGCTCGGTGCTCTCNTGGTGGCAGGTGCCGTGGTGCTGGTGGCGGACAGCGANGGGCCGCTTCACAGGGACCGCCAGGGGCTTGTCTTTGGACTGTTGGCAGTGGTCTGCGGTCTCACTGGCGCCTTCCTGGCTCGACAGGTACTGATCAGCAGCGAGCTGAGCCCCCTGCAGACCGCATCCGTCCGATTGCTTGGNGGATGGCTGGCTTTGTTACCACTCCTGCGAGCCAGAGGGTCACGCCTTAACGCACGGTCAGGCTCGGGGCTGCGCATCCTGCTGGCCACCGCGTTGGGGACCAATGTGGGCATCGTCCTGCAGCAATTGGTGTTTCAGACGATGCCCGTCGGGCCTGGCGTCACGCTGATGAGCACCGCACCGGTGATGGCGCTGGTGGCGGGGCGGTTCGAAGGGGATCCGATTCAGCCCCGTGGAGTGCTGGCGGCTGTGCTGGCGGTTGCCGGAGTGGCCTGCAGCGCCTGAAGGGCCTGCTCGATCGTCGCAGTGGATGTCTCNTGAAGGGAGAGCACCACCAGATCCACTCCAGCGCCGCTGTCAGGACGCCAGGCCGATGCCGGGGCTGTCTCAAACCAGCTGTTGAGCCGTGGGCCCACCATCTGCAGCTGCAAAGGCAAGGCCTTGCCCGGCAGCCAGACNCGTCCNTTCAGCCTCANCACCTGAAGCTCGCTGACCAACCGGGGCAGCAGATCCTCAAGCGCCGACCGATCAAATTCCCCCTCAAGGCGGAGTCCGCCACTCACCATCGCGACATGGCTGTGATCGTGATGGTCGTGGTCGTGGTGATGGTGATCGACCTGTTCATTGGAGTGATGCTCCAGGCCGAGCACCACCGAGGTGTCCACGGCGCCATGGGCCACGGGAAGCAGGGCCGTCCCTGACCTGGTCTGGTTCTGCAGNTTGGTCTGAACCGCGGCCAGCTGCTCCTGTGACAGTCGATCGGCACGGCTGAGCAGAACGAGATCCGCGGCCTGAAGCTGATCGTGGAACAGCTCATCGATGGCGGTGATGTGATCGAGGCTGGGATCCTCCCGTCGCTGTCGCTCCAAGGCCTCTCGATCAGCNACCGGGCTTCCTGCCGCCAGGGCTTCGCCATCCACCANGGTCACCACACCATTCACATGCACTCGGCTGCGGATGGCNGGCCAGTCCANGGCCTGCAGCAACGGACGCGGNAACGCNAGACCACTGGTNTCCACCACGATNCCNTCCANTTGATCNGCNCGCTCCAGCAGCTGTTCCATC